>DATJSU010000045.1:0-22900 GCA_035503915.1 Acidimicrobiales bacterium | reverse complement strand
CGCGCGGTTTCCCGGTGGCGACCGTGGCCATCGACGGTGCCGCCAACGCCGCTGTCTTAGCTGCAGAAATCCTCGCGGTGCATGACAGCGATATCGCCCGACGGCTGGCTAGCTACCGAGCGGACTTCGCCAGCCGCTAGGCAGCCGCCCGCCCAAAGTCAACCTGGCGCCCGGCGTGCACAGCATCAGCCCGGGAGGAACCCCTCTCGGCGGCACGCCTGCCTGATCTCGGGAGCGACGGGGCTCGCCGCCTCCGCCTCAGTAGCGCACCACGAGCGCGCTTGGTTGCCGCATTTGACTATCGATTCGCCACCGGTCGAACCCGCCAGGGTGATGCTCACGCACTTGCCCTTGGGGCCTCCGCCCCCGGTGGCGAGCTGCCATGCACCGAGACCGGCGGCGACGAAGGCTATGAGCAAAATGAGCAAGACGGCACCTTTTCGTTCGTGTGCCTTGAGAGGTTCGCCGCGTTGTTGACGATAGTTCGGGGGCACGGCGACTACTGTAGAGGCGCCATCATCTCTCCGCGGGAAGGAGCGCGCCGTGAAGCACGTCTACTCGGGCAAGGTGCGGGAAATCTACGAGCTGGACGACGAGAAGTTGCTCTTTCTGACCTCGGACCGGATCTCGGCTTTCGACGTCGTGATGTCGGAGCTTGTGCCCGCCAAAGGCAGGGCCCTCACGGCGCTCACTGCCTTCTGGCTCCGTGAGCTTTCGGACCTGGCGCCTTCACATCTCCTCGAGGTCGGCGTCCCTGCCGGAATTGACCTGGGGGAGGTCGGCCTGGCCGCCGAGTACGCCCGAGGCCGCTCGATGGTCGTCCGCAAAGCTGAGATGCTGCCGATCGAATGCATCGTCCGCGGGTACCTTTCGGGTTCGGCATGGGCCGAGTACAAGCGTTCTGGGACAATGCACGGCCAACAACTGCCCGCGGGCTTGCTCCAGTCAGCGCAGCTCCCCGAGCCGGTCTTCACGCCGTCAACGAAGGCGACGGTCGGCCACGACGAGAACATTTCTTTCGAAGAGGCGGCGGACCTGATCGGGGACAAGACCGCTTCGGCCGCGAGGGAGATCTGCTTGGAGGCGTACCGGACCGGCGCGCAGCGAGCAAGACAGCGTGGGATCATCATTGCGGACACGAAGTTCGAGCTCGGCCTGATCGACGGTGAGCTAGCGATCTGCGACGAAGTAATGACACCGGACTCGTCGCGTTTTTGGCCCCTGGACCAATGGGAGCCCGGCTCGGCACCGCCGTCGTTCGACAAGCAGCCGCTCCGCGACTGGCTGGAGAGCTCGGGGTGGGCCAAGCGGCCGCCTCCCCCGACGCTGCCGCCGCAGGTCGTAACCTCCACCTCGCTGCGCTATATCGAGGCGTACGAACGTTTGAGCGCATCTGCGTTCGCGCTGTGGCCGGGAGCGACTGAGGATCTGGGAGCGACCGGTATGGCTTCGCGCCCCGGTGGCACCGGTGCCTGAGTTCGAGGCCCTCGTGGAAGTGCAGTTGCGGCCGGGCATCTCGGACCCACAGGGTGCAACGATCGAGCGGGCACTGCCGGCGCTCGGTTTCAGTGGCGTGAGCGAGGTACGTGCCGGCAAGGCTTTTCGCCTGAAAGTCGCGGCCGCCGACAGGGTTGAGGCCGAACGCGTCTGTAGCGACCTCGTTGGGAGGCTCCTGGCAAACCCCGTGATCGAAGACGCCTCGGTCTCGGTCGTGCCTGCCGCACCGAGGGTGCGGGGTTGAGCGGCCGGGGGCTCGCATGAACGCCGGCGTAAGGGCCTTGAGGTAACTTGGGGGCGTGGCTGCGCTGGTCGGGGTCGTCGTTTTCCCTGGGACCAATTGCGAGCACGACGTGGCCGAGGCACTCGAGCGGCTGGGGGCGGACGCCGAGCTCGTGTGGCACGGCTCCTCCGACCTGAGCCACTTGGACGCCGTCGTGCTCCCGGGGGGTTTCGCGCACGGTGACTACCTGCGCCCGGGTGCTATCGCACGTTTTTCGCCCGTCATGGCGGCAGTTAGAGAGCTAGCGGCCGCGGGGGCCCCGGTCGTGGGCATATGCAACGGCTTTCAAGTGCTGACCGAAGCCCACCTGCTGCCGGGCGCGCTGCAAAAGAACAAGGGCCTCACGTTCCTCTGCCAGATGGTCGAGGTCGAAGTCGCGAGCGAGCGTTCGGTCCTCACTGCCGGGCTGGCGCCCGGGCGGCGCCTTCATGTCCCCATAAACCACTTCGAGGGCAACTACACCGCAGCGCCCGAAACGCTCCGTGCCCTCGAGGCTGAGGGCCGGGTTGTGCTGCGTTACATAGGGAACCCAAACGGCTCGGCGCATGACATTGCAGGAGTCTGTAACGAGGAAGGCAACGTGGTGGGGCTGATGCCACACCCCGAGCGCGCCTCCAGCGACCTTCTCGGCTCGACCGATGGCCTTGCGCTCCTGGGAGCGTTTTTGCGCTCGGCTGGCGCCTGGGTGAGCGGAGGCCGTGGCCGCAGCATGCTGGCGCGATGAAGGAACGAAAAGGGCGCACTTTTACTTCCTCTTTTGGGGCTGGACGGCGGGAAGGGCACGACGCCAGCGACTTTTACGCCCGTTTCCCACCGCCCGAGCTGAGCAGCGAAACCACGCTCGAGCCGCTGCGGCGCCTCCAGCAGGGGGAGGATGCCTGCATCGTGGGGGACTCCCGGCACATGTGCCTCCCCAATGGCAAGCCGCTCCCTGCCGGCTCCGTCGCGCTGGTAGTGACTTCGCCACCTTACTTTTCCGGCAAGGAGTACGAGCAAGCGCTCGGAGCAGGGGGCATCCCGAGGAGCTACGCCGAGTACCTGTCAATGTTGCGGGAGGTTTTCAACGAGTGCAAACGCGTGCTGGAGCCCGGCGGCCGGGTCGCGGTCAACGTAGCGAACCTCGGCCGCAAGCCTTATAGGAGCCTGTCGAGCGACGTCATCCGCATCCTGCAAGATGACCTCGGGCTTTTGCTACGGGGCGAAGTGATATGGAAAAAGGGCGAAGGAGCGAGCGGTTCCTGCGCCTGGGGCTCCTTCCGGAGCGCCGCCAACCCAGTTCTGCGCGACCTCACTGAGCGAGTTGTGCTGGCCAGCAAAGGCCGTTTCGACCGGGCACAGAACTTGCGGCAAAGGCAGGCATTTTTGCTGCCCTATGAAAGCGACTTGAGCGCGGACGAGTTCATGGCGGCGACTCTGGACGTTTGGGAACTGTCACCCGAGAGTGCAAAAAGAGTCAACCACCCGGCGCCTTTCCCCGTCGAGCTACCGCTGCGCCTCATCAGGCTCTACACCTACCGAGGGGACCTGGTGGTGGACCCGTTCATGGGTTCGGGGACGGCCCTCGTGGCCGCCGCCCGGGCAGGGAGGCGCTACCTCGGTTACGACACCGACGAAAGCTATGTTGTAATTGCCAGGGAGCGTTTGAGGGACGAGCTCGAGAGCGCACGCGCCAAGCGCGGCCGCCGAGCACGACAGAGGCCGGGGAGCGCTGCGAGCGAACTTTACAACGAGCCAAGGACTGCCAAGGCCCTTGCGGGAGAAATGCTTGCCAGTGCTGGGTTCCGGATCTCCAAGGAGAGCGCGCGCATGGCCGGTCTCGGTGCGACGGCCGACTTCGTCGCCGAGGACGCCGGCAAGAGACCTTGGTATTTCGAGGTGCCTGCGGCCTTCACGACGGCCAAGAGCGGCCTTGCGCGCACCGAGGCCGTGTGGCAGGCGCTCGGCAAGGCGGCCGTCATGTCCAGCAATGGCAGGCGGCCGTTCGTGCTGCTCACCTCGGAGCTCCCGCGCCCGGGCAGCGAGGGTGACTTGGCGTTACGGGGAGCAGGCCCGGGCATCGTTTTCGACGTGATCGACATCGCTTCGGAGGCGCAGTGCTCGCGCCTCAAGCTGTACGCCGAAGGCGGCCGGTGCGGAGGTCCTGAGCTTGGCTTTTGGAGCGCCAAGGACCTGGGGCACTGACTACTTTTGGTGCCATGGAAGTGATGCTGTACCGACAGCTCGGCCTTAGCGATGAGGAAGCAGCCTCGATCGAGGCAACTCTCGGTCGTAGCCCCAACCATCTCGAGCTCGCGATGTACGCGGTCATGTGGAGCGAGCATTGTTCCTACAAATCGTCGCGCGTCCATCTTCGCCGCCTCCCCACGCAGGGCCAGCAGGTCCTCGTGGGCCCGGGGGAGAACGCCGGTGTGGTCGACGCCGGTGATGGCATCGCCATCGCGATCCGTATCGAGAGCCATAACCATCCTTCGGCGATCGAGCCCTACCAGGGTGCGGCGACCGGGGTCGGTGGGATAATCCGCGACATTTTTACGATGGGGGCCCGGCCCGTCGCCCTCATGGACCCTTTGCGTTTTGGGCCTCTGAGCGACCCGCGCAACCGCTGGCTGGCCAATGGAGTAGTGAGCGGGATCTCGGGCTACGGGAACGCCGTCGGTGTGCCCACTGTCGGGGGGGAGCTCGAATTTGCCCCCTGCTATGCGGGTAACCCCCTTGTCAACGTGCTCTGCTGCGGGGTCCTGCCTGTCGAGCGGATTGTGCTCGGGCGGGCCGTGGGCGAAGGCAACCTCGCCGTCCTCCTCGGTTCGGCGACAGGGCGCGATGGGATCGGCGGCGTGAGCGTGCTAGCTTCAGCGGCGTTCGGTGAAGACGCCGAGGCCGAGGCGGCCAAGCGGCCGAACGTGCAAGTGGGCGACCCGTTCGAGGAGAAGCGCCTCATCGAAGCGACTCTCGAACTGCTCGACAGGCACCTTGCCGTGGGGATCCAGGACCTTGGGGGCGCCGGGATAACCTGCGCGACGAGCGAGACGGCCTCCCGCGGGCGAGCCGGCATGGACGTCAACGTCGCCGCCGTCCCCCTGCGAGAACCGGGCCTCGAACCGTTCGAGATAATGACGAGCGAAAGTCAAGAGCGGATGCTCGCGATCGTCTCTCCTGACGTCTTAGCCGAGGTGATGGAGGTCTGCAGGCGCTGGGAGGTGCGAGCCACGGTGATCGGCAAAGTGACCGGTACCGGGCGCCTCAGGGTGCTGGACGGCTGGGAGGGCGAGGTGCTCGCGGACGTCCCCGCCGCAAGCCTCCATGAAGACGCGCCCCTTTACAACAGGCCGATGCGCAAACCGGAGAAGCCGGTCCCCCAGGGCCCCGGGGCTGGGCCGCCAAGGGTGGCCGAGCTGGACGAGGCGGCGCGCCGGGAGGAGGTCGAAGCCGAGCTGCTCGCGCTCCTGGTGGGCCCGTCGTGGGTCTTCCGCCAGTACGACCATCAGCTTTTCCTCAATACCGTTGTCGCACCTGGTGCGGACGCCGCTGTCCTGCGCCTGGCCGCCCCAGGCGTAGTCGGGCCCCGGGAGGCACTGCCGCGGGGGATGGCGCTTTCCACAGACGGCAACCCGCGGTGGTGCGCCGTCGACCCGCGCGCCGGCACGCGCTTGCTCGTCGCTGAGGCTGCGCTCAATGTCGCCTGCACGGGCGCCCGCCCCGTTGCGCTTGTGAACTGCCTCAATTTCGGGAACCCAGAGCACCCGGAGGTCATGTGGCAGCTTTCTGAGGCGGTAGACGGTATGGCCGAAGCCTGTCAAGCGCTCGAGATCCCCGTCGTCGGCGGGAATGTCAGCCTCTACAACGAAAGTAAGGGCACCGACATCGACCCGACACCGGTGATCGGGATGCTCGGCTTGATCGACAACCTACGCACGGGGATCCCAGTGCCCAAATTTGGCGAGCGAAGCCATATCGTCCTTCTTGGGCCTGATAACGGCGCGGCTGTTTCGCTTGTGGGATCGCGTTGGGCGGCCGAGAAGGGACGGCACCTCGCGGACGAGGGCGGAGAAGGTGACTTTGGCGGCTCGCTCCCCGAAATTGACTTCGCCTTACATTCACGCCTCCTCGCTCTGGTGGCCGGTCTCGCGAACGACCGGCTCCTCGACGGGGCTCACGACGTCTCTGCGGGGGGTTTGGGCTTGGCGCTGGCGGAAATGGCGGTACAAGGCACGACAGGGTGCCGAGTTGAGGGGATCTCGGACCGGAGGGAGCTCTTCGGCGAAGGCCCCTCCCGGGTTTTGGTGAGCGTGCCGGGCCCGCTTCTCACTGAGGTGCTCGAGCGCGCGGCGGCAGCCGATGTGCCGGCACGGCAGATCGGCATTGGCGGTGGTGCGCGGGTGGTCGTTCTGGGCTTGGTCGACATCGCTCTCGCTGACGCCAAGTCCATTTGGGGAACCGCCTTGCCCGCTGCTTTTTCTGGGCTTGTCAAGCCCACAGACAGGAGCGAAGACGGCAACGGCGGCCGGGTGCCGGCGTGAGCGAAGGCGACCCCGCCCTCGCGCTCCTCGACACCGGGCGCATGCGTGGCCTGGAGATCGGCCCGCTCTCGCGGCCGCGGGTGAAGAAGTCGGAGGGCAAGATCTTTTATGTCGACCACCGCAGTACCGAAGAGCTGCGGCGTGCGTACAGCGCCAACTCCCTCATGCGCCCGCACTTGGACGAAATAGTCGATGTCGATTACGTGATCAAGGACGGCTCGTCACTTTCGGAGGCCATTGGGCCTGACGGGCCTTTTGATTACCTGATCGCCTCTCACGTCTTGGAGCACCTGGCTGACCCGGTCGGTTGGCTGCGCGACGTTGCCCGGGCCCTTACCGGCGACGGCCTCGTCTCGCTCGTAGTGCCGGACAAACGCTTTTGCTTCGACTTGAACCGTCCCCTGACGAGGCCCGGCGACTGGGTCGATTGGTACCTGCGAGAGCTCAAGGCCCCTTCGTACGGGCAGTTGTTCGACTTTTTTGCGCATGTGACGACGATCGACGGCATGGTCGACACCCTCGGCCTGTGGGCGGGGACGGCCGATTACACAGGTGTAAGGCGGGCAGATGTGCCCGATCCTGACGCGGCCGCATTTGCCGCTTGTGAGCGTCACAAACAAACCGGTGAGTACATGGACGTGCACACCGGGGTCTACACGCCCGGCTCCCTTGTGCCTTTGCTCGAGCTGAGCGTCCGGCTCGGCCTCTTGCCGTACGAAATTGCTTACTTTTTGCCCACTCGCCGCGACAGCTTGGAGTTCCACGTGACGCTGCGCATCTGTGAGGACCGGGCGAAAGCCCTCGGGTCTTATGCGGGTGCGAGCGAGCTGCTTGCGAGCGCCGACGCCCCTGAGCCCGTCCCTGCCGGTGCGGCCACCTCGCCCCCCCTTACGCCTTCAGCCGCGCCCGAAGCGCTTCGAGAGCACCGTCGGGGACGTGGAGGTCGCCTCTCCCCGTTCCGACACTGAGGTCCGGCTTGTAGGTCCCGTGGTAGTCGGAGCCACCGGTGATAGCCAGCCCTGAGCGCGCCGCCAGTACCGCCAGGTCGGCGCGCTCTTGGCGGTCATAGCGGCCGTAGATGCACTCCATGCCGGCAAGGCCCGCTTCGGCAAGCTCGCGGACAGTCGTTCCCAGCTGAGACGGCGAAAGTTCGAGGGAAAGTGGATGAGCGAGCACCGCTAACGCGCCGGAGGCGAGCGCAAGCGAGATGGCGGGCAGCGGGTCGAGACGTTCCTTTTCCATGTAACCAGGAGCGCCTTTGCCGAGGAACCTGTCAAAAGCGTCCTGGACCGACGTGGCATAACCCTTGCGCACAAGGATGGCGGCCACGTGCGGCCTGCCGGCACCCGTTGGGCCCGCCTCGACGAGGAGCTCGTCAAGGCTGAGGGGGAGGCCGAGCTCGGCGAGGCGAGCGACCAGGCGCTCGTTGCGAGCCTCACGGGCAACTTGGAGACGCCCGAGCTCGTCTTGGAGCGGGCCTTGGCCAGGTTCGAGGAAGTAGACGAGCATATGCATGGTGCCGGCGTGGTTGCAGGAGATCTCGACGCCCGGGACGAGCTCGAGCCCCGCGTCGTCGGCCCTCTCACGGGCAGCGGGGATACCGTCCTGGCGGTCGTGGTCGGTGAGCGCGAACGCTGTCAGGCCGGCTTCGACCGCAAGGTCAACGAGGTCTTCGGGGGAGACGGACCCGTCAGAGACGTTCGAATGGGTGTGGAGGTCGATCATTTCTGCCCCACGGTAACGCCCGCAGCGGGCAGGCACGGGGGTACGTCGGCGAGGGGCCCCGGCCATGAGAGAATGGACAGGTGAACAGCGCGGCTCTCAGCTCTGGTCCTCGCGAGGCATGCGGTGTCTTTGGTGTCTACGCGCCCGGGCGCAATGTCGCAGCGATAGTTTTTGATGGTTTGCATGCGCTCCAGCACCGGGGCCAGGAGTCGGCGGGGATCGCGGTAAGCGACGGTTCCAACATGATGGTGGTCAAGGACATGGGCCTCGTTTCCCAGGTCTTCAACGACTACAAGCTTGCCAGCCTCGTCGGGCACCTGGCCGTCGGCCATACCCGCTATTCCACTGCGGGCGGTTCGAGCTGGCACAACGCTCAACCGATGTACCGCCAAGCCGGGGGTACCGAGTTCGCTCTCGGGCACAACGGCAACCTCACCAACGTCACAGAGCTGGCCGCCTCCGCCGGCATGCTCCCGGGGATCGCGAGCAGCGACTCGGATCTCATGGCGGAGCTGCTCGCACGGCGGCTTGTGGCCTCGGGTGCCACATCGCTGTTGGGCGCCCTGGTCGAGGTACTACCTACGCTGGAGGGAGCGTTCTCGCTCGTACTTGCGGACCGGGCGCAACTGATCGGTGCCCGTGACCCCAACGGTTTCCGCCCGCTCTGCCTCGGCAAGCTCGACGACGGGTGGGTCCTTGCCTCGGAGACGCCTGCGCTCGACATCGCCGGCGCGCACTTCGTTCGGGAGGTCGAGCCTGGTGAGGTCCTGGTGATCGGGCCCGAGGGCTGCAACAGCGTGCGCCCTTGGCCTCCCGAGCGAGTGCAGCCCGCGCTCTGCTTGTTCGAGTTCGTCTATCTCGCCCGCCCCGACAGCCGGTTGTACGGCCAGGAGCTTCATGCAGCGAGGGTGCGGATGGGCGAACAGCTCGCGGAGCAGGCCCCTGCCAGCGCTGACATGGTGATCGGCGTCCCCGACTCGGGGCTCCCCGCCGCAGAGGGCTACAGCCGCCGCAGCGGGGCCCCCTTTGGCCATGGGCTGGTTAAGAACCGCTACGTAGGCCGGACCTTTATCAACCCCGACCCTGGCCAGCGCGCGAGCGGGGTTCGCCGGAAGCTCAACCCATTGAGAGAGGCGATATCGGGTAAGCGCCTTGTGGTGGTCGACGATTCGATCGTGCGCGGCACGACGACGCGGGCGATGGTCGCGATGCTGCGCGAAGCCGGCGCGAGGGAAGTCCACTTGCGGATTTCCTCACCCCCCTACCGTTGGCCATGTTTCTATGGCCTCGACACGGGCACCCGTGCCGAACTGGTAGCGGCAGATCTCGAAGTCGGGGAGATCCGCGACTACCTGGGTGCTGACAGCCTTGCCTACCTGTCCTTGGAGGCGCTCAAAAAGGCGACCGGCGTCCCAGGGGCGGGCTTTTGTGACGCCTGCCTGACAGGCAATTACCCGGTCCCGGCCCCGGCCCAGCAAGCCCAGCACGCAAGGGCACACCCAGTCGCTCTCGTGCAGGTGCCAGTGCCTGTACAGAGCGCCGAGAGCGTGCCCTGGTAGCTCTGCGCAGTGGCCTATCAGTGACTCAACAGGGCCGGCCGGCGCCGCTCACCTACGCCGCCGCCGGCGTGGACATCGAAGCCGGCGAGGAAGCCGTTCGCCTCATGCGGGCATCAGTCGCGTCCACGTCACGCCCGGAGGTGATCGGGGAGATCGGGGGTTTTGGCGGGCTGTTCGCTCTCCCGTCGGGGTTCCGCAAACCGGTCCTCGTCGCGTCGGCCGACGGCGTAGGCACGAAGCTCTCTATAGCAGTGCAAGCTCAAAGGCTCGGGGCCATCGGGATAGATCTTGTTGCGATGTGCGTAGATGACCTCGTCTGCCAGGGAGCGGAGCCTCTCTTCATGCTGGACTACCAGCTTTGGGGCCACATCGAGCCAGCGGCCGTCGCTACGGTGATGTCGGGGATCGCCGAGGGGTGCCGCCAGGCAGGCTGCGCGATATTGGGTGGAGAGCTGGCGGAGCACCCGGGCCAGCTCCCTTCGGGCGAGATGGACCTGGCCGGGTTCGCGGTCGGGATCGTCGAGCGAGACCGGCTCCTGGGGCCTGGCAGCGCCACCCGGCCACGGGAAGGCGACGCGCTCGTCGGGCTGCACTCGGGAGGCCTGCGCTCCAATGGCTACTCGCTGGTCCGAGCCGCGCTTGTCAGGGGGGCCGGCAGGGCCTTGGAAGCGGAAGCTTGGCCTGGTGCCGGTTTCACTCTTGCGGACGAGCTCTTGCGCCCGTCGATCATCTATTCCCCGGGCGTGCTGGCGCTTATCCGGTCCCTCGAGGTCAGGGGGGTTGCCCACATAACCGGCGGCGGCCTCCCCGGGAACGTCCCGCGCGCCCTGCCCCCCGACCTCGACGCGGTCCTCGAAATGGGTTCCTGGCCTGTCCCCAGGATCTTTTCCGAGGTCCAGCAGGCGGGGGGTGTGGACGATGGCGAAATGGCCCGGACCTTCAACCTCGGGCTCGGCATGGTCGTAGCGGTCGCTCAGGACGTTGCTGGCGAGGCACTGGAGCTGCTCAACAAGCTCGGCTTTGCCGCCAGCGTGGTCGGGCGGCTCGTGGCGGGCAGCGCTCAGTGCGTGCTGCGGTAGTCCCCAGCGCGTTCCCCTCTTTTTCCACAACCAGTCCACAGGTGGGGGAAAAAGCCGCCGTTAGGTTCCCCTCGCCCAGCGTGGTGCTCCCGACGCTCCTTGTTGCCACCAGCGCCCGGAAAACCTCCAGTGCTGCGGTCCCGGCGACGGTGGCTCAAAAGCAAGCCCGAGGACGGCCCGGACCGCGACGTTGATGGCCTCTACTTCGTCGGCAGAAGGCCGGCGCGCGAGGTCGCTCATGAGCAGTTCCACTCTCAGGCCGGCTGGTTTGAGGTCGGGCGGGCCTGCCATCAGGGCGTCATAGAGGGAGGTTGCCGTGTTTGCGGGGAGCAGGCTCTTGCCGCTTGCCGGACAGGATTTCCAGCCCCTGGGAGAGCACCCTGCGTGTACTGGCGGGTTCTATCACGTCGTCGATGTACCCTCGTTCCGCAGCTAGATAGGGGTTGGCATTGGCCTGCTTGTACGCGTCTACCAGTTCAGCCCTCCTCCCCTGGGGCGCGCCGGAGAGCTCAGCCCGGTAGAGGAGGTCGACAGCGCTTTCGGGGCCCATCACGGCGAGCTCGGCGCTCGGCCAGGCGTAAGCGAGGTCGGCACCGATCGACTTTGAGCCCATGAGCACATAAGCCGCCCCATAAGCCTTGCGAACGATGACCTGGATCTTCGGGACAGTCGCTTCGCAATATGCGTAGAGCAACTTGGCAGCGCGGCGTGCCAGCCCTCCGTGCTCCTGGTCGGTCCCGGGCATGAAACCCGGGGTGTCCACGAAAGTTAGCACCGGGATGTTGAAGCAGTCGCAGGTGCGGACAAAGCGGGCGCCTTTTTCAGTAGCGTCGATGTCGAGCACGCCTGCCAGGACGTGGGGCTGGTTGGCAACGACGCCGACCACGCGCCCGCCGAGCCGGCCGAACCCACAGACAAGGTTCACGGCCCAGAGCCGGTGGTACTCGAGGAAATCGCCCCCATCGAGGACGGCGCGCACAATTGGCTTTATGTCGTAGGGGGCATGAGGGTTGTCGGGGACCACACCGAGCACCTCTGCGACGGCCCGGTCGGGGTCGTCGCCCACGGGCCGTGCCGGGGGTTGTTCGAGGTTGTTTGACGGGAGGTAGGAAAGCAGCTCGCGTACCTGGTCCAGGCAGGCCTTTTCGTCCAGCGCAAGGAACGTCGCCACGCCTGACTTGGTGGCGTGCGTGAGAGCGCCCCCGAGCTGCTCGTGAGTGACGTCCTCTCCGGTCACGGTCTTCACGACGTCGGGCCCGGTGATGAACATCTGCGAGGTCCCCTCCACCATAAAGACGAAGTCGGTGATCGCAGGGCTGTAAACGGCCCCACCTGCGCAGCTGCCCATGATCACGCTCAACTGCGGGACCACGCCCGAAGCCGCAACGTTGCGGCGGAAGATCCCGCCGTAATAGTGAAGGGCGACCACGCCTTCTTGGACACGGGCACCCCCACCGTCGTTGACGCCGATTAGGGGCACCCCAAGTGAGTAGGCGAGGTCTTGGACCTTGTGGATCTTCTCGCCCGAAACCTCGCCCAGGGTCCCCCCGGCAACGGTGAAATCTTGAGCAAAAATGCAGACTTTCCGCCCGTCTATTGTCCCGAAGCCGGTGACAACGCCGTCGGTGTAGGCGCGCCTTTCCTCCGGGGTTGCTTCGGACCGGCTCCGTGCCAGCATGTCGAGCTCTTGGAAGGACCCGTCGTCGAGCAAGTAGTCGATCCTCTCGCGGGCGGTCATCTTGCCGCGAGAATGCTGACGTTGCACCGCCTCTTGGCTGCCCGCGTGAAGCGCTTTTTCCTTTCGCCGCTCGAGTTCTTCGAGGTGCTGCCCCATTGAGAGCTCGGCCATGGCGGGCAACGTTAGCGCTGTTATGTCATCAGCCAAAAATCAATCGTTCGTGTGCATGGCAAGCCCTCCCCATGGAGGGTGCAACGTTTGCGCGCCAACGTAGTGGTAGTCCTATGGGCGAGAGGATTTGAAGACAGGAGACGGAGTGGGCGCAGTCGGTTGCGGAGAGGTGACAGAGGCGGGTGCCTTTGGAGAGGCTGTTAGTTTCGAGCAACTTGCTAGTTCCGCGCGGCCTATGTTGGTGCGCGTCGCTCAAGCCGTGACGGGACGGCGTGAGGACGCTGAGGACGCCGTCCAAGCCTCGCTGGTAAAAGCAATGGGTGCCTGGCCGCGGGTGGCGAGCCAAGAGCGTTGGCGTCAACAGGCTTATGTGCGCCAAATTGTTGTCAACACTTGCCGCTCCAACTGGCGCAAGTGGGGGTCTCGGGTAAACGTCGGCGACCTTCCCGAGCTTGCCCAACTGCCCCGCACTGACGCTGTGGACGACCGCGAGCTCGTACGGGGAGCGCTCGCGAAGCTGCCTTCTCGCCAGAGAGAGGTCCTTTTGCTCCGTTATTACCAGGACCTTTCAGAGGCCGAGATCGCACGGCGCCTTGGCTGCGCGCCTGGCACCGTGAAGAGCTCGGCGGCGCGAGCCCTGCGGGCGCTCAGGGACATGTTGCCCGAATTTTCGCCCCCACATGCCGAGGACGACCTCGACGAGCTCACCGAGGAGCCGCCCGGAACGGGCCATGTCGGAGCGGGCCATGTCGAAGCGGTTGCCGTGCTGGTCGGCCTCGCTCCGTGCCAGGAGCACGGCCAGGAAGCTTCTGGTACTTCGGTCGTCGCCTGAGGGCAAGACTGGCGGGCGTGGCCCCACCTGTCGAGCCGCTCGAGCCGCCGCCCACCAAGTGGAGCTTTCCCTGCTCAGCTGGGGCTCAAGCGGCGTTGGCGGGCCCGACAGACGTCGTTGGGGTGGGCGCCGACCTGGAGCCGGGGACGATCCTCGCCGCGTACAGGTGTGGCCTGTTCCCCATGCCCATTGGCCACCGCCTCGCGTGGTGGTCGCCAGCCCCACGTGCGGTCGTGCCCCTGGGGGGCTTGGTGGTCAGCCGCTCGCTGCGTAGGTCGCTCAGGCGTTTCGAGGTGACCGTGGATGCGGCCTTCCACGACGTGGTCGCCGACTGCGCCGACCCGCGCCGGCCGGGAGGCTGGATCAGTGGGCCCATGCGCGCGGCGTACAGCCGGCTCCACGAGCTCGGTTGGGCGCACAGCGTCGAGGCATGGTCGGCGGGCGGAGCACTCGCGGGAGGCCTTTATGGAGTCGCCATGGGCGGTTTTTTCGCTGGTGAATCGATGTTCCACCGCGAGGCTGACGCATCAAAGGTCGCCCTGGTCGCCTTGGTGCGCCTGCTCCAGGCGAGCGGTGGGCGCCTCCTTGACGTGCAGTGGCAGACCCCGCACCTGAGCAGCCTGGGAGCTGTCGAGGTGAGCCGGGAGCGTTACCTGGACCTGCTGGCCGAGGCGCTCGAAGTGCCCGACATGAAGCTTGGCGGCGCGGCCGCCGTCGCCGGCTTACCGTAAGGGACCGCCTTGTCCTCGGGGGCCCTAAAGTCGTTTCGCTGCGAGGCCTTCGGCTCGCTGCAGTAGCACGGGTGCGTCCAGGCGCATGCACATCTCGCCAAACGCCGGTGCCAGCCCGTGCCACTCGAGGCTGCCAGTGGCCGCCTCAGGGGGCGGTAGCAGGCCACGCTCTACGACACAGGTGGCCAACCTCTTGAAAAGCATCGCCGCCTCGTAAGCCTCGTCCAGCACTGCCCTCAACGCCTCGGCGCGGCTCACTGGCAGGTCCACGGGCCACTTAGCGCGCGGCTCGCGGGGGACTGCCTCGATCGAGCCGTAATGTGCGAGCACCGTCGTGGCGGCCTTCGGCCCCCACCCCGGGAGGCCCGGGAAGCCGTCGGAGCTGTCGCCGACGAGAGCGAGCCAATCGGGCACAGCTCCTGGGCCGACGCCGAAGCGCGCCCGGACGGCGTCCTCGTCGACGATGAGGCGTTTGCGCCGGTCCAGGCAGACAACGCGGTCACCCCTGACGCATTGGCCGAGGTCCTTGTCGGGTGTGCAGATGAGGACCTGCTCCACCGACGGGTCTTCGCTCACCACGGCCGCTGCCGACGCTAAAGCGTCGTCGGCCTCGAGGTCGGTCATCGGCCACACGACGACGCCCATTGCCTCCAAGGCCTCCTCCAGGAGACCGAACTGCGAAAGCAAGTTCGCGGGGGCCCCGGCGGAGCTCTTGTAAGAGGCCCAAAGGGCGTTCCGGAAAGACTCGATCACGTGGTCGGTGGCCACTCCAATGTGCGTTGCCCCCTCTTCCAGCATCCCGAGGACAGAGCTGACGACGCCCCTCGTTGCACCCACCTCTTCTCGGGCTTGGTTCTCGTGAGGCGGCACGCCGTAGTAGTGCCGGAAGAGCTCGTAAGTGCCATCGAGGAGAAATACCTTCACCGGCTACCCGCTCCGACCTTCCTGAAGGCGGTAACCGAAAAAGATCCCCTGGAAATTGGCAGGCCCTCCCGGGCAGGCTGGGGCGCACGGCCGCAGGCACGGAGCGACGCTCACATGTCCATAATGCCGAAGTTTTCTGGTGGTCACTTCAGTGCCGCGCGCACCCGTGTGCACCTGGCTGGGACCGTCGTCCAGGTGGGGGCCACCCCCGACATGCGTATTCCTGACCTTCCATCACGAGGTGGAGCGCGGGCCCACCCTACAACCCAACTCGAGATGGACGGCCGAAAAGAGCCTTGTCCGCATACTTGATTTATGACTTTCACCGATTACGTCCTTGACATAGCACTCATCGGCATCGTCTTCCTCCAGCTCCGGGGGAGGCGCCTAACGGTGCGCACCTTGCTCGTTCCCCTCGGCATAGTTGCCTACGCGGCAGCCACTTACTTCAACGGCATACCGACTGCGGGCAACGACGTCGTCCTCGTGGTCGTGGTGGCGCTTTATGGCGCAATTCTCGGCTGCCTGAGCGGGCTTTTTACCAAGGTCAGCCCAAACGCCAATGGCGAACCCGTAGCCCGTGCCCGTTTGGCAGCGGCCCTCTTCTGGGTGATCGGCACGGGCTCGCGCTTTGCCTTCCAGCTCTACGCTGCGCACGGGGGGGAGAGCGCTGTTGCCCGCTTCAGCGCTTCGCACCACATCACGATGGAGGCATGGGTCGCCGCGCTGCTGCTCATGGCGATCTCAGAAGTCGTCGTGCGGACGGCCGTCCTGGGTTGGCGTGCTTTCTCGCTCCAGTCGATGGGGCAGCTCACGCGGGCGGCTCGCCCTCTCTACGGTGGCCGGTCGAGCATGATGGTCGGCGGTGATCGTTCTTATTGATAGCCCAGGGGCGCGAGGGGGGGCGCCCCCCCTCGCCTTGGCGCTCAACCTGGCGCTCCTCGGCTTGCTTTCCTGGACGGTGTCGAATGAAACGAGCCTCGGGCTGCAGGGTGCGCACCTTGCAGCCCTTTGCCTGCTCCTGGCAGCGGCGCTGGGCTGGATGGGATGGGTCGCCGCCCGGTTGCTCGCTGTGCAACCTGGGCAGGCGGCAGCGCTCCTTGCAATGGGCTTGTGCGGGGGGGCCCTCGTTGGCTTCGCTCCGATAGCGCTCGCGTTCCCCGCCGTTGCGGCGCTAGGGGCGACAGTGGCTTTCCGGGCCCAGGTGGCAGCTTTGCTAGCAGTTCCCGGGCTGGTGGCGATGGTGAGCGTGGTCGCAACAAGAGGCCGTTCCTTTGACGCCGTCTATGGGGGCTTGGCGGCAGCGTGCGGCGGGACGGTGATGGGGATAAGCCGTCGGCAGACCGACGAGCGAGCCCGCCAAGAGCTCCTTCTATCCGTAGAACAAGAGCGTGCAGAAATCGCGCGCGCACGGGCAGAGCTGCTCGCTGAACGGAACCATCTCGCTCGTGAGCTGCACGACGTCCTCGCCCACACGTTGTCCGCCCTGTCCCTCCAGCTCGAGGCCCTCGAGACCGTCGTCGATTCAGAACCTTCTGCGAGCCCGCGGCTCAAAGAGCAACTTGCGACCGCCCGCAAGCTCGTGCACCGTGGCCTCGACGAAGCCCGAGGGGCTGTCCGCGCGTTGCGAGAGGACTCCGCCCCGCTCGTCGACCAGCTCAGCCGGCTGTGCGAAGCCTCGGGCATCACCCTTTCCGTCGAGGGCACATCCCACCAGTTGTCGCCAGAAGTCTCGCTCTCCCTCTACAGGACCGCTCAGGAAGGGATCACCAATGCCATGAAGCACGCCCCCGGCGCGCCCGTCACCGTCCATTTGCAGTACAGCAGCCACGGTGTCCATCTCGACGTCGAAAATGGCCCGGCGCATCTGCCCTCACCAGCCACCAAAGCCGCGCAGGCGGGAGGGAGCGGTTACGGCCTGCAGGGCATTGCAGAGCGGCTCGCGCTCGTTGGCGGTCATTTCGACGCCGGCCCGGTCGGGCAGGGCTGGCGGGTCTCGGCGGAGGTGCCGGCGTGAAGGCGCCCGAGGTGGCGGCGTGAAGGTGCTCATCGTTGACGACCAACGCGTTATCCGTGAGGGTTTAGCCACGATCGTTGGTGTTTTCCCCGGGACGGACGTCGTCGGCGAAGCATCCGACGGCCAAGAGGCAGTTGAGCTACTTGCTGCCATGAGCGCTCAGAGCTTGCCCGATGTCATCTTGATGGACTTGCGCATGCCGCGGATGGACGGCGTCGAGGCAACAAAGGCTATTTCCGAGAGGTTCCCGACAGTGCGGGTGGTTGTCCTTACTACCTACGCCGACGACGAATCTGTGGTCAACGCCTTGGCTGCGGGCGCTGTCGGCTATTTGACAAAGGATGCCTCCCGCGAGGACATCCACCGGGCGTTGGACGCCGCTGCGGCGGGCCTTTCGGTGATGGGCGCCGCGGCGCAGAGCGCACTCGTTGGCGCTGCCCGTAACCGCCCACAGCGTCCCGGGGAGCTCCCCGACAGCTTGACAGAGCGCGAGGCCGAGGTGCTCGGCTTGATCGCGCAGGGCCTCTCAAACACCGAGATCTCAGAAACGCTTTATGTTGCCGAGTCCACCGTCAAGACTCATGTGAACCGGATTTTTGCCAAAACCGGCAGCAGGGACCGCGCCCAGGCAGCCGCCTACGCGCACCGCAACGGCCTCGTACCTTAGCTTGCTAATTGACCTCTCGGCGGCCCTCGAGCGCCCGGCCGAGCGTGAGCTCGTCGGCGTACTCGAGGTCACCCCCGACCGGCAGCCCGCTCGCTATCCGCGTCACGCGCACGGCGAGGTCCTTGAGGAGGTTCGCAAGATAGAGAGCCGTTGCGTCGCCTTCGATATTTGGGTTCGTGCACAAGATGACCTCTTTGACGCCCTCGCCGTCCAACCGGGCGAGCAGCTCCCTGATGCGCAATTGCGAAGGACCGATGCCGTCGATCGGGCTGAGCGCCCCGAGAAGCACGTGGTAACGACCCCTGAACTCGCCGGTCTTTTCCACGGCGACCACGTCTCTCGGCTCTTCTACGACGCAAAGCACGCTCGGGTCGCGGCGCGGGTCGGTGCAGATGGCGCACTCGGCGCCTGCTTGGCCCTCGGCGATGTTGAAGCACCGGCTGCACCACGTGACCCTGGACTTGGCGGCATTGATCGAGTTGGCAAGGCGAGCGGCGTCTTCGGTCGGCGATTTCAATATATAAAAAGCAATGCGCTGAGCCGATTTTGGGCCGATACCGGGCAGGCGGCCCAGCTCGTCGATCAGCTCCTGGACAGGAGCGGCGTACATCATGGCTCACTCAGCTGTCGAGGACCGACCCGGGGAAAGCTTCCAGGATCCTTTGCTCAACCGGGAGGGCCGGCACGCTCGATGCCTCGCTGAGCTCGCTCAGCTCATCGAGGTCGTAGGTCTCCTGAGTGCCAGCAGCGGGTGATGCCGCCGGCACCGCTCCCTTGTCTATCACGAGGCACAATGGGACGGGTTGGCCGAAGTAGCCGGCCAATGCGTTTTCGGCCTCTCCCGCAAAATTGCTCGCCCGCTCCAACCACCCTCGGTCGGGGAGCGCAAAAACGGCTGCACCATTGGTAACTTCTGTGAAGCGCCCGCGGGCCATGTAGACCTGAGCCTGGCGGCTCAGCTTTGTCAGCACCGTATCGCCCCACGCCTTTGTCAGCGCGTCGCGAGTGGGTAGGACGAGAGAAGTGGCGGCGCTCGACTGTGGTCGCGCGGGACTGGGCGGTGCAGTTTCTCCGAGCTGTATTGTCGCGTTGGCACTTGGCGGTGCCGACGCTTGAGGGCTCGGGCTGTCGCCCTTCAATATGGCCCCAAGTGCCGCCTTCGCCCGTGTGGGCCCGGTAGCTGGCGCAGCAGGAGCATTAGCGGGCAGGGTCGGGCTAGTCGCAGCCGGCCTCGATGCAAGCGGACTAGACGCTTGCGCCCGCGGCCCCGGAGCGCTTTGGCTCGCACCAGGCGTTGGTGGTGCGAGGGGCGCCGGAGCGGGAGAAGGCCCGGAACTTGGGGCTAAGCGCCGCTCCAAACGCTCGATCCTTTCGAGCAATGAGGTCATGCTCGTGCCTGTACCCGGGGAAGCCAGCTGGATGAGCGCCACCTCCAGGGTCACCCGCGGGTCGACGGCATCGCGCATGTCAGCTAATGCCTGTCCGAGAGCCTCCATGCAGCGGACCAAGTAGGGGAGCCCCATTTTTGTCGCTTGTTCGGCTAACTGAGCCGTCGCGCCGCTCGGCCACAGTACGAGTGAGGGAGCCTGGTGCGCGAGGAACGCGTTGCGCATGTACTCGACCAAATCGTTGCCAAGCCGGCGCGGGTCCCTCCCGCCCGAAATCGCCAGCGCAACCGCCCGCAGCGACCGGTCGACGCTGTAATCGGCGAGCGCATCGATGAGCTCTGACAAAGGGGCCGTGTCGTCTTCGCTTTCGCCCGCCGCAGCTAACTGTTCGAGCGCGGACTCAGCATCTCGCGCCGAGCCCCGCCCTCTCTCTACGGCGAGCCGGACGGCTTGCGTGCTCAGCCCGAGCCCTGCATCTGTATTGACCTCGCTGAGCAAGTCAGTGAGGACTTGCCCGTCCAGCAAGTGGAACTCGAAGTGCTGGGCCCGCGACAAGATCGTCGGCAGCACCTTTTGCGGGTCAGTCGTAGCCAAGACAAAAACCACATGACTGGGCGGTTCTTCGAGCGTCTTGAGCAAAGCGCTCGCCGCGTCCGAGGTCAGCTGGTGGACCTCGTCAATTATGTAGACTTTCCAGCGGCCGGGGGTCCCGAGGGCTACGCGCGAGAGAAGCTCTCGCATTTCATCGAGCTTCCGGTTGGAGGCGGCGTCCAGCTCGAACACGTCCATCGACGCCCCCGAACGGACCGACCGGCACGACAGGCATGTGCCGTCAGGCTCTCCACCCTCTGGCGACTCGCAGTTGAGAGCCATCGCCAATATGCGTGCCGTCGAAGTCTTGCCCGTCCCCCTCGGCCCGCTGAACAGGTACGCATGAGCCACCCGCCCTTCTCTCACCGCATTGCGCAGGGCGCGGGTCACGTGGTCCTGGCCACGCACCTCTGAGAACCGGCGCGGACGATAGCGCCGGTAAAGGGCCTGGTATGGCTGCTCGGGCCCGGGGCTCGCTGGCCCGCCCGAGGAAGGATGGGAAGGAGAGGCAGGACTGGGAGGGGTTTCAGCCACGGCGACCCAGCCTAGGTCGCGGGCCCAAGCGCACTCGCGCTTCGCTCCTCCTTCGACCCCCGCGCCGTTGTCGCCAGCCTCGCCTCCGGCGGTTCTATGACGGGCAGTTGGGCGGGACCTGGCCAGGTAACAGGCCAGGCGGGATGTAGCGGCCTTGGTAGTAGGACGATGCGTCCGGCTCGACCTCGGTGGTCGTTTGCTGTGCCGGCAGGTAACCAGGGTTGGCTATCGAGGAGGTAAGGAGGACGTCTTCGAGGGTCGCTCCAGACCCGAGAACGGTGGTCGCTGCCGTGGTCCTTGGCTCGCCATAGTCGAGCCACTCGCTCACAACTGCCTGGTCAAGCGAGGGCACCGCATCCAATGCCCCAGGTACTGCCGCCGAGTTCACGGTCGGGTAGGTCCAGTTGGGGATCCCCGAGACATTGGCATGGCTCATGTGCAGAGCGAGGTTGATCATGAGGCCGGTGGAAAAACCGCTGTCGACGGTCAAGCTGCTGGTTATGCCCGAAAGCACTTGGTTGAGCGCGAGCGGGTCGGTCGGGCCTACTTGCTCTGCTTTCCTCAAGGCAAGTTTGATGAAATCCTGTTGGCGTTGGATCCGGGCGAGGTCGCTTTCGGGCACAAGTTGGTACTGCCATGTGCCGTTTAGGTAGTACTGGTACTCGCGTGAGCGAACAAAAGCCAGTGCCTGGTTGCCTTTTAGCAAAACGCAGCCCGCGTGGGGGACGACCAGGTTGGAGTAGAGGTCCCGCGCCGGCGCAGGGAAGTACTGGTAAACACCCCCGACGGCGTCGGCGAGGTTGGTGAAGGTTGCGAAATTGAGGACCGCGAAGTGGTTCACCTGTACCCCGAGATCCTCTTGGATGGTCTGCACCAGCAGACCTGGTCCACCGCCAAAAGCCGCATTTATCCGGGTAGTACCCAGCCCCGGGACCGGGACGAGGAGGTCCCGGGGGACCGACAGCAGCGCAATGCTCGAAGTCGCCGGCACTACCCGGACGAGCATGATCGTGTCCGACCTTTGCCCGCTGACTTCGTCCGCATTGCCGAAGGCGGAGCTGGTGCCTGCACCGAGGTCCCTCGTATCGCTCCCTATGAGGAGGATCGTGAGCGGGCGGCCGTCGGCGGCGAGGCTCTGGCTCGCGCCAGCGGGAGTAAGGGACGGTACGGATATGCGCTTGACCTGGCCGAGCCGCCATTGGACATAGCCGTACGCAGACGCACCGAGTGCCAACAGCGCGAGCACCAAGACGTTGGAAATGACCAGGAGACGCCGGGGCCAGCGCCTCCTCGGCCAGCGCCTCCTGGGCCTGCTCGAAGGAGCTCCCAGCCTCTCCCCGGGGCCCTCCTCCGCCGCTCGGCCAACCGTTTTGCGGGGTCTAACAGCCATTTGCTGCCCCATGCTAAAGCGGGGCTTGTCTAGCTCCGTTGCTCCTCGAGCGGGGAGGTCTCCCCATGCGCCAGCGGTCGATGCCGCGCGTTGGCCGCAGCCCGCGATCGCGGCGACGATAGGGCGGTGCGAGTACCGGCTGCCCCTCTCAGCTGGTCCTGCTTTCGAGGTACCTGGGCTTGCTCAACCAGAGCGACAGTGCCGATGTTTGGAGACTACGGGTGCCCGGCGCGACGGTCAGGTTTCCTACGGCACACGGCACGGTCCGCTGAGGGCTGCTGCCGTCAGGCCCTGACCCGGTTTGCGGCGCCCCGTTGCGCAGGGCCCGACCGCCGCGCCCGGCACCCGAGGGCACGCCGGCGATGACGGTGGCTTCAGACTAGCCTGTGTCGCCACTGGAGGGGTGCGAGAGCGGCCGAATCGGCACGATTGGAAATCGTGTGAGGGGAAACCCTCCGTGGGTTCAAATCCCACCCTCTCCGCCAGGTTCGGGCAGTTCAGAGCTGGCGCGTTGCGGACGAGCCTCCCCAACTCCAGCTGGAACGTCCCAGTGGCCTTGTCCCCCGGAGGCGAGGGGCCGCCGACAAACTTGTGCCAGCGAGGAAGGTGGGCACATCGACTGGAACCTGTGCGCCCGGTTCTAGAACAGGGGCGCCTGAGACCAAGTCGGACAGCGCAACAGCAGTACGCCTATGTGATACTGGTCGGCGTGCGATGCCGGGTGCTCCTGTGCACAGCGGTGTTGCTGGCCCAGCTAGGTCAGTTCAACTCCGTCGCAGAGGCCGGGACCGCTCCGCCTCCGATGGTCCCGGGACGACCGCGTGCCACCGGGTTCAACCTGACATCGGTGACTGCCTCCAAGATCATGGCGGCGTGGGCCAAACCCAAGCGCGCTGGCTTTGCCGCCACGCCCACGTGGCGAGCCCAGCGCTCCCTCGCGCTGTCCACTCACTTGGCCCAAAGCGCTCTCGTCGGCGCGGGGCGCCA
Source organism: Acidimicrobiales bacterium (assembly GCA_035503915.1). GTDB lineage: Bacteria > Actinomycetota > Acidimicrobiia > Acidimicrobiales > Palsa-688 > DATJMJ01. The sequence goes on along the minus strand of DATJSU010000045.1, from coordinate 330 downwards.
GGCCACGACATTATCCAGCGGGGACGCGGCCAGCACGCTCCGCCCGTGCGGCGCACCCATGGCGAACAACACCACGTGGACACCAGGTTCGGTTTACGTGCTCAGCTGTGCCTTCACGGTGGGGCCCCACGCGACATTGACGATCAGGGCCGGCACGGTCGTGAAGTTCACCGCCGGTGCAGGCCTTAGCGTCGAGGGCACTCTGGACAGCACCGGCACGGCCGCCCGCCCGGTCGTGATGACCTCGGTCAACAACAACTCGGTGGGCGGGGCGACGGGCTCGGGCAAGCCTGCCGCCGGGGACTGGGGCGGGGTCGTGGTGGGCGGCGC
>DATJSU010000044.1:0-4949 GCA_035503915.1 Acidimicrobiales bacterium | reverse complement strand
AGGCGGCTGGCGCAATCGGCCACGACGGACACGTGGTCGAAGAAGAAGGCTGGGCCAAAGGCGCTGCCGGCGCACTCTTGCTTGACGAGCTCCTCGATTTTGTCAGTCATGGCCCCTGCCTACGGCCGGGCCCGTCCGCTGGCAAGCGGTCGTTCGGCCCCCAAGCGAGGGACCTTTGGCCCGAGCTCAGGTCTGCAACTTTTGTCCTCAACAATGAATAGCCTCCTTCTTATTCAAAAGTCGTGGTGGTTGTTAGGCCGCTGAGGGCACGCCGCTGTGCCGCTATGCCCCTATGCCGCGCAGTAGAGTGCTTCTGCCGCGGATAAGGCCTTGGCGTCTCCCGTAGTCGCCGTTGCATCGCGAAAGCCGTTCAAGAGGAGCACGGCGATGTGGGCGCCCGTCTGGTTGTAGTAGACATAGGAACGGCTGGCGGCGCCTGCGCCCTCGCCCAGGAACGCATTGCCGGGGCACTCGGGCGAGCTCGCACCCGAGCTGCCGTTGAACGAGAGGAAGTCCTGGCGCACGTGGAGCTGGTTGTCCAGCAGTGCCCTCAGGAACGTCGCTTCGTCTTTGGCGTCAGTGACGATTGCCCCATCGGCACCCTTTCCCCACGTCCAGGCGGTGGCGTCGGTAAGGCTCCCGTTGGCGCCGATGCTGTACCCCTCGGCGTGGGGACCTGCGATCCAGCCCTGGGGCTGGAAACTCGTGTCATGGAGCCCGAGGGGGAGGAAGATATGTTGCTTGTAGAGGGCCGGTAGCGGCTCTCCGGCGGCGCGGGCTGCAATGAGACCGACGATGTTCCAGCCGATGTTGGAGTGGTGGTAGCCGGTCCCTGGCGCGAGCACGAGGGGCTGCCAAGCGGCAAGGCGCACCAGCCACATCGGGTCAACGTAAGTGCTGGGGTCCCTCACGACCTTCGCCCAGATGGCTTCGATCTCTGTTCGGAGCTTCAAATCTTTGACGTTGGCGAGGGCGTGATCGAAAGCCGCGCGCGACCGCAACATGTCGTTGTCGTCGATCAACCCGCTCGTGTCGCTCATGAGCTCTTGGACGGTGATCTCGCCGCCGTAGGGCAAGAGGCCGGGAAGCCAGTGGGACACAGTGTCGCTTAGGGTGAGCTTTCCTTCGTGCTCGAGTTGAAAAATGACGGCCATTAGCCAGGCCTTGCTGTTGCTTTGGATCCGCATCCGGGCATCGGGCCACATGGGCTGGCCGGTCCTAAGGTTGGCAATGCCCGCAGCCCCTGACCAACTTCCCTCTGGCGTGAGCACGTATGCTGTGGCGCCCGGAGCGGCTCGATCTCGGCCAGTCACCAGGGCGTTGAGAACAGCCTGGAGGTCCGGGCGCGGGGCGCTCGCGGCCGCGGGCAAAGGTGTGGGAACAAGTGTGGTCATTGCGGCAACCGCAAGCCCGGCAAACAACCTTGTGGTTGGGCGAGGGCCAAGGATGCGCCTGGAGTTGGCGCGCCCGCCGGCCGGGTGCGCGCTGCACGGGCGTCCTTCGAGCGCCGGCAGCGCGCGCCCGCTCGCTTCGGCTGCGCCCTGAAGTGGCCACCGGGCGACGGCTTCGAGCGTTGCGGGCGGGCTCATCGTGTTCCTTGCCTTACCTTTCTTCGTGGCTTTGGCTCCATTGTCGGCCGGTGCTCGTCGGGTGTCTTGGGGGACCGACCCTAATTGCGACCCCATTTGCGGCGCGACGTTGCTACCCACCTGGGCCCTTAGTCGGCCGGGTGGTCGCTCGCCAGGAGACGGCAAGCTCTACGCGGGCAGGCTCTCGAGCGCCCGAGCGAGCTGGCGGCGAGAACCGACGCCGAGCTTGATATAGATGTTCGAGAGATGGTGCTCTACGGTCTTCACGCTCACGTACAGCTCAGCCGCCACCTCCTTGTTGGTGTGCCCCTTGGCTACGAGCCTTGCCACTGGGAGCTCTGCGGCCGTGAGCATCAGCTCGCGGCGAAGGCCCGCGCTGCGCGTCGTTGCCCCCCAGTGGGCCAGTTCCTCGTCACAGAGCTCGACGAAGGGTCGCGCCATAAGGCCCACGAGGCATGACCTGGCCGAGTGCAGCCGTTCTACGGCCAGGCTGCGCTGGCGGGTGAGCCGCAGGTACTTGGTCTCTGCCAGCTCGAGCTGCGCCTGCACGAGCGGCAAGTGGTGCCCGGCAAGGTGGCGCCACCCTGCGGCGAAGGCCTGGGCGGCCCGGTCCTGGTCGCCTCGGGCCATGGCTGCAAGTGCCACGAGCCGCGCCTGGTCAACAAGCGTCGGAGAGGGGAGCCGGGTGCCGCTGTGCTCCAGCTCGTCGAGGCGCCGGGTAGCTGTTTCGAGCTCGTCGAGGCGCAAGAGCGCCTCGATCTCGAGGACGGTCCAGTCCAACGGGCCGCGACGACAGGCCATGGCCGCTCGGCCACTGGCGCGCACGGTTCTGAATGCGTTCAGAGCGGCTTGCGGGTGCCCTCGCGCCAGCTCGAAGGCCCCCTCGAATGTCGCAACTGTCACCACTGCTGTGCCGGTGCCGACCGAGGAAGCCAGAGCTTTGGCTGCTTCCAACCGGGTTCCCGCGGCGCCAAGGTCGCCGCGTGCCAGCGGTACGAGGGCCGAGTAGACGTGCGCTTGGGCGCACTCCCAGGCACGCCCCGCGTCCTGGGCCGAGGTCGTCGCCAGCTCACCGTGGACGACGGCGTCGTCCCAGTGCCCGACCAGGTACTCCGCGCTCGCCAGGTTGTAGAGGCACAGGTTGACCAGGGGCGTGGAGAGCCCGCCCCTCACTGCCTTGGTTGCCTGCAGTAGGTCCGGGTAAGCGCGTTCGGGGTAGCCGGCTGCCAGCAACGCCGAGCCCCGCATTATCAAAGCGTCGATGTCTTCGGGCGGTACACCGGCCGGGTGGGCGGGCAGGTGGTCCAACAGTTCGAGGGCCTGTTCGACCTCATCGTCTGAGCGCGCCGCGTATGTGAGGAACAAGCAGAGGTGGCCGAGCGCCCGGTTGTGGGCGGACGGCAGGGCGCTCGACGCTTCCACCGCCTGACGGGCCCGGGCCACTGCCTCGTCCAGGTCACCGTCGAGGTTATGGGCGGTGGCGAGCGAGAGCATGGCGTCCGACCTCATCGGTGGCCCGAACTCCGGGTCTTCCGCGTCGCAGGCGCTGCCGAGCCGCGCCCGGGCGCTCGTCGGCCGGCCACAAAAAAAGTCGAGCAAGCCGAGGAAGGCGTCGCGTGCCGCTGTCGGCGCGAAGTGCTCGGCCTCCCTGGAGAGGGCCTGAGCTCCCGCCATATCGCCGCAAATAATCAGCGAGTAGAGCGCCAAGAGCTGCCTTCGTTCCCTTTGGGGAGCGGTGCCGGACAGCCCTGCGGCCTGGCTGAACAAGGTCGCCGCGAGCTCGGCGCGGGCTCTGGTGCGCGCTTGTTGCGCGGCTGCCTCGAGCTCGGCTGCCAATGAGTCGTCCGGCCCGGCGGCAGCAGCCACTCGGTGGGCAAGGGCGCGCTCCCCGCTGGTGAGCTGGACTGCTCGGGCATGCAGCTCGCGCCGTCTGGCAGAGCTGAGGTCTCCATAAACGGCACTCCAGATAAGGGGATGAGCAAAGGCGACCTCGGCGCCGCCCCCAGCCTCGACCAGGAAGGAAGCTGACACTGCCTGGTCGAGCGCGGCAAGAGGATCGCTAAGACCAGCCAGCTGCACGGCCAGAGCCAATGGGCAGCGCTGACCTAGCACCGCGACCGCAGTTGTCAGGGCCCGGGCACCACCGCTCATCCTGCTCATCCTCACGAGGATGATGCTCGCCAGGCTCTTGGGCACCCGTAGCCGCCCGTCACGGCGCCCGATCGCTTCGGCCCCGAGTTCCCGCAGCAGCGTGGCGCAATAGAGCGGGTTCCCTCCGGTGTGGCGCAAAAGCGACGTTGCCTCGGCTGGGGAGAGCTCGCCCGAGCCCAGGGCCCGGCTGAGCGCGGCTAGGTCCTGTACGCCGAAGGGCTGCAGGTCGAGCCTCGTCACCCGCTCGTCGCCCGAGGCGAAGCGGTACCAGCCCTCGCCGTGACGGGAGAGCTCGCCGGGACGGGACGTGGCCACAACAAGAACGGGGTCGGCCCTGAGCCGGCGCACCACGAACAGCAAGGCGCGAGCCGAGGCAGTGTCCGCCCAGTGCAGGTCGTCCGCCAGGAGTACCACGAGTTCCCCACCACGCTCGACGGTGTCCAGCAGGCCGAGGAGCTCGGATCCCGCTGAGAGGGGGTCCACGCCGTCGTTCAGGCCGTTCGCAAGCAGGCGCGAGGGGCGCCCGCCCACAGCCCGGCCTGCCACGACCATCTGCGCAACGAGGCCGTAAGCCAGGTGTGACTCGCCTTCTTCTCCGCTGGTGCGGAGGACTTTGGCATCGCACAACCCGCCTGCGAACTTGGCGAGCAAGCTGGACTTGCCTATCCCAGGCCCTCCCTCCATGAGCGCGACCTGGGGCTCGCCTGCACGCGCCCGTTCAGCGAGCTCCGCGAGGGCAGCCAGCTCTGGCTCGCGGCCAACGAAGACGGGCGGGCCCACGCGTCCCGACAGTACATGGCTTCGCCTGGCAGTGACGACGGCGCAAACCCCCGCACATCTGGCCGCGAGCCGAAGGCCGTGACGACTTTTTGCTCGCAAGCCTCCGCCACTCGGGCGGCACAGGACGTGAGGGAGGGACCCGCGTGCGGCTCGCCTCCCCCGTGGCGGAGGAGAGTTGGCAGCGCCCGGCTCAGCTCGCGGGCGGAACGTTCCCGGCTGTCCGGCCCGTCTTGCCGCGACGTGTCCTAGGGCTGGCCCGACAGCCGTCCGTGACCGGTCGGGAGCCGACTGTAAAGCGCTTCATTGTTGTGGCTGCCCGATATCCCCGAGAACTTCGCGCCCTTCTGCCAAGGTGTCCTGGCGGTGGTCGCCTGCGGGGGCTGAGGGCCGTTTTTCGCGCGCGCCCGCGTTGCGCATCCTGACGGCGAA
>DATJSU010000043.1:0-77070 GCA_035503915.1 Acidimicrobiales bacterium | reverse complement strand
CCGGGAAGCATGTAATTGGCCACGAGTGCCGGATTGGGGTGCGACCACACCCAGTCCTCGTAGGTGATCAATGTCACGAGGACCTTCATCATGTTGGTGCTGTATGCGCCAGCGAGGCTTGGTGGCGTGGGTTGCGCAGCGGGCCAACGGGCGGGGTCGCCGCTGTCACCCACGAGACTGTCAGGAGAGGTGGGAGACCACGGCACAGCGGTCCCTGCCGTAATTGAGGGAGAGAGAGTCGAAGCGGTGGCCGTTGGAGGGGCCACTGGTGAAGTTGTTGTCGTTGTCGCACGCGTAGCCGCAGTCACAGCTGCCGGCGGGCTTGAGGCAGTCGTGGGCTCCGGGGCAGCCGAAGAAGGGCGCGCATTGGTAGCGGGCGCCGAAGGTGCCGTGGTGTTCGCGGCCGAGGTCCTCACGGTCCTGGGCGGTGCAGTCGTTCCTGACGAGGGTGTGGATGTCGTGTGCCTAACCGCGCTCGGCGAGGTCCCGCCGCATGCAGCTGCGAGAAATGAAAAGACCGACACTGCAAGAAATGACCACCTGAGGAGCACCTTGCCGGTCAGGGACGGGGCGTTCTTGGTGCGGCGGCGAAGGGTCATCGTGTGTGCATCTCCACAGGCAACCAGCCACTTCGGGGGCGACACGATGGAATTGTCCCTTTCGCTGCCGAGCTCACGCGCCCGTCCCTTCCCACTCCATACCAGCCTCCGGGCCCATCAGCCTTTGACACCTTTCTTGCCTCCTCGTACGGCGAGAGCGCGTCCTGGTGACGCCAGCGAGCCAGCCCATCAGCGAGCCAACCCACCAGCGAGCTCACTACCGACCGCAGCCTCTTCCCGACGCGCCCGCGTTGCCATCACCCACCCTTGGTCATCATCTCTCATAGCGCAGCGACATGCACCCGACGCGCCATGTGCCAGCATGGGAAAGCATCCACATGAGCCCGCCCTCGCTCGGTAGCTTGTCCCGCTGATGGGTAAGCGCGCCCTAGCCCTCGACCTCGGCACCTCGTCCGTGAGGGCGATCGTCTTCGAACAAGACGGCCCGGCTTCGCTCTGGGCGGTGGACGGTGCGATCGCCCGCCGCGCCCGCCACCTCCGCTCGGACGAGCCCGGGCAAGCCACCTTCGAGGCGGACGATTACCTCTCGGACCTCGTCGCGTGCATAGATGAGCTCCATGGCGAGGGCTTTCTCCAAGGCATAGATGCCGTCGCGATCGACTCCCAGTGGCACTCGATTGTCCCTGTCGATGGTGAAGGCAAGCCCCTTGGCGAGCTGCTCTCGTGGGCCGACACCCGCCCGAGCCACCCGCTCGAGCTCCACTCAGAGGCCAAGTCAAAGGCCAAGTCAGTGGCCCAGCCAGAGGCCAAATCTGAGGCCGAGCCTGCCGACCGCCTAGAACGGCTCCGCCAACGCACGGGGTGCGCGTTCGCTCCCATGTACTGGACCTACCGAGCCCCCTGGCTGGCCGCCCGGGGTGCCGCTTACCAGGTGGCCCGTTTTCTCGGGCTCCCCGAGTACGTAGCGCTCCACCTCCTCGACGACCCCTCGACCTCGCTCTCAATGGCGTCCGGGACCGGTCTGCTCAATACCGCAGACATGCAATGGGATGACGAGGCGATGGAAATTGCCAACGTCTCTCCCCAGGCTCTTCCCCCTATTGTCACCGATGAGTGGCGGGGCCGCCTGAGCTCCACATGGGGCAGGCGTTGGCCAGAGCTGGCTGAGGTCCCTTGGTTCCCGAGCCTTGGCGATGGAGCTGCCGCCAACCTCGGGATCGGTTGTGACAAGCCAGGTTGGGCAGCCGTCACGATTGGCACTTCGGCCGCGGTTAGGTCGGTCCGGCCTGCACGAGATCGCTCACCCCTCCCGCCAGGCCTCTGGCGTTACCGTGTCGACGCCGAGCGCGTCGTCCTAGGCGCCGCCTACAGCAGTGGCGGCCAGCTCTATTCGTGGGCACTCGGGTTATGGGAAGGCACCTCCGCTGTGCCGGCAGGAACCGGCCACCGTGCCGTAGGCGCAGCGCGCGGGGCACCGCACGAAGTTCGCTACGACGTCCCGATGCCAGTCGGTGCGGGCAGCCAAGGCGTAATCGTGCTCCCTTGGCACGCCGGCACTCGCCCTCCGGCGCCCGGCGTCCCAGGCGGTCAGGGGTGCGTCGTGGGCTTGGGGCTCGGGCATACCGGAGCGCACATCGTGTCGGCGGCGGTCGAAGCGGTGTGCTTCCAGATCGCACAGGGGTTGGAAGATCTGGCCTCGACTTCTCAAATACCATTGGAGGTCGTGGCCAATGGAGGCGCCCTGGACCGCTCAGAATGGTGGAGGCAGCGGCTCGCGAGCACGCTCGACAGGCGGCTCCATTTCCTCGACGTCCCAGAGACGACGGCTCGCGGAGCGGCTCGCGTCGCGCTCGGTGCAGACCTCAGCCCATCTGCTCCCGACGAGCAACAAGTCGTACCGATAAAAGCCGACGTTGATGTCCTAAATGCAGCACGAAAACGATGGGAGCAGTGGTACCAAGACGTGCGGCCGCTCGCGAGCGCCGCCGGCGAGCAGGGCAGACGGTAGAGCCGTGCTCGCCGAGAGCGTCACTGCGCCCCGGGTCAAGTCGGTGAACATCGGCACGCTCGTGCCGAACCGAGCAAAGGACAACACAACTGCGATCAACAAACGGCCCGCGACGGGACCGGTCTGGGTACGCGACCCTGGGCCTCTGAAAGGCAAAAGTGGCCTGGAGGGGGACAATGTTGGCGACAAGAAGAACCACGGCGGTCCTGGGCAAGCGGTCTACGCCTTTGCGCGTGAAGATCTCGACCGCTGGGAGGTCGAGCTCGACAGGCAATTGCCGGACGGCATGTTCGGCGAGAACCTGACAACGCTCGGCATCGACCCAAATACGGCACTTATCGGGGAGCGTTGGAAGATCGGCGACCAACTTGTGCTGCAAGTTACTGGTCCCCGTATGCCTTGCAAAACTTTCGCCCAACGGATGGCCGTCCACGCCTGGGCGCGCCGGTTCACCGGGTCGGGCCGGCCGGGTGCCTACTTGATGGTCGTCCAGTCGGGGCCGGTGAAAGTGGGCGACCCGATCTCCATCGTCCACAGGCCTGCCCACGGGGTCGACGTGACTACGGCACTGTTTGCTTTCACTATCAAGCCGAAGTTGCTCCCCGACCTTCTAGCTGCTGAGGCCTACCTCGTCCCCGGCATGAGGGAAGAGGTGGAAAAAGGGCTGCAAAAGGCCACAGGCTCGCTGGAGCTAGGCCAGCAGTAGGCAGTCCCGCACGTCAGTTCCCTAAGGGCCTACGGACTTATCGAACTCCTTGCTATCGAGGATCTCCGAGTAGCCCAGTTTCTCCAAGTCCTGCTGCTGCTTCCTGTAATTGCGCGCCCGGCGCAGCACGCTGACGACGACGTTCTCGCCTCGGGTGCGCTGAGCGTGAGCTGCTGCCAAACTGCGGAGCAGGTCCTCGTCGCTGGCGCAAGTGACCGCGATGCGGTGCGGTGCCGGCCCTAAGAGGTTCGGGTCGACAAGATCCGCGATGCGCTCGAAACCGATTGAAAAACCGCACATCGGCAGGGCGGGTGCCCCGAAGCGCTCTGTCATCCCGTCGTACCGCCCGCCACCCGCGAGCGAGTAAGGGATGTCCGCGCGGCGGACCTCAAAAATCTGGCCCGTGTAATAGCCGATCCCTCGCACCAGCGCTGGGTCGAACGCCGCCGAGTAACCCTGTGCCGACAAAGCGGAGAGCGTTGCCTCGAGCGCCGAGGCGATCTCGGGCGGTCCCGCCGAGGGGTCGCCTTCTTCCAGCCATTCGAGGAGGCGCCGGACCGCCCCACGGTCGAAATCTGCCAATTGTTTCGCCACAGCATCGGCGCCGTCCCGCTCGAGCTTGTCCAGTTCGATGAAGACCGCGGCAGGATCTTCCAGTGGTCCAAGGTAGTTTTCGGCGACAGCTCGCAGCAGGCGCCGGTCGTTCAGCTTGACCGTGCAGCCGCTCACGCCCGTTCTGTGCAAAGCGTCCAAAGTTGCGCTGCAAAGCTCGACTTCCGCGGCAACGCTCGGCTCGCCGACGATATCTATGTCGCATTGGACAAACTCGCGGAAACGGCCTCGGGCCGGCCGCTCTCCCCGCCATACTGGCGCCAGGTGGGCGACTTTGAACGGCACCGGGAGCTCGTTGAGGTGGTTCGCGACAAAACGGGCGAGCGGCACGGTGAGGTCGAAGCGTAGCCCGGCATCGGCGAGGTCCCCGCCACGGGCGAGCTCTTCGCCGAGGCGCTCGCCGCGCTTTAGGACCTTGAAGATGAGCTTTTCGTTCTCACCTCCACCGCTCCCAAGGAGCACTTCGAGATCTTCCAGGGCAGGGGTTTCGATGACCTCGAAGCCATAGCCCGTGTAGACCTCGAGGATGGCATTGGCAAGGCGGCGTCTCAGCTCTCCCTGAGGAGGGAGGATGTCCCGCATGCCACGGACAGGTTGAGCGCGCTGGGCCATTACGGTAGCCTCACGCGCATGGCGGTTGTCGTGCAACCCAGGCCAGGCGAGCCCGGTGGTATCGCTGCGCTAGGCCTGCACAAGTCTTTCGGGGAAGTGCGGGCGGTACGCGGCGTCGACATGACCATTGGTTCTGGTGAGACTGTAGCCCTCCTTGGGCCCAATGGGGCCGGTAAAACCACCACGATAGACATGCTGCTCGGGTTGCAGCGCCCCGATTCCGGGCGGATCTCGGTCTTTGGCCTCTCTCCCGAGGGAGCCGTGAGAGCGGGGCTTGTCGGGGGCATGCTCCAGGTAGGCTCCTTGCTGAGGGACCTTACCGTCTCCGAGCTTGTCACCATGGTGGCTGCGCTCTACCCGCGTTCACTCAACGTGGGCGAGACGCTTGCGGCGGCGGGCGTGTCCGAGATCTCCGAGAGGCGCACGCAGAACCTTTCTGGTGGCCAGTCGCAACGGGTCCGCTTCGCGATCGCGCTCGTTGGCAACCCCGACCTGCTGGTGCTGGACGAGCCAACGGCCGCTCTGGACGTAGAAGGCAGGCGCGACTTCTGGGCCTCGATGAGGGGTGTTGCCGCTTCTGGGAAGACGGTCCTTTTTGCCACCCACTACCTCGAGGAAGCGGACGCGTATGCGGACCGGGTGATCCTCATGGCGCGAGGCAAGGTCGTCGCCGACGGCTCCCCGACGGAAATCAAGGGCAAGGTGGGCGCCCGCACTATCAGGGCAACCCTGGAGGGCGCGCGAGAGATGGAGCTCTCCAGCTTACCCGGGGTTTCCACAGCGGAAGCCCACGGGGAAGCGGTCATCCTGCGCTGCGCCGACTCAGACACGGCCCTTCGCGCCCTGCTCGCCAAGTACCCCGCTGCCCGCGATATCGAGGTGCGAGGTGGCACCCTGGAAGAGGCCTTCATTGAGCTGACCACCGAAGACGAGGCCCCAGAGCTGGGCGAGACGCCGGAGCGGGCGGGGCTGGAGGCGGCGCGGTGACGGCACTTGCGTACGCTCGTTACGACCTGCTGCGAGTCGTCCGCAACCGGCGTTTCTTCATCTTCAGCATCGGGTTCCCGCTCATCCTTTACCTCGTGATCGCCGGCTCCAACAAGGACAAGACGATTGCTAGCATCCCCTTTCCCGTCTACTACTTGACGGGGATGACGGCTTGGGGCTCCATGAACGGGGTTGTCTCGGGTGGCGGGCTCATCTCGCTCGAGCGGTCCCTCGGCTGGACCCGCCAGCTGCGCGTCACCCCTCTCCCGCCTTGGGCCTATATGGCGAGCAAGGTCATCCGTGGTTACGCGATGGCGGCGCTCACGATCATCTTTTTGTACCTAGCGGGCTTGGCGATGAGCGTGCACTTGGCGATCTCGGGATGGCTCCTCATGACGGGCCTCATCCTGGTCGGCCTTTTGCCTTTTGCAGCCCTTGGGATCATGCTCGGGCACCTCCTCACGCCAGATACGCTCGGGCCTGCTCTCGGCGGCATCAGTGCCCTCTTCGCTCTTCTCGGCGGAGCATGGGGCCCCCTCGGCCAAACGGGCGCGTTCCACGACATTGCCCGGGCGCTCCCGTCTTATTGGCTTGTCCAGGCGGGCGAAGCCGGTCTCACCCGGACAGCCTGGTCGTCAACTGGCTGGATCGTGATAGCCGTTTGGACGGTGGTGCTCGCCCGCCTTGCGATGCTTGCCTATCGCAGGGACACCGCCAAAAATTAAGCGCTAAAGCCCACGTAATTTTCCGCGAGGCTGGTTGCTGCGGCTCGGGAGGTCACGAGGTAGCGCAGCTGCGCCAGTTGGAGCCTTACTTCGAACTCATTGCCATCTTCGGGCCGGTGCAGCATCGAGGTCATCCACCAGGAAAAGTGCTCTGCCCGCCAGACCCTGCGCAGGCAGCGTTGCGAATAAGTGTCGAGGGCGGCGCGGGACTTAGTCGCGTAAAGTTCCACGATCGCGTCTGCAAGGAGCTTTACGTCGTGGAGAGCGAGGTTGAGCCCTTTCGCACCTGTTGGGGGGACGATGTGGGAGGCATCCCCGGCGAGGAAGAGGTTGCCGTACTGCATGGGCTCATAAACATGGCTCCGCATGGGAGTTATCCCCTTCTCGAGCACGGGGCCTTCAGCGAGCTGCCAGCCGGGCAAGCCAAGGCGTAGCTGGAGCTGCTCCCAGATCCGCCCGTCGGGCCAATTTGTGATGTCGTCGTCGGGGCGGCACTGGACATAGAGGCGGCTCAGCTCGGCCGTGCGCATGCTGAGGAGCGCGAAGCCCAAGTCGTGGTGGGCATAAATAAGCTCGTCATTGGAGGGGGCGACCCCTGCCAAGATGCCAAGCCAGGCAAAGGGGTACTCTCGCACAAAGCTCTTCAGCACTCCCGCCGGGACCGAACTGCGGCAAGGGCCGTGGTAGCCGTCGCAACCGGCGACTATGTCGCAATGGAGCTCATGTTGGTGCCCACCGTGGCCGAACGCTATTACCGGTGGCCCATCGACGAGCCCGCTCAGGCGCACATCGTCTACTTCAAAGTACAGCGGCGCCCCTGAGGCCACTCGAGCCGCGATGAGGTCCTTCACCACCTCCGTTTGCCCGTAAATGACGATGCTGTGACCGCCTGTCAGCTCGCTCAGGGGAACTCTGTGCCGCTCTCCGGCGAACTGGAGCTCAATCCCCGTATGGACAAAGCCTTCGCGCCTCAGGCGGTCGGCCACTCCGGCGTCTGCGAGGAGGTCGACGCTGCCTTGTTCGAGGACTCCCGCTCGGACTCGGTGCTCCACATAGTCCCGGCTGCGGTCTTCGAGCACGACGGCATCGATGCCCTGGCACTCGAGGAGCCGGGCGAGGGTGAGACCGGCGGGCCCGGCGCCGACAATGCCGACTTTTGTACGGAGCCGGCTCAACGCCTCCATAGGACGGCTTGGCCCTGTCCCACTCCTACGCACAAAGTGGTAAGGCCATGACGGCCTCCGCGCCGACGAAGTTCGTGAAGCAGTGAAACGACCAGGCGCGCGCCGCTCATGCCAAGGGGATGGCCGAGGGCGATGGCGCCGCCGTTGACGTTGAGGATGTCTTGTCGCAAGCCGAGCTCTCTTATTACCGCGAGGCTTTGAGAGGCAAAGGCTTCGTTCATTTCTATCAGGTCGACCTCTTCCAAAGTCACTCCAGTGCGCGCCAAGAGCTTACGCACTGCTGGGACCGGCCCGATGCCCATTGTCCTTGGGTCGACACCCGCCACTGCCGAGCCGGCGAAGGCCCCGAGCGGTTGCGCACCAAGCTCTTGCGCGCGCCTTGCCGAGGCGATCACAACGGCGGCTGCACCGTCGTTGACGCCCGAAGAATTGCCGGCCGTCACCGTCCCGCCGCTGCGAAAGGCGGGGGAGAGAGCCGACAGCTTTTCGAGGGTTGTCCCCGGGCGCGGGTGTTCGTCCTGGGCAAAGCCCGCCACGGGCACGAGCTCGTCGTCAAAGCGCCCGGCGCGTGCAGCTTCTGCCCAGCGAAGGTGCGACTGGAGCGCAAAGCCATCCTGGTCTTCGCGCGAGATGCCATATATCTCGGCAACATTCTCACCGGTCTCGCCCATGCTCTCCAGCGGGAAGAGCTCGGCAAGCTTGGGGTTGGGGAACCGCCAACCGAGGGTGGTGTCGTAAAGGAGGCGATCGCCTCGCGGGAAGGCTTTGTCCGGCTTCCCGCTCACCGATGGGGCGCGCGACATCGACTCGACCCCGCCGGCGACAAAAAGGTCTCCCTCTCCCGCGATCACGGCGTGGCAGGCGGCGACAATAGCTGAGAGGCCCGACGCGCAAAGGCGGTTCACCGTCACGCCTGGGACGGACTCAGGTAGCCCTGCGAGAAGAGCTGCCATGCGGGCGACATTGCGGTTGTCTTCGCCGGCCTGGTTAGCGGCCCCGATATAGACGTCCTCGATGTCACCGGGGCCGGTGCCCGCACGGGCGAGCGCTTCCTTTATTACGAGCGCCGCCAGGTCGTCGGGCCGCACGCCGGCGAGCGCCCCCCCGTAGCGGCCGATCGGGGTCCGCACAGCGGCAATGACCACGGGCTCGCGCTCGGCGCCCCCCTCCGGTCCCGGTTTTGCAGCGCTCACGCAGCCTCGCCGAGCACATTGTCCCGCATCCAGGCCAGGAAAGTTTCGCGCTCTCGGCTAATTGCGTCCCATGCGACATAAAAATCGTTGTCCCGCTCGTAGTAGCCGAGAGAATAGGACGGGTGGGCGCCTCGGGGCGCGAGTGCGACCGCGGTGATCACCCAGGAAGGGAGGAGGACGCTGCCCGGCCGGGGCGAGAGCTCTTCGACGACTTCTTCCACAGTCACCAATGAGCGCGAGGACGCAAGGACCGCTTCCTTTTGGACCCCTGTAATGCCCCACAGCTGGACGTTGCCGTGCCGGTCCGCTCGTTGGGCGTGCACGACGGCGACGTCGGGGCGGATGGCCTGCACTGCCGCCAAAGTTTCTCCCGTGAAGGGGCAATCGACGGTGGCGATCGTCGGCGACCGCTCCAGGAGGTCGGTCCCGACGTAGCCACGCATCACCGCGAAGGGGAGCGCGGAAGCTCCCGCGACATAGCGGTTGGTGAGCCCAGCGTGGCTGTGCTCGTCGATCGTGATCGGGTGCGGCCAGCCATGCTCGATAGCGTCCCGGAGCCGGTGCAGGGAGCCCACGCCGGGGTTACCCCCCCAAGAGAACGTGAGCGCGCGTGCGCAACCCATGCCGATCATCTGGTCGAAGACGAGGTCGGGCGTCAGGCGGACGAGGGTGAGCTCTTTTCGGCCCTGGCGGATGACCTCGTGCGCGGCTGCAAAGGGGATGAGGTGGGTAAAGCCCTCAAGTGCCACGCAGTCGCCGTCATGGACCAGCTCGGACACCGCTGTGCTCAGTTCGACGATCTCAGCCATCTCGTCCTTTACTGCCTTGCCTTACGTCTTTCCCCGCGCTTGGTAGCTTCTCCTGCGCTGCCCACACGCTATAACATTCTGTACACGTGGTGAACGCTGTGTACGCATAACGAACGCATCGACCATGAGCAGCCTGTCCATGCTCGTCCTTGAGGAGGGGGCAATGACCGCGATCTCGCCAGGTAGCGCCGGGCTACGACCTCTCGGGGAGTGGGCGACGGTCCTGGGGGAGGTCGGCCCCGACGGCACCGCCTGGGTGACCTTGAACCGGCCGGGAAAGCGCAATGCCATGAACCCGACGCTCAACACCGAGATGCTGGAAGTGCTCGACGCGGTCGAGGTCGACGATGGGGCCAGGGTGCTCGTACTGACAGGTGCCGGGGAGGCCTTTTCCGCCGGCATGGACCTGAAGGAGTACTTCCGTGACGTCGACCAGGGTGGGCCACTTGCCAAGGCGCGCTCGCGGCGTGCGGCGAACGAGTGGCAGTACCGGCGCCTGATGTTCTATCCCAAGCCGACCATTGCCATGGTGAACGGGTGGTGTTTCGGAGGCGCCTTCACACCCCTTGTCGCGTGCGACCTTGCGATTGCTGCAGACGAGGCGGTTTTCGGGCTTTCCGAAGTCAACTGGGGTATCCCGCCAGGGTCAGTTGTCTCCCGGGCACTGGCAGAAATGGTCCCAGCCCGGGATGCCCTCTATTACATCATGACGGGCAAGACCTTCACCGGCCGGGAGGCAGCCGCCATGGGCCTTGTCAACGAATCAGTCCCTAGGGAGCAACTGCGCGAGCGCACTGCAGAGCTTGCTCAGCACCTCGCTCGGCTGAACCGTACCGTCCTGGAGGCGGCGAAAGTGGGCTTCAAGCGCGCTCGCGGCATGACATGGGAAGTTTCGGAAGAGTACCTCTACGCGAAATTAGACCAGTCCATTAGTAATGACCCCGAGCATGGGCGGGAGACGGGCATGGCCCAGTTCCTCGACGAGAAGTCGTTCCGTCCAGGCCTGGGAGCTTACAAACGTGACTGATACCGGCCGTCCCTCCAACGGCACAGCTCCTTGCCTTTCGCGGCTGCTTCACCCAAAATCTGTGGCGATTGTTGGGGCATCCGATGACCCGGCCAGCATCGGAGGGGCGCCGCTTGCTCTCATGGAGCGCTTCGGGTACGCCGGCGAGGTCCATCTGGTAAGCCGGACGCGCAGCGAGGTCAGGGGCTTGCCCTGTGCCCCCTCGGTCGATGACCTCCCCGAAGGCATAGACGTCGCGATCCTCGCGGTCCCCAAACCCGGAGCTCTCCCGGCTCTCGAGGCAGCCGGCCGCCGCGGTGTCGGCGGGGTCATCGTTTTTTCGGCCGGCTACGGAGAAGTTGACGCGGCAGGCCTTGCCGAGCAGGAGGCGCTCGCGGCAGCGGCGCGCGAGTACCAGATAGCTCTTGCAGGCCCTAATTGCTTGGGTTTGGTCAATTTTTCCGAAGGAGCCCCGCTCACTTTCGGTGACGTGAGGCCCAACCGCCGGCCGGGCCGGCCGGGCATTGCCATCATTGCGCAAAGCGGCGCGATGTCCCTCGGGCTCACTTATGCTGCCCAGGCCCAGGACATCACCGTCAATTACGCTATTTCGACTGGCAACGAAGCAGCCCTGGGCGTCGAGGACTACCTCGGTGCAGTCCTCGAGGACAGCAGCACGCGGGCGGTCGCTTTGCTCGTCGAACAAATCCGTCGCCCCGATGAGTTCCGAGCGCTCGCGGTCACTGCCCGCGAGCTGGGTGTGGCGCTATGCGTCTTGCACGCCGGCCAGGGCGAAAAAGCACGGGCCGCAACGAAGTCCCACACGGGGGCCATTGCCGGTGACCAGGGTGCCTTGAGAGCGGTGCTCGAGCGCGAGGGCGTGCTTTTCGCGGCTTCCCTCGATGCCCTCATCGATTCGGCGGGGTTATTGAGCCGAGCACGCTTGCCGGCCACCAAAGGCGTCGGGCTCATGACGGACTCGGGCGCCGTCAAGACCCTGGCGATTGACGTCTGCGAGTCGATCGGCCTTCCCCTGGCCGAACTTTCGAGAGCGACCCTGGAAAACCTCGCCAACGAGCTCCCTCCCTTCGCCATCGCGAGCAACCCGACGGACATAACAGCGATGGGGCTCAATGACCCTAGCTTGTACCGGCGGGCCTTGGAAGTCCTCCTTGGGGACGAAGGGGTTGGGACAGTCGTCGTCTGCACCATGCCTGGCTCTGAGCGCCAGGGCCGGGACCAATTGAGCGCCCTCCTGCCCGCCATCGAGGTCGCCGACAAACCGGTCGTCTACACGGTCATGGGTGGGGCGTGGCCCCTACCGGAAGCCAACCAGCTCGCTATTTGGGACGCGGGGGCCCCTCTATTTCGTTCTCTCGACCGGGCGCTCCACGCTGTAAGGGACCTGGTAGCCGTGGCCGGGGCGCGCCAGGCGGCAGGAGCACGCGTCGCCCCGAGGGCCATGCCGCCGCTGCTGGCTGACGGAGTACCTCGCATCACCGAGGTGTGGGCAAAGAAGCTGCTCTCCCAGTCCGGGCTCCGTGTCCCGCGCTCGGAACTGGCTGCCACTTGCGAGCACGCTCTCAAGGCGGCTGACCGGGTCGGCTACCCGGTCGTCCTCAAGGTGCAGTCACCTGAGATCGTCCACAAGAGCGACGTTGGGGGCGTCGCGATAGTCGGGTCGGGTGCAGAACTGGCGACATCGTTTGACCAAATGGTGAAAGAGGTCTCCACGCGTTGCCCCGGAGCGCGCTTGGACGGCATCTTGGTGGAAGAAGCGGTCCAGGGTGGGACCGAAGTCATCGTCGGCGCCCGCCGGGACCCTGCCTGGGGCGGGTACATAGTCATCGGTTTGGGAGGTGTCTGGGCCGAGGTCCTCCACGACACCGTAATTGTCCCTCAGGACGCCGACCGTTCCGAGATCGCGTCCGCGGTGGCGTCCCTGCGGGCCTTCCCTGTCCTATCGGGTGGTCGTGGCCAGCCCGAGAGAGACGTGGGGGCGCTCATTGACACCGTCGAGCTGGTAGCAGCCATTTTCCGGGCAACGCCCAAGGTCGTTGAGCTCGAGGTCAACCCGCTCGCTGTGCTCGGCCAGGGCCGCGGGACCGTCGCCCTCGACGCCTTGATCACCTTGGGTTGAGAGGCCTGCAGCGCCGGGGGGCGGCCTGCACTTTGCTCACGGGTCAGCAGGTTATAACATTCCGTACACGTGGTGAACACCTCGTACGCATAGCGAACATTCCTTGAGCACAAAGGAGGGGCCAGTGGGCCCGAATAGGGGAGAGCCCTCGACGCCCGACCAGGCGTCTACAAGCGGACCGCAAGAGCACGCGAACCTCGTGACGCGCCGCCAGCTGCTGATGGGCATGGGTAGCGGTGCGGCCTTGTTCGGCGCCAACAGGTTGTTGGGGCCGAGCAGGTTCGCAGCAAGCGCAGCCAGGCGCTTGACAACCTCGGCGAGCTCGGCAAGCAAGATAACCATCGGTTTTGTGGGGCCGCAAACGGGAGCACTCGCGGACTTCGCCACTTCCAACAACTTTGCGATAAGCGCGATCCGCCAGACCGCGCCGTACACCAAGGGCGTCAAAGTCGGTGGCAAGACCTATGAAGTGACCATCCTTACCAAAGACAGCCAGTCCGACCCCAACCGGGCGTCCGAAGTCGCCCGCGACCTGATCCTCAACAACAACGTCGACCTGATGATCACGAGCTCGACTCCCGAGACCGACAACCCCGTAGCGGTGCTCTGCGAGTCCGAAGGGGTCCCATGCGTCTCGACGGTCGTCCCGTGGCAGTCCTGGTACGCCGGGCTCGGCGGCGACCCGCTCAAGCCGACCGAGAAGTTCGAGTACAACGTCGTGTTCTTCTTTGGCCTAGGGGAGTTCGGCAAGACCTTCATCCCGATGTGGAACCGCATCAAGACGAACAAGGTCGTCGCTGAGATGTTCCCCAACGACTCCGATGGCAACGCTTTCCGGGCAGGTTTCCCACCCCTTGCCAAAGCGGCCGGGTACACGCCCATTGATGGTGGCGCCTACCCGGACGGGACGGCGAACTTTACGACCATGATCGACAAGTTCAAGTCTGATGATTGCGAGGTCTTCGTCAACTGCCCGCTCCCGCCCGACTTCAACACATTTTGGAAGCAGGCAGCTCAGCAAGGCTTCAAGCCAAAGATCGCCACCGTTGCAAAGGTGCTCCTTTTCCCCGACGACGTAAAGGCGCTCGGGCCGCTCGTGAACAATATCGCGACCGACTCTTGGTGGTCACCGTTCGCTCCCTATAAGTCCTCCCTCACGGGCCAGACCGCAGCTCAACTGGCCTTGGAGTACCAGCGCACCACAGGCCAGCAGTGGACTCAGGCGATCGGGTCGACCTATGCCGCATTCGAGGTCGCTTATAACGCGTTAAGGTCGGCAAGTGACCCGCACGACCACCAGGACGTGGCCGACAAGCTCCACAGCATGAGCTACGAGGGCATGAACGGGTCCGTCGACTTCACGAGCGGGCCGGCACCCGGCGTAGCGATCATCCCCGCCGCCGGCGTGCAATGGAAACCAGGCAAGCCCGGGTCGTTCACAGATTTCCCTTATGCCATGTACGTCGTCGACAATTCCGACGCTCCCACCTGGCCGCTCAACGGGACGCTCGAGCCAACCAACCCATGACCTGGTGCGCCCTCACCGTTCCTTGACCTCTCTGCCGCCACGCGATATGCCTGCCGCTGTGCCGAGGGCGACGACCGAGGAGAGGGGTGCGGGAGAGGGCACGCCATTGGTGGGCACGGCGCGCTCGCCGGGGCTGAGCGCGCCGGCTGGCGCCAGTTTGCTGGAGCTGGACCAGGTTTCCAAACGGTTTGGCCGCGTCGTAGTGGCCGACCAGCTCTGCCTGAGCGTGGCAGAGACAGAGCTGCTGGGCGTTGTCGGGCCAAATGGCGCCGGCAAGACGAGCCTCTTCAGCATAATTTCGGGTGACTTGGCCCCCGACGGCGGCCGCGTGGTCTTCGACGGCCAAGTCGTCAACCGTCTCGACCCATCGGCCCGTTGCCGCATGGGTATTGGTCGCACTTACCAGGTCCCACGGCCTTTCGAGAAGATGACCGTGTTCGAGAACGTCCTTTTGGCTGCGCAGGCCGGGGCCGGGCTGCGCAGCCGGGCGGCCAATGAGCACACTTACGAAGTCCTCGGCAGGACGGGGCTCGCCGGCGACGCCAACCGCCCAGCCGGCCAGCTCGGGCTGCTTTCCCGCAAACGCCTCGAGCTGGCACGTGCTCTTGCCACCAAGCCTCGCTTGCTCCTTTTGGACGAAGTGGCCGCTGGTCTTACCGACCCTGAAGTCGCAGAGCTGATCGCGATAGTGCGGGAAGCCCGCGCGGGCGGCGGGAGCGACAAGACGATGGCCGTCGTCTGGGTCGAGCACGTGGTGCGGGCGTTGGTGGAAACTGCCGAAAGGCTCGTCTGCCTGGACGGCGGGGCGATCATCGCTGATGGCAAGCCGGCTGAAGTCCTTTCCGACCCCACGGTGAAACAGGTCTACCTCGGTACCGAAGAGGAGCTGAGCGGCGAATGAGCGCTCTGCTCGAAGTGCGGGACCTGAGCGTCCACCACGGGCAGTTGGAGGCCGTCCGGGGGGTGACCCTGGCAGTCAACGCAGGAGAAGTGGTAGCGATCATCGGGGCCAACGGGGCTGGGAAATCGACACTGCTGCGCACGATTGCCGGGTTGCATACGCCGTCTGCGGGCAGGGTGGTCTTTGACGGCAGGGACATAACTCACCTGGGACCGGATAAAAGAGTCGCCCTGGGCCTTGTGCTCGTGCCCGAGGGACGCCGCCTTTTCGCCTCTCTCACCGTCGAGGAAAACCTCCTTGCGGGGCTTTATAAGGGGCGCCCGGGAGCATGGGACATGGCAAAAGTCCTTGCACTTTTCCCCTGGATGGCGGAACGAAAGCGCCAACCGGCTTCCCAGCTCTCCGGAGGGGAACAACAGGCTGTCGCGATCGCAAGGGCGCTGTTAGCGAACCCGAGGGCGCTTATGCTCGACGAGCCTTCCCTCGGCCTGTCGCCCCTTGCATTGCGGCGGATATATTCGGTCCTGCCAGAGCTCGTTGTCTCCGGTCTCGGCATCCTGCTCGTGGAGCAGGACGTGCGGCAAGCCTTGAAAGTTGCGGACAGGTTGCAGTGCCTCCTCGAAGGCCGCCAGGCCCTCCAAGGGGCACCCGCAGAGCTCGACGTCGAACAGATCGAGGCTGCGTACTTTGGCATCGCCCAGGGCGCTCGGAGCGCAAGCTGATGGACGTACTGAACGCCATCATCCAGGGGCTCTTCCTCGGAGGGCTGTTCGCGCTTTTCGCATGCGGGCTTTCCCTCATGTTCGGTGTCATGGAAGTGATCAACCTCGCCCACGGCGATGTCGCAGTCGCCGCCGTTTACCTCGGTTTGAGCCTCATTTCCGTGACCCACATCCCGGCGATATGGGTCTTTGTCCTCGTGGTCCCCGTGTTTGTCATCGGTGGCTACTTCGGCCAGAGGCTTTTCCTGCAGCGCAGCCTCGACTCGGGGCCGATAACCACCTTGCTTGTCACATTCGGGCTTTCGATCGTGCTCGAGAACGTGCTCCAGGAGGTCTATAGCGCGAACAGCCAATCGCTCGATATTGGCTCGCTCGTGTCCAGTTCCGTCCAGATCTCGAGCCAGGTGTCGCTCCCTTACCTATCGATGGTCTTCCTCGGCACGGCAGTTGTATCGCTCGCTGTCGTGCAGTTGTTCTTGACCAAGACCGCTACGGGGAGGATGGTCCGGGCCGTTGCCGACGACCGGGAAGCTGCGCAATTGGTAGGCGCGAACTACCGGCACCTCTTCGGGGTGGCGGCGGCGATGGCTGCCGGGACGGTCGCCCTCGCGGGGCTCGCGCTTGGCATGTACACCTCGATCTCGCCCAGTAGCGGGCCTTCCTACCTGCTCTATGGTTTTGCTGCGGTCGTTATCGGGGGCCTTGGCTCGCTGTGGGGGACCCTCGCCGGCGGCATGGTGCTCGGCCTGGCGACTACTCTGGGCTCGCTCGTTGACCCCGACTTTGGCTCGATGCTCCCTTACCTCGTTTTCTTGGCTGTGCTCGCCGTGCGCCCGCGGGGGCTGTTCCCCAAGAAGGCGGTCCTGTGACCGCAAGCACCTTTGCGCTCGGCTCGAGCGGGCGAACTGGTCCCGCCCGGGCAATAGTTGTAACTCGTTCTCGCCGTGCCGCCACCTGGGCGGGGGTTGTTGGGGTGCTCGGGCTCGCGGTCCTGGCGGTCCTGCCGTACATTGCCAGCCAAGGGTTTATCTCCGACCTGGTCAACTTGCTCATCCTCATTTGCATGGCAACGATGTGGAACGCCTTGGCTGGCTACGTCGGGCTCGTTTCAGTCGGCCAGCAGTTGTACATCGGAGTGGGCGCCTACGGGGTGCTCTACCTCTCTCAGCATGGCTGGGAGCCCTTCGGGACCGTGCCCGTAGCCATCGTGGGGGCAGCGGTCCTCGCGCTACCGTGCTCGTTCCTCGTGTTCCGCCTCTCAGGCGCCTACTTTGCAATCGCGACGTGGGTCCTCGCACAGGTCGCTGCTCTTTTTGTCGCCCGCTTCGCCTCTTTGGGAGGGGGCACCGGCACGGCTGTGCCTGGCCTTGACGGCTTTGGGGCCGGCAACCTCTTGCGTGACTACTACTGGCTGGGCCTGGGCATTACAGCCCTCTCCGTGCTCGGTGTCTACCTCCTCTTGCGGAGCCGGCTCGGTTTGGTGCTGACCGCTGTGCGCGACAACGAGGTCGGGGCGAGGAG
Source organism: Acidimicrobiales bacterium (assembly GCA_035503915.1). Classification (GTDB taxonomy): domain Bacteria; phylum Actinomycetota; class Acidimicrobiia; order Acidimicrobiales; family Palsa-688; genus DATJMJ01. The sequence continues at coordinate 59,856 of DATJSU010000043.1, read as the reverse complement.
CCTTGGCTCGCGCGTGATGCTCGCCAAGCGAGCGGTCTACCTCCTTGCGGCTGCCGGCTGCGCGGGCGCGGGCACCGTCCTCGCCATCAGCCAGCTCGAAGTGGAGCCGGGGAACGTGTTCAATGTGCAATGGACGGCGTACATGATCTTTGCCGTCCTGATCGGCGGTTTTGGGACGGTCGAGGGCCCGATAATAGGGTCGGTGGTGTTCTTTGTCCTCCAGCAGGCTCTTGCCAATTACGACGTCTGGTACCTGATAATCCTCGGGTGCGTGGCGATGGGGATGGCTATCTGGGCGCGCCAGGGGCTCTGGGGGCTGTTCAGTTCGAAAGTGCCCGTGCACTTTTTCCCTGTGGGCTACTACGTTCATAGCCAGGAAGGCGTGAGCGAACGCCACGGCCTCTCCCGCTTCGTAATGGGACGAGCAGTGGTACCCGGAGGGGCAGGGGCCAGGTCTCGGCCCGCCGAAAGCGGTGCCGGCGACGCTCGGAGCCAGCAGGAGAGCCAGTAGGAGAAGTACAGGAGGAGCCATGACAGTGGAACGCCATTTACTCATCGGGGGCCAGCACGTCGAGGCTGCGAGCGGCAAACGCACCCCTGACGCCGACCCTTTCACGGGGGAGACGGTCGCGACGGTGCCCGCCGCCGGGCCCGAAGACGCCCGGCGCGCCGTCGACGCCGCGTCAGCAGCCTTTGAAGACTGGGCGGCGATGCCGCCAAGCGAGCGCAGGAAGCTGTTCTTACAGGCAGCATCGGTCCTCGAGTCGCGCGCCCACGAAGCCGCTGACCTGATGACCTCGGAGACGGGCTCGGTGGCCGGTTGGGGCTACTTCAACGTGCAGTTCGCTTCGGAGATCCTGCGGGAGGCGGCGGCACAGGTAACTCAGCCCGTCGGCGACGTCTTGCCGAGCTCGGTACCGGGCAACCTCTCATTTGCGATGCGCCAGCCGGCCGGCGTGGTCGCCTCGTTTGCGCCTTGGAACGCGCCCATCATTTTGGGGGTCCGGGCCGTTGCCGCCCCCTTGGCTGCCGGCAACACGGTCGTCCTCAAGCCGAGCGAGAACTCACCCTTGTCTGCCGGCCTGTTCCTCGCCGACGTCCTTTCCGCAGCCGGGTTCCCACCTGGGGCCTGCAACGTCGTGACCACGGCTCCCGAGGACGCGCCTGCGGTCGCCGAGGCTCTCATCTCGGACCCGCGCGTGCGGAGGGTGAGCTTCACTGGTTCCACCAAAGTCGGCCGCTCGATAGGAGTGGTCGCGGCGACTCATTTGAAACCGGCCGTGCTCGAGCTCGGGGGCAAGAACTCGGTGATAGTCCTCGAGGACGCCGACCTCGAATATGCCGTAAATGCCATCGCTTTTGCCGCCTACATGAACTCTGGCCAGATCTGCATGTGCGCCGATCGGGTCATTGCTGCCCAACCGATCGCCGAAGAGCTTGCCGCCCGCCTGGCCGAAAAGGCCGTCAAGTTGCCCGCCGGGGACCCTCGCGACGCCGGCACCCTCATCGGCCCGCTGATCTCGAAAGCCTCCGCCGAGCGCGTGGCAGATCTCGTGCAAGCGGCGGTAGCTTCGGGCGCGCAGGTGATGGCTGGAGGCGGGCGGCCGCAGGGCGCTGTCTACCCGGCCTCAGTGCTCCGGGACGTGAAGCCCGACATGCGGCTCGAAAAGGAGGAAATCTTTGGCCCCGTGTGCACCGTCCAAACCGTCAAAGACATAGACGAGGCGGTAGCGGCCGCCAACGCGACGACTTACGGCCTCACCGCAGGCGTCATTACCGAGGACGTGCGGCGCGGCTTCGAGGTCGCTCGCAGGCTGCGGACGGGCATTGTCCACGTGAACGACCAGTCCATAGACGACGAAGCACAGGCGCCCTTCGGGGGGGTCGGCGATTCCGGCTATGGGCGCTTTGGCGGGAGAGCAGGGATGGAAGCCTTCAGCGAACTGCGCTGGGTTACCCTGCAGCGCAGCCATCGGCCCTTCCCCTTCTAGGCATTAGCACCTAAACGAGAGCACCTTGACTGCTTTGGCTCAGCCGGCCGAGCCGCCCCAGAGCGCCGGCGCGCCGGCGCGAGCCGCTGATGAGGACAGCTTCACCTCGGACGAAATGATGACCGTGGCCGCCTCGAGGGCGCTGCGCAGTGGCACGGTCTGTTTCGTTGGCATCGGGCTTCCCTCTACGGCGGCAAATCTCGCCCGCGCAACTCATGCGCCCGATCTGGTGCTCATATACGAGTCGGGAACTATTGGCGCCAAGCCTGGCCGCCTGCCCTTGTCCATCGGCGATGCCGAGCTCGCGGAGACAGCCGACACGGTCGTCTCGGTACCCGAGATATTCAATTACTGGTTGCAGGCGGGGCGTATCGACGTGGGTTTCCTTTCGGCCGCGCAGCTGGACCGTTACGCCAACCTCAACAGCACGGTGATCGGGCCGTACGACCACCCGCGGGTACGCCTCCCGGGCGCAGGCGGGGCACCGGAGATCGCCGCCTCGTGCCGGGAAGTGATCATCGTTATCCGCCAGTCGCTGCGCACGTTTGTCGAGCGGCTCGATTTCGTGACTTCGGTCGGCTACCTCCATGGCCGAGGGGACCGCGAAAGGTGTGGGCTGCGAGGGCGTGGCCCGAGCCTCGTGATAACCGACCTCGGCTTGCTGCGCCCCAACGCAAGGACACTAGAGCTCGAGCTCACCCACCTGCACCCGGGCGTCAGCCTGGGGCAAGTAAAGGCAGCGACTGGCTGGGACCTTGTCGTCCCTGATGAGCTCTCCACCACTGCCCCACCAACCACCGAAGAACTGGAGGTCCTCCGACGTCTCCACGCGAAGTCGAAAAGAGCGCTCCCCTGAGCGCCGGCCCGGCGGGCGCGCACAGGCCTGGCTCCCAGCAAGTGCCGGCGCCTGACCCTCCCTACGACTGCCCCGCCTACCTCTCCACGCACCTGCGCGCTCCCAGGATGCCCTTGCAACCCCTACCCTTTGGCAGCTCAGACAAGTTCGGGCCGGTTTTTGGGCCTTCTCGTGCCCAGCCGATCGACAGCGACTTGACCAAGAGCCACGCGGGCGAGCCCCTGGGTGAGCGGATCATCGTCGCCGGCCGCGTCGTCGACCAAGGCGGCCGTCCCATTAGAGGGCAGCTGGTCGAGATCTGGCAGGCTAATGCCGCCGGCCGCTACAGGCACCAAATGGACCGCCACCCGGCGCCGCTTGACCCCAATTTCAGTGGTGCTGGGCGCTGCCTTACCGACGACGACGGGCGCTACCAATTTGTGACGATCAAGCCGGGGTCATACCCATGGCGCAACCACGATAAGGCGTTCCGGCCCGCCCATATACATTTTTCCGTGTTCGGCACGAGTTTTGTCGAGAGGCTCATCACCCAGATGTACTTCCCGGGCGACCCTCTCCTTGCGATCGACCCAATATTTCAGTCGGTCCGCGACCGCAGGGCGGCGCAAAGCCTTGTCTCGAAGTTCGACCTCACTACCACCGTCGACAACTGGGCGCTCGGCTATATCTTTGACATCGTCGTCGGAGGCAGGCATGCGACAGTGCCTGATATGTAGGTGCTGAAGCAATGACGGCACCCCTCCTCCCGACCCCCTCCCAGACGGCTGGGCCCTTTGTGAGCATCGGCACCGAGTGGCTCACCCCAGAAGGCACTGCGGGCCCAGAAGATGTCGTTGTCATCACTGGCGTTGTCCGCGATGGCGCGGGTGCCCCGGTGACCGACGCCATGCTCGAGTTCTGGCAAGCACCCGCGGGTGGCGGGCACCTTGGCGTGGGCGCACGTGGGTCGTCTGCCGCGGGCGCAGGTGGGTCGCCTGCCGCGGGCGCAGTCCTGCGGGGCGGCTTCTCGCGCGCGCTCACCGACGGCGAGGGCCGCTACAGGCTGGTAGCGCGAAAGCCTCTGGAAGCTGCCCATAACGAAGCTCCCCATGTCGACGTTTCCATCTTTGCGAGAGGGTTGCTGCAGCGCCTGGTGACACGGATATATTTCCCCGGGCAAGCGTCCAACGCCTCGGACCCCGTCCTCGCACAGCTCGGAGACGAGCTGAGGGGCCGGCTCATCGCGAGGCTCGGTGCGAGCGAGGGCGGCCCAGGCACCTCTTCGCTGGCGCCCGTCTACCATTTCAATATCAACCTGCAAGGCGACGAGGAAACGGTCTTCTTTGCAACCTGGTAGTGGGGGCTGGCACGGGCAACTGTTCGGGCAGGTCCTCACGACCGACGCCATGTCAGCAGCCACCTCCGACAGCTCGTGGTTCGCCAAAATGCTCCGGTTCGAGGTCGCTCTCGCGGCTGCTGAGGGCGCTGCCGGCCTGGTACCCCCTTGGGCGGTGGAGGAGATCAAAGCGTGCTGCACATCCTGGCGGGAGCCGGACCTGGAGGCGCTCGGTGCCCAAGGACGGCTCTCGGGGACTCCCGCCGTGGCCTTCGTGGCGGCTCTGCGGGAGCGCCTGGGTGGGGAGGCGGGCAAGTTCTTGCATTTTGGCGCCACGAGCCAAGACCTTGTCGACACGGCCATGATGCTCGTGCTGCAAGAGGCGCTCGGGTTGGTGGCGAGCGACGGGCGCCGGGCAGCTCGGGCAGCGGCCGCCTTGGCCGAGCGGTACCGCTCGACGCCAGCCGTTGCCCGCACAGTCCTCAAGCAGGCGTTGCCGACGACTTTCGGGCGGAAAGCCGCGGGCTGGTTGGTCGCGTTCAATGAGGCAGGGGAGGGCCTTGCACGCGTGGCGGGCAAGCGCCTCGCTGTGCAGTTGGGTGGCCCCGCGGGCACGCTTTCCGCATTGGGGGGCGCGGGCCCCTCCGTGGTCGAGCACCTCTCAGCCGAGCTCGGGCTGACGGCACCGGTGTTGCCTTGGCACACGGACCGCACACGGGTGGTCGAAGCAGCCGGCGCGCTCGCGATCGCGGCGGGCGTGGCCGCAAAGGTCGCGCTCGACGTGGCTTTGTTGATGCAAGACGAAATCGGAGAGGTGGCCGAACCGATGGCGCCTGGCCGCGGCGGTTCTTCGTCGATGCCCCACAAACGCAACCCCGCCATGGCGACTGCGGTCAATGCCGCCTGGCGACGGGCATCGGGGCTTCACAACGTCCTTCTGGCGGCAATGGTGCAAGAAAACGAGCGCGCCGCAGGCGCATGGCAGGCGGAGCCGGAGACGGTTTCCGACTTGTGCCGCGCAACGGGAGGTGCCGTTTGCCTCGCAGCCGATATCCTCGCGGGCTTGGAAGTGCACAGCGAGCGGATGGCGCACAACCTTGCCGGTGCCGCTCACGTCGACGACGCTGTCAGGTGCGCGGAAGTGCTTGTCGACCGGGCGCTCGCCGAGCACGGGTGGCACGAGCCCCAGTCCGAGCACCGCTCTTCAGGCGGCACCCAAGGCAGGCCTCGGTAACGTGCCTGACGAGGAGGGCGTCGTCTACCGGGTGGACGGCCCGCCGGGGGCCCCAGTGCTAGTGATGGTTGGCTCTCTCGGCACGACCGGGGAGGTCTGGGACGGTCAAGTTCCTGTCCTGCGGCAGTGGTTGCGAGCGCTCCGTGTGGAGCACCCGGGGCACGGTGGCGCGGCCGTACCCGCAGGGCGGGGGAGCCTCGAGGCGTTGGGGGAGCGGCTCGTCCGTTTGCTCGACACTTTGCAGGTCCCACGCGCCAGCTTCGCCGGGCTTTCCCTCGGGGGCCAAATCTGCATGTGGGTTGCCGTCCATCACCCCGATCGTGTCGATCACTTGGTCATATCTTGCAGCGTCCCGCGCTTCGGTTCCCCCAGGACCTACGCGGAGAGGGCGGTCGCTGTGCGCGAAAGAGGCACCCAGCACCTCGTTGATGGGGCAATTTCGCGCTGGTTCACCGACCAGTTGCCCATCAGCCAGCCGGGCACCCCGGCCAAGTACCGTGAGATGCTCGCCGCCGTCGACCCCGAAGGGTACGCCTACTGCTGCGAGGCCGTGGCAGGGGCAGACCTGAGCGGGGACGTCTCGCGTTTGACTGCCCCGACGCTACTTGTGGGGGGAGGCTCCGACCCTGTCGTGACCCCTGACATGTTGGCCAGTTTCGCTACGCAGGTCAAAGGCGCCATGCTCTGTATCTTGCCGGGCGCAGCTCACTTGGCAAATGTCGAGCAACCAGGAGCATTTAATGACGTGCTCGTCAATCACCTCCTCGGCAGCGCAGCGACCCGTGGCCGCAAAGTGAGAGAGGCAGTACTGGGCGCAGAGCACGTGGCCCGTGCGTTGGGTGAGGCGACCGAACTGACGGCTGATTTTCAGGACTTGTTGACGCGGTGGCCGTGGGGGGACATCTGGGCACGGCCGGGCCTCGACGTCGCCACGCGGCGACTACTGACGATCGCCTTGCTCGTCGCTCTCAACCGCCCAGAGGAGCTGGAAATGCACATCCGCGGCGCGCTGGAGAGCGGGGTAACGCAAGGCGAGCTGAAAGAAGTCTTGATGCATACAGCGGTTTATGCAGGCATCCCGGCTGCCAACTCGGCATTTGCGATCGCGGGACGAGTGGCTCGCGAGCACGGGCGCCCCGGGACATAGCGGCGGCGCGGGGGGCGCGACCCAGGACCAAGTCAGGCAACCGTGGACGGAACGAGGAGGACAACGCGCTGGCCAGCCTGGACCTGAAGTTCCTCCCGAGGTGCGACCAGGTCGCGGCCCTCGGTCACTCCCACGACGATGCTGCCCGCAGGCCACGCCAAGTCGCCAAGGCGGGAGCCGAGACCCGGACAACCGGGCCCGAACGTGACCTCGACCAGGTTGTAACTGCCCAGGGGGCTGGTCGCGGGAGCAGTCCCGGGAGCACCATCGGCAGCGACCTGTTCGGTGGCATCTTCGCCGAGCATCGCTTCACGGTGGCTATCGCTGACCCGCTCGGCAAGGACAGAGAGGACGTCTCGACGCGTAACCCAGCCGATCAGGTGACGCGCGTCGTCTGCCACCACAGGTAAGCCGTCGCGGCCAAAAAGTGCAATTTGGCGTAAGGCTTGGGCGAGCACTTCGTCCCCGAAAAGCTCCTGAGGGCGGCGCACATCAGTGACGTTCCCGGCGGTAATTTCGGGCAATAAACTGGTGGGTGGTGTTTGTCCGGCTTTCGCCGGCGCTTTGTCGTTGGCGCCCGCGGCGCCCGTAGCCTCGTCGGCTCCCTTGGCAGGCGAGGCCAGTTCCAGCGCCTGTCCATCCAGCCCCCGCAGCGGGCGCATCACGTCGGCCACGCGTAGTAGGTGAAGCACGCTCTCGGGTTTGGGCCGCTCGATATCGATGCCGCGGCGGAGCAGCTTTGTAGTGTAAATGCTCCCATAGCTGAGCTGCTTGGCGACTCCCGCGGCGATGCTGGTGGCGAGCATGACCGGGAGGATGAGGGTGAAATTGCCGGTCATCTCAGCGACACTTGCCATAGCCGTAAGGGGGGCCTGAGCGGCAGCCCCAAAGACGGCACCCATCGCCACGACTGCAAAGACGGCGGGGCTACTGACCACACTGCCAAAGAGATGGTGTGCCACCGAGCCGAAGGCCATCCCGGCCATTGCCCCGGTAAAAAGTGAGGGAGCAAAGACGCCGCCCGATCCCCCGATCGAAAGGGTGAGGCTCGTGGCTGCGACTTTGCCAACCATGAGCAATGCCAGGAACCACAGCACGTAGTCGCCGTCGATCGCCTTGTCCATGACCGGGTACCCAACGCCGTACATCTGCGGGAGCGCCAACAACAAACCACCGAGCGCAACGCCTCCTACCGCCGGCCTCGCCCATTCAGGCCGTCCTCGCCAGAGCCTGTCTACGGTATCTTCGAGCTTGTAGACGGCCGTCTTGAAACAAAAGCCGACTAGCCCAGAGCAGATCCCGAGGAGGGCGATTAGTAGGTACGTGTAGTCGTGAGAGACCGAAAGGTCGTGCGGGATACTGCCAAAAAACGGCGCCGAGCCGAAGAAGGCCCTGCTCACCAAGTCGGCGCTCACCGCCGCAAGGCCGGTGCCGACGAGCGCGTCAAGGGAAAATTCGCGCAGGATTATCTCAAAACCAAAGAACAACCCGGTGATCGGGGCGTTGAAGGTGGCCGATATACCGCCGGCAGCGCCGCAAGCAACGAGGATACGCAGGCGCGTCTCAGACATCCGCACAGCCTGGCCGAGCGTCGACGCCATCGCCGACCCCACCTGGACGATGGGCCCCTCTCGGCCCACCGAGCCGCCCGTGCCAATGCACAATGCCGATGCGAACGCCTTTACCACCGTCACGGGAGGGCGGATCCGGCCCCCGTTCTCGGCGACCGCGAGCATGACTTCGGGGACGCCGTGGCCCCTCGCCTCCCTCGCGAAGCGTTGTATGAGCGGCCCGTAGAGCAGTCCCCCAAGAACAGGGATGACCACAAATGCCCCCGTCCCAAGCCAAGGCAAATGGGCGCTGCCGACACGGCCTTGCTGGCCAAACTGTTCGTGCCCGGTAGCCAACCATGTGAAGGCGAAGATCAGCCAACGGAAACCCACTGCGCCGAGCCCGGCGGCAAGGCCGACAAGCAGCGCCATGACAATCAGCCCGAGGCGCGAGCCCCTGAGCCAGGCGCCAAGGGCACCCCAGGCTCCTACACCTGCCATAAGGAGGCGCCGGGGCCTCGTGACGGGTGTCCCGCCGAGAGCGGGGCACCTCCTCATTGCGTACTAGTATACCAGATCGCGCTGAGCGCTCTAGGCGCTCTCGGGCTGGTAAGCCCGTGGAGGGCCTGCCGGGAGCACTACGAGTACCACGCCTACTACGAGCCCTTCCGGCGAGGCGGTTTACCAGTGGCCTCCGCGACGCCCGCCGAGCGAGCTATCCCGTCCAAGAGGTAATTGAGGCCCTCCCCAAACTGGCGCGGCGTCGTGTACGCGGCGAGCTGCTTGGCCAGCGCCGAGACGCGACCGTCCGCCGGCGCCCACCCGACCCGGCCAGCTTCCAAGGCTGAAAAACCCAGTGTGTAGGTGTGGATGGCGGCGTACGCCCGTTTTGCGGAAGGCTCGTCAAAGCCCGCAGACCTGAGCACGCTCATTACCGCTTCCATGCGTTCGACCGCCGCGGGCGAAACGACCGGGTGGGTCAAGAACACGTGCATCGCGGCGGGCTGCGCGACGAGGAAAGCGCGGAGCTTCTCGCAGGCCTCTCCTACCCATGCACGCCAGTTGTTGCGCGAGGCCCTGGGTCGCCAGGCGTGAGAAAGGAGGCGGTCGACGACCTCGTCGAGGAGGTCGTCCTTGTCCCGGACGTGGCGGTAGAGCGACATTGGTGCGACGCCGAGGCGAGCCGCGAGGCTACGGATGGTCATCTGCTCGTAGCCCCCGGCCGAGACAACGTCGATGGCGGCGTTGACCACCTGCGTACGCGACATCGAGCCCCAGGGTGCGCGTTGAGGTTGTTGGTTGGCCTTCGCTCTCGCGCGCTTCAGGGTCGAGGTTGGGTCCTGCGCTGGCACGAGCGCTTAGCCTAGCGCCCCTCCAGGGAGCGCTGGCCGTGGAGCTAGACGCGATAGCCGGGCGCTTGGCTGGTGATGCCTGAGGGAATATCACCACCATGTCGGTGGCCGCCGCCTCCTTTAGCGCAGTTGTCCTAGCAACTGCCGATGGCGAAGGATGGCTACAGGTGGGCGAGCTTGCACTTGCTTTCGTGCTCTCAGCCGTCATAGGCCTAGAGCGCGAGCTGCGTCAAAAGAGCGCCGGCCTGCGCGCGCACACGCCTATGTTGTTGTGGCCCTGCTCTTCGCCTACCTGGGCGCCCGCCTGCCGCGGTCCTTGAGCGTGATATCGACGCTCGAAGCCCGCTACCCGGGCGGCCGCGGCCTTCTCCGCGAGCTCCTCAAAGTTGTTTCTGCTGAAGGTTTTCTGATCGAGGAAGTGTCAACGGGGGCCGACGACGGTGGTGCGAGAGGTGACGGGCCCGGGCTCGTCAGGATGGTCGAAGTCACGTTCCAGGTCCACGGCAAGCGTTCCGTGAACGAACTGGCGGCAGCTCTCTCCGGGGTCCCCGATGTCCGAGCAGCCGTGAACTCTGACGTCAACGCGGCGATCTATTCATAAACCGAACCGCTGGACCAAGGCCGATGCGGTCTGGGCGCGTCACGGTCGTACTTGCGGTTGGCGGCGACGGCGCCGGTTGGCCGTGGGGGGAGACGCTGGGCGCGTGGCGCCGGACGTGACGAGGGGGAGACCGTGCCGGGACAGTTTTTGCTATAACCCCCTTGCGTTCCAAGGGGGGAAAGCGTAACGTAAGCAGTGTCCTCGGGGTGGCTTGACTGACCGAAGAGCCGGCATGGAGAGGGTGAAAGCCGGTCACGCTGGTGGCCTATGGCCAGAGGTGACGTTCCCTCCTTTGTCACCCCCCGAGGACCTTTTCGCGTTCATGGCGTGGGCAGCCTCTCGCTGTGACAACGTGGCTACTCGCCGTGGTGCGAATGCCAGGCGCCGAGCCCTCCGGCGAGAACTCGGCTCCCGTACCTGAGGGAGCGCCCTTTTTCCACTTTGGCCGCCGGGAGGCTCTCCAAGTCGCTGTGCCGGCTTTGCGGCGCGGCGTCGTCTATTGAAAACGTGATCAACTCGGCGGGGGGCCTACGCTCGTCGGCACGCCAAGCCAACCGGTGACCCTGCCGGTCAACGTTGTCAGCTACCCGTGACTTGCTCGCGCGCCTCTGGGCGTGGGGGACGGCCCTGTGGGCGCGGGGCCTGCCGGTGCTCGGGCAGATGGTGTTAGGGTTTCGGAACGTCCTTGAGAGCAAAAAAGGAGACCGAACAAATGCAATTGCGCCGTATCGGGCGCCGTGAGGTGGGCGCGATCGGCCTCGGGGAGATGCCCATGTCGATCGAGGGCCGCCCCGGCGAAGGGCAATCGATCGAAACTATTCACGCCGCCTTGGACGCTGGTATGACGCTCATAGACACGGCCGACGCCTACAGCTTGGGAGGCGATGACACGGGCCACGGGGAGAGCCTGGTCGCCAAGGCATTGTCTTTGTGGGGCGGAGACCGCGGCTCGGTGCTCGTGGCGACCAAAGGTGGGCACGTGCGCCCCGGCGACGGCAGTTGGACGGTCAATGGCGACCCGGGTTATTTGCGCCGCGCCGCCGAAGCCTCCCTCCGGCGCTTGGGCGTGGAGGCGATCGGCCTCTACCAGTACCACCGGCCCGACCCCAAGGTGCGCTACGAGGACGCCGTCGGCGTGTTCAAAGAGCTTCTCGACGCAGGCAAGGTGGAGATGGTCGGGATCTCCAACGCCAACGTCCGCCAGATCGACATCGCCCGCTCAGTGCTTGGCGAAGGGAACCTCGCCAGCGTCCAGAACCAGTTCTCGCCCTCCTCCCGCTTCAGCGAGGCAGAGCTTGATTACTGCGGAGAGCTCGGGATCGCTTTCTTGCCCTGGAGCCCCCTAGGGGGCATAGGCAACGCGGAAGCTCTGCACCGCGAGCACCCAGGTTTCGCCCAGGTGGCGGCGGGCCTTGGCGTGCCCATCCAACAGGTCGTGCTTGCGTGGATGCTCGCCAAAGGCGACCATGTCATCCCCATCCCAGGTGCGAGCCGGGTAGCGTCCGCGAGGAGTTCAGCAGCGGCGGCCGAGCTAAAGCTGAGCGAGGACGAGCTCAGCGTGCTCGACGAGGACAGGCCCTGAAAGGAACTGCTCCCATTACGATGACATCCGGGTGGCATGCGAGCTGACCTTGCGGCCCGCACGAGCGAGGGCATCCTTACTTGTTCAGACCGAAGGCTGAGGACCACGCTCGACCGCCTGTACAACGACGGCCGCCGCGTAATTGTGAGCACGCCGGGAGCGAACGTGGGGGCAGTCAGCAAGACGCTCGAGGACTTGATCGGCCAGGGGACCAAACGGTGGGTGGTCCTCTCGCATACCGACAGCGTGGACAGGAGCAACGGCTGCGGCTGGGCTGCGAGGTTAGAAATGGAGCTAGCAGCTGGGCAAGACAGGTCCACGGTCCATGCCCGATATATCGGTGCTGCCACGTTGGAAAAGTTCGCTCAACTTGGTTGCACGACGAGAGCAGATATCGAAGGCGCCAACGCAGCTGTCCAGGCAGCTGCGCTGCAGGAGATCTTGGCCGGGAGCGGTGGGCGAGCCGAACGGAGCCTGACGCTCGATACGGCGTACATAGTGACCGACCAGCTGATGGCCCCCGGGCTCGTGGTAACTCTGCCGTCGGTCGTCAAGTACTCCTCGTTGACCGGCAGGCTCAATGCCAATGGCGGGAGCTCATTAGAGCCTGACAATACTTATTACTTGCAAGTCTGCCACCTCGAGGAGGCGCTGGCGGGTGCTCGGTTATTGGTCGGTGCCGTGGGCATAAAAGACGTACGGCTTGTCGCACTGAGCGAGAAAGACAATGAGCTGATGGCGCATTGGGCTTCGAGGTTCCAAACTGAGACGTTCATGAAGGCCGTCGGGCTTACATATCTCAAGTGGCAGGGCATGCCCGCTTAGTGCTCTGGACCGTCATTTCGGTCACGTACCCCAGCGGGCTCAGGCGGCGGCCGGGTAGTCGGGCTTGTCGGCCAGCTTCTTCATGAGCAGGGCCAAGTCGTTGCGGGTGAACTTCCACTCGAAGGGCTTGGTGCTCAGTTCGCAGCGAGGCTCGAAGGCCGCCAACCGTGCCGTGACGACGGACGCGGGCTTGGAGTGAGGTCTTCTCGTCCGAGGAGGCCACGTAATCGCCCTCACCGAGGGCTTCCCCCTCCCATCCGCGTGCGTACAAGTCGAGCACCCCGGCCCGCCTTGGCCTCGCAGCAGGGGTCAGGAGGGAAAATCCATGACCGGTGCCTCCAGGGCTTTATCCGTCCTCCGAGAGCCAGCGCCAGACCGTCGTGCCCGATATCTCGGCAACGATGCCGCGGCTTACTACTTCAGTGGCTATGCCGTCGAGCCCGGCCCGGGTTCCTGGTGCCTCGAGTTCGCCGGCGCCATTTTGGCCCTTGCGCGGCACTGCCCGGTCGTTACACTCCGAACGCGGCCCGCCGAAGTTATCCCCGATGGCCCTGGCTGCCCTAGACCTTGGCCCGCGCCCGACGGGAGGTGGTGACGCTCCGGCACTGCTGTGGCCCGACTTCCCCGAGGCGCCCACCGCCGAAGGCGAAAGCCCCGTCCGCAGCTGGGTTATTCGTGGCGCCGCCCTGCTCACGGCATTCGTGACGGCCGTCTATTTGGTGTGGCGACCACTGGGGACGATGACACACGCGGCCATCTGGCTGGCGGTCCCGTTCTACGTGTTCGAGGTGTACGCGTTCGCGAATTTCGCCTTCTTCAGCTTTGACCTCTGGTCACTGGCAAAACCAGTCGACCCGCCCGCACCGGACCACCAGTACCGGGTGGCTGTCCTCATCCCCACTTACAACGAGCCGCGTGAGATATTGCTCCCCACCCTGGCTGCAGCCGTAGCCATTGAGGAGCCGCACGAGACATGGGTGCTTGATGATGGGGCGCGCCCTTGGGTCGCGCAACTGGCGACAGAGCTCGGCGCCCAGTACCGCGCGCGCTCGGACCGCTCCCACGCCAAGGCTGGCAACATCAACGCGGTACTCGGAGAACTACAAGCCAGGGACATCGAACTGGTGGCGGTCTTCGACGCCGACCACGTGGCCAAGAGGACTTTCCTCTCCCGAGTGGTCGGCTATTTCAACGACCCAAAGGTTGCCCTGGTCCAAACACCCCAGGACTACTACAACCTCGACAGCTTTGAGCACGCCCAGCTCCGGCACGGCCACCGCTTCGGCGAACAGGTGCTGTTCTTCCGCATCCTCTCGGCGGCGCGCAACCGGCGCAACGCCGCTTTCTGGTGCGGCACCGGTGGCATCCTGCGGCTCTCCCCGCTGCTCCAAGTGGGCGGCATTGCCACCGAAACAGTGACCGAGGACATCCACACCACCATCCGCCTACACCAGGCCGGTTGGCGGAGCATCTACCACAACGAGGTCCTAGCGCGCGGACTGGCCGCAGCAAACTGGGAACAGTTCAAAACACAGCGCCAGCGCTGGGCGACGGGCGGTATGCAGATCTTGCGGGTCGACAACCCGCTGACCGCGACGGGCCTGAGCGTGGCTCAGCGGCTGTCGTACTTCGGCGCCTTGCTCGGCTGGTTCTACTGCTGGTGCAACCTGGCTTTCGTCCTGCTCCCGCTGGCAACGTTGTTCACAGGGGCGGTACCCGTCAGCGCCCCCGCCGAGTTGTTTGTGCCCGCCTGGTTGACCACCCAGCTGCTCCAGCGCGCCTCACACAGGCTCTTGTCGCGGGGGACCGCACCGATGTGGCAGTCGCTCGTTTTTTCGTTCCTGCGCATGCCCGCGTTGTGCTCAGCCACCTTGACCGTGGTACGAGACAGGCAACTGAACTTTAAGGTGACGCCTAAAGGGCGGGACGGCGACTCACGCGCCCGCATCACCCCGCCGGCGCTATTGAGCAGCCTCTTAGTCGCCACTGCGCTCGCGTTGACCTGGTTCTGCTGGTGTATAAGCGGGCACGGGCCGCTCCATTACACTGAACCGACGGCAGTGGCTTGGGCGCTTGGCTGGGGCGTGTTCAACGGGATCGTCTTGACGGCTGCTGTCCACCGAGTGAGTTCCAGCCGCTTTGCGACAGACCGGCGGGCGTCGTTCCGTTTTGCGCTTGAAGGGGAGGTCGTCCTTGATGGGCACCTTGCGGTGTTGAGCGACCTGTCGCTCGGAGGCGCTTTGGTGGTCCTTCCCCAGGCCGCCGTAACCACTGGTGAAAAGCTGACGCTTACCCTTCCCTGCGCACAACCTCCGGTGCAGCTACGCGGCGTCGTCTCTTCCGTGCGCCACGCCCGCGCCACCCAGCTGCATCATCACCACCCTGTGCCCGGCACCCAGCTGAGGGAACACCCGGGAGTGGCTCTGACGAGCGTGGGCCTCGAGTTTGTCCACCCGAGCACGGGGGAGTTGGCCAGGCTGGCGCTGGCCTTGTTCCGCACGGGCAATACCTCCCAAATGGGTATTGCTCACGGGGCCCCGCCCTTTGTTACCGAGCCTGCGGTCCCGGCTCCCGCTCCCGTGCCTGTGCGCGGCACGCCGGACTTGGGAGCCGGCAAGGTGCTTGACGATGGCACCTCAGCGCGCCGATGGCACAAGCCACAGCTGGCTCGCTAAGTACCCTGCTACATAAATAAGCACACGTAACTACACCGGCCGTAACTGGCGGTTCGATGTAACGTATGAGTGCCCCCACGAAGGGGATGCCCATGCCGAGGAAGAGCCCGTTCGCAGTCACGGACGGAAGGTCCTCACGCCCAACGACTTCTCGAGCCTGGACGAGATCGCGGCACGGTCGCTCTTAGGGGCGGCGAGGTCACGGCCCAAAAGCTGCCGGCTTCGAGCCGAGCGCTCAGGCGCCCTCCAAGCGGGTAAGGCCGTGGATGACGAGCGGCAGCACCAGCCGTTGTAGCTCGTCGTAGGTCACCGAACCCGAGTCCGCATAGCTCTGCTGGATGGCGCCGTCATGGACGGCAGCCAGTGCCCGCACAAGCAGGTCCGGGCTGACCGTCGAGGTCCTCCCAGCGCGGCGCAGTGCGGTGGTCATGGCGTTGACAAATTCCTCCCAGACCTGCCGGCGGAGCACTCCCAGGCGTTCGGCCGCGACCGGGCCCCGGGCTGCGTACAAGAGGTACTCGGTCGTCACCAGCCACCACGAACGGTCCTCGGGGACGTTGGCGCTCGTAAGGAAGCGGTCCACGGCTGCCTCGACGAGGTTGTCACCGCCAACGCCGGTTCCTTCGGCATTGTCGAGGACGGCGGAAATGGCGGCGCGCGTGCGCAGGAGCAGCTCGTTGGCGCGTTGCTCGTACAACGCGAAGAAAAGCTCTTCCATAGTGCGGAAGTTGGAGTAAAAGGCTCCCCTCGTGAACCCCGCTCGTTCGCAGACGTTCTCCACCGTGGTGGCCCCGAGGCCGCGCTCTGCTACTACCTCGAACGCCGCCGCCAGGAGGCGCTCGCGGGTCTCGGCTCTCCGGCGGGTAACCCGTTTTGCCGGCCTGCCCGGGGCGCCAACAGGCCCGCTGGGCGCCGCTGAGCCCACCGCTTGGCTCACTGGTCGCCCATCGCCCCGGGGCCCCTCAGGGCCGGCAGGGGCGCTGGGGAGGGGCCCGCGAGGGGAGGCTCGTTGTCAGGCGCTGAGGTTGTGATGACGGCGAGGTTAGTGTGGCTCGCGCCTGGTGAGGTCCCCACCACGGTGAGGGAGCGGCCTTCCACGTCGACCTGTGGCAGCAGGCGGTCGAGCCACTTGGGCAGCCACCAGGCGGAGTGGCCGAGAAAGGCAAGCGCAGCAGGGATAATTGTCATACGGACGACGAAGGCGTCGGCTAGCACTCCTGCGGCAGCGGCTAAGGCGATTGGCTTCACGATCGAGTCGTCCGCGCTCACGAAGCTGGCGAAGACCGCGAACATGACGAGCGCGGCAGCAACCACCACCCGCGAGGCGTGGTGGAAACCAGTGAGCACCGCCCCGCGGGGGTCGGAACTCCCGACCATGTAATCCTCGCGGATACGGGAAACCATAAAGACTTCGTAGTCCATCGCGAGGCCGAAGAGCACCGCGAGCACCACTATTGGCAAGAAGCTGATCACCGGCCCGACAGCTTGGACGCCGAAGATGCCCGCTAGCCAGCCCCATTGGAAGATGGCCGTGACAATGCCGAGAGCCGCGCCCACCGACAAGAGGAAGCCGAGAGCGGCCTTCAAGGGGACCACAACGGAACGGAAGAGGAGCAACAAGATCACGAGCGCGAGGCCCACAACGAGAGCGGCGAAGGGGGCCAAGGCGCTCCCGAGCCGGTTGGAAATGTCGATGTCTACTGCCGTTGGCCCCGTGACTTCTACCGTTGAGCCGGCGGAGGTTTGCAGAGCCGGCTCGTCCCTGCGGACCGAGCTCACGAGGTCTTTGGTGGCGCTGCCCGAGGGGCCGGTGCCAGGGAAGACTTCGACGACTGCCACGTGGTCCCCTGGGCTGAGCTCGGGGGCACCGGCGGCGACGACGTCCGGCAGGGCAAGCACGTCGGCCCGGACAATGGCGCTCGAGCGCAATAAGTTCTGCTTGCTAGCAGTCGCCTTCGGTTCGACCAAGAGAAGCAGCGGCCCGTTGAAACCAGGGCCAAAGTTCTTGGAGATGAGCTCGTAGGCGACGCGCGGCCCTGACCCGGGCGAGGCGCTGCTGTTGTCGGGCATGGCCAAGCTCAGGTCGTGAGCCGGGACCGCCAGGGCCAACAAGGCAAGTACCGCTATCGCGAGCGTAGGCAACGGTTTTGTCACAATGGAGCGGGCGTAGTTTGCTCCGAACGAGCGAGGGGCGCTGCCGTCGGCGATCTCCAAGGCCGCGGCAGCCGAGCGAGCCGCCCGCGTCCCGGGCTTCGGGCGCAGTCGTTCTCCCGAGAGGCTCAACATGGCCGGCAACAAGGTGAGGGCGATCAGTACGGCCACTAAGACGGTGAGGGAAGCGGCAAGTCCCATGACGGTGAGGAAGGGGATGTCGACTACCGAAAGGCCGGCCATGGCGATGATCACGGTGCTCCCCGCGAAGGTCACCGCCGTCCCCGAGGTGGCTATCGCGCGGCCAATCGAACCGCTCACCGTCGCGCCCAAAGCGAGCTGCGCGCGGTGACGGGAGACGATGAAGAGCGTGTAGTCCATCCCGACTGCCAGGCCGATCATGAGGGCGAGGGTTGGCGCCGAGGACGAGATAGTCACCACTTTGCTGAGCGAGAGGAGGCCGGCCAGGCCGACAGCTACGCCGAGCAGGGCGGAGAACACAGTCATCCCCGCCGCGAGGACAGAGCCGAAAGCAACGAGCAGCACCACGAGCGCCACTACCACCCCGGAGAGCTCGTCAGCGCCGACGGCGACACCGGTTATGCCGAAGACGTTGCCACCAACCACGACCTTCAGGTCGCCACCTGAGCTTGCTGCCGCCACTTTCGCCTCCAGCGCAGTGGTCGTCCCCGCTTTCAGCAGGGAGCGCTCGAGAGGGTAGAGGACGGTCGCAACAGCGACGCGGTCATTTCGCGACACGGTCCCAGTGCTAAAGGGGCTGGTGACCCCCGCCACCTCGGGAGACCTCTCAGCGGCTCCCAGCACGCGCGATATCTCCTCACGCGCTTGGGCGGACGTGATGGTGGCCCCTTCGGGCGCTACGAAGACGAGCTGGGCCGAAGCCCCGCTGAGCGCTGGGAAGGAGCGCTCCAGCACGTCGAGAGCCTTTTGGGACTGAGTGCCGGGGAGCGTGAAGTCGTCATTTGTCTTGGCCCCCGACAAGGCGACGCCGGACACGGTCCCCGCCAGCATCACCGCCCAGATCGCTATTACTGCGGCACGGTTGTGAGCGCACCAGCGCCCCAGCCTGTAAAGCCACCTTCCCATCCCAGCTCCTCCCTCACTGCCGAGCTGTAGCGCACCAATTCAATACATCGTTGTATTAGATACAATACTGTATCAAAACTCTCGCACAAAGAGGCCGGGAGACGCCTGGGAGCTGGGTAAGACGCGTCCCGGCAAAATAAGCTCGGCCCAGTGAACTGGGTGACTGCGACGCCAGGGCCAACGATGGGGCCCGATGAAGTGAGGCGTAGCAGGCGCAAGATGCTCGCTCACGCCCTGGCGAGGCGTGTCATGGTCGCCACCGTTGTCGCTGGTGTTGCGCCCGTGGTGACTTACATGGCCGTGCGGCCTCGGGTTGGCAGCACGGCCGACGCCTTGGCGATCGCGTTCGCCGTGCCGGTGGCTTGGGCGGCGCTGAGCGGCCTGTGGCACCGCAGGTTGGACCTAGACGGGATGTTGACGATCGGCGCCTACGGCCTCGCCCTGGTGCTCACTGTGGTCTCGGGCGGCAGCGCCCTGCCGCTCAAGCTCCGCGCCGCGGCTGAGACCGGATCTGTCGGAGTGGCCTGCCTCGTTTCGGTGGTGCTCAGGTACCCGCTGCTGTTGCTCGGCCTGCGGATCATGGCGCGCTTGAACGGCAAGCGGAGAGGGCCACTGCGCAAAGCCTTCGCCGACCCGGCAGTACGCCACACGTTCTCGGTGATCACTGCCCTCATTGGTGCGGGCATGTTGGTGGAGGCTGCCAGCCAGGTGGCGCTGGCCTTGGTGCTGCCCACCATCGTCTTTGTCGCAGTGTCGCTCCCTGCCCGCTACGCCATCTACAGCGGGGGAGCCGGGTTGTTCCTGGCATCCCGGACGCGAGGCGCCCAGTCAGTCCTGGCTCGCCGCCCCAAGAAGCGTGCCCGGAAGTTTCCCCCAGAGCCTTCGTCTCGCTAACTCCAGAGCTTTCGTCTCGTTAACCGCGGCGTTAGCTTCCCTCCTCGCTCGTCCCCGCAGAGAGGCGCGCCCTCACTTCGGCCCATTTCATAGGGATAGTCGCGCCCTGGACCGGGAAAAACTCAAAACGCGTTTCCCCCATGTGAGGACGGAGCCTCTCAATGATGCTGCGATGTGGCTCAGAGCGCGCGAACGCGTCGAGCTGGGACTGTGTCTCCCACACCGAAAAAGTCCAGAAGGTCTTCGAGAAAATGTCAGCCTTGAGGGTGTAGCCGACCAGCCCAGGAGATTTCGCGAGCTGCTTTTGGACAAACAGTGCGTCCCGCAGGAAGCCGGGGACTGACCGGTGGTGCTGCAGCGGCAAGCGCGAAGCCATAGCTAGGTACTGGGCCCCCGGGGCCGGACGAGCTCTCTGTACCCATGGCGTAGCTGGCATATCGGTTTCTCCTCCCAGTCGGCTCGACGGAGCGCCGGTTCGACAATTATCTTCCACGGGCTCGAAGTCCAACAGAGGGCTACGCTTTGGCGACCAGCCCATGTCGCCCTTCGTCGTTGACCGTCGCGCCCTGGTCCGGTGGCGAAGAGCGATCATGGCGGGGTTCGGCCTCGGTGGAGTGAGCACCGCCGCCTGGGGGCCCCGGCTCCCCGCGATCAAAACCGAGCTCGGCATGGGCAATGCCACGATCGGCTTGCTCCTTGCCGGCGTTACCGTCGGGGCCATCGGCGGGCTTGCGGCCTCGACACCTGTGCTCCATCGGCTCGGGAGCCGGCGTGGTGTCACCGGTGCGCTGTTGGTGGTGGCAGCCGCACTGGTGGTGATGGGCGTAGCCATATCGCTGCGGTCTGTCCCCTTGCTCAGCGTGGCCTTCGTTGTCGTTGGCTTCGGGATTGGCACCTTGGACGTGCTGGTCAACGTGGAGGGCTCGGGGATCGAGCGGGCTGCCGGCCGCACGCTCATGCCCTTGCTCCATGGGGCGTGGTCCGTAGGTGCCGCCCTCGGGGCGGGCGTCGGTGCGGCCTGCGCAGCCCTCGAGGTCACCCCTGCCTCGCAGTTCATCGGCGAAGCCATCATGGTCGGAGCTGTCGGGCTCATCATGGCCCGCTCGATCCCTGCCGGGGACGGGCCAGGGGAACCACCGCGCTCTCAGGGCCGGGCGGCGAAGATCCGCCAGTGGCTCCGCGGTTGGACAGACCGGCGCTTGCTGCTGATCGGTGTCGTCATGCTCGGCGTGGAGCTTGGGGAGGGGTCGGCGAACAACTGGCTCACGCTCGCTGTCAAGAACGACCACGGCCAGACAGCCGCCGTTGCCGCGCTTTTCTTCACCGCTTTCGCCGGCAGTGAAGCACTATCTCGCATCTTTGGTGGCCCCGTCGTGGACCGCCTCGGGCGCGCCCGCACCATCCGTTGCACTACCGGGCTCGGTGTACTGGGCGTGCTCCTGTTCATCCTCGGCACAAACCGCGGCGTTGTGCTGGCCGGCGTGGTGCTATGGGCGGTAGGGGTCTCGATGGGCTTTCCCCTCGGCATGTCCGCGGCCGCAGAAAGCGGCCCGGGGCCGGCCGCGCGCGTGAGCGTTGTTGCGTCTGTCGGCTATTTCGCCAACCTGGCCGGGCCACCGGCCATCGGAGTGCTGGCCAGCGCCGCCGGGCTCCTCAATGCTCTCTGGCTCATAGTCGCGCTCTTCCTCGCTGCCTTTGCTGTTGCCGGCTCGCTCGGCCGGCGGCGTGCGGGCCCGGTGCCGTCAGCGCAGGAGCTCTGAGGTACCGCGCCGAGAGCATTGACGTAAACCGGCTGGCGGCGCAGCCCCTCAGCCGCCAAGCTTGGGGCCCGTGCCAGACGTCGAAGACTTCCTCTTGGCTTACGACCGGCAGTTGCGCGCTGACGCGGAGACCCCGACCGCACAAGCGGTGACCCGCGTGGGCCCCCTTCGCCTGGTGAAGTTCGCGGACGGCCGAGGCTTCGTCACCTACCCGCACCTCTCCGGCGCCGAGGCAGAGCGGGTGCCCCACATGGTCGGACAAGTCCTCGATCACTACCGCCGGGACCCGGAGGTCACTCGAGTCGAATGGAAGACGCGGGGCCACGACCGGATCCCCGGGCTCCACGAGGCGCTGGTGGAGAGCGGGTTCGAGCCTCAGGAACCGGAGTCGATCATGATCGGGCGGGCGCAGCTGCTCGCCATCGACGTCTCTTTGCCCACTGGCGTGACCCTGCGCCAAATATCCGAGGAAGACGACGTTCGGGCCATGGCTACGATGCAAGACACCGTCTTTGGGACCACGGTCGCCGACGAGATGTCGAGAGCCCTCTTGAGCCGCCTGGCGCTCGCCAACGGGACCGAGCTCTGGGTTGGCGAGGCCGGAGGGCAGGTTGTGAGCGCGGGTACGCTCGAACCCGTCGCCGGCTCAGACTTCGCTGGGATCTGGGGGGGAGCGACCCTGGAAGCGTGGCGAGGCCAAGGCATCTACCGGGCGCTGACAGCTGCCCGGGCACGTTCAGCGCTAAGGGGCGGAAAGACGTTTATCCATAGCGACTCCACCGAGTACTCACGTCCCATCCTCGAGCGGTCCGGCTTCCTCAAGGTCTCCACGACGACCCCCTACCTGTGGCATTGAGGGGGCCCCCGAGGGCTAGCATTGACGGCGTCTATCCCATTTGGGGGCGCGATGTTGGGCTCCGGCATGCTGAGCTCGGGTAGGCGGGGAACACTGTCGACCTTGGCCGTGCCCTGCGTCTTGGCGACCACCCTGGCGTTGTGCACCGCCCCTGTTACTTCAGGAGCAGTTCGGGGATGGGACAGTTCGACCGCGAGCGCCTTGGGAGAGGCCTCGTTAGCCGCTGTGTCCTGCGCTTCCACTCGATCGTGCACGGCGGTCGGCAGCTCCGGTAGCGGTGTGCTCGTCGAGTCCTGGGACGGCAGGACTTGGTCCTTGGCGCCGACCCCGGCCATCAGCGGAGGCGTAGCGGTCCTCAACGGCGTCTCTTGCACCTCCCCCAGGTCCTGTGTCGCGGTCGGTGATATGAGCAGTTCGGGTGGCGCCGCTTACGATTTGCGCCCGCTCGTCGAGTCCTGGGACGGCAGTCATTGGTCCGTCGCCCACAGCCCGGGCCTGGGGCTGGCCTCGGCGACCCTCAACGGCGTCTCTTGCGCCTCCACCGAGTCCTGCATGGCAGTTGGCAACGACCGCAGCACGACTCTCGCCGAGCGGTGGGACGGCGCCGTCTGGTCGGTCGTAGCCAGCCGGGCCCCAGGGTCTTACGGTGGCTTTTCTGGCTTGTTTTGCTCGTCGGCTTCCTCGTGCACGGCGGTGGGGAACTTCAGCTACGGCACGGGCAGCGCCAGCAGCATCCTTCCCCGGGCTTTGGTCGAGTCATGGGACGGCCGCTCCTGGTCCGTGCCGCCGCTCCCGGGCCCTTCGGTGGCGCATTTGTACGGTGTCGCCTGCGCGCTAAGAGCGTGCCAGGCGGTGGGCGGTTACACCAGCGCTGCGGGGACCACCCGGAGCCTGGCCGAGTTCTGGGACGGCTCCGCATGGTCGATGGTCCCGAGCCCAAGCCTCCCGACAGCCGAGCTTGACGGGGTGGCTTGTGCAACTGAGGAGTTCTGCGTGGCCGTTGGGCAATATTCCAAGAGCCTTGTCGGGCCGAGCCCGTCGGGCGCGCTCATAGAAACCTGGGACGGCACGGCCTGGTCAGTTCACGCGTAAAAGCGGGATTTCGGGGCGAAAACCCAGCACCGGCCAGGCTCTCGGTTACGCGAACATCTCCTCGTTGGGGACCCCGATCGAGGCGTGCTCCTGTGCGACCTTCCATTGGCCGGACTCGCGGACAAGGACGCTTGTGACCCGTACCGGGCACTCAGCTCCTTTGGGGCTCGTGAAGTGACCCCGGGCCTCGGCCCAGGCCACGTCGCCCAGGACATGGACCCCCATGTGGTCGACGCTCGTGGTGATGTCTGAGTGGCCCGTTACCGCCTTGACCAAGTCTTGGGTCGTCCACCATTCTCGGGCGTCTGTGCCGATGTGGACAGCGTCCGGGCTGTCCAGCAGCAGCGAGCCGAGGGCCTCGGTGTCCCCTGTCTTCAACGCGACGCGCATCTGCTCGAGCACGGCGCGGACCTCTTGTTCCGCAGCACCTGTTCCCATGTGGGCTTGCCTCCTTTGAGGGCCGGTCCTTCGCAACGTAGTGTCCTCGCCAGCGCCGCACAAGGGCCAGATCGGGTGGGGGGTCGAGGACGAACTACGGGCGCCACATTTTTTGAACGAGAAACTGTCAACGCACCGGCCTTGTTCACGGGCCACCTCGAGAGGGGCCACCAAGAACAGACTTAGCCTTAGCTGTGCGCGGCGGCGCCTAAAACTGCAAGCCTGGTTAGTATGGGGGCGAGCGATGAAGCCCGCTCTGCTCGCCAGGTTGGCTGATGGCTTCTACCGAAACCTAAGCCGGTGGAAGCCAAATGGTCCCTTCAATCCTTTACCCGGAGGGCATCGAGAAGATCCCGGTCCCTCTCGAGGACCACGGCTTTGTGACGGACCTCAACTTGGACCAGGTCTTCGCTGCCCTCAGCGTTGGCCGTGAGCAGCTCGACCTCCAGCCGGTTCTCTTAGCCCCGCTCGAGCACCTCGACCTAGTGGCTTACCGCCACGAGGTGCTCGCCGACTTCGAGCGCCCACCTCTGGCGGAGGCGGCCAGGACCTTCGGGAAATCCATGCACCAGGTGCGCGAGCTCCTGGCGGCAGCTGGCAAGCTTCACAACCGCTGGCAGCAGGAACGGCTCTTCCTAGAGGCAATTTCCGGCTACTGCGAGGGCGTCGGAGCTCTCAACGGTGCCCTCTCGCAGCTTGGGCCGGCTTCCAGGGCCCTTCGCGCCTTGACCGAGTACTTGCAGGCCTACAGCTCAGGAGACCTCGCCTCGCTGGCAGAGGAGGTGGACGAGATCGCCGGCACACTGGGGAAGCTGCGGTACGGCCTGCACATCAGGGGCGCGCGCGTCACTGTGAGCGCCTATGGCGGCGAGCCCGATTATGCCCAGGAAGTGGGAGCAGCGTTCGCCAAGTTCCGCGAAGGTGCGGTAAAGGACTACCGAGCGAGCTTCCGGAGCCTCTTGGACATGGACCATGTCGAGGGCCAGGTCCTCAACCTCGTGGCCCGGCTCCATCCCGGGCCCTTCGGCGAGCTGGACCGGTGCTTCCACGCTCACCAGGGCTTTATAGACGCCGGCGTCGCCACCTTCGAACGGGACTCGCAGTTCTACCTGTCCTACCTCGCTTACATTGAGCCGCTGCGGCGCGCCGGGCTGCCCTTTTGCTACCCGACCCTCTCACTTACGCCCGGGCGCACTCTCGCCACGGCGGCTTTCGACCTTGCTCTGGCAGCGAAAATCGCCAACGAGGGCTCTGGCGAAGAGGTTGTCACCAACGACTTGGACCTTGGCCCCCAGGAGCGTGCCGTGGTGGTCACCGGGCCCAATAGCGGGGGCAAGACCACTTTTGCCCGTGCTTTTGGCCAGCTTCACTACTTGGCCAGCCTGGGTTTGCTCGTGCCAGCCCTTGAGGCCGAGCTCGTCCTCGCGGACCGCGTGTTCACGTCGTTCCAACAGGCCGAGCGGCTCGAGGAGGCCAGGAGCCACCTAGAAGACGAGCTCGTTCACCTCTCCAACGTCATCGAGGGAGCCACTCCCCGGAGCATCGTCGTCCTGAACGAGAGCTTCTCGTCGACCACTCTCAGCGACGCCGCGGTCCTAGGCAAGGCGGTCCTTGCGAAGCTCCTCTCGCGAGGAGCTCTTTGCCTTTACGTGACCTTCGTCGATGAGCTGGCTTCGGCCAACGACGCCACGATCAGCGTCGTGGCAACAGTTGACCCCGAAGATCCTGTCGTGCGTACCTACAAATTGGCGCGCAAGGCCCCAGAGGGCCGCGCTTACGCGGCTGCCCTCGCCGAGCGCTACGGGCTCACCTATCACGGCGTTGAAGAACAGGTGGCCCGGTGAGGCCCCAACTGATGGGCCCGGGCGAGGATTTCGACGCCGAGCGCGAGCTCGCTCCCGGCTCTGCCGAGCTTGTCGAGGACCTCGGCCTGGCCCGGCTGTTCAAGGCCATGGCGGGCACCGACCGGCTCGTGCTCGCCGTCGCGAGGACGGCTGTCCTTTCCCCCTTGACATCGCCTGAAAAAATCGTCTGGCGCCAGCAGGCACTGGCCGACTGCATCGCGAAACCCGAGATCGCAAAACAGGTCTACGCCTTAGCCACCGAGACGCTCGAGAGCCACCGGAAGTTGAGCTTTTTCGGGCTCAACACCTCCCCCGAAGGCCTCCGGTACTCGTCCGTGCAGTCCCTCGGGATGTTCCTCGGCCAGATGGCCCGCCTGCGCCGCCTCGTAGAAGGGTGGGGCCAAGAGATGACCTCCCCCGCCTTTGCGCGCCTGCGGTCAATGCTCATGAGCGAGCTCGACGACCTCTGCGTAAAGCAAATGGAAGGCCACCTGGAAGAGCTCAAGCTCAAGCGCGGGCTCTTTTTGAGCGTGCAGTTAGGCAGGGCCAACAAGGGCACCGCCTACCTGTTGCACAAGGCGCCCGTGCGGGGGCTGCGCGAGCGCTTCGCCAATCGCGGCCAGCGCAGCTTCAGTTTCAGCGTCCCCGAACGCGACGAGAACGGCCTTCGCGCTCTCGGCGAGCTAGAGGCGAAAGGCATCAATATCGCCGCGAACGCTTTGGCGCAATCAGTCGAAAGAGTGTTGGGTTTTTTCAACGCGCTCCGCACCGAGCTGGCGTTTTACATCGGATGCCTCAACCTTCGGGACGCGCTTATGCAAAAGGGTGAGCCGCTGTGCACCCCGGTGCTGCTGCCGGCCGGCGCAGGGCTGAGGGCCGAGGGCCTCTATGACCCTTGCCTGAGCCTTGGCGCCGATGGCCGTGTGGTCGGCAACGACTTAGCCGCCGACGGTAAGGACCTCGTGGTGGTCACGGGCGCGAACCGGGGCGGGAAGTCCACCTTCCTTCGCAGCGTCGGGACCGCACAATTGATGCTCCAAAGCGGGATGTTCGTCGCGGCCACCTCCTTCGCCAGCAGTCTCGCTCCTTGTGTCCTGACGCACTTCAAGAGGGACGAAGACCCAACGATGAAAGGCGGGAAGCTGGACGAGGAGCTCCAGCGGATGAGCAAGGCCGTGTCTCGCATATCAACAGGTTGCGTGCTTCTTTGCAACGAACCCTTCGGTTCCACCAACGAGCGGGAGGGCTCCGACATAGGCCTCCAGGTCTTCTTGCCGCTCATCAACGCTGGGGTCAGGGTCTTCGTCGTCACGCACCTCTACCACCTGGCGGCGAGCCTTCAAAAAAAGGGCCTTAGCAACGCCATTTTCCTGCGCGCCCCCCGCCAATCTGGGGTGCAACCCTTCAAGCTTGTCGAGGGGGCGCCCGAAGAGACCGCGTACGGCGAGGACGTCTACAAGCGGGTGTTCGGGGAAAGCCCCTTTCCTGCGCTGCCTTTGTCCCGAGGGGCTCCCGGCGCATGACCCCTCTGGGGGCAAAAACCCTGCCTCCGTCCCTCAGCGCACCGAGGCTGCCACCACGAGCAGTGTGACCAAGGCCACCAGCATGTAGCCCACGTAGGCCTCGAGGCGCCCAGACTGGAGCCGCTTCGCGGCCGCCACGACAGCGAGGTAGGCCTTGAAGCCAGGACGGTAAAGGTAGCTCTCCACCGGCTCGGCGACACTGGTGCTGAAAGACACGTGGGAGTGGTCCTCTTCGGTGAGCTCGGTACCGGGCGCGCCCCCTGCGCCCAGCTCGGGGCTGGCGGATGCGCGCGTGAGCTCTTTTTGGGTACCGAGGATGTTGGCGAGCACGTGGCGCAGGGGGTTGGCGTAGGCAAAGGCGGTGTAGCTGTCCTCGCCGTGCACCCCCGGGGTCGCGGACCGCCAAGGCGGTACCCGTCGCACGGACAAGAACCGTCCCCTCGACGCAAGCACTGTGGCCGCGCTCACGCCAGCGAGGCCAACACTGAAGACGAGGAACAGCCAGCTCGGGGAAAGGGCTGAGAAGTTAGCGACGACGGGCTGGAGGACCCAGGGCGACTTGAGCGCGCCGAGCGTGACCGACCGCGGCACGTCGCTTGCAAGGCCCCGGGCCAGGAAGCGCACCACCCAGGGGGCGAAAGCAGCGAGGCCCAGGCAAAGCAGGGGGAAGGCCGCCGAGGACACCTTGGCGGCCCGGCCCACGCCGGCGTCCCGGGGGCGCACCGCCGCTTTGGCGCCGGCGAAGACGGTGAAGCCGAGCAAACGCACGAAGGTGAGGGCAGCGAGGCCGGCGGTGAGGGCGACAAGGGCGCCAGCGCTAGCCGTGGCGAGGCGCAGGGAGAGCTCCCGGAGGCGGAACTGCTGCATAAGAGCCTCGAAGATGAACCATTCCGAGACGAAGCCGATGGTGGGAGGCAGGCCGGCAAGGGTGACTGCGGCCGCCGAAAACGAGACCGAGCTCCAAGGCCGCGAGCGCGCCATGCCCCCCAGCTCTTCGAGCGAGGTCGTGCCGGCAGCAGCCTCGAAGTCGGCCGAGGCCAGGAAAAGGCCGGTCTTGGCGACTGCGTGGGAGAGAGCCTGCAGCGACCCAGCGAGGAGCCCGACCGCGACCAAAGACCTGTTGCCGGCGTACTCCCCGGCGAGGGCGAGCCCGAAGCCGACCATGATGAGGCCGCCGTTCTCGGCGCTCGAATAAGCCAGGACGCGGGCGACATCTGCTTGCACGGCCGCGAACGCGATCCCGAGCAACGCCGTCAAACCTCCCAGGACGAGCACGCTGACCGCCAACCACTCAGGTGGCCGGCCGAGCACAGCGAAGAACCGCCAGAGGCCGTAGAACCCCACGTTCACGGCCACTCCTGCCATCGCCGCCTTCATCGGCCCCGGTGCCGCCGGGTAGCCGCGGGGCATCCAGACCTCGAAGGGGGCCAAGCCAACCTTGGTCGCGAACCCGAAGACCACGAGCGCGTACGCCGTGTCGTGCAAGCCGCCCGCATGCACGCCAGACCAGGAAGAAAAGCTGAACGAGCCCGACGCCCCCGCCAGCAAAAGGACCCCCACGAGCAGGGCAGCCCCGCCGGCCTTGCCGACGGCGGCGGTGGCCCAGGCTGCGCGCGGCTGGTCGTCGCTCTCCCGAGTCGCCGCGCTCAGGATGTAGAAGGCGACTGTGAGGGCCTCCCAACCGAACAGGAAGCTAAAGGCGTCCGCGGCGAGGACCGTCACGGTGACCGCGGCGAGCAGGAGCAGGTAGGCAGGGCCAATGGCGCGCGCGCCCGCCTTCCGGGCTGGGCCCGCCCAGGTGCTCAGAGCGAGGGAGACCACAGCCCCAAGGCCCCCGGTGAGGGTGAGGAACAGGCCCGCCAAGGGGTCGAGGCGAACATCTGTCCGCCCGAAGGCGAGGAGGTCACCGAGGTCCAGGTTGAGGGGTGCGCCCATTACCGACAGGACGCCGGCAGCGCACACCAGCGCCGAGGCAGTGGCCCCCGTCGCGGAGACGACCACGCGGGACAAGCGTCGGTCGGGCGCCAGGACGAGCGCGCAAGCCGCGCCGGCGGCCATCAGTGCCAGCGCCACCAGTAAGCAGAGCTGTCTCACGAGGGCCCCCGCTCGACCAGGAGCCCGACGGCCAAGAGAATCCCGTACAGGATGGAGAACGGGCTCGGGGGCGAGCCGGGGACCCAAACGTCCACCGGCACGACCTCGCCGATGCCTCCCCTTGTGGCGTAGTTCGCGCTCATCATCCCCCCGCTCACGGCGTCGGTGCCCACGGCAAGGACTAAGCGCGGGTCAGGCATGGCTTCGTAAGTGCTCCGGAGCGGCCCCGCCATGCCTGTCGACCCGGCCCCGGTCACCAGGAGGAGGTCGGCGTGGCGCGGGCTGGCAGTGAAGAACACCCCGAGCCGGTGCACGTCGTAGACGGGCCCGAGGAGCGCGGCCACCTCCCACTCCTCCGAACCGTCCGAGCCGGCATCGACGTGGCGGACATGGACCGACCGCCGCAGCCGCGCCGCCCGCTGGGCGAGCTCGGCACGCGCGGCAGCCACGGCGGCTTCAGTTTCCTCGGTGGGAGGCACGACGAGCCCACCGCGGGAGAGGCTGGCAACCTCGGGCGAGGAGGCGAAGGCAAAGAGATCGGGACGGCCCGCCACGCAGCGGCCGCAAAGGATGCACTTGCCCCGGTCGAGCTCGGCTGCCCCCGAAGGGCCGGAGCTGATAGCGCCCGTCGGGCAGAGCTCTGCGGGCAACCCCGTCCCGCCCGGGGCTGCCCTGACAGCCACGCTGCCCCGCCACGGGCCCCCGTAGCCGTCCGGGCTCCGGGGGTAGTGCGTCGTGAGCACACCGTTGCGAAGGCCCCTGGTTGCCCAGGGCATCAGCCGGCTGCTCCTGCGATCGAGAGGCCGAAGCTCGCCTCGATGAAGGCGAAGTCGGTGAAGATATCGCCGCCAAAGGCTTCGGGGAAAAGGCTCAGGTTGTGGAACGACGCCGATCGTGGTTTCACCCGTCGGAGACGGCCGCCTTCGACTTCCACCATGTAGAGCAGTTCGCCTTGGGGCGCCTCTGCCCATCCCCAACTAATGCCTTCACCAGGCGCGACATCTCCTGCCCAGGGCCCCTCCACGGGCCCTTCGGCGAGCTCTTCGAGCACAAGGAGGCACAGCCGGAACGACCCCGAGAGCTCCTCCAGGCGCACGAGCTGGCGGGACAAAGCGTCACCGCCGTCACGGTAACGGTGCTCGGGGACCTGGACGAGGCCATAAGCGGCATAGGGCCGGTAGGTGCGCAGGTCCTCGTCCGAGCCCGATGCCCGCGCCACTGGCCCTAGCGCTCCGCGCTCAGCTGCCACCTCAGCCGTGATGACGCCTGTGCCTCGGAGGCGGTCGATGAACGACGAGGTGGCCATGAGAAGGCGCGTGTCGGCTCGCACGTCGGCTTCTATGCCGGCCAGCTCCCGGGCGGCCAGGTGCGGCGAGAGAGCGGGCGGGCCTGCTACGCCGCCCAGGACCACGACGCCGCGGCCGAAGCGGTGCCCGCACAGTGCGGCCCGCAGGCGCAGGAGGCGCTCTTTGTGCCAGGCCAGGCGAGCGTTGGCGACGGCTTGGCCGGCTGCTTCGGTGTGGCGGAGCACCGAGTCGAGGTGGTTGGCGACCCGTTCCAGCTCGGCGTGCAGGACACGCACCAAGAGCGCCCCTCTCGGGACCTCTTTGCCCGAGGCTTTGGCTTCCAAAGCTTGGCAGAAGGCGAGCGCATGAGCGACCGAAGCGACACCCTCGACCCGCTCGGCCAACAGCGCCCCGTCAGCGGGTGCCATCCCTTCGAAGCGCACCTCGATGCCACGGTGCTTGTGGTAGACCCGTGCGCGCACGTGGGGGATGTCCTCGCCGGGGGTCTCCACCAGGTACTGGACGGACTCGAAGATGCCCGAGCGCACGGGGCCGTAGGGGAGCGTAAAGACACCCTCGCCCGACACGTGGGCCGGCAAGGCAGACTCGTCGGGCGCCCGAGGGCTCTCGGCGTGCCGGGGGCCCGACCCCGGCCGGGGTGGCGGGAACTGGGGGCTACGGGGGAGGACGAGCGGGTCAACGCGAAGAGGCCCCACGGGGTAGAGGTCGAACATGTCGGCGACTTCCCGCTCGTACCAACTCGCTGACGGGACAGCGGGAGTGAGCGCCGGGTAGCTCGCCGGGCGGGCTTGTCCCGCTGGCGGCACCGAGCAACTGATCACCTCGAGCACGCCGTCGCGTGATACCGCTGCCCGGAGGAGCACGGGCCCGTCGCCCTGCGCCGAGCCGAAGAGGCCAGCGAACCGGGCCCCGGCCATCCGGGTGGCGACGGCGGCGGCGAACTCGCCCCTTGGCACCTCGAGCTCCCCGGGCTGGGGCGTGGGCGCCAGGCGAGCGGCCGGCTTCATCGCCTCACCCCGAGCTCGCCTGCAGCACCCTGGAACAGCTGGCTGAGCTGGGCAGGTGGGTGGGCCCCGAGGACGACGAGGCCGGCGAGGCCAAGGGCCATGGCGACGACGATCATCTTGCTGGCCTCCCCCCGCTCGCCCTCGCTTGTCGGGCCGGGTGAGAGCACGGCCCGGGTCAGGTGCCATGAGAGGCCCAGGAAGCCGGCTGTTGCGAGCACGACCAGCACGGCGGCGATTGCTTCTTCGGCCGTGTTCGCCTGGGGGCCTCCTGATAGGCCGCCGGCGACAATGGACAGCTCGGAGCGGAACGTCCCGAAGGGAGGCATGCCAGAGAGGCCGAGCATCCCGGCGACCAACATCGGCCCGCTCCATGGGAGGAGGCCGGCGGCGCCCCGGGCACGCTCGAGGTCCTTGGTGCGCAGCTTGCGCACAACGCTCCCGGCGCCGAAGAAGGAGGTCCCCTTGGCGGCCGCGTGAGCCAGTACGTGCAGGAGGGCCCCGGCGATGGCGAGGGGCGACGCGAAGCTCACGCCGATAGCGATGATGCCCATGTGCTCGATGGAGGAGTACGCCAGCAGCCGTTTCAGGTCGCGCTGGGAGGCCAGGTAGAGGGCGCCCAGCAGCAGCGTCGCAACACCGAAGCCGGCAAGGACATCGCGGGCGAAGCTTCCCGCGCCCACGCGCTGGGTGACCTGGTAGTAGCGCAGGATGGCGTAGAACGACGTCGCGAGCAGGGACCCCGAAAGCAGTGCCGAAACGGGCGTCGGTGCCTCCGAGTGGGCGTCGGGCAGCCAGGTGTGGACGGGGAAGAGCCCCACCTTGGTCCCGAACCCAAGCACTGCCAGGAGGTAGGCGAGGCGCACCGTCCCGGCGGGGAACCTGCTGGAGGCGGCGAGGAGCTGGGAATAGGACAGGTCGTAGGACTGCCCGAGCGAATAGCTGCCTGCGTGGTAGATGACGGCGGTCGCCAGCAGCGAGAGGCCGAGCCCGAGGGAGGCGAGGAGGATGTACTTCCAGGCGGCCTCGATGGCGGCGTCGGTGCCTTCCATGGCCACGAGGAGGGCGCTCACCACCGTGGTCACTTCGATGGCGACCCAGAGCAGCCCGAGGTTGTTGACGACCGGCGCCATGGCCATCGCCCAAGCGAACAGGTTGAGGCCCGCATAGAGCCGGCGGCTGTAGAGGCGGGTGGCGCTGGGGTCGGCGGCGACGTAGCCCACTGCGAAGACAGCCGTGAGCGCGTACAAGAACGCCGTGGCGATCAGGAAGACCATCGACAGCGAGTCGGCTCTCAACCAGCCCCCAAGGGCGGCCACTGCGCTCGTGCCCCCGTCTGCTGCCACGGCCGGGACAAGCGCCAGGCACAGGCCGAAGGTGGCCGTCCCGCTGGCGACCGTGGCGACGGCCCCCGCCCGCGAAGGCAGGAGCCAGGCGGTAATGGCGCCAGCTAAGGGCACCACCATGATGGCAAGTAGGACGGTGCTCATCGCCGGCCCCGGTGCGGTCGCTCAGCCACGGAGCTGGTCCAGTGTCTCGGTGGAAAGGGAAGCCGCGCGCCGGTGGTGGGCGCGCATGATCACGCCGAAAGCGAGCGCCGCTACGAGGAGGTCGAAGAGGAAGCTGACCTCGAGGATGAGGGGCATCCGGGCCGCCAAGACAAGGCTGGCGACGGAGACGCCGTTTTCCATCGAGAAGAAACCGACCACCTGGGAGACGACATCGGCCCTGAACATGACGAGGACGAAAGACACCAGGACTGTCGCCGTGGCGGCGCTCAAGGCCGGCACCGGCAGCCCTCCCGGCCCCGCCGGGTTGAGGTGCACGTCGCCGATGGCCAGGAAGCCGAATACCGACGCAACGACCCCGACGAGCACCATGGTCGCCACCCCGAAGCGGTGGCTGCCCGCCAGGTCGACTTCTGCCTCGCCGAGGAGGTGGAGCACCACCGCTGGGACGACGACGACCTTGAGGACGAACGAAAGCCCAGCCAGTACATACAGCTCGGCAGCGTGCTGGCTCGCCGCCAGCACGCCCGCCAAGGCTGAAACGGCGAGCGACTGGAGCGCGTAGAGCCGGACCTGGGAGCGCAGCAGGGCTTCGCGCAGCATGACGAAGACCAAGAGCAGGACGAGGACGGCCAACGCCTCGGTCACCCCGGCAAAGGTCGAGGGCGGGGTGGGGACGGCAGCGACGAGGTACCTGAGCATTAGCCGCCCCCTAGGTAAAGCACGAGGACAGCGACCGCCGACAGGGCGAAGGCCCCGGTCATGAACTCGGTGATCTTGTAGAGGCGGAGCTTGGAGAACGAGTTGTCGACGACGGCGAAGATCGCCCCGACCCCAAGGGCCTTGCCGAGCAAGATGGGGACCGCAAGCAGCACCGGGCCTAGCTGGCGCGAACCGGCCAGCCCCCAAGGAGCTGCGAACACGTCCGCCAGGATGACGTAGAGGACCATCTGCTTGACCGCAGAGCCCCACTTGAGGAGGGCGAGCGCCGGCCCAGAGTGCTCGAACGTGCGGGCCTCGTCGATCATCCCGAGCTCCAGGGTGCTCGTGTGCGTCTCGACGGGGATCCGCCCTGTGTCGGACAGCACGACCAAGAAGAAGGCGACGGCCGCGAACAAGTGTGCCGGGCGGATGGCCTGGGCCAACGAGGAGCGGTCCACGCCGGCCATCGCGTAGGGCAGGTCCGTCGTGGTGATGAGGGCCACGGCGAAGACGACGAAGAGCACCGAAGGTTCGATCAAGGCGCCGAAGGTCGTCGCCCGGCTGCT
The DNA here is from genome assembly GCA_035503915.1 of Acidimicrobiales bacterium. Taxonomy (GTDB): domain Bacteria; phylum Actinomycetota; class Acidimicrobiia; order Acidimicrobiales; family Palsa-688; genus DATJMJ01. The sequence goes on along the minus strand of DATJSU010000043.1, from coordinate 25,882 downwards.
GCCGAGCTGGGCGTAGGGGCTCCTGGTGTCAGCCGCCGCCAAGGCGACAGAGAACCCGCCCAGGGCGAGGATGAGCCCGCCGCCCAAAATGTCGCCCATGTACCCGAGCGGGAGGGGGAAGTTGGTGAGGACGGGGATGAGGAGCGGGACCATGAGGAAAGAAGTGAAAGCAACGACCGGGGCAGCGAGGAAGAACCAGCTTGCGCCCTCGGGCGCGAGGGTCTCCTTGCCGAAGAGCTTGATGATGTCGTAGTAGGGCTGGAGCACCCGCGGGCCTCGCCTACCCTGCAGGCGGGCTTCCCCGCGGGCGATGGCGCCGCTCAGGACCGGGGACAACAGGAGCACAACGGCTACTTGGAGCGCTTGTACCGCCGCGGGGGCCAATAGCACTTGTCGGTGTCTCCTCTACGCGCACGAGCTATATCGCGTAGAGGCCATCAACCCTTGCAGGTGGTTTGGCCCAGGCCCGGTGCCGGGTGGGCCGCCGGGACCTCATCCGGCCGCAGCCAGTTTAGCGGCACCGCCCGGGCGGCGGCAGGCCACTTCGTCGTTCGGCTCCCGTGCGGGGGGCGCCCGGCCGCTTGACCAGGGCAGGGGAGCATGCTAGGAAAGCTCCTCACGCGATGAGGCCCGCGCGCTGCCATGCCCCCAGGCATGGATGATGGCTTCTGACCCGACAAGTTCACTAGCGACGTCGAGGAAGGAGCCAAATTTTGCTCATGAGCCGCCACCAACGGGCACAACCTAGCCATCGTGAGGGGTTGCTTAGGCCCGGTCCTCGTCCTCCACGAGGAGCCTGAGGCCGGTGCCCTACCTGCTCCAGGTGCTCCAGAGCGCGGTCGTGATCGTCTTTTCCCCCCTCTACGCGGGGGCCCTCACCAGAGCGGAGGCGGTCGTGGCGTCCAAGCGGGGGCCGAGCGTCCTCCAGCCCTACCGGGACCTCGCAAAGCTGTTCCGTAAGGGGTCCGCGATCAGCGACCAGGCCTCCTGGGTGTTCCGTGGCGCCCCCTTCGTCGTGTTCGCCTGCTACCTGACCGTGTCAGCCATCGTCCCCATCATCACGAGCGTCCCCCTCCCGCTCGCCTTCCTCGCCGACCTCATCGGCGGTGCCTTCGTCCTCACCATGGCGGCCTTTGCCTCAGCGCTGGCGGCCATGGACACGGCGAGCCCCAATGGGGATCTCGGAGCGAGCCGGGCGACCTGGGTCGGGAGCTTGGTCGAGCCGGCGTTGATATTGGTCTTTTTCACCGTCGGGGCCCTGTCGGCATCTGACAACCCCTATCTCATGAACCACGCCGTCCGCTCGTCGCCCTATGCCCTTGTGCTCCCCGCCCATCTTTTGGGCACGCTCGCCTTTTTCATGATCGTGCTCGTCGAGAACGGGAGGATACCGATCGAAAACCCAAGTGGGAGCATAGAGATTTCCATGATCGAGGAGGGCCGCGCCCTCGAGTACTCGGGGCGGCTGTACGCGCTCATGCGTTGGGGCTCATGGATGAAGTTGTTCTTGATGTCCTCCATATTCATGAACGTGTTCGTGCTGCCTTGGGGCCTCGGCGGTAGTGCCCACAGCTTGCTGGGCGGGCTGCTGGCCGTGCCGGTCCTGCTGGGCAAACTTGCGATCTGCGGCCTCGCCATCGTCGTCATCGACACTTCTTTTGCAAAGTTGCGGTTCTTTCGGATCGCTGAGTTCGTAGGTTCTGCCTTCCTGATCGCTCTTATTGGCGTCGTGACGTCTTACGTCGTGAACGTGTGACAATGCCGTTGCTCTTGGCGGCGGGCGCTCCCCCTGGTGTCGAGAGCCTGAGGGCCTCCTCCTTGGCGGGGACCCTGCTCACGTTGTGCTCGGTGCTCATGCTCATGGCGGCGTTCGCCTGCCTCGGCTCGAAGCTCTTCAACCGCTATGTCGTTTATTACGCGTTCCAGTCCTTGGTGCTCTCGTTCGCCTGCGGGGTGGTCGCTTTCCACTTCCACAGCGGCGAACTTTGGGCGCTGGCGTTCATAACGGCCGCGGTCAAGGGCATTTCCATCCCGGTTGCCACCAGGCGGCTCCTTTTGCAGCGCCTCGACCTAAAACGCGATGTCGCCCTCTCCACCGGCTTGTCGACCTCCCTCATCGTGGGTGCCCTCTTGACGGGCTTCGCCTTCTTGGTGGTGCTCCCCGAGGACCTGCCTCACGGGGTAGTAGCCCTTTCGGCTGTACCGCTATCGACGGCGCTCGTCCTTCTCGGCGCGCTCGCCATGGTGGTCCGCCGCCACATCGTGGCACAGCTGATCGGTTGGCTGATCACAGAAAACGGCGTCTTCTTGGGGGCCATCACGCTCGTGTCTACGTTCCCCTTCATCGTGGAGGCAGGGATCTTCTTGGACCTCGTTGCTGCCGTACTGATCATGATCGTCTTCGTTTCTGGGATCACACGGCGCCTTGCCGAGGCGACGGCCTCCGAGCTGAGGGAGCTTCGCGGGTGACTGCGCTCGTCCTCCTGGTCACGCTCCTCCCTCTTGGGGGTGCGCTCGCGGCGGCCAGCGGGGCTCGGGCCGGGGTGGCCGGGCTTGTCATGTCCCTCGCGGGAGCGGCGTCTTTCTCATGCGCCGTCGTGCTGGCCGTGCGGGCGGCTGAGGTTGGGCATTTCCAGGCCTGGAGCGGGTTCGTCTACGTCGACGCCCTGAGCGCTTTCTTCGCCGTCGTGGTATCGCTCGTCGTGCTTTTGGCAAGCCTTGGCTCGGCGGCCTACCTCTCGGTGGAGGAAGAGCGCGGCACGCTGAGCCGGTTCCAAGTGCGGCTATATTTCGTCTTCTTTTCCGTCTTCGCCTCCGCCATGCTCGCTGTCTTCCTGACGGGGAACCTCGGCCTTCTTTGGATCCTGGTAGAGGCGAGCACGCTCGCCAGCGTCGTGCTCGTCGGCCTCGAGGCCAAGAAGCGCTCGCTCGAGGCAGCCTGGAAGTACGTGATCATCAGCTCGTTCGGGGTCACGATCGCGCTCGTTGCCACCCTGTTCCTCTTCTACTCCGCGAGCGCTCTTCACCTCAGCTCCGACCAGCGGCTCACTTGGGCCTACCTCTTCGCCCATGGCGCCTCGCTGACGCCGGCGAGCATGCGGCTGGCCTTCTTGCTGGCCGTCGTCGGCTACGGCACCAAAGTTGGTTTGGTGCCGATGCACACCTGGCTCCCAGACGCCCATTCCGAAGCCCCCAGCCCCGTGAGCGCGATGCTGTCTGCCGGCCTGCTCAACACCGGTATGTACGCCATCATCCGCTTCCAGGCGATCGCCCGGGCCACCCTCGGCGCCGCTTACCCAGGGACCGTGCTTTTGTTCTTCGGTTTCCTGACGGTCTTTATCGGGGTGATGTTCCTCGTGCGTGGGGGCAACTACAAACGGCTTTTCGCGTACTCCTCTGTCGAGCACATGGGGGTTATCTCGGTCGCCCTCGGTTTCGGTGGGGCTCTCGGCATTTACGGTGCGTTGCTCCAGGTCCTCGCGCACGCCATCGGCAAGGCCGTGCTCTTCTTGTCGTCGGGGCACATCGTCCTCGGGTACCGCACACGAGAGTCCTCCAGGGTGCGCGGCATGCTCGGTGCAGTCCCGCTCGCCGGCGCGGTCCTGCTCCTAGCCTCCATCGCCGTTGCCGGGAGCCCGCCCTTTGGGGTTTTCCTGAGCGAGCTGACCATCGTCCGGGCCGGGTTCGCGGGCTCGGCGGTCACCGGGCCGGTGCTCGCCGGCTTCCTTGTCCTGCTTTTGGTGATCGGCTTCGTGTCCCTCATCGCGACCACCATCCCGATGGTTTCTGGCGACAGCCCTCCCGCTGGGACTGTGGTGCCTTACCGCAAGCGTTCGGAGCGCTTGGCCGCCTCCTTGCCCTTGGTCGCAGGCTTGGGCGCCCTCGCCGTGCTGGGCGTGTGGGTGCCGGGAGGCCTGAACGAGCTCTTGATGCACTCGGTGAAGGCGGTGCTGTGAGCGGCTCTGGCGAGATGAGCGACCTGGTGGCGCGGGATGGGCAGCTCCTTTGCCCGGGGGTGCGCACAACCCGGGTCCCCGCCGCCGCAGTCCAGGCTGTCGTCCAGGAGATGGGGACGAGAGAGGGCTCACGCCTGGCGGACTTCTTCGGTGCTGTCGAAGAGGGTGCCCTCGTCCTTCGCCTCGTCTACGCCCTCGACTCGGCGCGTGAGTACCTGGTCGTCGAGTGGGCCGTAGAGGGCCCCGAGTACCCCTCGTTGTCCGATGTCGACCCGGCCGCCTTTGTCGAGGAGTGCGAGATCTACGAGCAGTTCGGCGTGCGCCCGGCGGCACCGAAGCTGCTCGACCGGCTCGTCGTGCCGCCCCACGCAGGCGCCGATTTCCCCCGTCTGGGCGCTCCGCCGCCCCGGGAAGCCAGGACGCCTCACGCTGCCCACTACGTCACGGGCGAGGCGTTCGAGTTCCCCTACGGGCCGGTTCGCGCGGTGGCTCAGGAATCGCTCTACATGGGCCTCGTGACCTCCGGAGAGGAAGTGATCGACCTTTACTTGCTCCAGTGGCACAAGCACCGCGCGGTGGAGCGGCGCCTCCAGGGGCTCAGCGTCGAACAGGCGCTGTTCGTCGTCGAGCGCACCGAAGGGCTCTCAGCGGTTGCTAACGCGTGGGCTTTTTGCCGCGCCGCCGAGGCCCTCTCTGAGCTCGAGCTCCCAGAGCCCGTCGAGGTGGCGCGCGCTGTCGCTTTGGAACTGGAGCGCCTCTACAACCATGCGGCCGCAGTAGCCGCGCTCTGTCAGGCGACGGGGCTGTCCGTCGGGCAGGCCCAGGCCGAGATGGCGTTGGAGGAGCTGCTCAGGCTCAACCTGGCTGGCTTCGGTCATCGGTACCTCTTCGGTGCTGTCTCCTTCGGAGGGCTCGGGCGCCCGCTCGACCAAGGCGCCGTGGCGCGGCTTCTGCCGCCCGCGTACGATCAATTGCGGAGGGCGATCGAGTCGCTCTGGTCGACGAACTCGTTCATGGACCGCCTCGAGGCGTGCGGGGTCGTGAGCCCTCCAGACGCCCGACGGCTCGGCCTGGTAGGGCCGGTAGCCCGCGCCTCGGGGCGCGATCTCGACACCAGGAGGGACCACCCCTTCAGCCTCTTTGGGGACGTCGCGACGCGAGTCGCCGTCAGGCAGAAGGGGGATGCTTTGGCCCGGATGGAGGTCATGGCGGATGAAGCCGAGGCGTCCGCCCGCCTGGTCACTACCCTCACCACAGGTTCTCCTCCCAATCGCTCGACTAGCTCTTCGGCCGGCTCAGCGTCCCAGCTGGGGCGCCGTTCGAGCACGAGAGCGGGTGCAGCCCTCGGGTGGAGCGAGTCCCCGCGCGGCGAGTCGCTCGCCTGGCTCTCCTTGGGCGGCGATGGCCGCGTGGAACGGGCGCGCCTTAGGCCCGGCTCGGCACGCAATTGGCGTGCCTTTGACGACGCGGCCCGGTCGCGCAACGTGTTCACCGACATCCCGATAATCGAAGCCAGCTTCTGGCTGACCGTGGCCGGGATTGCGCGCTGATGGCACTGTGGTTCCTGCGCGGTCTGCGAAGGGGCGTGGTCACCACCCGCTACCCGGCGGTCGTCGACCCTTGGGCGGCCAAGTTGCCCTCCCCGCCGGTGTTCGTCCCCGGGCACCTCACAGCCGCGCTCGCCGACCAGCTGGTGGCTCTCTGCCCGAGCAACGCACTGGCGCGCGAAGGCACCCATCTCGTGCTCGACGTGGGCGCTTGCTCGGGGTGTGGCCGGTGCCTGGAAGCTGCTGGGCAGGCGGCTCGCCCGAGCGGTGTCTTCGAGCTGGCGGCTACGAGCCGGGAGCACTTGGTCAAGCGCGTGCCGTTGAAAGGGGATCTGCTGTGACCCCAGCCAGCCCGCTGGGCGACGTGGGTGCCACTGGCGAGGAGGCGGCGGCGGCCCGGCTGAAGGAGGCGGGCGCCATGTTCGGGCGCAGCTTGCACATCCGCACGGTTGACACCGGGTCGTGCGCCGTGTGCGAGTCGGAGATCCGTCTCCTTCTCGCTCCCCACTACGACCTCCACCGCCTCGGCTTTTTCTTCACCCCGGCGCCTCGTCACGCCGATTTGCTCCTCGTTACGGGGCCGGCTGCGCGCGCCATGGACATCGCGCTCCAAAAGACGTACGACGCCATGCCCGAGCCGAAGGTGGTGGTCGCGGTCGGCGCCTGCCCGCTTGGTGGCGTCTACGCGCAGGACGCGCTCGTCCACGGCCGCCTCGACAGGGTGCTCCCAGTCGACGTCTGGGTCCCAGGCTGCCCGCCGAGCCCGCTCGCCCTCCTCCAGGGGCTGCTCGTGGCGGTGGGGCGGCTGTCGGCCAAGGTGGGCGGCCTCAGCTTCTGTGAGGGAGCACCCCTGTGATCGCGGGCTGGCTGTGGTCTGCGGCCACGTGCTGGGCGGCCGCCGCACTTGTGGCTCTGGGCGCCTCCAAGCGCCTGAACGCCACCCTCGCAGGTTGGGTGTCTGCGGCCGGAGGGTTGGCAGCCCTCGTTGGCGGCGTCCTCCTCGCCTTGGGGGGGAGGGCGACGGGGGCTCTCGCCACCAGCAGTGGCCCCGTCGGGGGCCTGGTGCTCCGGGCGGCGCCGTTGGCGTCGGCGTTCATCGTCCTCCTCGGGCTCGTTGCCTTGGCGACCGGCATGTTCAGCCCGCGGTACCACAGGCCGGGGAACGGTACGGCGATCTACCTGTCCGCGTACAACGCCGCCCTTCTCGCCGCCCTCGCGGTCCTGGTGGCAGGCAACGTCACGACCTTCCTCGTCGCCTGGGAGTCGATGACGCTCGCCTCGGCGCTGCTGGTGCTGCGCCATCGCAGCCAACAAGGAGCTGCCAGAGGGTGCTTCTTGTTCCTAGCCCTGGGGGAAGTTGGGTTCGCGCTCGTGGTCGTCGCCTTCGTGCTCATGGCCACCCAGTGCCACAGCCTCGACCTGGCAACCATCGCCGCCCGCGCAGGGGCCGTCCCTCTCGCCTGGCGGAGCGCCGCTTTCGTGCTCGCCCTCGCCGGCTTCGGCTTCAAAGCCGGCCTCGTGCCCTTCCACATCTGGCTACCGGTCGCTCACCCTGTCGCCCCAGCAGATGGCTCGGCGTTCCTGTCCGGCCTCGTTGTCAAGTTGGGCGTGTACGGGGTGGCGTTGTTCGGCTTCCAACTGCTCGGTCGCCAGGCGCCGTGGTGGGGCCTGCTGACGATGAGCGTCGGGGCGCTTTCGGCTCTGGTCGGGATCCTCTACGCCATGATGGAACGGGACCTGAAGCGGTTCCTCGCCTACTCGACGGTCGAGAACGTCGGGGTGATCGTCGCCGCCCTGGGCGCGGGCATGACCTTCGCCAGCTATGGGCAAGGACCGTTGGGCGCCTTCCTGCTCCTCGTGGCGCTTTACCACGTGGTCAACCACGGCGCGTACAAGACGCTGCTTTTCCTCGAGACAGGGGCCTTGGAGCACGGGGCAGGCACGCGTGACCTCGACCAGTTGGGCGGGCTGGTGCGCACCATGCCCGCGACAACCGTCATATCCCTTGTCGGGGTGCTCGGCATCGCCGCTCTGCCACCGCTCAACGGCTTTGTAAGCGAGTGGCTGGTGTTCCAAGGCCTCTTCCAAGGCTTCCGGATACCCGCCCATGTGCCCGGCGTGCTGATAGTCCTGGCGGCGGCCGTGCTGGGGCTGACGGCGGGCCTCGCCGTGATGGCCTTTGCTCGGGCCTTCGGGGTCGCCTTCTTGGGGATGCCACGCACGCGCCAGGCCGCCCACGCCTCGGAGAAAGGCCAGCCCTTGCTCGGCCCAGGGTTGCTGGCGGCGGCTTGCGCGGCGCTGGCAGTTGGGGCTCCTGCTGTCCTCGTCGCGCTCGACCGCGTCGCTCGGAGCGTGACTGGCGTGGAGCTGCGCCCAGACCTGCTGGCGCCGGACCTCACCGTCCTTCCTGCCCACACGGATTTCTCGGCCTTCTCGCCCACCTACTTGGCCGCCTTCATGGTCGGCGTGAGCGCGGTGCCGCTGCTCATCTATTTGGCGGCACGACCCCGTGGCGCGAGCCGCAGCGTCCCTGTTTGGGACGGCGGGATCGTTGAGTTCAAGCCTCGTATGCAGTACACGGCGACGACCTTCGCCAACCCCGTGAGGGTGATATTCGAGCGTTTTTACAGCCCGACGGTCCATATCGACCGAGCTTCTGAAGACCCCGCCGGGCTGTCCGGCCCGGTCCATTACCGGATGCAAGTCCTGCCGCTGTTCGAAAAGTACCTCTACGCTCCCGTGGTCTGGTTCTTCCGGCGCCTGGCCCGCCTGCTCCAACCGCTCCAGTCAGGCGACATCAACTGGTACCTGCTCTATATCCTCGTGGCAGTAGTGGTGGCGTACTTCATCGCCGCGCAGTAAGGGCGTGGCGCCGGTCGAAAGCGCCCAAGATGCCAAGAGCGGGCCGGTGGCCCTGGTTCAGCGCCGGGGCTGAGGAGCACCTTGGCCTGTCAGGTCCCCGATGGCTCGCTCGATCGCCAAAAGGAGGTGCTGGTGCAGTTGCGGCCAGATCTCGGGTATCTCTTGGGCCCCCCATTGCTTGCGCAAGCTCTCGGGCGACATTTCGACCAGGTCCGCCCAGAGGATCTGGAGCGGGCCACGAAGGCGCTGGCGCGGGTCCATTAGCTCGGGTTGGAGGTCGAAGGCATGGACGGCATCTGCCAGGGCCCTCTCCAGAGCGCCGAGGACGGCGTTGACGCCTGGGTCCTCGGCGGCGATGGACATGAGCCGCCCCGGGGAGGCCTCATTTTTGAGGCGCGCCAGTTCGTCGTCGAAATGGCGGAGCAGGACGGTGATCTTGGCGAGCGCCGACACAGGGGGGAGCGCCCGGCCAGGTCCCTGAACGGAATCGCTTGTCACCCACCACCACCCCCCCCGACGTTGCTCACTGCTCTGACGCGAGGGCGAGCGCAGCCTGCGCTGCCCGGCGAGCAGTGTCGTTGGCTTCCTGGAGCGCCTGGCGCTCGAGCTCGGCGAGCGAACGGGAGCCCTCGGCGCGCCTAGTGGCCTCCACGATGGTCTCGACAGAGCGGTCCAGCTCTGCGGCCAGGGCCACCTCGAAGCGCCGGCGCACGGCGTCGAGACGTTGGGTGAGGTCCCAGCGCGCCCGACCGGCGTGCTTGTCGAACTCGGAGGCGAGCTCGTGCCGCGCCCGGCGGAGCAGGCGGTGCCTGGCGACAGCGGGGGGCAACAAGCGCCTGAGGGCTCGGTCAACGCTCTCGGTTGAGCTCCCGACGTGGAGGAACAGGTAGAAGTACCGCTCCCGCTCCTCGGCCACCCGCGGCAGGGCAAGTTGCGGCAGCTCGACTTCAAAAATGTCCGCCGCCGCGGCCCGTACGGCGTTCACCCGCTCCTGGGCCCGCTCCCTGAAGTGCCCGGCGAGGCTTCTCCAGGACTCCTCGGCTTGGCTCGCTCCGGCCTGGCGGAAGCTCTCAAAGCCCTCCCGGACGGCTGTTTCGACAGTGTGGCGCAAAACATCCTCTAGCTGGCCGATCGGGGCGGACCGCGCTACGTCGAGCAACTGCTGGTCGTACTTACGAGGTTCACGAGCAGCGAAGTCGGCGAGCGCTTCTTCGACCCCATGTGCCAGGGCGGCAACGTCGCGTCGCAACAAGGTGCGTTCGTCCTCGAAAGCCTGGCGTTGCTCGCTCGCGGCGGCCCGCAACCTGGCAACTCTTCCTGCAAGCGAGCTTGTGTCGAGCTCGGCGCTGGCGGCCTCGATCGCCAAAGAGCCGTCGAGCTCATAGGCGAGGCGAGCAAGCTCGGCGCGCGCGGTCTGGGCCCGAGCCTCGACCAAGCCCTCGGCAATGAAGCGGGAGAACTCCTCGTAGAAGGCGGCAAAGTCGTTGGCTTCGTCCTCATCGGGCGCTCGGCCGGACAGGCGGGCGCCTAAAGCAGCGCGAGCACTGAGGCACCAGAGCCGCTCTTTTCGTCCCAGTTCTGCCGCCACCGCCCCGCTCACAAAGCGGGCAACTTCGTCGCGCTCGGTAGGGCTCAGGTGGTCGACCCGGTTGAGGACGAAGAACGTCGGCGCCCGGCGCTCTGAGAGGGCGGAGAGGAGCTCGCGCTCCTCTTCTGACAAGGGCGCGTCTGCCGAGAGGACCAATATCGCCCCATCAGCCTCGAGCAGGGCGCGCGCCGCCGCTTCGTCGTGGCGGAACACCGAGCCGATGCCGGGCGTGTCTACCAGCACCACCCCGGCCCGCAGCAGCTCGACGGGCACCCGAGCCTCTACCCGGGCTACCCGGCGTTCATTGCCGGGGTTGCGGGGTTCGGTGACGTAGTCCGCCAGCTCGTCCAGCCCGATCTCTTCCCTGGTCCCGTCCAGGTGCACGACGGTCGCCCCTCGCTCCCCGAAGGAGACCTCGGTGGCGGCGGCTGTGAGAGGGAGGACGCCGGTCGGCATGAGCTCTGCACCGAGAAGAGCGTTCACGAGGGTGGACTTGCCCCGTTTGAACTCGCCCAGGACCGAGATGTTGAAGCGCCCCCGCGCTAGGCGCTCGGCCAACCGGTCGGCTCGCATTGCGATCTCCCCGCGGTCCCCAGCCGCCGCCGCCAGGTTAGCTGCAGCCCCCGCCAGCTCCTCTAGTTCGCTCTCCATGGCTACCTCCTACCTGCGCCTCAGCGCTGACCAGGTCATCGGTAGGAGCCATCGTCCCCGCTCAGATCCGCGAGAACGGGGCAGCCTGGCGAGCTCCATCGCCTCCCTGCCAGGGTACCACCAGCTCTCAAGAGCTGTTCGAGGTCGTGAAGCCCCGGGTGCCGAGCTCTTGGTCTCAGGCGTAGCCGAGCTGCTGCAGCCGGGCGTCCGAGATGCCAAAGTGGTGCGCCACCTCGTGGACCACCGTCCTGCGAACGAGGTCCCTCAGGTCGGCCTCGGTGGTGGCCAGGCGGCTGATCGGGCCCCGGAATATGGTGACCCGGTCGGGCATCACCCCGGCGTAGGAGAGGGGCGACCGCCGCGTAAGGTCGACCCCCTGGTAAAGACCGAGCAGGGTGCCCCGCACGCCGGCAAGTTGCCCAGGAGCCGGCCAGTCCTCGACAACGACCGCGACGTTGTCCATGAACCTGCCTAGCTCCTCGGGGATGCTGTCGAGAGCGTCAGCGACGAGCTGTTCGAACTCGCCTTGCTCGACATGCACGCTCAACATTGTGCCGTGTTATCCCCGCGTTACCCCAGCCCGCCTAAAACTTAGGCCATGGAACAGGGCCCGTTACGTGCACGGCCTCACCTGCGGTGGGGGTGGGTGGTGACAGCTCTCACCCTCGCCCTCGCCGGCTTCAGCCTGCTGATCGCCGCCTGCGGAGGAGGGGCGTCACCGTCTTCGGTGGCCAGCATCGGCAAGACGACGAGCACCACTGTTGCCGGCGCCGACGCCGCGGGCACGACGCCCATCAACCCCGCCGATGAGGCCAAGCACTACGAGCAAGCGCTCAAGTTTGCCCAGTGCATGCGCGCGCACGGCATCGCCGACTTCCCCGACCCGAGCGCCGGTGGGGGGATCGAGATCTCCGGCGGCGGCCCCAACAGCGACCTCAACCCCAACAGCTCCCAGTTCTCGGCGGCACAAAACGCGTGCCAGAAGTACATGCCCTTTGGGCACCCCACGGCGCAGCAGGAGGCACAGGCCCAAGCAAGCGCGCTCGCGTTCGCCGCCTGCATGCGCAAAAACGGCGTCCCCGACTTCCCCGACCCGCAGTTCCTCTCCGGTGGCCGCATCGCGGAAAAGATAACCTCCGGCATGAGCCCCAACTCGCCCACGTTCCAGGCTGCACAGCAAAAATGTGGTAACAACGGTTGAGGGCGCCCAACTCGGCGACAGACGAAAAGGAGACCTGACCCAGTGACCGGGCCCGCTCCTCATGGCAAGTCTCTTCAGCGGCCGCAGGTTCTCGGGCGAGGCCAAGGGTCGCGCACGTACCGAGCCCGCGGGAGCGTGATGTGGTTCAAGGCCGTCGCCGACCAGGGCGGCCCCGACCTGTCGCTCATGGAGCGGACCTTGCCGCCAGGCGGGCGGCGCCCGCCCCCGCACCGGCATACGAACTGCTCGGAGGCTTATTTCGTGCTCGACGGGGAGGTGACGTTGGTGGTCGAGGGGGAGGAGCTCATCTTGGGAACGGAGCAGTTCGTCCTGGTCCCCCGCGGGACGGCCCACACCTTCGGAAATTCCGGCGAGGCCGAGGCGCGGCTGCTCGTCATCCACGCCCCTGCGATGGACGCCTATTTCGCCGGGCTCGACGAGCTTTGGAACCGCGCCGAGCCGCCGAGCACCGACGAGGAGCGGGCCCTCATGGCTCGCTTCGGCATGGAGCCCGCCTGATCGGGGCGTGAGTGACCGGGAGAGAATGACGTGGTCGAGCCCCCGCTCTCGGTGCGCTTTCGCAAGTCCCTATGGGAGCACCGGTGGATCCCGCTCATCCTTGGTGCGGGCGCCGTGCTCTGCCTTGGGCTCATCGGGTACGGGCGCATTGGCGTGCTCGCAGTTGGCGGTCTCTGCCCGCGCGATAACGCTGCGCAGGTGCTTGCCGCCGAGCACCTCGTTTGCTCCCCGCTGCCGTGGTCGGACCGGCTGTACTTCACACTGCAGCTGTTCAAGGGCAGCACTAATGGCTCGCCCCCTTACCCGCTGAGCCTCGAGATCGCGCGATGGGCCGCCCTCGGGACGACCCTGTACGCCGCCTATCGTGCCCTTGGCGCGCTCTTCGCTGACCGGTTGGTACGGTTTCGGATCCGCCAGGTCGCTAAGGGCCACGTAGTCGTTTGCGGCCTTGGTAGCTGCGGGACGCGCGTCGCCCACGGCTTCCGCTCCGGGGACGCCGAGGTCATCTCGGTCGAGCTGCGGCCGACGCCTGGCCAGGTGAGCGAGCACCGTGACCGCGGCATGTTCGTGATCGAGGGCGATGCGGCGGCGGAGAGCTCGTTGCGCGCAGCGAGGGTGGCGAGAGCGAGCACGATCGTCGTGTGCTGCGGCAACGACGCAGTGAACGCGCGCGTCGCCCGTGCCGCCCGAGGGCTTGCCGGGAGCGGGCCGCGTGCCCCCCGGTGCCTGGTGCACTTCGACGACGAGGACATGTGCGGCTTGCTGGAGGGCGGCCAAGTAGGCACGTCGCTGCCGGAGTTCGAGCTTTTCAACGTCTTCCAGGCGGGCCCGCGCATCCTGCTGGACGCCTACCCGGGGGCGTACTCCGATACGGCAGGCCGGCCACCCCAAGTCGTTGTCGTCGGCGCGGGCCGGATGGCGACGAGCGTCGTTGTCGAGGCAGCCCGCCGACGTTGCCTTGAGGCGGAGGCCGTCGCGCCGATGCGTTTGGCGCTCGTCGCCCCCGACGCGACGACCGTTGCACGACGCCTGCTCCTGCGCTACCCGCACCTGTCGCAGTCCTGCGACCTCGACGCCGTCGACGTCGATATTGCCAATGACTACGCGGCGGTCTCTCAGCTCCCCACCGCCGAGCTGCTCCCGGGGCTGGCCTTCGTCTGCCTGGACGACGACGACGACGGTATGCGGGCGACCTTGCGCCTGCGGCGTGCCTACGACCCGGCAGTGAGCATCGTCGCTTGTTCGTTGTGGCTGGCGGACTCGAGCCAGGCGGTGATGGCGCTCGGCAGCAGCGAGGCGACGGCGAACGTCCGCGGCGTCGGGCTCCTTGACCTCGTCTGCGACCCGAGGGCTCTCTTGGCGGGCGACATCGACGTCCTCGCTCAGGCCTTCCATGCGGGCTACCTCGCCGGCGAGCGAGCCCGCGGCACAACGGTGCAGGAGAACCCCTCCGCGGTCGCCTGGAAGGACCTGCCCGAGGAGCGGCGTCAGTCCAACCGTGAGCAGGCGGCCGGTATGCACCAGGTGCTCTCGCGAGGTGGCTTCGCCCTGGTCCGCGCGGTGGACTGGCTACCGCCGATCGTGCTGAGCGAGGAGGAGGTGCGGCGGCTTGGTCCTCTTGAGCACGAGCGATGGGCCCGCTACCGCGAGGCCCAGGGCTGGCGGTACGGGCCGGCGAGGGACGACAGGCAACGTCTGAACCCCGCGCTTGTCCCCTTCGAGCAGCTGGACTCGCTCAACCAGGAGCGGACATATGAAGCAGTGCGGCGGATGCCTCTCGTGCTCGCCTACCACGGTTTTCGCGTTGTCCGTCCCGAGGGCGGGGAGGCGGCCGGGGCACCTGCCTCCTCTTCGAGCGAGCACCCGGTGAGCGTGCCGTGACGGCTGGCGAGAGCGGCCCGGCCGCGCTCCCCGCCGAGACTGTCGGGCGGCTCGCGCGCCTCGTGCACGAGGATTACCTCCGCCGGCGCCGTGCCGGCGCGGGGGGCGTGCCCGCTGATGGAGAAGAACAGTCGCCATCGCTACAGGACTGGGACGAACTTCCCGAGGCGCTGCGCGCCTCGAACCGCGCACAAGTCGCCGACATCGTGCCCAAGCTCGCCCAGCTCGGCTACGAGGTCGTGCCGGCGAGCGAGCCGGCGGCCCACCCGCTCGAGCTCACTGAAGAGGAGGTCGAGCGCCTGGCGCAAGCCGAGCACCGCCGCTTCGTCGCCGAACGCCTCGCCGCTGGACGGGCCCTCGACCCGAACCTGCTGCCCGAGCCGGGAGAGCCGACCGACCTCATCGATTGGGAGGAACTCTCCCAGCCGGTGCGCGACCTCGACCGGGACGCGGTGCGGCTTATCCCCCGACTGCTCGCCGCCGCCGGCCTTGGCGTAAACAGGACCGCACCCTGAGCCTGCCCGGCTAGAGCGGCCCAAGCAGAGACGCTCACGACCCGACGTCGTAGCTGACCAGCGACCGCGGCGGCAGGGTGGCGGTGAAGGCGCTGTTCCTCAGCGGGAGCGGGGCCTGGGGGGAGAGGCCGTGGGATGCGTCGGTCAGGAAGGGCGTGACTTGCGCTCCGGTGAGCCCACGCAGCGAGAAGGTCGCCACCTGGGGGCTGTGGGCGCTGTTCAGGACGATTACCGCGATCGACCCGTCGCTGTTGTGGAAGGCGCTCACCTCGAGGCTCGCGTCGGTTGTCGTCGTCGCGATGCGCACCGCGCCCGGGCGGACGAAGCGGCTGTAGCTCGCGAACGCCCACAGCCGGCCGGAGGTGGCGACCCTATTGCCCTTGACGTAGACCAGTCCCGTGTTGGGGCCGGTGAGGGACCTCGTGTCCGCGCCCCACAAGTAGAGGAACGCGCCCAGGTCCGCTGCGGTGAGGCCGGTGTAGATGTCCTGTGCCCAAGTGAACCCGGACGACGCTGAGCCGTCGTCCCAGGCCGGGTCCCACGGCCCGAAGCCGAACGGCGCCCACTCGGTCTCCCAGACCGGTTTGCCCCAGCCCTTGAGCGGCGAGCCGGGCGCTACGAAGTAGCCGTGGCTGGTAAACAGCGCCGTTGCCTTGTTCGCTGCCTTGTCGGCCTCGATCGCGGCGGCGTACTGCTGCGCGTAGTCCCAGCCGATGTTCGCGCAGCACTCCGCGCGCGTCGGGAGCCCGGACCGCGCGAGCGTTGCGCCGAGGACCGCCATGAAGTTAGCGATCTGGGCCGGGCTCATGACCATGCTGTCCTGGGCAGGCGCGAGAGTCGGCTCGTTCACCGGGCCCACGTAGGTGAGCGGCACGCCCGCGGCGGCGTAGTCCTTCGCGTACCGCACGAGGTAGTTGGCGTAGGCCTGGCGCCAGTCACCGCTTTTGCACTGTGTGCCCGGGGCCCCGCACAGCGTGCCGCCGTTGATGGCCGAGCCGTTGGTCTTCATGAACGCGGGGGCGCTCCAGGCATCGGCGAACACGTCGCTCACGCCATAGTCGGCCTTGACCTGCTTGGCGAACCACAGCTGGCCTTGGTCCTGGTCGACCTCGGCGAGGCCCAGGTACGTCGGCTTGGCGGCTGGGCCGGCCGGAGCCTTGGGCTCGATCGTGAAGCCGGCGTCGGCACTGACCTCGTTGCGCAAGATCGTCAAGCCCGCGCCCTGCGTCGGGCTGTAGAGCAGGCGGAGCACCTGCTCCTGGACCGAGGCTGGCGCGCTCATGAGCGTCTTGGCCTGCCCGAACCCCTCCGATACACCGAACCCGGCGATGCTCTGGTAGTGCTGGGCAGGGTTGACCGTGACCGCGGCTCGAGCGGTCGCGCCGGCCGCGCCAGGAACGGTACCCAAGGACATGGTGAGCGCGAGCTCGGCCATGGCCACCACCGATGCCCGTAGCAGTTTTACCCCGCGAAGCCTGCACGACGGGGGGCTCACGGTCAACTGCTGAACTCCTCGTCGAAGCCCCCGTTGCCCAGGCTTTGGGAGGCCTTCTCGGCCCTCTGGAACTGGCGCGAGCCCGGGCTCAGGATCCCGGTCGGGTTGATCGACTGGTAGCAACTGGTAATACGGCGTGCAACAAGGCTAAGGAGCCGCATCGTGGTTGTCCTCCTCGAAGTGGGCCAAGAGCACCAGCGCCGGGGATGAGGTTGCAGGCGACGATACTGGGGGTTGCTTTGCTGCCGATGCGAACTGTTGCCCGCCAGTCAACAATCTGAGCTGGTGGGGCAGGCCAAGGCCTGTAGTTCCGCACCTTGCCGCTCCACCAGCGCCTCAGGCTCCAGCACGGGCGTCTCGTAGCCCTCGCCAGCGAAGGCTCGCACGTCGTTAATCTCTATGATCATCTGCTTTGACGGCTCAGGTAGCTACGGCCAAAGCCTGTTGGCGGGTAGCAAAGCTTTCCATGCGCACGATCCTGCCCTCCTCGAACGAGAAGACCAAAGTGCGCGGCCCTCCAGCGGGTTCGAGCGCGCGACCCGCGGGCCCTGGGCCGAAGTCGGGCCCCTCGACAGTTATTACCACCCGGTCGCCCGCCTCTTCTGCCTCCATGCGGGTAACCCTCGGCAGCCGCCCTGCCCGTGCCGAGCCGAGCACGCCGCGGACCTCGTCCCGCCCATGGCAGACGAGGTCGGGAAGCAGGCCCTGCCACACCACGTCCTCCACCATCGCGTCCACCAGCGGTGCCATGGTCTGGCTGTGAGACATCTCCCCCCAGACCGCGAGCACCCGTGCCAGGTTGCTCCCGGGCTCGCTCATGTCAACCTCCTTTCGCCTGGCGCCAGAGTACTGGTCCCGCGGGTGCCCGTGCCCCATAGAGGACCGGGTTAGCCGGGTTAGAGCTTTCCCGAGTGTGGCAAAATTGCCATCGGCGATCAGCGGGGCCACAGCCAGTGGGGCCGTGGCACTTGCTTGTGACTTCGTACCAACGCTCGGCCGTCGCCTGCAGCGCGACCCCGACAGGGTCGCCCGTGCCGGCGAAGAAGATTGACAGGTCCGAAAGACAACCAGTCCTCGGCGGTCACCGGGTGGCCGACAACCTGGCCCGCCGCCCGGTGCGCCGTGAGCGCTGAGCTATCCGGCGCTCGCCGAGCTGTCCCCCGAGGTGCCCCCCATGTCCGGGCACGGGTGACCAGGAGACGATGAGGTGGTTGGAGCGCTCGGTCCCGCCGACGCGTGGGGAGCCGGCGACGTGCCGCTCGAGCTCGTCGTCGATGCGCCGGAAACGGCTGAGCCGATCCCAAAAGCGAGGCCGAAAGCCCCAGCGGCCATGGCTGCCAGAGCGAGTGGTTTGGTTATGAACCGCAGCATTTGGTTCTCCTTGTCAGGTGGTTAGCTGTCCCTCGCAGCTGACCGGCTACTACTAAGAGCGCGCTGGGAGCCCGCCCAGAGCAGCCGTAATTGTCCAGTGGGCCGAAGGGAGCGACTTTCCGCCGCAAGCCGCCGAGCGCGGGCATGAAACATCGAGTTGCTCAGCTGTCAATTTTCGTCAGCCTTACGGCGCCCGGCGAAGCTTTCAAGTGTTTGGCGTTGAGCCGGCAGCCGCCTACGGCGCCTCGTTGCAGCGTTGCTATTTGCGCTTGGACGCACGCATGACGCAACCCTTCGCCACTGCCAGGAGGTATAGATCCCATGCTCTTCTTGCCCCGCTGCCCCAAACCTGCTCTTGCGATGGCGACATCGGTTCTGGCGTTACTGGCAATGACCGGTGCCCGCGGTCCCACCCCTCCACCCCAAGCCCCTGTAGTCACCGCGCCGCCTAGTGACGTTACCGACTGTAGCCAGCAAAGCCAGATTGGCCTCGATGGTTGCGCGTACCAACGAGACCTTGCGGCTGACAAGCTGCTGAACGCCGACATCAGGGTCATATGGAGCTTGTTGCGCCCCTCCCAGCGCGAGGCTTTCGTCAACGCGCAGAGCGCCTGGGTCAAATACCAAGGAGCTGACTGTGAGAGCCAGTCGGGCGTCTACGCGGGCGGCACGGCTCAACCGATGGAGTACCTCCTCTGCCTTGCCGGGGACGCCGCCTCACGGCGTCAGGACCTAAGGGGCTTCTACCTCCTCCTGGCTCAGGGCACGTCGTCGTCGCCGAAGTTCCCATGACCAAGGAGGAGCCCTGCAAGTTAAGCCCGTAGGTCCCCGCCCCGCAACGGTGTGAGACCCATGTGCGGCCGAACGAGTTGGACGAGCACGCTGTCGCTGACAGTCAACTTCGCTCGAGGAGCTTGTCAAGGTCCAGTTTCAGCCCCAATATGAGGGATGTGCGAAATGCTGCCACCACGAGGAGAAGGACGGACAAGGCCCCGAGGCAGGCCGGTCGGTTCAGGGAGGCAAGGAAGGGACCGTGACGATAACGATCAAACTCGGTGGTGACGCTTACGGCGCTCCAGTACATCACGGGGAACAGCAAGTGCCACAGCGGGTTACTGCCCTTTTTGCTCTCATGTTCAGCGCGAGCCAGGAGATGCCAAAAGAAAGCCGCCACATGCCAAATAGAGGCGACGACGAGGATGCGCAATGTCGCCTGCCACGGTTTGGCTTCCAGGCCCGGCAGCAGTACCAGGGCTAGGAGGAAGGCCATGACAATGTCCAGCGAGAACCTAAAAGC
The DNA here is from genome assembly GCA_035503915.1 of Acidimicrobiales bacterium. Taxonomy (GTDB): domain Bacteria; phylum Actinomycetota; class Acidimicrobiia; order Acidimicrobiales; family Palsa-688; genus DATJMJ01. The sequence continues at coordinate 6,999 of DATJSU010000043.1, read as the reverse complement.
GCTGAGCCAGCTCCGCTTGAACGGGTAAGCCTGCGGGCCTGTCAGTACGTGGTGGACGGTCACGTCGTAAAGATAAAAGCCTGTCACACCGGCGGCAGCAAGAAAGGTGAAAATCACCTTCCCGGTCGGCTGTTCTAGGAAGTGATCGGACTGGCTGGCGAAGGTCTGGAGCCCGAAAACAAGCAGGCCCCCAAAGATGATGTCCATGGTCCATTTCCAGCGCTCGCCCAACTCGGAATTCCCCCCACCCGTGCTCATTCCGGCCCTTTCCTCCTCAATCGGCTCCCGGGTTCAGGCGCAAATTTGGTCCGTGGTGCCGAACTTACTAAGCGCAGTGCTCGTGATCGACTCAGGGCACCTCGGCAGACGGTGGGGGTGCGCCCTGTCATCGATGTCCTGTTCGCGTGGCGGCGGGCGGGCCTCGGATCTCATCAAGCCCGCTCAGCGGCATGGCGGACCTCCTGCATCGTGACGCTCCTGGGGCAACATGGGACGCGGTGCCTCATCACCGAGCCTCACAGAGCCAGGCGCAAGAGTTCCTAGCCGGCAAGTACGGTGCCGTCGAGGAGGTGCGACCCCTCGGAGGAGGTTTTTGGTCTTCCGCCTATTCCTTCCGCCACGCCGGCCGTGAGCTGGTCCTGCGCTTCGGGGCCAACAAGGACTGGTTCGAGGCCGACAGGGCAGCCATGGCTTTCGCCTCGCCGGAGCTGCCCGTGCCCGACGTCGTCGAGGTTGGCGACGCGTTCGACGGCGCATACGCCATCTCAGCCCGCCATCATGGCACCAACCTCGAAGATCTCCGGCCCGACCAGTCAGACGCCACAGGCCCAATGCTGGCGTCACTGCTAGCAGCGTTGTTCAAGGTGCCCAAAAGCCCGGACCTGCCGGTTGGCTGGTATTGGCAACCCCGACGTAGCGAACTCACCTGGCGCGGCTGGCTCTCGGAGTGGCTCGTCGGCGACCCGCGCCAGCCGGTTCACGGATGGAGGGGGGCCCTCGCCGCACAAAGCGAGGTCGACCGCGTCTACCGGGCCGGCGAAGCACGCGTCCGCAACCTGATCGAAGCCTGCCCCGAGCGGCGCGACCTGGTCCACGGGGACCTCCTCCACGCCAACGTTCTGGTTGCCGAAGACGCCAGCCGTCCTAACGCCGTCTTCTCCTGGAAGCGCTCGCTGCGCGGTGACTTCCTCTTCGACACGGCATGGTGCACCTTCTGCTCTGCCATCTGGTACCCGGGGATCGCAGCCGCCGGCCCATGGGACCGCGTCTGGCGGGAACCCTCGGTGCGAGACGACGCCGACGCCTGGGTCGACGCTTCTGAGCGGCACCACTGCTACGAGCTGCACATCGGGCTCACGGCCTTGGCCTCCCCGAGCGTTTGGATGGGCGGTACCGGGGCACTCGGGGCGTTGGTCCCTAGTAGGTACCTGATGCAGCAGATCGCCACCCAGCTAGCCGTGGTCCTTGAACGAGGACCGCTCCCAGTTGTTACATAAACCCTTGTCTGGGGCCCCGTCATCGTCAGCCTCGCGGGCCGTGAGGGCCTGGGAGCTCATTACCCCAACCGTCGTGACCACCTCAGCTACCTCAGGCGAGGGTGCGCCCGGTACCTGGACGCCTGGTTTGAGGCGCTCGAGCTCGACAACGTCGTGCTGGTCGGCCAGGACTGGACGGCGCGCTGCGACACCAGCGGAGCAAACAGAGCCAGAGCGCTAACTGGCCGGTATCCCGAAGAGAAGCTCACCGAGGACTTGGGCGGCGGCCTTGTCGCGGTCGGCAATTGCGTGGGAGTACACCCGTAGGGTTGTGGACGGGTCGGCGTGGCCAAGTCGCCCTGCGACTGTCCGCACGTCTGTGCCGGCGCCGATCAGCTGGGTGGCGCTGAAATGACGCAAGTCGTGGAAGCGGATGTTCACCCCAACCCGCTCGGCCACTCGTCGGAAGGCCTGGCCGAGACTGTCCGGCTTGAGCGGTTGGGCGCAGTCCGCCTCGGCGCTCAGTATGTACCCGTCAGGCAGGACGGTGACGTCAAGCTTGCTGGCAATTTCCTCGATGCGTTCTCGGTGCTTGGCGAGCACAGCCAACGCGAGACGGTCCAGGGCGAGGCGCCGGTCGGCGTGGGTCTTGGTCGGCCCGACGACGACCTGGCGATGATCGAGCCCGTGCTTGACTGCCCTGCGCACCCAGATCCGGCCCGTCTCGAGGTCCAGGTCGCTCCACCGTAGGCCGCACAGCTCGCCTCTGCGGCATCCCGTCACTGCGGCCAAAGCGATCGCGGCACCAAGGACCTGAGATCGACTTTCCTCGGCAGCGTCGATCAACTTCCGTACGGTGCCCGGGCTTACGGAGATGGGCGTTCGCGCTCGTAGAGGGGGCGGGGTGGCTTTGTCTGTCACCGCGCTGCCGACGATGCCCCAGCGAACCGCTTGGTGGACGGCGGCGGACAGGAGTGCATGGCAGTGGTGGACGGTGGCGGGGGAGAGGTCCTCAGCTAGCCACGCACGGTAAGCCCTGTCCAGTTGCTGAGCTGCCAATTTCGTCAGCTTGACCGTTCCCAAGGAAGCTTTCAGCCGTTTGGCCTTGTCCCGGTAGCCGCGTACGGTGCCTGGTTGCAGCACTTCCACTTGCTCTTCGATGTAGCGGTCAAGGAGATCGGCGACGGTGATCGTGCTCGGTGCCATGGGTGCTTGGCCACGTTCAACGTCGGCCACGAAGTTGGCCAATGCGCTCTGGGCCTGTCGTTTCGTGCCCTTGAAGGTGCGGGTCACCTGGACGGGCCTGCCGACTGCGTCCCGACCGGTGAAGACCCGAAGGCGCCAGGTCCCTGGCGTCCGCTCTAACATGGTCCCCCGCACGGGCAAGCAATTGTAGTCCAAAAGTAGTCCAAAGCCACCGATCAAACGGCTACGGTGAGGTAAGAACAGATAGAACAGCAGGCCAGAGGCACAAGCCCCCGTAGCTCAGGGGATAGAGCGTCGGTTTCCTAAACCGTGCGTCGGGTGTTCGAGTCACCCCGGGGGCACCACTTCTAGCAGGGCTTTCGCCTCCGGCGACGCCCCTGGCAAGCGGTCAGGAATGGGGCGCTACCAGCCCGCTACCAGGAAATGAGCCGCGAGCAGGGAAAACGCTGGTCAAACAGGGCTACGAAATAGCCCGCACCGCGGTCGCTAAGTTACGTCCCCCACTATTCCCGACTGTTCTCTACATGAACAGCGAAGCAGTAATTGAACCCGACCGGCCCTCGGCTTTGTCCCGCTGGATGAGCTCCGAGGCTGTCCTTGCGGAGTTGGGGATCGCCCGCTCCAGCATGGACCGGTGGAGGGCAGACGGTCGGGGACCACGGTTCACCAAGTTGCCAAATGGGGTCCTGCGGATCCGCCGGGAAAAGCTCGATGAGTGGCTTGAGGGGCTCTCGGCATGAGCGCCGTCGTGCCGGCCAGCGTCGTCAAAGGCAGTGAGGTGCGCGTCTACGCTCTCACCGTCCGAGAAGGGGCAGGCTACAGCTACAAGAAGGTGTACAAGTCACCGTGGGTGGTGAAGTGGTCAGTCGGGGGTTGCCAACGCAGCAAGTCCTTTCGCACCAAGGACGATGCAGACGACTGGCGCTCGAGGCTCAAGGTCGAGGTGGGGAACGACGAGCCTTTCGATGCGGCCACCGGGCTGCCAGTGAAGTGGCTCAGGCATGAGAAAGTGCCGCCCGACGCTACAGCCAAGACCTTCCTTGAGCATTGTGTCACCCATGTCCTCGCCAAGTGGCCGCGTTGGAAGCCGAAGAGCCGGTGCAGCGGTGTCGAGGCGCTCGTCATCGCGTGCACGACCCTCACGGATGAACCCCTACCCGACCTCTTACTCGATCCTACGAGGTCTTGGTTGTTGCACTGCGCGCTCACACCCAACCCGAGGGAGCCCACACCACCAGAAGTAGCGGCCAGCAACTGGCTCGTTCAACACAGCCTCCCGTTAGGCGACCTGCGGGCCAAGCATGTCGAAGCAACGTTGAACGCCATGGCGGAACGTCTCGACGGTGGAGGACGCGTTGCTAGCACAACACTGGCTCGGCGACGCAACGTCCTCAACCACTGCCTGAGCAGAGCCGAGCGTGATGAGCTACTGCTACGCAATCCTGTCCGGACCGTGGATCGTTCGGCGTTGACTCCGACCACTACTGTCGACCCAGCAGCGACGCCTGATCTCCGTCAGGCGCACGCGCTAATCGACCACATTGACAAACAGGGCAAGGTGCCGAGAGCCTCCGCCCGCAAGCGAGAAACATGCCACCGGTACGCGACCTTTTTGACGGTCGTATTGCTGTCGGGTATGAGGCCGTCTGAAGTCCGCAACCTCCAGGTCAATCATCTCGATCTTCCGCCACAAGATTGGGGTACCGCACGCGTGTGGGGTGGGACTGTGGCACCAGGGGGACATTGGACTGACACGGGCAACCGCTTTGACGACGGCTCCCAAAAGTGGCGCGACCCAGATGCACCGCCGAGATCCGTGCCTCTCTCGCCGGAACTGGTGACGATCCTACGGGACCACATCAAGGCCGAGGGACGCCAGGGGCGCTTGTTTGTGAACGGGCGAGGTAACCCACTTAGCATCGAAAACATGGCCCTCCGCCGTGCCTGGGACCGTGCTCGACGGGCTCTACATCCTCCCGTGTGCGACAAGCTAGGAGCTTTGCTGCCGCGCCGGGCGCAACTCGACCCATTGTTCGGAGTAGTGCCTTATGACTTGCGGCACACCGCTGCCAGCGTGATGATCGCTGCTGGCCTGCCGCCAGCGGAGGTAGCGCGCGTCGTCTAGGCAACAGTGTCGCAGTGCTGCTCACGAGCTACGCCGGGTTCTTCCAAGGCGACGAGGCGCGCGGTAACGCGACCATGGACCGGTACTATACCGCTCAAGCTGCTGCGAAAGCGTCCTGAGTGTGGGGGGTCGTCTGCATCCTTACAGACTGCCAGGGAATCGCCTGACGGATATCTGCGGTCGGATAAGTGCATATGCCCGCGTCCCACAACTTGGAACGATAATTGTGCGTGCAGAGCAACTGGCGTCGGTTCAGGCGCGACCCAAGCTGAGTTCGTCAGGTTCTAGATCACCGTGGTACAATATCGCTAACTTTTGCACCATGCGGCCACGTCTTTTCTAGCAGCAGCGACCCACTCCGCAAAGCGTTGACCAAGAATTTCTGGGGCGGCCACACATCCGGCATCGCCCGAAGGGGCTGAAAAACGACGCCAACCAGCTTGGGTCGGCAGCGACAACGTTGCTCACCTTGCCAGCTCCCCACTTGAAAGACTGCGCAGGTCGTCCGAAATCTGCGAGCTCGCCCAACCGCGGATCATCCGTCGGCAAGGTGGTGATGTAACCCGCAAGACAGTAGAACCGTCCAAGAACGTCGCCGTGAAAGGATCGTCAAACCGCTCTGTATCTAACAGCACTACCGTCTAGGGTGAAGGAGGTCTGCGGGTTCCACGACTTCGAAGGCGAGGTTCTGTGTTCGGAGCCCCTGCGGGATCAAGGCGATAACTGGGTCCAGTTCTGGCACCGTCAGCGAAAGGCTCGTCGCTTGAGCCGTTTGGTCCTCGGTCGGGTAGTCGGAATTACGGAGCGCGCGCCCCAGGGATGAAAGTAGGGTACTGGCGACGGCGTCCTCGGCTGTTGCCTCGCGGTAGGGCAACCAGAAGGTGCGGCCAGAAACCCGATCGCGCGTTGTTGCAAAGGTAAAGTCCACCGGAGAGTCGCCGATAACGACTAGGCCCACCGACGAAGGGGCTGAAAGCCGTCGGAACCACAAGCAGCCATAAGCGGACAATGGCAAGGGACAGGAAGCATAATCGAAGTTGCTCTTTACGTCCGCACCACCAAGTTTGTGGATCCAGTGGACCGAACCGGTCCAGGCTAGGTCGAGGAGCCAGGGCAGGTCTTCAGCGTCGACCGTCGGCCGCTGCACCGTCGTACCCTTAGCCGATAGTGCCTGTTCGTGCGATGGAGAAAGCCTGCCGAGCCTGGACTCGATAAGGAGGGCAACGGCTGGTCCCCAGTGGTCGAGGTCGAGCACCTGCGCCGCATCCGGCACCGAGGTCAGATTGAGAAGGTCCGTGAGGTTACCCTCGGGCCCACGGTCAGCCAGAAGCGAACTGCGGACAATTGGGCCGTCCTGGCGGGTAAGAGCGAGCTGCGAGTGGGTGCGAGATTGGAGTTCCTCCGGGACCGGCCGTGGGCCTAACCGCGAATTCAGCTGTGACGGTTCGAGGAGTTGTCGCCGGATTTCGGCGGGTGCTTGTCCCGTAGGCGACGAGTTTTTCGCTGCCTGTTCGTCCAACCAACGGTCGAAACCCCACCGATCTGCCATCTGAAATGCACGAGGGCTGTGCTGGAACAAGGCTATTTCGTCAGGGTCGTAGGCGCGCAGAAGCGCCCAGAAAGCCTCATGGACCTCCCAGTTGCCCTGCACGGCAACCAGAGCGTCGGCTGCTCCCCCCCATGTCCGACTTAGACCTTCGAGAGCGCGCTGAGCTTGGGCGTGCCAGTTGCTATTGGGGGGAGGAGCACGGCTGCTCGGACAGGCCGCACTGAACGGTTCACATCAAGGTAGCGGTGCGTCCCGGCCAAGGAGCCTGGCGAGTCGGCCACGTTCAGCGAGGATAGTGCTGAGTTCCGGTGCGTCCAGGACGGCCAAACATTACCGGTATGAACCTATATCGAGGGCTTCGAATGGCGAAGCTAGCGAACCCGACCGCGGGCCCTCATACCCATCCGAAAGTGGCGGGCACCATGTAGAGCCCGAAGCTGATCACGAGCACGCACAAGCCGGTGGCAACCAGGCGCCGAGTGCCGTGCATACGCTGCGCCCACGGGAGCGCCCTTGCTTCGAGGACTAGCAGCAGGCCGAGCACGATCGGAAGGAGGAGCGCGTTCATCACCATCACGTCCACGGCCACGTTGACGAGGTTGAGGCCCGACAGGACGATGGCGCCCCCCAGCACGTGGGCGAGC
>DATJSU010000042.1:0-1208 GCA_035503915.1 Acidimicrobiales bacterium | reverse complement strand
GCCGCGCACGCCGACAAGGAGGCCCGACCGTGGGTGCTCAAGCTAAAGCGACTGGCCCCTCCTCTCGCCGCGAGGGCCCGAGCAGGACAACACTCGGGGTTCGCACACCATCACCGTCACGGCGAAAGAAGGAGCCCATGGGTACTCAACGACAGTACGTCGGTACCGACCTGCACCGGAAGCACAGCGTTGTCGTCCGACGAGATAACCAAGGAAAGGCACTGGGAACCGCCCGCATCGACAACAGCGCCATGGCCTTGGGCGACGTGCTTGCCAGGGCTGGCAAAGCCCCAGAGGTGGTGCTCGAGGCGTGCAACGGGTGGTACTGGGCGGTCGATGTCCTCCAAGACTGCGGGGCCAAAGTCCATTCGGCTCACCCCTCGGCAACAACTGGGGCCACCGACGCGTGAAGGACGACGAGCGCGACGCGACCGACCTCATCGACCTTTTGCGCATGGGACGCCTCGCCGAAGCCTGGGTGGCGCCACCGGCACTTCGGGAGCTCCGAGAGCTCGTCCGCTGGCGCGCAAAGCTCGTGGACCTCCGCTCGTCCCTAAAAAGCCAAGCCCGCTCCGTCCTCGCTAAAGAAGGTGTGCCCGTCCCGATGAGCGACCTGTTCGGCGTCGCCGGCAAGCGGTTCCTCGCCGAGGTGCCTCTCGCCCCCGCTTAGCGCGAACACCTAGGGGCACTAGTGGGCTTGGTCGCAGCGCTCGACAGGCAAATCGCGAGGCTCGACGACCAACTCGAGCACCAACTAAAACACGACCGTGGCTATAGAGCTATCCAAGCCATCCCTGTGCCGGGCCGGTGCTCGGCGCAGTGTTCGTAGCCGAGATCGGCGATGTCTCCCGCTTTGGGTCGCCACGCCACCTCTGCTCATGGGCGGGCATGACGCCCCGCCACCGTGAGCCCGGTGCCACCCGTGCACCGCGGCCATATCACCAAACAGGGCTCACGCCTTGTGCGCTGGGCCGCCGTCCAAGCTGGCGTCCGTCAGTACGGCGCGACGCCCGTCGGGGCCCACCGGCGCCGGGTCGCTGAGCGGCGGGGCAGGCAAATCGGCCACGTAGCCGCCGCCCGAAAGCTCCTCATCGTCGTCTACTACGGCCTGAGGGACGGAGAGGTCCGTTGCCTTGCCAGGCAAGGGTGAGCATTTGACCGGCGCAGCTTGGCGCGAGCTCGTTGTAACACATGGCCTCCGCTCCGCG
>DATJSU010000041.1:0-28924 GCA_035503915.1 Acidimicrobiales bacterium | reverse complement strand
ATGCCGCCGGCTGACCGCAGCAGGGCGTTGCGTTGCTTGAGGACCCGTTCGAGCTCGCTGCGGGCAGCTGCATGTTTGGGGTGGAGCGAGGAGAGCAGGTCGTCCAGGAAGTCACGCCTGGCCTGGGGGCTGCCCTTGACGATCTCGATGTCGTCGGGAGAGAAGACGGTAGCGAGCACGGCCCCAATGATGTCCTCGCTCCGGTTGACGGCTCGGCGATTGAGTTTGAGCCTGTCCCGGCCGGCGGACCTCAGCTCGATTTCTACCAGCATGTTGCGGCTTTCACGCTTTGCGCCCGCACGAAGGAATGCCTCCTCGTAGCCCCTGCGTACCAATGCCGCAGATGGAGCGCCGCGAAAACTTCGCAGGGTGGCGACATAGTTAACAGCCTCGAGGACGTTGGTCTTACCCGCCCCGTTCCCGCCCCGTAAAAGTGTGACACCTTCCGGGGCGGGTTCGAAAGCTACCTCGGGGTAATTCCTGAAGTTGGTCAGGCTGAGCCGCTCGATGAACATCTCTTGTGACTAAAGGCGTGCTCGGCCAGCCGGCGAGCGAGCTCTGGTCTAGGCCACCCGCACGGGCATCAGGAGGTACACGTAGTCAGCTTTGTCAGTCGGCTTCAACGTGGCGGGTTTGAGGGCGTCGATGGTTTCGAGGAGCACTTCTTCGCCCGTCACGGCTTCGATACCCTCGGCCAGGTACTGCGGGTTGAAGGCGATCGTCATCTCTGCACCCTCGTACTTGGCATCGATTTCCTCCACCGCCTGGCCCCAATCGGTCGTGATCACGCTCAACTGGACCGTCCCGGACCGCAGCGCCACACGTGCCGGCGTCGTCGCGTCGCGCGCCACGAGCCGCACTCGCCGGATTGCGTCCAGGAAAGCCTCCCTCCCGATCACAAGGCGGTTGGGGTAATTGAACGGGATGAGCTGCCGGTAGGGCGGGAACTCACCCTCGATGAGCCTTGTCGTCAGTTTGACGTTCCCGATCACGAAGCGGATGTCGTGGGCTCCCAGATGGAGCTCGACCGCCTCGGCTTCTCCGCTCAAGAGCCGCTGCAGCTCCCCGAGCGCCCTCGAAGGGACGAGGACCTTTTGCCCCTCTCCGAGTACCCCTTTCGCGCCAGGGAGGTCCCTGACCGCGAGCCGGTAAGAGTCGGTCGCCACCAACCGGATACCTTCGGCCTCGGCCGCCATCAGCACCCCCGTCAACACCGGGCGTGTGTCCTCGGAAGAGGCAGCGCGCACGACCTGGCGGAGCGCCTCGGCCAACCCGGCCGTCGACAGCGAAACCGTCGGCCCGCTCGCTCCCGAAAGGCTCGGGAAATCTCCTGGCCGGTAAGGCCGTAGCGTGAACTGCGACCTCCCGGCAGAAATCTGGAACTCCTCCTCGTCGCCCTGGAGCAGTACTGCGCCGGGCTCGAGGGCGCGGACGATGTCAGTAAGCAGGCGGCCCGGCGCCACCACGACGCCGTCGGAGAGACCCGCGACGCTTACTTCCGTCGAGATCGTGATGTCCTGGTCGGTACCCGTAACCTCCAAACGGTCACCGGACAGGTTGAGCCGCGTGCCGGGTAAGCCCCCAGGCCCGGCGGCTCTCCCTGCGGCTGCCCTGCCGGCCGTGGCCAGAGCATCGAGAAGGTTGTCTCTTTCGCATCGCAACTTCAAGGCGAAGCTCCTCTACTGTTTTTAAGTTCTTATAGATCCTAAGGAGTAGTAGTGGTGTGGATTGTGGATAGTTGACCATACTCCCTGGATGGGGCTAACGAAAGCCGGCGTGGTGCCTGTGGGTGAAGCGATGGCGACCTTGGCGGCAGGTGGCGGGTTGTCCTACGCGAAGGCGCACTAACCCACGTAATTACACCACTCCGGCACAAGGTTACCCGAGCTGTCATTCGCCCTTCTTGAGCATCTCGATGAGGGTGGTGACTTGCTCGTAGATCCGGCTGCGCTGGCTCATCTGTTCTGCGATCTTGTTATAGGCGTGCATGATCGTCGTGTGGTCTCGGTCACCCATGACGGCACCGATGGCGGGGTAGCTGTAGTCGGTCAGTTCCCGGAACAGGTAGACGGCGATCTGGCGTGCTACGACGAGTGGGCGCCGGCGGCTGGCCCCGATGAGCTCCTCGACTGTGAAGCCGAACATCTTTGCCGTTTGCTCGAGGATGTCGTCGGGCATGACCTCGCGGCTTGCTCCCCCGATGACGTCACGAAGCACCTCTGAGGTGAGCTCCGGTGTGACGTCGACCTGGTGGATGCTCGCGTACGCCGCCAGGCGGATGAGGGCGCCCTCGAGCTCGCGGATGTTGTCCTTGATTGCGGTCGCGATCATTTCGAGCGCGGCTTCGGGGATGGTGGTGCGTTGGCGTTCCGCCTTCTTACGCAGGATGGCGACCCGTGTCTCCAGGCCAGGTGGTTGGATGTCGGTGATCAGCCCTCCCTCGAAGCGGCTGGTCAGGCGCTCTTCGAGTGTTTCGATCGCCCTCGGGTGGCGGTCGGAGGTGATCACGATCTGCCTCTCGTGCTCGTAGAGCGAATTGAAGGTATGGAAAAATTCCTCCTGGGTCTCCTTCTTGCCCCTCAGCAACTGGATGTCGTCGACGAGCAACACGTCGCAGTTGCGGTAACGCCGTTTGAAAGTCGCCGGGTCCTTGGTCCTTATGGCCTCGATGAACTCGTTTAGGAAAGTTTCCACCGAGACATAGCAGACTGTCAGGCGCGGGAACTGGTTGCAGATGTAATGGCCTATTGCGTGCAGGAGGTGCGTTTTGCCAAGCCCGGACATGCCGTAGATGAAAAGCGGGTTGTACGCCTTGGCGGGGTCCTCGGCGACGTGTTGTGCTGCCGCTTGGGCAAAGCGGTTGGAGCCGCCTATGACAAAATCTTCGAACGTGTAACGGGCATTTAGGAGCGGCAGGGGCCTGCGGTCGCCTCGTGACGCCCGGATAAGTGCAAATGCAGCTCGGTCGCTCGCGTCGCGTTCCTGCTCGGGGGTGAGGACGGCCGCCCCGGCCGCTCCGCTGCCTTCGTTGCTTTGGTTGCCGGCATTTCCCGAATTGTCACCGCTGGGGGCGCCCAATACACGGTCCTCCACCATCCCCGCAAGGGGCTCTTCGCCACCCGGCGCGGTACGGTGTTCGAAAGCGACCAGGACGACCGATGGTGCCTCTTCGCCGGTGACCTCGGTAAGCGCTTGTTCGATCTGGTCGCGAAAGCGCATTTCCACCAGGTCACGCATCGGGAAGTTAGGAGCAATTAGAATGTATTTTGGGCCTTCCTCAATTCGGAACGACAATGGCGCCAACCAGGCGCTCCAGTTGGCGTCCGTTACCTTTGCCCTTAAGCTCTCGCAGAAGCGGGCCCAAAGGTCGCCCGCCTCCGGCGTGGCCGGGGGCCCGTCATCGCTGGTCACCTGCTCTTCAACCTGGCTCATGTTCCCCTCTCGTTTGTCTGCTTGGCACGATCCGCATGGCAAACTCGCAAGACGGCCGGTCCGCAGCACGAGCGCGAACTGCGCTCTGGCAGGGCCGGAGGAAGAGCCGGTCTTGTGAACTCGTTTGTTTACCAAGGCAACCGCCGAAGCGCGTCGCCAGGCAGATGACGCTAGCACTTCGTAGGGGGCGGTGGAAGGGGCGCGGATGAGTCATCTCAGGTCCGTCTGCGCTGTCACCCGCTCGTCGGAAGAACGAACGCCTGTTCGCATGAACGGGTAGAATGGGCTCCGTGGTTTCGTGGGTGATGTCAACCGCTTGGGTGCCGGTCGGCTCTCGGCAGGAGGCCTCGGGCCAGCTGCACCGGCGCCGGTCCTGCGGCTGGGGAGCATCGCGAAAAAGAGCAGGTGAGAGCGAGCGCACGGGTCACGCTCAGCGGCTTGTTCGCTTAATACACCCGATATCCTCAGAGTTTTCCTACTGGTTCCCCACAAGCGCGAGCGGTAAGGCTTAGGCCCGTGGCTCAAGTCGTTGCCGATGTCCGGGACAAGCCAGGTGGGAGGATGAGCCGCGACCGGGTTCCCCCGCACGACTTGCAAGCCGAGGAATCCCTGTTGGGAGCGATGTTGTTGTCGCGAGACGCCATTTCGATGGCGGTCGAGGCCTGCAAGGCCGAGGACTTTTACCGACCTGCTAACGGGCATATCTACGAGGCAATTTGCTCTCTTTACGCTCAAGGCGAGCCGGCGGACCCGGTTACCGTCGCCGACGAGTTGCGGCGCGCCGATTTGCTCGAGACCTCGGGCGGCCCTGGCAACCTGGTTGCGCTGCAGGCTAACACGCCTGCTATTGCCAACGCGGCTCGCTATGCCCGCATCGTCGAAGAGCATGCGCTGCTGCGCCGGTTGATAACAGTTGCAAGCGAAATGGCCGAAATGGGTTACTCGTTGCCCGAAGATGTCACTGGCACGCTCGACAGGGCAGAGGCCATGGTTTTTGACATCGTCGAGCGGCGGGTGACGGATTCGCTCAAGCCTCTTCGAGAGTTGCTCGCTGCAAGCCTCGATCACCTGGAAGCCCTGTACAACCGGGGCGATTCGATTACCGGGGTGCCGACGGGCTATACCGACCTCGACGAACGCCTTTCGGGACTTCAAGCGAGTGCGCTCGTGATCCTGGGAGCTCGGCCGTCGATGGGCAAGACTTCGTTGGCGCTCGGGGCGGCGGCGCATGCCGCTATCGAAAAAAGGGTGCCGGTACTGTTCTTCTCTCTCGAGATGAGCCACCTCGAGATCACGCAGAGGCTTTTGTGCTCTGAAGCTCGTGTTGATTCTTCGAGGATGCGCAATGGCAAGTTGCACGAGTCGGACTGGCCGAAGGTAGTAAATGCCATCGGTAGGCTGGGCGAGGCTCCACTTTTCATCGACGACAACCCCAACTTGACGGTTATGGAGGTACGGGCCAAGGCACGCCGGCTCAAGAGCCGGGAGGGGTTGGGCCTGATCGTGGTCGACTATCTCCAGCTCATGTCCAACCCCGGGTCTAACGAAAACCGGCAGGTTGAGGTTTCCGAGATCAGCCGTGGCCTCAAGATCCTCGCCCGCGAGCTGTCGGTCCCCGTCCTGGCCTTGTCCCAGCTGTCGCGCAACCTTGAAGCGCGAGCTGACAAACGCCCGGTGCTCGCGGACCTGCGGGAGTCCGGCAGTCTCGAGCAGGATGCCGACGTCGTCCTGTTCATCTACCGGGATGAGGTTTACAACAAGGAGTCTGCCGACCGGGGGACCGCTGAGGTCATCGTTGCAAAGCACCGCAACGGGCCGACCGGGACAACCCAGCTGGCTTTCCTCGACCACTTCACCCGCTTTGCCAACATGGCCCGTGTTTGACGAGCGGGCCATGTCGGCGGGTTTGGCTTTGGCTGCTGCAAACGCCTAACGCTACGGTGGCTCAGGCCCTCACAACTTCGAGCGTCACTGGGAACTCCACTTCGCTGTGCAGCCTGAGAGGCACTTCGTGCGTACCGAGCGTCTTTATCGGCTCGGGTAGGTGCAGCTTGTAACGGTCGATCTGCACACCGGCTTGTTCTGCCACCGCGTCGGCGATGACCGCCGTAGTGACAGACCCGAAGAGCCTTCCTTCAGGCCCCGCTCGCATCGGTACCCGGATGACCTGTTGCACAAGGCTGCGGGCGACGCCCTCGGCTACTTGCCGGTCGTGCGCGTCCTTGGTCTCGCGGGCCCGGCGCATCCTCGAGGCTTGGTCCGTGATGCCCTCGCTCGCGAGGATGGCGTGCCCGCGGGGCAACAGGTAGTTGCGGGCGTAGCCGTCGGCCACATCGCAAATGTCGCCTCTTTTGCCGACTTTTGCGACATCCGAGCGCAGCACGACGCGCGTCACGCTTCTGCTCCAGCCAGGCCGGTGGCGAACTCGGGCGTGAACTCCTCCTCGGCCTCGTAGTCGGCACCGGGTGCTGCCGCTGAGTCTTCCGTGCGACTGGCAGCTTCCTCGCGACCGGCAGCCGGCCGCGGCCGTCCTGGCCCGCGCTCGCTGGCGGTGCGTTGGACGTAGGGCAACAAGGCGAGCTCCCTCGCCGTCTTGATGGCAACCTGAACCTCACGCTGATGTTGCGTGCAATTGCCAGTCACGCGGCGAGAGCGGATCTTGCCTCTTTCGCTCATGAACCGGCGGAGGAGGTTTACGTCCTTATAGTCGACCCAGTCGGCGTGCTCTTTGCAGAACACGCATACCTTCTTTTTGCCACGGGGCCGCGATTCCTTCGGGGCGCGCTTGGGGTTGCGCTCCCGGTCGTTTGTACGTGCCATGGGGGTTAGAAGGGCTCCTCGTCCTCGTGCCCGGGACCATATGCCGCCGGGGCGGCTTCGGGCGCCGGGCGCTGGAAGCTGTGATCGTGGGAGGCATGCGAATCGCCGTTGGAGCTCTCAGGGCTACGGCGCTCGTTGCGCGTCACGTGGACCGTCGCCCAGCGAAGGCTGGGGGCGATCTCCTCGGCGGTGATCTCCACCTTGGACCGCTTGTCGCCGTCCTGGGTCTCCCAGGACCGTTGGTCGAGCCGGCCGGTGACCACGACCCGGGTACCCCGGGTAAGGGAGGTCGCTGCGTTTTCTGCGAGCGTGCCCCAGCACACGACGTCAAAGAACGAGGTCGACTCCCTGCGCTCCTGGCTCTGGCGGTCCGTCCAGGTACGGTTGACGGCGATCCCGAAGGTTGCGGTGGCTTGACCGCTGGGTGTGAAACGCAGTTCGGGCTCCCGGGTCAGGTTGCCGACGACGCTTACGCTGTTATCTTGTGCCATTTGATGCTCCATTCGTAACGGCGCCCGGAGCGGCTGCATTGCCAGCGCCGGACGCTGAGGGTGCTGACGGTCGTGCACGTCCCGCTACACGCTCGGGAAGCCGGATCACCTTGTGGCGGATGACCTCGTCGGTGAGGGTTAGCTGGCGATGGAGTGCCGACAAAGCTGGGGGCTCAGCGTTGGCCTCGAGGACGACGTAGTAGCCCTCGTTGCGGTGGCGCACCGGGTACGCCAGGCGCCGCTTGCCCCAAAAATCTGCGTTGACCGACTTGCCTCCAGCAGCAGTCAGTTGCTGGGTAAACCGGTCCACCAGTGCCCGGATGGCGTCTTCTTCCAGGCCGGCGTCGAAAATGACCATTACTTCATAGGGCCGCACCAGCGGCTCACCTACCTTTCCCTATGGACCTGGTGCTCACCTCGCGGTATTGCGCCAGGGCTCCGGGAGGTCCGGAGCAGGGCCTGATTGCGACTGCCATGCTACCTGACGCCTGCGATCGTCTCACGGGCAACAACGATGTCACGAGGCACTGACCATTACGGCCCGGCGACCAGGGGCCCTTCGAGCGTTACCCCGAAAGCTCCGCAGGGCGCCGGGAGGCGTTATTGCCTCTTGTAGCGCTGGACGGCTGAGAGCGAGAAGGCCTGCGAAAGGTAGTTCCAATAACAGCTCGGGCAAACCTCTACGACGTAGCAGGCGAGGTCCTTGCCGGGAGTCGCCAGCTTGGCGAGCTCTTTCTTGGAAGCGACGCAGCGCCCCGAAGCAGGTAAGCGGTGCCCGAAGACGTACGAGACGAGCCGCAGCTTGACGTCCTCGCAGATCGGGCAGTCCTCCTGGGAGTCCTCCCCGGCGTCGGCGGCAGCACGCAGGAGCTCGGGGTGCGCGTCGCAAATGTCCAGGCGGGACAGGTGGCCCTTGCGGTACTCGCTGACGACGACATTGCGCGCCAGGCGGTAATCGACGTTCCCCGCGACCCGGAACGGTGACCCCGCGCTCGACGCCGCTTTGGGGAGAAATCTCATAGCCATCGGCAGACCACGGCTCAACAGCGTACCTGGGTGCGCACCCCTGACTGACGCTCCAGGGGCCGGTCGCCCTCGTCCGAGAAGCCACGGGCTTCGAGGATCGCGCCCCGCCGGCCGCCCGAGGTGCAGGTCGGGACATGTTGAGGGACTGAGCCGCCGGGTGGGGAGAGCAATGAGGCGGATATAGCTGAACGATGTAGCGGACCGATATATCGTGCTAACATCCAGAACCGATGCTCGAGATGGCCGTCCTTGGCCTGCTGAAGGAACAGGAGATGCACGGTTACGAGCTCAAGAAGCAGTTGGCGGATGTCTTTGGCCTCTCGGGCGCGGTTTCTTTCGGCTCGCTCTACCCGGCCTTGGCGCGCCTCGAGGTGGCCGGCGCCGTGCGGGTCATAGCCCAGAGCAGGGGCACAAGCGATGGCGGAAGCGATGCCGAGCCGCTCGAGCGGCGCTCGAGCCGCCGGCGCAAGGTGTACTCCATCACCCCGCTCGGCGCCCAGATGTTCGAGGATTTGTTGGCGGACAGCCGCAAGAGCGGGGACGACGACCGCTCGTTCAACCTCCGGTTGGCGTTCGCACGCTATCTGCCCCCCGAGGCTCGCCTCGGCATGCTCGAGCAGCGACGTGCCGTGCTCGGTGAGAGGCTGGCGCAAATGGCGGCGCGCGCGAGGGCCCGGCGCGAGGACCGTTACATGCTGGTCCTGTCCGAGCGCCAGCAAGAAGAGCTTTCGAGCCACGTTTCCTGGCTCGACAGGCTCATCCGGGAAGAACGGGATCCGGTGCGCGGCGAGGGCCCGGCCACCGCCGGGGCCGAGGGTCGGGCAGATGGGCTGGCGGACTGGCGGCGGCAAACAAAAAGGCTCGTCCCGCTCGCGAGCGCATCGCAGCTCCAAAGGCCGCGTGGCCCCGCTGGCGGAGGGCCTGCGGCGCCTCCAGGCTCGACTGAACCGTAACGACGACAAAAAAGGAAGGTCTCAAAAATGTCAAAGATCCGCCTGGCGATCGCGGGCATCGGCAACTGTGCCAGTTCTTTGGTACAGGGCCTGGAGTATTACCGCGGTTCGAGCCCGCACGATCGGGTCCCGGGGTTGATGCACGTCGTCCTCGGCGGGTACCACGTACGGGACGTAGAGGTCGTGGCGGCGTTCGACGTCGACAACATGAAGGTGGGCCAGGACGTGAGCAAGGCTATCTGGGCGGGGCAAAACAACACCTATCGGTTCGCAAATGTCGGCGAGCTAGGTGTCGAGGTCCTGCGCGGCCCGACTTTCGACGGGCTTGGCAAGTACTACCGCCAGACAGTCGAAGAGTCGCCGGCGGCACCGGTCGACGTCGCAGAGGTACTGCGCTCGGCCGGAGCCGACGTCCTTGTCTCCTACCTCCCCGTTGGTTCCGAGGAGGCGCAGAAGCACTACGCCCGCAGTTGCCTCGAAGCCGGGACAGGATTTGTCAACGCAATACCCGTGTTCATCGCCAGCGACCCGCTATGGGCCGAGCGGTTCAGGGAGGCAGGGGTGCCGATCATCGGGGACGACATAAAGAGCCAACTGGGATCGACTATCGCTCATCGGGTACTCGCCCGGCTCTTCGAAGACCGGGGCCTTGCGCTCGACCGCACCTACCAGCTCAATTTCGGCGGCAATATGGACTTCAAGAACATGCTCGAGCGTGAGCGCCTCGAATCGAAGAAAATCTCCAAGACGCAAGCTGTAACAAGCCAAATCGACCGTGGCATCTCGGCTCGGGATATCCACGTCGGGCCGTCCGACCACGTTGACTGGCTCGAAGACCGCAAGTGGGCGTACATCAGGTTGGAAGGGCGCAATTTTGGAGATGCCCCGCTCAACATCGAACTGAAGCTCGAAGTTTGGGACTCGCCCAACTCCGCGGGCGTGGTGATAGATGCCGTGCGCTGCATCAAGCTCGCCAGGGACCGCGGCATCGGCGGGCCGCTCCTCGGGCCGTCCGCCTATTTCATGAAGTCCCCGCCGGTGCAGTACCACGACGACGTTTGCCGTCAACTGGTCGAGGATTTTGCTTCAGGCGTCTGACTTGCCACCCGGTTGACGGTGCACGCCGCCGCAGCCGGCCAGGTCAGCCGCTCTGGCCGGCCTCGGGTTGGCTCGACCACCACTGGTCGAGCAATGCGAGAGCGTCCTCGTGCGCGTGAGGGCCCTCGTCGAGCCTCAGTTCGAGCAGGTAGGAAAGAGCACGCCCGACTACCGGGCCGGGCTTTAGCCCCAGGTGCGCCATGACCTCGAGGCCGTCGAGGTCCGGGCGGATCGCTGCGAGCTCCTCTTTGTCTTTCAGTTCCTCTATGCGCCGCTCGAGCTCGTCCATGCGGTCTGAAAGAGCCTTGGCCTTGGCGGCGTTGCGAGTCGTGCAGTCGGCACGCGTCAGTTCGTTGAGAGGCTCCAACAGGTCGCCGACGTCGCGGACATACCTGCGCACAGCGCTGTCGGTCCAGCCCAACCCGTAGGTGTGGAAGCGGAGGTGCAGTTCCACGAGCTTCACGACCTTTTCGGTGTCCTCGGTCGGGTAGCGCAAGGCCCGCATACGGTCCCGCGTCATCCTCGCTCCGACAAGCTCATGGTGGTGGAAGGTGACGGTGCCTCCGGGGCCGAACGAACGGGTCTTCGGCTTGCCGATGTCGTGGAAGAGAGCCGCAAGGCGGACAAGCCGGTCGGGCCTGGCCCGTTGCACGACGGCAATGGTGTGGGCGAGGACGTCCTTGTGCCGGTGCAACGGGTCCTGCTCCAACGCGAGCGCCGGTAGTTCGGGGACGAACTCCTCGGCGAGGCCCGTCCTCACGAGGAACCACAAACCGGCCGACGGGTCGGGTACAACGATGAGCTTGTCGAGCTCCTCCCGGATCCGCTCGTCCGAGACGATGTCCAGCCTCCCCCTCAGGCGCCCCACCGCTGCCAGGATCTCCGGCGCGGGCTCCAGGCCGTAGTCGGCGATGAACCTGGCGGCGCGCAGCATCCGCAGCGGGTCGTCTGTGAACGACGCCTCAGCTGCCAACGGCGTCCGCAGCGTCTTGGTGGACAGGTCCGCCACGCCGTTGAAGGGGTCCACGAGCACGACGTCCGGGAGCGAGATCGCCATCGCGTTGACCGTGAAATCACGGCGCGAAAGGTCCGCTTCGAGCGCCGTGGAAAAAACGACGTCGGGCTTGCGGGACGAGGGGTCGTACTCCTCGGAGCGGTGGGTTGTGACCTCGACCCGGCGTCCCCCACGAGAAGCGCCGATCGTGCCGAAGCGCTTCCCTTGCGACCAGGTGCTGTCCGCCCAGCCTCTCAGGATCTGCTCGGTGCGCTCAGGCAGCGCGTCAGTCGTGAAGTCCAGGTCGCTACCAGGGCCGAGCCGGTCGAGGAACGCGTCCCGGACTGCCCCCCCGACCAGGTAGAGGCGCGCGCCGCACTTGTCGAACAAAGACGCCAGCTCATTTGCCTCGCCCAGCACGGGCATGAGCCTTTCCGGGACCACGACCGCGAGCCTACGGGCCCCCCGACTGCCTCCGTGCGGTTTAAACCGGCTGGTGCCTCAGACCGCCGGCAGCAGCCCGGCGGTCTGCAGCGCGACCCTGAAGTCATGTGGGTTCGTCGCTGCCTGGAGGGCAGCCCGCAGCGAGATTTCGCCCGCCTTGAACAGGTTGAACAGGCTCTGGTCGAAAGTGACCATGCCGTGGTACTCGCCTTCGGCTATGACGTCCTCGATCGTTTCGCCCGAGCCCCCGGTGGGGTCGAGGATGCGGTCGTATATACGCCCGGTCATGACCATCGCTTCCACGGCGACACAACGGCCCACGCCGTCGGCGCGCGGGACGAGGCGCTGGCTCACAACGCCCCGTAGCACTGATGCCAGGCTGATCCGGACCTGACGCTGCTGGAATTGCGGGAAAAAGTCGACGACGCGGTTCACCGTCTCGGTGGCATTGGTCGTGTGGAGGGTCGAAAGGACGAGGTGGCCGGTCTCGCCCGCCGACAGGGCTGCCTGGATCGTCTCGGCGTCCCGCATCTCCCCGACGAGGATGACATCGGGATCCTGCCGCAGCACCCGGCGCATGGCCTGGGACCAGTTGCGCGTATCGGTGCCGATCTCGCGCTGGCTGACGATCGACATCTTGTCCCTGTGGAGCACCTCGATCGGGTCCTCGATAGTGATGATGTTGGCCGACCGGCTGTTGTTTATATGGTCGATCATGGCGGCGAGGGTGGTCGTCTTTCCCGAGCCCGTCGGCCCGGTGACGAGGACGAGGCCGCGCTGCTCCTCTGCCAGCCTGGTCACGACCGGGGGGAGCCCGAGGTCTGTCGCCGACAGGGCGCTCGGGAGCACTCGCCGCAGGACGAGGCCCGCCGTGCCGCGCTGGCGGAAAGCATTGCAGCGGAACCGCCCCAGACCGCTGACCGACAGGGAGAAATCGGCCTCGCCCGTCTCCTTGAACTCCTCCAAGCGTTCGGGCGGGAGGATGACCTGCACCAGCTCCTCGCACTCCTCGGGCGCTACGGTGGGGAACGGGGTCATGCGCAGGTCGCCATTGATCCGGACCCTCGGCGCGGAGCCGACCTTGATGTGCAGGTCGGAAGCGCCCTGCTCCACTACGTGGCGTAAGACGGCGGGTAGGTCGATCACCACTTACCGGTATCGGCATGTCCTGCCGCCTCGTTGAGCCGGCACTAGTCTGGGGCGGGCGCAAATGAGCCAGGAAGCCCTCGTAGCGGCCAGAAGGGGCTCTTCGGCGCGCCGTTTACCGCTCACGGGGACCGCTGCGACCACTCTGCGGATGGGCGGCGAACGAGCGAGGGCGGGCTGCTGGCGAGCGGACCGGTCGGTCGCTTTCCTGGCACCTCTGCCCGACGGCCGGCCTGTGTCTGCCGAGTTCGCCCGGTACTGCCTGAAGGCGCTTGCGGCCAAGGGGTACGAGCGAGTCGTGACCGGCGCGTTGGGGCGCCACGAGCAGCGAGGTTTTGTCGAAGCGGGTTTCGAGGTCCAGGAACAACTGCACCTTTTGGTCCTCGACGCTCCTGCACCGCTCCCGCCGGCTCCGCCCGGGCCTGCCGTGCGAAGGGCACGGTTCTGGCGCAAAACAGGAGTGCTCGAGGTCGACGCCGCGGCCTTCAGCCCGTTTTGGCGCCTCGACCGCGCAGGGTTGAGGGAGGCCCTCGGGGCGACCGAAAGTGCCCGGCTCCGCGTGGTCCTCGGTGAGGGGCACAAGGTGGAGGGGTACGCCATCTGCGGGGCTTCGGGCGGGCGTGGCTTCGTGCAGCGTCTGGCGGTGGTACCCCAAGCGCAGGGGAGGGGGCTCGGCAAGAGGCTCCTCATGGACGGGCTCGTGTGGCTGCGCAAGGCTGGTGCCTCCCACGTCGCTGTCAATACGCAAAAAGGCAATGGGGCGGCGCTGGCTCTTTACCGGTGGGCGGGTTTCCGGGAAGATCCCGACGGCCTGTGCGTGCTGTCGGCTCGTACCGGCGCCACGGTGCCTGACTAGGCATGGCGCGGAAGTGAGGCTCGTGCCGGCGGCTCTGCGACCCGGCTTGTCGTTACCGCGTGCGCCGCTGCGGGGGCATGCGCTCGTTGTATCAGTTGTATTAACGGTGGGTACTGCGCTCTGGGGGGCTTGGTGGCCCCCCGCGCCCGCCGGTGCTTCCGGGCGTGCCCCGGCTTCTCCGCCGTCCGCGGCCTCGCCTTCCCCGTCAACCCAGCGCGGCGGCGGCACGCCAAATCCCCAACCACCTCGGCCCGACGTCCTCGCCGGCCCCGATTCGCTCGAGCTGTTGTCTCAGACAGCTTGGGTCGGGCCTGCTCAGAGCACGTTCGACATGGAGCTCCAGGTCACGGCAAGTGACGCTTCCACCGAGTCGCTGGCCGTCGTCCTTTACGGAGCTCTCAGTGCTCGTTCCGAGTTCCAAGCAGCGCTCGCCGGCCAGGTCTCCAATTACCTCTACTCGCCTCCAACGGGGCCGGTCCCCCTGAGCGACCTCGCACGAGGGCCGGACGGGGGAGCCGAGGTCGAGATCCCTCTCGGTGCTCTGTCGCTCGGCACAGGGGTCTACCCGGTACAGGTCTTCCTCGAGAAGTTGCCGGAGGGCGTCCGGGTCGGCCAGCCCCTTACTACCTTCCTTGTCTACGCGGGCAAGGATGCCAGCAGCCTCCAACCGCTTCGAGCCAGCTTCGTCATACCAGTGGCAGCCTCGGTGCCCGTCAATCCGCAAACCGGCGCGCCAGGGCTCCTGCCCGGTCCTGCCGAGGCCGAGCTTGCATCGGACACTGCGCAGCTCGCCGCACACCATGTCCCGATGACGGTGGCAGCCGACGTGGCTACGGTCGAGGCGATGGCCCGGGCCGGCCCGGAGGGTAAGGCTGCCGTCGCAGCCTTACGCTCAGCAATCGGCTCGGGTGACGAACTGCTCCCGTCGACAGCGCTGCCAGTCGACATGCCCAGCCTTGTGAGCTCGGGGCTTTCGGCTGACCTCGCCACGGAGCTGGCAGAAGGTAGCTCGGCCCTCGGGGACCTGCTCGGCAGCTCGCCGGGCACTCGTGTGTGGGCTTTCCCTGATGGGACCGACCCGACGACATTGGCCGCCCTGGTGTCCTCCGGCGCGCGCCAGGTGACGGTGCCGGAGGCAGATCTCAGCCCGCTCCCGGCTACGCAGCTGGGGTTGACATTCGCGGAGCCTGCCAGCATGCGAGAGGGCGGTACCTCCCTCGAGGTGATCGGAGCAGACACCGAGCTCTCCTCGCGCGTTGCCGGAGCATCGGCGCCCGGTCAAGCGGTCCTTGTCGCCAACCAGGTCCTCGCCGAGCTGGCGATGATCGACCTCGAAGCGCCCGGGGACCGTCGCGGGGTCGTCTTGCTGCCCGCCGCCGGCACCGTCGTGAGCCCCGTGTTCCTCACCGTCGTGCTCTCCGGGCTGCAGGGCGACCCGTTGGTCCAGGCAACGACGTTGGCGGAAGAGTTCTCCCAGGTCCCGGCTACCAGCATGCAACGCTCGCTCGAAGGGCCGACGGAGGGGGCTCAGCTGGAAGGGGCGGGCGGGCTGCAACAGGCGGCGGACGAAGTCTCCGCCGATGGCGACGTGTACGGGGGAGCCTCCCCGGCCGTGAGCGCCCTCGACCAGCAGCTCCTGGTGAGCCTCTCGTCTGTGTTCAACGGGAAGCAACGAGCCGCCATCATCACGGCCGCAGACAATGCTGCCCGTCTGCAACTTGCCAGGATCCGCCTGCCTGCTCCGGCATCCATCACCCTGACCTCTCACGACAGCCGCCTGCCGCTCGCGATCCTGTACACCTCTTCCGCGCCCGCCACCGTCCGGCTGCTGCTCTCGAGCGACGAATTGAGCTTCGTACCCGAAAAGTTCAGGGAAGGGGCCTGCTCCCCCATCGGAGCGGGTTCGGAAAGTTGCGCTCTCACCATCACCAAGACGACCACTCTCCAGATCCCTGTCGCCGTGAGGACGAGCGGGGTCTTCCAGCTGTCACTTGCGCTCGGGACGCCAAACGGCGACTTCGAGATCGCCGAGAGCACGGACACGGTCCGCTCGACTGCGACGAGCGGCGTGGCGCTCGCCGTGATGGCGGGGGCGGCGTTTTTCCTGGCAGTTTGGTGGGCCCGCAATGCACGTCACGGCCGCCGGGCGCGCAAGCTTGTGCCGCGAGCTTCGGACGGAGAAGCCTCCCAGCCAACGCCGGCTGTTCCCATCCCCGCCGGCACACCGGCTCGTGCGAGCCGCCCCGGGCGCATGGCGCCCGGCTGAGACGGAGGACCGCGCTGTCAAACGGGCCACTGGGCCCGGAGGCGGCTCACCCGGGCCGAGACGGGCCGACGCGGGTCCGGGTCTCGAAGGTCCTGACGGTGCTGCCAGGGCCCGCCGCCGGTCGTCCCACCGCTTACGTCGACCACCCCGCAGCCGTTGCGGCCGTCGCTCCAGGGCCCGCCGGTCCGCCGCTCGTCCCGGCGCGGGCAGCGGGGGCTCCCACGGTTGCCAGGAACGCGGTCGTTATGGCTGTGGGGACGACCCTGTCCCGGCTCAGCGGGTTTGGCCGTGTGCTCGCGGTTGCCTGGGTCCTCGGGCAGGGCACGCTTTCGGATGCCTACAACCAGGCCAACACGGTGCCGAACACGATCTACGAACTGCTCCTGGGCGGGGTGTTGTCGGCGACGCTGCTGCCGGTCCTCATGCAGTCCCTCGGCCGCCACGACCGCCATGAAGACGACGACGCAGTGCCGGCGGTGGTCTGTTTCCTGACCGTCGTACTGATAGTGGCCACCTTGCTTTTTTGGCTCTGTGCCCCGGCCGTCATCGACTTCTACTTCCTGGCAAAACACCCCGGCGCGCAGACGTCGGCCGAAAAGGCACTGGCGACTGCGTGGCTCAAGTTGTTTACGCCGCAGTTGCTTTTCATCGGGTTGATCACACTGACGACGGCGTTGCTGAACGCGCGGCGCCGTTTCGCGGCCGTTGCCTTCAGCCCCGTCGTCGCAAATGTCGTGACAATTGCTGCCCTGGTGGTCGCAGACAGGCTGCTCCCTCACGGTACCGTCGGCGCTTACAGGAAGGACACCACTGCTCTTGCAGTCGTCGGGATCGGGACGACCGCAGGCTATTTGGCACAACTTTTGGCCCAGTTGCCGGCTATCTTTCGTGCAGGCATCCCCTTGCGGCTGCGCTGGCTCCCGAGCCACCAGGCCCTGCGAACTATCGGGAGGCTCTCGGGCTGGACTCTCGGGGCCGTCGTCGCGAACCAGGTTTCCTTCACTCTTGTGACGGTGCTGTTCCTCCGCACGGGAGGCAATTTCTCGGCTTTCAGCTATGCGTATGCGTTTATGCTCCTGCCGCACGCTGTGCTGGCTGTCTCGATCGCCTATGCAGTGGCGCCCGACCTCGCAGAATTGTGGTCGAACGGGGAACGGGAGCGCTTTGCCTCCCGGATGAGCCAGGCCGTGCGCGTAACGGTCCTGCTCGTCGTCCCCGCCGGCGTCGGCTACGCGCTTGTCGCCCGGCCAGTCGTGGTCCTGGCTCTCGCTCACGGCAATTTCGCAGCGCCGTCCGCCCACCTGACGTGGGTGCTGCTTGCCATTTTCGCTCTCGGGCTCCCGGGTTTTAGTACCTACCTCCTTTTGATGCGGGCTTTCCAGTCCAAACAGGACACCCGCTCGATGTTCTGGTTGTACGTGCTCGAAAATACCATCACGGTTGTGGCGGCGGCCGCTGCGTACCCAGCCTTCGGGGCGCGCGGCCTCACGGCTGCGTGGATCGGCGGGTATACCTTGGCGCTCCCGTTTGCCTGGTGGCGGCTGCGTGAGAGCGCCCGGGTTACAGTGGCCGCGAATTGGTGGGCGAAGGTATTCGCTGCAACGGGCGTGATGGCAGGGGCCGTGTGGGTCGTACTTCGGTTGGTCCCCGCTCCCAGCTCGGTTGCATTGTCCGCTCTGCGTCTTTGCCTTGTGATCGGGGCGGGCGGGGCAGTTTTTTACACATCGGCTCGGCTGCTCCGGACGAGTGAGCTGACCGGCCTCATGGCGCGGCACAGATCTCCCGCGCCCTGACGAGGTATGTCCTGGTCATGAGGCATGGCTCCGCGTCGCCCCGGTGCCCGGGAGCTCACCCCGAAAACCAGGCCCCAGAGCACCGTCGGGCTAAGCTCCGCTGCGCACGGCACGCCTATTGGCAATCTGGGGCCCCGGCTTCAAGGAGGCTGACCGGCTGACCGGCTCTGTCCCGAAGGAGGAAAAGCTTTGACGGTTGGCGTAGTTTGCGACACCGCGTGCGACCTCCCCTCGCCGCTTGCCGCGGATCTGGGTGTCGTGCTCGTGCCCTTGCGGGTCCGGTTCGGGGAAACCGAGTTCGTTGACCGCGAGGAGCTGACGACCAAGGAGTTCTGGGCGCGTTGTGCAGTGTCACCGACGCTCCCCGAGACTTCGGCGCCGTCGCCAGGTGCGTTCGCGGCCGCGTTCGGGGCCCTCGAGGCGGCAGGGGCAGAGGGGGTTGTCTGTGTGACGTTGTCTTCGAAGCTCTCTGCCAGTAACGAAGCCGCAAGTCACGCCGCCCGGGAGTTCACCACCTTGCCGGTCACCGTCGTCGATTCGCTGAGCGCAACGATCGGCGAGGGCATGATCTGCATGGCGGTCGCGCAGGCCGCATCCGGTGGGGCCGCCATGGCAGAAGTGGTTGCAGCGGCGGAGTCCACGAGGGAGAGGCTGTCCGTTTTCGGGGCGATCGATACCCTCGAAAATCTCAGGAGAGGCGGCCGTATCGGCGGTGCCGCGGCTGCCTTCGGCACGCTCCTCTCCATCAAGCCCGTCGTCGAGGTGCGCAATGGTGTTGTAGAGCAAGAATCTCGCCAGCGAACACGCGCTCGGTCGTTGCATTACCTGGCGGACAAGGTCCGTGCCGTCGCCCCTGTCGAACGACTGGCCGCGATGAGCGCCAATGCGCCTGATTTTCCAGAGTTCCTCGAGATGTTGGGCGACATCGAGACTGACCACCCGAGGGTCGTCGGGGACATCGGCCCAGTCGTCGGCACTCACGCCGGGCCGGGGGCTATCGGCGTGGCGTGGGTGGCCCGCGACAGGTGAGCTAAGCGGCCAGGGCCTGTCGCAAGCGCCCGGCCGTCACCCCGGCTGTAGGCACTATGGCAAGCCCACAGCTACCAAGAGGCGATAGCCTGTTTGGTCGTGGCAGGCGTTGCACCAGGAGTGCCACGTGCTTTGGCCGGGCGGTACCGTCTTGTGCGCCTTTTGGCACGAGGCGGCATGGCAGAGGTTTGGGAAGGCCGCGACGATGTCTTGAGCAGGCCCGTGGCCGTCAAGATGCTGCTGTCCCACCTTGCCGCTGACCCGATGCTGCGCGAGCGCTTCAGGAGGGAGGCCGTCACGGCGGCTCGCCTCGTCCACCCTGGGATCGTCGCCATTTTCGACGCCGGCGTCGAAGCCATAGGCGACGACGGCGCCTCGCCCGGCACGCTGTTGTCGAGCGGGTGGGCACGCGATGAGCAGCAACGCATCGAAATGGCATGGCCGGACCAGCCCAGTACAGCCTTCATTGTGATGGAGCTCGTCCCCGGAGAGACCCTGCGTGACCTCATGCTGCGCTCCGGGCCGCTGCCTGCCGGGTTGGCGCTCGAAATAACGTCCCAGGTGACCGACGCTCTTGCTCACGCGCATGCTCACGGGCTCGTCCACCGGGACATCAAGCCTGCCAACGTGCTCCTGCGGGACGAGGGAGGAGGTATTTTCCGCGTAAAGGTCGCAGATTTCGGCATCGCGAAGGCGGCCGCACTCAGTGGGGACCTTACGGCTAACGGGACGTTCCTCGGGACCCCCAAGTACGTCTCGCCTGAGCAGGTGCAGGGACAGGAGCCCGATGGGCGGGCGGACATCTACTCGCTCGGCGTCGTCCTTTTCGAAATGCTTGCCGGGGAGCCCCCCTTCCACGAGAACACGGATATCGCCACCGCGCTTGCCCACGTCCAAAAGCCGCCTCCCAGCGTCGGCGACCTGAGGCCGTCCCTCCCCGATGGGCTCGGTGATCTCGTAGCTTCCATGCTGGTCAAAGAGCCCGCACAAAGGATCGGGTCGGCCTTGGCCCTCGGAGGGGCGCTCAACAACATCCGCAAGCGCATGGGCTCGCCGGCGGCCGACCCGGGAGGCGAGCTGCACCTGAGCATCGAAGGTCGCCCCGTGGGTACGGCGGCCACGGTCCAGCCCAGCTCCAACGGTAAGTCGCCCTCGCCCGGGGCGCAGGCCCATGTCGCTCCGCCTTCTTCGCGGCCCTCGGACAGCGGGGCCCCGGTCGTCTCAGGGCCGCGGACGTCTGGCGGGACTCTTGCTCTGCCGAGCGACGAGCAGCGCAGGCCCGCAGCGCTCGGCCCCGCCCGTCCGCGTCACCGTAGTGGGCGGATAACGGCGGTGGTCGTGGTGTCAATGCTGCTGGCGGGTTCGGCTGTGGCTCTCACCGTGTTCAGGCACGGGCCGGATGCAAACAAAGGACGTTCGGCAGGCCAGTCCGGTGGGGACAATGCCGTGCCGTCGACGGCCCCCCTACCAGCGAAGGGTAAGTACCCGGCCCTTTCGGTGACCGACGTCTACGAGCTGGCCCAAAGGGGCAACCACGCAGACGACGACTTGGGAGGCCTCGGCAACGTCGTCAGCGACAACCAGAGCGCCTATTGGGAGAGCGCCAAGTACGACGGCCCCGATTTCGGCGGTTTTGACGGCCTCGGCCTCGTATTACGGCTTGCCGGGACAGGGGTGCTCCACGAACTGGAAGTGACAACCCCGATGCACGGCTGGAGCGCTGAGGCCTTCGTAGCCAGCTCCTACGCCAAGACCCTCGCGGGCTGGGGTGCGCCCACCGCCGAGCTCACTTCGGTGGCCGGCAACCAGACGATGTCGCTCGGGGACAAGAAGGGCAGTTGGGTGCTGTTCTGGATGCTCAATCCCGGCCCCACCGACCAGGCGGTCGTCGACAAGCTGTCCGTGCACTAAGCACAGGTATTTGGCGCGGCCAGAGGGCTAGTGTGCCCCCATGCCGGAAAGCGACGCTGCTCCCACGCAGCAACTATCGGCCGCTGGCGCGTCACCAGCGGGAGGAGGGGCCGTCCCCCCCGACGAGCGGGGTGCCCCCGGCCCCGAGGTCGCCCAGTGGGCGGACCAACTGAGCGACCGAGTGATCGGTGGGGTCGACTGGCTCAAATCCCGCACGACGGTACCCGTGCTCAAGGTCTTGCGGGCTGTCGTCTACGGAGTGATCGTGCTGGTTGCCCTGCTGATGGCCGGCATCCTCGCCGTCATAGGTGCAGTTCGTATGTGGGACGCCTACATCCCGGTGCACCCTTTGAGCCGGCGTGTATGGCTCGGTTACGTGGTCCTTGGCGGAGCCCTCTTCCTTGTGGGCAGCTTCTTGTTCGCTCGCCGGAGCGGCGCCCGCGGCAAGTCGTAAAGGTCTCGCCCCTGTGGGGCGCTTCGGCACTCGGCTCACGCGCCCGGAATAGCTTGGTTCCCTGGCGGGTTTAGCGCTTTTGGAGGTTTACAAGAGTGGCCAACGATATGAGGGAAGTTGTCGTGATCGGGTCGGGACCGGCCGGGCTTACCGCCGCCCTTTACGGCGCCAGGGCAAACCTTGCGCCTCTGGTGCTCGAAGGGGAGCCGTCCTCGACCGGCGACCAGCCGGGCGGCCAGTTGATGCTCACGACGGAGGTCGAAAACTACCCCGGCTTCCCCGAGGGCATCCTCGGGCCTCGCCTGATGGCACAAATGACCGAGCAAGCCGAGCGCTTCGGCGCCGAGCTGGTCCGGGCGAAGGCGACGAGGCTCAAGCTGGAAGACGGCGGGCCTCAAACAGTGTGGTACCGGGAGCCCTCGAGCGGCGAGGAGGTCCAGGTGCAGGCCCGCGGTCTCGTATTGGCTATGGGCGCTCGCTCGCTCATGCTCGGCGTGCCGGGTGAGCGCGAGTTGCTCGGCCACGGCGTTTCGACCTGCGCCACGTGTGACGGGTTCTTTTTTCGCGGCCAGCACATCGCCGTCATCGGAGGCGGGGACTCTGCCGTCGAGGAGGCCACCTTCCTCACCAAGTTTGCCGAGACGGTCACCTTGGTCCATCGCCGCGGCGAGCTCCGCGCTTCCAAGATCATGCAGGAACGTGCGTTCGCTAACCCAAAGGTCAAGTTTGCCTGGGACAGCGTCGTGGCCGAGGTCCTCGGGAGCTCGAAGGTGGAAGGCGTCAGGTTGCACAACGTGCGCAATGGTCAGGACGAAGCCCTCCCCGTCACGGGTGTTTTCGTCGCGATCGGCCATGTGCCCAACACGGACATTCTGAAGGGCCAGGTCGAGCTCGACCCCGATGGGTATGTCTTGACCAATGGGGGGACGACCGCCACCAACGTAAATGGTGTGTTCGCAGCCGGCGACCTCGCCGACCACCGCTACCGCCAGGCTGTCACGGCTGCTGGGAGCGGCTGCATGGCGGCGATCGACGTCGAGCGTTGGCTGGAGGCGAACCCGCGCTAAGCCTTTACCGCTCAACCGTTTGGGCCTACCGCGCGGCGAAAATTAGACAGGCGGGGCCGCCAAAGGAATGCACCGCCTTCTTTAGAGGTTATAACTGTCGGTTCGAAGAGTTTCGCCCTGGGCAAGGGCGGGAAGTGGAGATATAGACAATGCCGCAAGTCGCAACTGCTATCACCGACGCCACCTTCGACGAGGAGATCGGTGCTGCCGACGGTCCTGTCCTGGTCGATTTCTGGGCGGAGTGGTGCGGCCCCTGCAAGCTGATCGAGCCTGTTTTGGAAGAGATCGCCAAAGAGCACGAGGGGCGGCTGCGAGTGGCCAAGCTAAACGTCGACGACAACCTCGAAACGGTACGCCGCTTCGAGGTCATGAGCGTACCTACGCTGATCCTGTTCAAAGAGGGTGAGCCGCAGCTCCGCCTGGTGGGCGCCAAGGGAAAAGCTCAATTACTACAAGAGATCAGCCGGCATCTCACGTAGGCCTCATCTCATAAGGTCATCCACAGGATTGTGCACAGCTGTGGATGAGATGGAGGTCACGAAAGGCTCAGCTAAGCGGTTAGGGCGAGCGACGTCCAGGCAGAGCAGGTCTATTGCTCGGGTTCAGTCATCACCCGGTAGATGCGCTCGAGGTCCTCGAGGGACGCAAACTCAATGACCACCTTCCCGCGGTTTGCACCCATGTCCACCCTGACCTTGGTGCTCAGGTAATCCGTCAGGAGCTCCTCGAGCTCGAGCACACCCGGGGGCCTGAGCCGGCCAGCTGTTTTCGGGGGACCGGGATCTTGTCCGGCCGCGTCGAGTGCCTCGTTGTGCTGACGGACGGCATCTTCGACCGCTCTAACCGACAATTGCTCGTTGGCCGCACGCCTGGCCAGTGCCTCCTGGAACGCTCTGTCCGGTGTCCCGAGAAGTGCTCTTGCGTGGCCCGCGCTGAGCCGACCTTCTCCGAGGAGGCGCTGGACGGAAGGCGGCAACTGGAACAAACGCAACGCGTTGGTGATGGCCGCCCGGCTTTTGCCGACTCTTGCTGACAGCTGCTCGTGCGTGAGCTCAAAATCCTCTATCAGCTGCTGGTAACCGGCCGCTTCTTCCAGCGGGCTCAGCTCGGCCCTGTTGAGGTTCTCGATCAGGGCTTGCTCTAGGCTCTCGCTCTCGGATGCCGTCCGTATGATCGCCGGGACGGTTGCCAAACCGGCTCGCCGTGCCGCTCGCCAGCGGCGCTCACCGGCGATGAGCTCGTACTCGTGATCGGATAGCCGGCGGACCAGCACTGGCTGCAACACACCGACTTCACGGATCGATGCTGCGAGCGCGGCCATGGGCTCCTCGTCGAAGTGCCCTCGCGGTTGGCGAGGGTTTGGCTGGATCGCCGAAACTGCGATCTCCGCCAAGGCTCCCCGGTCACGAAGGACGTCGGTAGGTATCAGGGCGCCGAGGCCCCTACCCAACCCGCTGCGGTGCGCCACCGCTCACCTCCCTCGCCAGTTCACGGTAGGCCGTGGCCCCCCGCGATGCTGGGTCGAACACTATGACCGGCTGCCCGTAGGAGGGAGCCTCCGAAAGCCGTACTGTCCGCGGGACGATGCTCCGGCAGACCCGGTCCCCGAAGTGCGCCCTCACTTCGGCCACAACTTGTTCAGCGAGGCGCGTCCGGGCGTCGAACATCGTCATGATGATCGTGCTGACGACAAGGCGTGGGTTGAGGTTCGCACGGACCCTTTCTATGTTGCGCAACAGCTGCCCGAGGCCTTCGAGCGCGTAGTACTCGCACTGGATGGGGACCGCGACTTCGTTGGCAGCCGAAAGTGCATTAACGGTGAGGAGACCCAGTGATGGCGGGCAGTCGATGAGGACAAAGTCGAAATCGTCCACGACCGTGTCGAGAGCGCGCTTCAATCTCAGTTCCCTGCTGAAGGCAGGCACTAGTTCGATCTCGGCGCCTGCGAGGTCGATCGTGGCCGGTACGACGAAAAGGTTGCGGAGATTGGTCGGCTCAATGCAATCCTCTATGGGCACATCGTGGAGGATGACGTCGTAAACAGAGTTGTCCAAGTTACGAGAATTGACCCCCAGGCCTGTCGTCGCGTTGCCTTGGGGGTCGAGGTCGATGACCAAAACCCTGTAGCCCTGTTCGGCGAGGGCCGCCCCGAGGTTGACCGCCGTCGTGGTCTTGCCGACGCCTCCCTTTTGGTTCGCGATGGCGAGGATCCTTGGCAAGGGCGGCTTGGCAGCAGAAATCGCGCCCAGTTCGTGTTCGGCCGGTAGCTCTTTCCCCGTCCCCCGCAACTGGTCGAGCCCGAATTCTGCCGCCGCCGGGCCGCTTTCTGTGCCGGGACCAAAGGGGCTCGGCGCGCTCACGGCGCCAACCTCTTCGATTTCGACGAGGCCGTGAGCGAGACCATCAGATTGGTCAGTTTGAGCACTCGGGGATGCGGCAGCGGTCGTACGGGCCTGCGGCCAGGGAAGCTCCTCGTCCGGCTGGACTGGCACAGCCACCTGGACCGGGGGCTCAGAGCCAGGGGCGTCGCGGTCCGAGGTGCTTTCGGGGGACGTCTCGGGCTCCGCATCCTCCTCGACGCGAGGTCGCGACGAGGATCTTGCGGCCGGGGAGGAACCACGGATGGCTTCGAATATTCTCGATGCACGTTCACGCCGTTCTGAGTTGGCCATCCCGACCACATCATGCCTGGTCCTGGCGGCGGCATCAAGAATTTGACGCTCTGGGCTTTGGCGGTCGCCGTGCCGGGCAGTGTTTCACGTGAAACCATAAGTTGATGGATGGCCACAGGAGGCCCTTGAGGTGGCCGAAGTCTCGACCTTAGCCGACGCCTGCGATCAGGCACCGACAGGGGTTGTCAAAACAACGGACGCTTAAACGGGATGCCGTTGCGCCGAGGGTAATTGTCCGGGCAGGGGCAGACGCTCGTCAGGACGCTCAATGAGACCGGGCCGGCCAGGCTCGCCACTCTGGCGACCCTTTCAAGAACAAGCCCCAATAAGCTCAGTCCATCGTCAGGCCATCGGGACCCCGGTCCCGTTGGCGGGTCACTGACCAGCAACTGCCCGCCAAGGCGCAACAAGGGCGCACCACACTCGGCAGTGGGGCCCGGCGGCCCGAAGCTGCGTGCAGTCACGAAGTCGGCACCGTAACGCGCTGGACCACGCCCAAAGTTCTCGGCCCGAGAGGTCACGACGTCGGTCCGGTTGGTGAGGCCCAGCTCCGTCAGAGCGAACCTCAGCCAGTCGGAGCGACGGTGGTTACTTTCCACGAAAGTCCAGTGGCAATGCTCGAAACTGCAAGCGAGCACCAAGCCGGGCAACCCACCTCCAGTCCCGAGGTCGACGGCGCGCCTCGGCGATGCGATCAGGGCACCAAACGCGAGGCTTCGGCCCAATTGCTCCGGGATGGGAGACGGGCCTATGAAGCCGAGCTGCTGCGCCTGTTCGAGGACCGAGGAAACTGCTTCGGCACGCCCCGGGGACAGCTGCGGGGGTGCCGGCTCTGTCAGGGTCTTGTGCTCTCGAGCTTGGAGGTAGCGTCCCCGTCGCCCTGGGCTGCGGGGCCGCTTGCACTATCCGCCGGGATGAGCACGACCCGCCGGTTGGGCTCCTCCCCTTCGGAGATGGTGCTTACCCCGGCGATCTCGTTGACTGCATCGTGGACCACTTTTCTGTCGGCGGGGGGCATCGGCTCGAGCGCCCGCTTCTTGTTGCTCGCGAGCACTTCTGCAGCGACCTGTTGGGCGAAGCGCGCCAGGGCCTCTTGACGCCGCTTCCTATAGCCGTTGACGTCGACGACGACCCGTGAGCCAGGATGAGGCAGGTGGCGCTGAAGGACGATCCTCGTCAGCTCTTGCAAGGCGAGCAAGGTGCTCCCCCGGGGACCGATAAGGGTCCCGAGCTCTTCTCCGGATACAAGCACTTCGATCAACTCTTCACCCTGCTGGCTCGAGCTGACCTCCGCCCGCGCTCCCATCTCGCGCAGTAGCCCTCGGAGGAAATCTTCGGCGGCCTTGGCTAGTTCCTCGTTGCTCACCGCATTTGCGGGACCGTTGTCACGGTCCTCCGTTGCGCTCATGATGCTGCCTACCCCTCCTGTCCTACGCCTGCGACGTGCGCCGCTCGGCGTTTGAGGACGGTTGACGTTTTCGTCGCTCCTCGGCCGCCGGCGGCTGCCCGAGGATGAGACGGCCTCCTCTTCGGCGGCCGGTGCCGGCCGTGAGTTGCCTGCGGCGGCCTGGTCTGGCCGGCTGGCCCTCGACCGGCGCCGGTCACGGCGTTCACCCTTGGAGCGAGGGTACCGCGGCTGGACCCGCGCACGGACTCGCGCTTCCTCTTTGAGGCGCCCGAACAAACCGATCTTGGCCTCGGCAACCACCTCGAACTCGGCGTCCGATTCCTCGACTCCGAGCTGTTCCAGGGCAGACTTTTTTGCTTCTTCGACATTGCGGCCAGTCGTTTCGACCCAATCCATCACTTACTCCGACGCCTTCGGTTGCGGTTGCGCTGGGCGCCGCTCTGGGCGCTTGCGTAACGACGCTGTGGTTTACCAGGCCCCTGGCCGTTGCCGTTAGAGGCCTCTCTTGCGGTGCCCGTTTGGCGTGCGGGAGGTCTAGGCCGGGCCGCCCCAGGACGTTGTGGGGAGCCCTTCGCGTTGCCCACGGGTTTTGACGCAGCATCTTTCGGCCCGGTGAGCGCCTTTCGCACCGGACGTCGCTCCTCGTCCTCGAGGCGTGCCTCCATGACCTCGATGTCCCGGTCGTCTCGCGCAACGAGTGCCTTGACCTTGGGGTCGAGGCGGTACATCAGCCATTGCTGCCCGACCCGGAACAGTGCCGACACCGCGTAGTAGAGGACGAGCCCCGAGGCCAGCCGGACGCAGATCAGCCCGAAAATGATCGGGAAGAACCGCATGATCTGCATCTGCTGGTTCATCTGGTTTTGCCGCGCCATCGGGTTGAGGTTCATGATCTGGAGCTGCTGGTAGAAGTTGGCCCCGATCATGATGAGGAGCAGGAGGAGCGAGCCGAAGAGCTCGACGGCGCCGAGGTGCTTGGTGATGGCGGTCCAAGCACTGGTCGCGAGGTTGATGCCAAAGGCGTGGATCTGAGCGCCCTTGCCGGCTGGAGCCGTCTTGTAGAGGTTTTGCCACATCCGGGTCTTGTGGCTCAGGTAGAGCGGGTCGGCGCAACGGGTGCCGACGCAGTGCTTGGCCTTATTGCCGAGGCCGACGATGACGCGGTAGAGGACGTAAAAAAGCGGCAGAGGTATGAGCGTTGGAATGCACGCTCCGAAGGGGCTGACCCCCTCCTCCTTGTACAGCTGCGTAAGAGCCTGGTTGAGCGCGAGCCGGTCGTTTTTGTGCTG
Source organism: Acidimicrobiales bacterium (assembly GCA_035503915.1). Lineage (GTDB taxonomy): Bacteria > Actinomycetota > Acidimicrobiia > Acidimicrobiales > Palsa-688 > DATJMJ01. The sequence continues at coordinate 1,775 of DATJSU010000041.1, read as the reverse complement.
CTGCTGCAGCTGCTTCATTTTTGGTTGAAGCTTTTGCATCGCCAGCATCGAGCGCGTCGACTTGAGGGTCAGCGGGGCGACCAGGATCATGAACGTCAAGCCGAGCAGGATGATCGCCACGCCGTAGTTGGGGACGAGCGAATAGAAGCCGGCGAGGATCCAACCGACCAGCTGGCTGAGGGCCGTCATTCGGCGCCGCTCCCGCTCATGGTGTTGGGCCGTGTACCGGGCTGCGGTAGTCGAGCGCTCTCGCCGAGACTGGTCGCCTCTGGCACAGGGTCGAAGCCGAAGGGCCCTCCGGGCCGGCAACGAGCAAGGCGGCGGAGGACAAGCGGCACAGCCTGGCGGAGGGGGTAGAGGCGCAAGGCGTCGAGGGCGTACTGCGAGCACGAGGGCACGAAGCGGCAAGCAGCGGCACGGTTGGCAGTTGCTCCGCGGTATAGCTGCACGAGCACTACAAGAGCGCGAGAGGCCACTGATCGTGGCTTGTCGGTCACGCTTGGCAGCTCTGGTGCCCGCCTTGTGGCCGGTCCTTCGGTGGGCGCGAGAGCCCGCCTACCGCGTATTGCAGGTGCCTGCGCAGAGAGGCGAAATCCATCGCCGCTGCCGCCGGGGCCGTCCTGATCAAGTAGAGGCCGTCCGGCATGGAGACGAACCGGCGCGCCGCCTCCTTCAGCCGCCGCCTGAGCCGGTTGCGCGCTACCGCGTTGCCGACCCGCTTGCTGATCGCGAAGGCGAGAACGGGGCGAGCCCGGGTCGCGCCCGGCACCCAGGAGACCGTTATCGGCCCGGAACGGGTGGCCCTGGCGCCCCTCAGTTCCTCGAAGCCCGAGCGCCCAAGGGATCTCCACTTCAAGCTGCCAGGCGTTGCCGCCCCTTTAGGCGGCGTGCTCTGATGACGGCTCGCCCTGCTCGCGTGGCCATCCGGTGGCGAAAGCCATGCCGCCTCGCGCGCCTGCGAGTATGAGGTTGGAAAGGACGTTTCACTCGTTGCCTCCTGCTGAAGCTGCCAAGCCGACGAAGCCGCGGCGCCGCTAGCCCACCCAGCCCCGGCGCTCGTGTTGCCACGCTTACGTCGCCAGACGGTCAAGCTGGTACGCGTCTGCCCAACAGCCTATGGCCTTTCCACCAGCGTAGAGTACGAGCCGCCCGCTCCGCCAGCGGCTCGCCAATGGAGCCATTACCAGTACGTTCAAAGGTGATGGAACAGGTGCCGCCGAGCCCGTCTGGTAGCACGATGCCCTGGCCCTCCGGGCCGGCCGGCCAACACGGCTGGGCCGCAGACGGCCTCGGGGCGTCATGGCCACCCGGCGGAGCACCTCAGACGACCCCAGGTCAGGCAGGCCCACCTCAAACGACGCTGGTGCCGGCTAGGCAGGCCGGCACCCTTACGCAGCCTCCGATGAGGACCGAACAGCCTTCAACGAGGACCGGGACGGTGCAGTTACCTGCTCGAGCGGCCTGGTGGGCATTGCTCGGGGCTTCTGTGGCGGTCGTCCTTGCCGGCGTGGGGGAAAGCATCGGCTACGCGATCACCGGCAGCGAGACGAGCGCCCTCACGGAGCTGCTCGGGGAGATTGGGTTGTGGGCTGCGATGATCGCGACGGCCCTATTGGTCTCGAGGCGTTACGGCTCGTCGAGCCTGAGCAGGGATTACGGGCTGGCCTTCGCCCGGGCCGACCTCCTGTGGGGCTTCCTCGCGGCGCTGGCGGCCCTGGCGATCTCCCAGGCTGTGGTACTGCCTTTCTCAGGTACACGTTTTGCGGGCAACAACG
>DATJSU010000040.1:0-1622 GCA_035503915.1 Acidimicrobiales bacterium | reverse complement strand
GTCGTGAAGGGGGCAGCAACGAACGAAGTCGCCGGCAGTCGTAGCGGCGCCCCCGGCAGGTCTCGAACCTGCGGCCCGCCGCTTAGAAGGCGGCTGCTCTGTCCCCTGAGCTACGGGGGCCGCTTCCGAAGGTAGCCGCCCGGGATGATGGTCTGGTCGGCATCTATCTTCGGCGAGGGCCCTCCAGGGCATGGCCAAGGTCCCTCGACGCACTGCCGGGTGGGCATCTTTCAGGGTATTTCTGCGCCGGAACCCTCGTGTGCAGTCGCGTGAGCGAGGGGGCGCGGCAGAGACCGCTCGTTGCTTGCCGGGGGGTGCGCTGCCGGCCGAGGGTGGCCGGGCGGGCCCGCAGGCGGCCGGGCCGGGGGCTGGGAGTAGGCCAAAGGGGATCGCACACTGGGCGCGATCGAGCAAGCTGGGCGCGCTTCGGCTGGATTAATCCGCACCAAACGCAACCGGCCAGCTGGAGCGCGACCAGTCTGCACGGCCCTTTCGGGCCATCGCGGTAGATGCGGCGATGCGGGAGGCGCTATTTCCGCCGGACGACGGCGAAAACGCGTTAGCTGGCCAGCAGGTCGCGGGTGTCGAACTTGGCCGAGGGGTGACGGAGCTTGGAAAGGGCGGCCCGTTCGATCTGACGGATCCTCTCTCTCGTCAAATGAAGGGTGGCCCCGACCTCTTCCAGCGTGCGCGGGTCGCCGCGGTCGAAGCCGAACCGCAGCCTGAGGACCTCCCGCTCGCGCTCGTCGAGCGTTTGGAGGAGCTTGTCTACTTCCCCGCTCAACATGGCGTCGGTGACGACCTCGAAGGGCGAGGGAGAGTTGAGGTCCGGCACGATATCGCCGAGCTCGCTCTCGCCGTCACCGACATGGCTCTCGAGGCTGACCGGGTCGGCAGCATGGCGCAACAGGTCCACCACCTGCGACTCTGTGACACCGAGGGCCTTGGCAAGTTCGGCGAAGGTCGGCGCGGCCCCGGTGAGGTTTTCGAGTTGGCGCCTCACCCGGAGGAGACGCCTTACCTGGTCACCGGCGTGGACCGGGAGGCGGATGGTGCGCCCGGTGTTGTCGATGCCCCTGCTGATCGCCTGCTTGATCCACCAGGTCGCGTAAGTCGAGAACTTGAAGCCCTTGCGCCAGTCGAACTTGGTCACCGCGTGCATCAGCCCGAGGTTGCCCTCCTGGACGAGGTCGAGCAGGGGCAGATCCGACGACTGGTAACGCTTGGCGATCGACACGACGAGGCGGAGGTTGGACTTGATGAACTGTTCGGTAGCGGCGTCACCCTTTTGCGCGGTGCGTGTGAGCTGGCGTTTAACGGCTGCGCTGTGGTTGCCGTCACCGGCGAGCTCGTCCTTGGCGTCTTTCCCCGCCTGTATGAGCTGGGACAGGCGGAACTCGTCCTCCTTGGTGAGGAGGGGGTACTTGCCTATACCGTCCAGGTAGAGACGGACCAGGTCCTGCTCCTGGGTCTCGTTCCCCGTCCTGCTGCGCACTGCGTCCTTTCGGGCCACCTTATTAACATTCGGCCGAACTGCCCCGTTTAGTTAGTTCCCCCACTGGCCAAAGTGCGCCAGCGTGCGCCTGTGCCAGACTGGGTGGTCCGCGGTGGCCGTAGCTCAG
>DATJSU010000039.1:0-38145 GCA_035503915.1 Acidimicrobiales bacterium | reverse complement strand
CGCTCATCTGCGGATGCTCGCGGAGGCGAACCGGATCCCGCTCCGTCGTGTCGAAGAAGTGCTCGAGCTCGTCGGCATAACGTCGGTCGCTCGCCAGCGCGCCGGCAAGTTCTCCCTCGGGATGGGCCAGCGCCTCGGCATCGCCGCTGCGCTGCTCGGCGACCCGGGCGTGCTCCTCTTTGACGAGCCGGTGAACGGTCTCGACCCCGACGGGATCCGCTGGGTACGGAACCCTGTTGAAAGAGCTAGCTGGCGAGGGCCGGACCGTCTTTGTGTCGAGCCACCTGATGAGCGAGATGGCGGTGACCGCCGACGAGGTTGTGATTATCGGGAAGGGCCGCCTGATCGCCCAGGTGCTGGTGACCGACCTCCTCGCCCAGAGCTCGCAGCGCTATGTTCGGGTGCGCTCGCCCGAGCTGGCAAAGCTCCGCGCCGCGCTCCACGAACAGGGAGCCCAGACCGTGCTCGAGGACGGTGCTCTCACGGTCCGCGGCATGGACGAGATCACGGTTGGTGACCTGGCGGCGAGCCTCCCCGTCACCCTGCACGAGCTGTCCCCCCAGTCGCCTTCGCTCGAGGAGGTGTTCATGGAGCTCACCGAGGAAAGCATCGAGTACCACGGCGCGCTGCAACGCTCGTCACAAGGAGCAGGTCGATGACTATTAGCGCTATCACCGACAACCGCCCAACGCCCCTGGCCGCCCCACCGAACGGTCGGTACGGGACGGTCGACCTGGTTCGCAGCGAGTGGACGAAACTGCGGACCGTCCGCTCAACGCTCTGGGCCCTCGGTGCGACGATCGTCATCGGGATCGGTATCTCGGCGCTCGCCACGGCAGAGGTCCGTGCTCACTTGGCGACGACGGGGCCCTTTGACCCGACACGGCTCAGTCTCACTGGCACGTTCTTCTGTCAGCTCGTGATCGGCGTCCTTGGGGTGCTCGTGATGAGCGGCGAGTACAGCACGGGCACGATCCGGGCCACGTTTGCCGCTGCACCGCGTCGCCCGCTCGTGCTCGTTGCCAAGGCGGTCGTTTTCGGGAGCGTCGTTCTCGTGATCTCCGAAGTCGTCGCCTTCGTCTCTTTCTTGCTGGGGCAGGCACTGCTCACCGCACCGGCGCCGCACGCCAGCTTGTCCACACCGGGGGCGCTGACAGCCATTGTCGGCACAGGGCTTTATCTCTGTGTCATCGGGCTCTTCGCCTTAGCGCTCGCCACCTTGGTCCGGCACACCGCGGGGGCGATCAGTGCCTTCGTCTTCCTGCTCCTCGTCCTGCCGCTCATCCTGGAGGCACTGCCGACTTCCATGCAGAACGCCGTGAACCGCTACGAGCTCCCGGTCATCGGCTCCCGGATCCTGAACGCGACGAACCACGGCGGTGCCCTGACCTTCTCACCGTGGGCCGGCTTCGGGGTGTTGTGCGGCTACACGCTCACGTTGTTGCTCGTCGGCGGCGTCCTGCTCGTGCGGCGAGACGCGTAGCGACGATGACGTGTGCTTGCGGCACGCCGCACCGACCTGTCGACCAACCCTCTGCGGTGCACGGCTTCGCCGGGCCGCTTCCGTCGACGAGATCCCGGTTCTCCTCAATCAGAAGGCTGACCTCGCCGTGTACGGAAGGTGGTAGAGCTGTCGGGCCGTGGCGTTCTCAGCGTTAGATGGTGGCGTACGACGGAGCGTGGCTGCAACCGTTCCATGAGCCCGACACAGTTGTCGTGCCTGGAATGACCTGGAAGTCCTTTACGCGGGCGAACGCTGCGTGCACGGAGCCCGACGCGCCGTTGGCGCTGGTCGAAACGCTCCCAGATGCCCCGGTGGCGATACCGGTCAGGTCGCCCTTTGGCGCGTACGTGATGCCGGCGGTTGCCTTGGTCGGGTTGTCCCTGACGATGTCCTGCACCGGCTCGGTGTACCCAAACTTTCCCAGCGCGAAAGTCACCTGGAAACCGGGCATAGTTTCTCGGTGCCCGTTCACAGCGAGCTTCACGGCGCCGAAGGAAAGCTGAACGGCTGCATTGTTGTTGAGCGCCGAGAAGCCTTTCGCCCACATGCAGGCGGGGTTGTCGTCAACTGCCGCGGGCAGCACGATCGTCCCGGAGTAATAACCGCTCAAGTGCAGCGTGCCAGACGGGTGCGGGGCTGCCAGCGCCGGCGAAGCACTAGAGAGCACGATGGCGGGCAGCCAGCTTGCGAGCCGGGCACCGCCGAAGAACGGTAGTTTTGTCATTTGGCACCTTTCTTTAGCCAAATACCCAAGCCAACGACATGGCACAGCTTTCACTTTGGGTCTCGCCCGTCCCTCAGGTGCGGGCCGCCATCGCCTGCGTACGACGGTGTTGACCTGGCTGGAAATAGCCCACCGCCGTGCACGTAACGGTGTTCAGCGAGTACGACAGGGGGCATGAAACGGCCTCGAAGCCGGACAACTGCGGAGCGTGCGTTGCGGTCACGTGCCATTCGCCCAGTGATGTGCCAGGTGACCGACCGCTGCCCGGGCTCAGCTCCTCGGCTTCGGCCAGAGTGCGGGAGCCCGTCGCCCCCGCGCCCATCGTCCCCGCCGCCCCCACGGCGACGCAGGCAGAGATGGTGACCGGGCAGGACACGCCGCTCAGTTCGAAGTCCTGACCGTCGTCGGCAGGCGGTGGGGCAGGGGGCACAACCCCCCAGCGATGGAGCTCCTCGACCTCGCTGAAGGACCGGGACGGGCTGTCCGAGCCGGCTTGGTCGGTCCCGACTGCGACGCAGGAGCTGGGTTGTGGACAGGACACTGATGTCAGGGTTGAGGTCTGCGCCCCAGGTGGCGCTGGTACCGCCACGACCTGAAAGGAGCTCCCGTTCCCAAGCTCGACTAGTGGGAGCGAGGTCTGCGGCACCGAGGTCGACGAGAACTTCGAGCCCACGGCGACGCATAGGTCGGGGACCGTGGCCGGCAGGCAGGAGATGCTGTCCAAGGACGCGCCGTCGGCAAAGGCAGGCGTCTTCGCGAGGGACCACGTTTTCCCGTTGAACGTCTCCACGACCGGTTCCCCGGCCCCACCCGGCCCGCGCGATGTGTACAGGCCGACCGCGTCACAACCGGTTGGCTCCCAGCACGAAACCGAACTGAGGAGCACGCTCCCAGGGATCGCGGCGTTGACCTTGGCTGTCGGCATGACATGCCAGGTCCCGGCCTCGAGGACATCCGAAAACTGGTAGCCGTCAGAAGAAAAGGTGCCATCACCACCCACGGCTACGCACGACGCGCCCGATGCGCAGGACACTGATACGAGGCTTGCCCCACCGGCTATGAGCGATGGTTGGGGTGTTTTGGTTAACGACCATCCTCGAGGTGACCACGATTCGACCACCGATAATGCCGGGCCCGAGGTTGTTTCCTCGGCACCGACAGCTACACAGTCTGTGACGGTGGGGCATGAGACGCTTTCGAGGTCCGAACCGGGTGGGCTCGGGACATGTTGCAGTTGCCATGCCTGCGGCACCTGAGCGGAGCTGGCCTGCGCACTAACGGTTGTCCCAATCGCCAGCCCCTGGCCGAGGACGGCCAGGACCGCGAGGACGGGGACCGGGAAAACCCTTAGTCCGCAGGTGCGGCTGCGGGGAGGCCGGCCGAAAGCGCGGTAAGTCATGAACATGGCTCCCTCACTCAGCTCATCCGAAACCGTTGAGCGTGCTCGTCTTTGCCGACGGCATAGACCGCCCAGCCCTGGCCGGACGGGCCGACGGCGCTTGCCAGCAGGCCGATGCCAGCCGGGTTTGCGCCGTTGGAGAACAGGATCCTGGGTTTGTTCCAGTGCGCTCCCCCATCGGAGCTGTACGCGAGGTCGACGCCGGTCGAACTGTCCAGCCAGGTTGCGAAGACCTCCCCGGCGCCGTCCTGGGAGAGCGACCCGTCGCCGGCGACCTCGTCGCTCGTGATCGTCACTGCTGGCCCGAAACCCGAGGAGGGCGAGAATTGCCGGTACTGCACGACTGCGCCCGAGGACTCATTGGTCTCGAGCAGGCCAAGGCCGGACGGGCCACCGCCGACCGCCGGGTCGGTGCCGCCGCAGTCGACCTTGGCGAGCGGGCGCCACGGGCTCGAGGCGCCCGGGGAGGCAGAAAGCTCGGCCGGCGTAGTCGATGGGTTGGCCGGGGCATACCCATAGACCAGGGCCGCGCTCGCACTCGAAGGGCAGGGCGAGCTGCCCTTGCCTGGGAAAGCTTCGAACACTCCGAGGACACCAGTTGAGCCGGAGAGCTGAGAACCGAACACTCCGCCGAGGCTGCCAACCGTGTAGGCGTTAGCCGGCCGCGGTTGGAGAGTGGCGAAGGGCGCCGAAGCTGCCTCCGACTGGTCGGCGGGGGACGCCAGCGAGTTGGCTTGGAAGACGGGGTCCGACTCAGGGATGACATAGCCGGCGCCGAAGTCACCACCTGGCAGCTCGATCGGCGGGCCTGCCGGCCCGCTGTTGCCTCCGCCCAGAGAGCCGACAGCGTAAGGCTCTCGGGTGAACGCGCTCCCACCATCGGTGGAGACGAACTCGCTCATGCCTTCGAGGTCGTCCGCTCCTCCTAGAGCGAGGTCGAGCACGTAGATGTGGCCCGGCTCGAGTAACACCGTCGGACGCCCGAAGAACACGTCATTGGGCGGGGCGGCCAAGATGACGTGCCTGCAGGCTTTGGCGCCGACGCTCAGCTTGCAAAAGCTCAAGTCGCCCGAGCCTTGCTGCCACACCACATAGGCAGTGCCAGAAGCGTCGACGGCGACACCGGGCGTCACGCTTGGCGCGCTGCCTATGGTGATGCCGGTGCCGGTCGCGGCCGGCGGGGGGGTCGTTGCCTGCGTCGTCGTGGTCGTCGAGATGGGTGAAGCGCCGCTAGGTGGGAGGATGCCGCTGCTTTCTGGCAGCCCGGTTGCTGTGGCTCCCCCGGTCGTTGCCTGCACCTGGGCGTCATCAGCGGCAAAGCAGGCGCCGCTCGCACCCGTGAGGCCGGCGTCGTAGACGCAGTCTGCCAGCAGCTGAGGGTTGGTGACGCCGGCGGCCTTGCAGTCCCGTTCTGCGGCGGCGACGCTTGCCGGCGGCAGTGACGCGAGGGTGAGCACCCTGCTCGGGAACGCGAGGTTGGTGAAGGTGGCGGTGCTCGTGCCTTTGGCGTAGTAGAACAATGAGCTTGCCCGGCTGACGCGCCAGCTCGCAGCGAACTGGCGGTACAGCACGTCGTAATACCGCGAGCTCTGCCAGGGCGCAGCTAGCTGGTCCAGGCTGTAGGAGGCGCCGTTGCCACCGAGGAGCTCGTCCGGGGACGCTCCTGGGTCACCGAGCAGCCCCGTGAGGTGCCCGACCCGCGACGGCGCCACCTTGATGGTCAGGTTGATGTTGTCGGCGCTGTTGCAGGTGGTCACGCCATGGCCACGGGCGAGAGTGGCCCCGGAGAACACGGTCACTTCTGTCCCGTCGGGCCAGGTCACGGTCGCAGCTCGGCTGTTCTCCACAGCGATCCTCCCGCCGCCTGGCAGGACGCGGCTGGCATATGGCGTCGCCTGGCGGTTGACCCACAGCTCGAGCTCGCCAGACTTGTTGGCGGCGAGCTCGACGACGCTGCTCCCAACCCGCATAGCCGCCGCGGTGTCGACCGCGATCTCCCCCGACCCGGGAAAGGGCTGCTGGCGGACCTGGATCTCGAGGTTGTCCGTCGTCGACTTGACGAGAGTGAACTCCCCAGCGGCCTGGAAGTCGTAGTCTGCTCCGGAAAAGGTCAGCTCGTGCGGGTCGCCCCACGTAGCCGCGCTGTTGCTGCTCCCGTTGCCCGCTCCTCCGCCCTCGCCCTCGCCGCCGCCGAACGCCGAGGTGGCCTGCTGGTAGGCGTAGTAGGCGAACGCTTCTCCAAATGCCTCTCCGAGGGGGGTGAAGGAGGTCTCGGCTGCGCCGACGCCGGCCTCTCCCCCGAATGTCTGCGCCCCCGCCGCGACGCCTTGGAAGGCGGTATCGGCGATGTGAAGGCCCTCGCTTGCCTGGTACTCCGCCTCCTCGTCCGGGACCAACCGCGCACCGGGCTCGAGGAGCCGCGAAGCCGCCCCGAGCCTGGAGGCTGGGACGGGCCGCAAGATGTCATCGGCATAAGTCTCGAGCGCTGCCGCAAGGCGGACCTCCGGAGCCGTCGCTGCGCTGGCGGCGAGCGCAGCCGGCAGCACCAAGGCCCTGGGCGCCATGCGCGCCAATGCCCGCTGGATGGGTGCTGCGTCCAGGATGTCGGCCCTGAGCGCCGCCACCTCGGGGACCGAGGAGGGTTGGTAAGGCGCGGCCAACAGCTGGAGCACATGCGTGAAATAAGCGGGCAGGCCGCGTAGGAGCCTCGCTTTCCCAGCCTCGAACTGCGCTGGTGTAAGGGTCAGGCTCATCTTGTCGGCGAGCAGGGCTCGGGCCATACCGGACTGCAGGCTGGGCAAGGTCCCGACCAACCGGGAGGCGACCAGAGCGTAATTGGCGCTGGCGTCGGCCTGGCTTTGGGCCGAGGTCTTCGCATGAGCGGAAAGCGCAGCACGTTCCCTGTCGAGCGCGACCCGCATACCCACGACCGCGTCGCCGAAGAGCGACTCCACGTCGATCAGGTTGTTCAGGGCGGCGAAGGCGCCCGCGCTGGCAGCCGACGGGGCCTTGACCGTTGCCGGCAATGTGAGCTGGGGCGTGAAGATCGACTTATACGCGGGGCTTACCGCCACCGGCACTTTTGTGCCGGTGGCTGCCGGCCTTGCGGCGGAGGCGGCCGGTGAGAGTGCGCCAGCGCTCGGGCTCGCACCCTGTACAAGCGCAACGCACAAGCCGGCGGTCATAAGGGCGACCGTCACCAGTGCGGAGACCCGTTTCGAACCGAAGGAGGGGCGCCGAACCCGTACTTTAGCCGTCCCCATGCAGTCGCCTTTCGTGGTTCCTCCAGCGCCCTACATGGGCCCACACACATTGTGCACCCGAGTGGTTACACGGTTGTTGCATTCTGGGTTGCAGGGCGTCATGTCGTGCCCATAGGCGGGCAGGTCGCTCTCGGGTAGCACAAACGATGTCTGGACATTCCCGGCCACCTTCGTCGCCAAAGCGGACGCCCTTGCCCGGCTGGCGGTGGCGGGAACGGCTATCTACAGAGGCGCTTGGACCGCGCCGAAGGCAGGCAAGACGACGCTGGCCGGTTACGCACGGTCTTGGTTGTCAGCCATGGACCGTGCTCCGCAAGACTCCCGCACGACGAGCCGGCAGGGGACGCGGATGTGCTCGTTGGTCCTGGGCTCACCGGCGAGGGCTCCAAAGAGCTTGTGGGCCGCTTGCGTCCCCATTTCGAGCAGCGGGAGTGCGATCGTCGTAAGAGGGACGGGCAAGTGAGCGGCGTAGGGCCTGTTGTCGAAACCCACAATGGCCACGTCGGCCGGTACGCGGAGGTTGAGCTGGGAGAGCCCCAAGATGGCCCCGGCCGCCAGCTCATCATTGGCGCAAACGATTGCGTCGGGCGGGTCGGGCTGCCCGACCAATCTCTGGGCGAGAGAGAACCCTGAGTCCTGGTTCCAGTCCGCCGAAACTCCAACAAGCGCCGGGTCGTAGGACTCGTTGTCTAGGAGACATTTCTCGTAACCGGCAAGCCTTAGCTGGGTGGCCTCGTAACTGGGGGGGCCATTGATAAACCCGATCCGGCGCCTACCAAGAGACAAAAGGTGTTCGGTGGCAAGTCGCGCTCCACCCTCATCATCGGGCAGGATACAGGGCGAGTCAGTTGCGGACGTGTAGCAGTAGAGGTAAACGAGGGGTAGGTCACCCGTCGCCGCCGCCGGCGCGCCCCGCTGTTCGACTTTATACCCAATGAGGATGAGACCGTCCACCTGCTTGTCGAGCAATAGCTCGATATGCTGTCTCTCCTTTGCTACGCCCCCGTAGCTGTTGCAGAGGAAGACGCCAAAACCCTGCTGGCTAGCGACCTCTGCCACGCCGTGGACCATTGTTGTGGTGAAGGCGCCCTCGTGGTCGTTGGTAATTACGCCCAGGGTGTGCGTACTTCGCATCTTCAGGCTCCGAGCTATGGCGTTAGGCCGGTAACCAAGCCTGGCGGCGACTGCGACGACCCGCGCCTTGGTGACTTCGCTCACCTCGGCCGAGCCGTTCAACTGGCTCCGGGCCGGTTCTCGTCGTGGGAGAGCGATCGCGTGGCAGGTGCGCACGTCTTTCGCCACGACGGTTGGTTGTACGCAGCGTACATCGGTTTCGCCAGGGGGTTCGAAGGGTCGTCCATCGGCATTGCCCGGTCTCGTGACGGGGTCAGCTGGGAGCGGCACGCTGGTAACCCGGTCATTGCAAAGGGCGACCCAGGTGACTTCGACTCAGTGAACGTCTACAAACCGTTCGTAGTTGTAGACGGGGAGGACTGGAGAATGTGGTACAACGCGTCGTCACCCATTCCAGAGGGTGCAAGTCCGAATGAAGCCGACCCCCGTTTCAGTTACGAGAACGCTACCTTGATTGAGCAGATCGGTTATGCCTCTTGCCGGTTCCGCTTTATTCCGACCTGACAGACAACCGCCGAGCTACCAGGGCCGCTACGGTGTGAGCTTCCCCCTGCATGGTGGAAATCGCTTGCGCTGTCCCGAACCGCACGATTGGTCAGGCGATGTCGCCACCTTCGAGGTTGACGACCTCTCGATCAGGTGACGAGAAGGACACGACCACGACAAGACGTTCGCTGCCTATCGTGCGAGCGCAGTGGGGCGTCCCACGCGGTATGCATATGCACATTCCCGGGTCGAGGGTCACATGTTGGCCGCCAACCCGGTGCTCGCACCGGCCCGAGACCACATAGAGGATCTCTTCACAGTTGGGATGGAGGTGCAGCGGGTTGGCACACCCAGGGTTGATCGTCACTACGCCAAAGGTCTGCTCGGCACCGGCAGTAGTAGCCCCGCTTACCAGCCAACTGGCACTGCCCCAACTCGTCTCTGTCGCCGTGCGCTGGTCCCACTGGGCGAGCAAGGGCCCGGGCGCTGTCATGGCCCTACTCCTCACCTTGGGCGAGAAGCGGAACTGAGATCCGGCGGACAATGAAGTCGTGTGAGCTCTTCAAAGACGCCGCGACGTCACCACCGCTCTCCTCATCGACGCACAGCCACCCGGAATAACCGACGGAACCCAACGCGGCGAAGATCGGGTCGAAGTCCACCTCGCCCTGGCCCAAGGACCTGAAAGAGGTCTCCCGTCGCGCTCCGGAGGAAAGCCGCTCGTGGGGGGCATTGTCGTGGCAGTCCTTGAGGTGGACATTGTCGAGCACTTCGCAGAACTGTTTTATGGTGGCACCAACGTCGTCTTGGCCGGCCATCCACATATGTGCGGTGTCGATGGTGAGCCCAACGGTACCGGGCTCGACGTGCTCGAAGAACAGCTCGATGTCGGGGGGGAACATGACCGGGTGGTTGTAGTGGTGGTGGAGGGAGAGCCGGACCCCCTTCGTTTTGGCCACCGAACCGAGCCTGGACAGGACCGAAGCGAACCGGGCGACGTCATCGGGACTGGCTTGCGCCCGGGGCAGGCCATGCCAGAAAATGACGCGTTCGGACCCCACCTGAGCGGCGAAGTCGATGGTTCTTCGTAGTGCGTTCTGGCCGCCTTCGTCGAGGCTGCCACCGAAGATGAGCCCAGAGAACCGCCCGGGGTCGGCTCTCGCGATGCGCACGGCGCTCTCCGGTTCGTCTAGGTAGGGAAGGTACTGGGCGGCCTTAAGCTGCAAGCCCTCGTAGCCGTTGCTCCGGTACTGAGAGAACAGCACCTCCTGTTCGGAAATGGAAGGCGTAGGTGCGGAGAACGCAAACTTCATCGTACAAGCTCCGGTGCGACGGGGACAGGGCCGCCTTCTTCGGCGCTTCGGTAAGCGGCCTCCAAGAACTTCACCGTGCCGAGATTGTCCCGCCCACTGTTGGAGGGGGCGCCGTTGGCATCAATCGCCTTCAGCAACTCCTCGAGGGCTAAGAACGTGGCCTCGGGTTTGTCCAAGCCGCAGGCGTTCGGGTGAGTGCTGGCCTCGAGAGCGGCCCGGCCGGCCACCAAGGATTCACGAAGTTCTTGGTAGGTGAGGCGCAGGCTGCCTTCCTCACCTATCACAATCGTCTCCACGTCCGAGATAGGGCAAGAAAAGCTCTGGACATAAGAGATCGTCGTCCCGCGCCCGAAGGTCGCTTGCACGACTGCCTCGGTGTCACCTGCGGTATCGATCAGGGGCGACGAGTTTAGGAGGCACCATACGCTCACCGGCTCGTCCATCAGCATCCAGCGGAAACCGTCGAGCCAGTGGACTCCCATGACCGCCAGGGAGTGCCGTTTCGTGGACGTCCGCCAGCCCCGGTCTTGGCGGAACATCAAGTCGCGGTGAACCACCGTCGTCACCGGGCCGATCCTGCCCGACCCGATGAGCGACCGGGCGAGATCGAAGGGGTAGTGATAACGGAAGTTCTGGTGGACTGCGAGCTGCACTCCGCCCGACCCACAGGCTTCGACCATGTGGGTGGCATCAACGAGGTTGTCGGCGAGAGGTTTCTCGACGAAGACATGCTTGCCGGACCGCGCGAGCTCCTCCACGACCTCGGACCGAACCGGGGTGGGTGAGCAGACTACCCCGATGTCCCATGACGAACGGCCTACTGCCTCGCTGAGCGAGCCGGCGGCACGGCACTGAGGGAACTGGCTTGCAAGTTGCTCGGCGCGCTCTTTTATCGGGTCGACGGTTGCCACGACCGCGACACGCTCTGAGTGGCGAGCGTAGGCGACAGCATGCAGGCGCGACACGGCCCCGCAGCCCACGATCGCGAGCCTGAACTGGCGCACGGCAGCTCACCCCCTAGTTGAGACTGACTAGCACTAGAGCACAGAACCTTCGCCGACTTCAACATGGAACTCAATATATTGAGCACCAAATACAGCCTCTGGTACGCCATTTGTACGCGAGCCAAAGCAGTAGGGCCGTACGAGCGGGTTGCAGGGCCCGGAACTTGAGAGGTCGGCTGAGCGGGTGGCCCCAGTGGCGGTGGTTCCCAGCGTGGAGGCACGCCCCGTGAGGGGGATGAAATGCAGCTCAACCTGGGGACCGTTAGGTACCAAGCCGATGGCGGGCGCGACGGGCACAGTACGGCTACGTTACGGAGGGGCAAGGTTCTGTTAACGTTGCCTCGCTTCCACCAGCCGACTCGAATAAGGAGGGTCATTCAGCATGCATGCAACGCGCATGATGCGCACGTCGGCGGCAAGCCTCGGGACGGCAGTTGTCGCCGCGCTCGCCCTTGCCGCATGGGGATCGCCTATCTCATCCGCCACCATGACTAAGACGCCGTCGCTCAGTAGGACTCCCGACGCAGCGAAGTTCCTGGCCTGCGAGGTCACCGACACGGGTGGCATCAACGACCGCTCGTTCAACGCCTCGGCCTACGCGGGGTTGAAGGCCGCGGTGGCCGTAGACCCCAACATCGTACCCAAGTTCCTCTCGTCGAGCTCGACGAGCGACTACACGCCGAACATCGATGACTTCATCAGCGAGCACTGCGGCATCATCATCACCGTCGGTTACGACATGGCCCAGGCCACTCTGACCGCCGCCAAGGCCAACCCGACGCTTCACTTCGCGATCGTCGACTGCCCCGGCGGGGCTGCAGCGGGTTGCCCCGGCTTCAGTAGCTCCGAGACGACCTTGCCGAACATCGACAACCTTGCCTACGAGACGAACCAGGACGGCTTCCTCGGTGGCTACCTCGCCGCCGCGATGGCCAAGTCAAACTCGATCGCGCCTGACGGCGCCGTGGGCGAGTTCGGCGGCCAGAACATCCCGACTGTCACCATCTACATGGACGGCTGGGTGGCTGGGGTGCGCTACTACGACCAGCTAAACCACAAGTCGGTGAAGGTGTACGGCTGGTACCCGACCTCCAAGGGCCGGACTGCCGACAACTACACCGGCAAGGGGCTGTTCACCAACAACTTCACCGACGACGACCTCGGCAAGGCTGACACCCAGAACCTCATCGGCGAGGGCGCGAGCGTGATCTTCTCTGTGGCCGGCGGCGTCGGCCTCGGTGCATTGGCGGCAGTCAAGTCGGCTGACTCCACCAGTGCAGGCTCGGTCGAGATGGAATGGGTCGACACCGACGGTTGCGTTTCGGTCCCAAGCGGCTGCTCGTACTTCATCACGAGCGTCGACAAGGGTATCGTGCCCTCGGTTGAGACCGCGACGCTGGCGGCGGCCCGCGGCACCTTCAAGGGTGGTTTCTACGTCGGCACCCTCGCCAATAAAGGCGTCAGCCTGGCTCCGTACCACGACTTCGCCGGCAAGATCCCGGCGAGCGTGACGTCCGAGCTCAACACTCTCAAGGCAGGCATCGAGAGCGGCAAGATCTCGGTGAACCCGTGCAGCTACCCGGCTTCGGCTGCGACACCGGCCTCGTCCGTATCCTCTGTCTGTTCGGGCTAAGCAACCAGGTCAGCTGCTACAGAACCGGTAGCGGGTCTGCCGCCAATGACCCTGCAGGTCTGGAATAGCTCTGGTGACGCGACGGAACCGGGCGGGTCGGCGACCCGCCCGGTTCTTCGTCTGAGGCCAGGAGGTGCGCTCTGAAGCTCGAACTCATCAACATCACCAAGCGCTTTGGCCACCTCGTCGCGAACGACGGGGTGAGCCTGACCGTCGAGGAGGGCGAGATCCACGGCCTCCTCGGCGAGAACGGCGCCGGCAAGACGACGCTGATGAACGTGCTCTTCGGCATGCTGCGGCCGGACAGAGGGGAGATCCGCATCGGCGGCAAGCCGGTCAGGATTTCGAGCCCGGGCGACGCCGTGCACGCCGGGATCGGCATGGTCCACCAGCATTTCATGCTGGTGGACGTGTTCACCGTAGCTGAGAACGTCGTGCTCGGGTTCGAGCCGACGAAAGGCAAGGTCTTCTACGACCGCCGGAAGGCGGCCGCTAACATCCGCCGCCTGTCTCAGGAGTACGGGCTCGAAGTGGACCCGGAGGCGGTCGTCGAGGACATCCCGGTTGGCCTCCGGCAACGAGTCGAGATCCTAAAGGCCCTCGAGCGCGACGCCCATGTGCTCATCCTCGACGAGCCGACGGCGGTGCTGACGCCGCAGGAGACCGAGGCGCTCTTCCGCATTATGCGCTCTCTAGCAGCCACTGGGCGCTCGATCTTGTTCATCAGCCACAAGCTCAAGGAGGTGCGGGAGATCGCCGACCGGGTGACGGTGATGCGGCTCGGGAAGGTCGTCGGCACGACCACGCCCGCCGAGTCGAGCGAGCAGGAGCTCGCGTCGATGATGGTGGGCCGGTCCGTCTCCCTCACGGTGACGAAGGGCCCGGCTGTTCCCGGCGACGTCGTGCTCCAGCTGAGTGATCTCACTGTCGCAGACGAACGCGACCTGATCGCTGTCGACGGTGTCGACCTCGAGGTACGGGCCGGCGAGATCGTAGCCCTCGCCGGCGTACAGGGCAACGGCCAGACGGAGCTGGTGGAGGCGATAACGGGCCTGCGCCACACCCTGCGCGGGAGCATCGTCGTAGCCGGCAAAGATCTGACCCACGCAACGCCACGCCAACGCCTCCACGCCGGCGTGGCCCACGTGCCTGAGGACCGCCAAAAGGACGCCCTCGTGCTGCCGATGCAGTTGGCTGACAACCTCGTGCTCGACATGTACGGAGATGCCCCGTACGCCGGTCGGGCCTCGCGCGATCTCCGCGCTGTCAAAAAGAACGCGGAACGGCGTGTGGAGGAGTTCGACATCCGCGCCGGCTCGGTGGACGACCCCGTCTCGTCGCTCTCTGGCGGCAACCAGCAAAAGGTCGTGCTCGCCCGTGAGCTCGGCAGGCCCGTCAAGTTGGTCGTGGCGGCGCAGCCGACCCGTGGCCTCGACGTCGGCTCGATCGAGTACGTCCACAAACAGATCGTCGCCGAGCGTGACCAGGGCACAGCGGTCCTCATCGTCTCGTCCGAGCTCGACGAGGTGCTTGCCCTCGGCGACCGCATCGCCGTCATGTACAGGGGTCGGGTCATGGGCGTGGTCGACCCGAGCGTCGGTCGGGAGCGGATCGGCCTCATGATGGCAGGGATCACGGGGGACGCCGCTCCAGCCGGCGACGGGGTACCGTTTTCCGCCGGCATGGGAGGCGCGGGCTCATGAGCAGCGACATGGGGACAGTCGACCTCGACCAGTCAGAGGTGCCTGCCGAGCCCGAACATCCGGGCAGGCCGATAGGCGCAGAGCGGCGTTCGCGGGCCGTCGACCTGCTGCAACGGCTGAGCGAGGCCAATGTGCTGGTGGTCACTGTCTGCGCCATGGTTGCAGCGCTCGTCGTCGGGGCGCTCTTGATCCTCTGCACGACCCCGGCTGTGCTGCAGGCCTGGGGGCATATCGGGAGCAACCCGGGGCATGCGTTCGGCGAGAGCTGGACGACCGTTGCCGCGGCCTACTCCTCGCTTGTCGAGGGCTCGATCTTCAACCCTCACGCGCAAGATCTCACGCAGGCCTTCAACCCGATCTCGGAGACGCTCGTTGCCGCCACCCCTCTTATGCTCGCCGGGCTCGGCGTCGGGCTCGGGTTCTCGACCGGGGTGTTCAACATTGGTGGCCAGGGGCAGCTGATAGCCGGCGCTGTGGCCGCCCTCTGGGTCGGGACCGAGATCAAGGCACCGCTCGGCACCCACATCCCGCTCGTGATACTCGCCGGCGCGTTCGGGGGGGCAGTGGCGGGTTTCATCCCCGGCATCCTCAAAGCCACGACCGGCGCCCATGAGGTCATTACGACCATCATGCTCAACTACATCTTCCTTGACCTGCTCGACTGGCTGCTCACCATCTCCCCTTTCCAGCAACCGGGGCAGTCGAACGCGATCTCGAAGACGATGCCCAGCACGGCTCGGATGCCTCACCTGTTCGGTAGCACGCTGCGGGTGAACGTTTCACTGATCGTGGGTCTCGCGATGGCGCTCGTCATCTGGTGGCTGATGCGTAGGAGCCGGCTCGGCTTCTCCTTCAAGGTGATCGGTCTCAACCCGGACGCGGGAAAGACGGCGGGAATGGACGCGCGGCTCATCAGCGTGCTCGTTCTAACGATCTCTGGAGCGCTCATCGGGATGGCGGGCATGGCGACGCTTTCGGGCACCGACTTCCTGCTGTCTTCGGGCTACGGCGGCAATACGGGCTTCAACGCGATCACGGTGGCGCTGCTGGGCAGGAACAGCCCTGGTGGCATAGTCCTCGGTTCGTTGCTTTTCGCCGCCCTCATCTCCGGTGGGCGCAACATGCAGGCAGTGACCGGCATCCCGATCGACCTCACGACGGTGATCCAGGCGGTGATCGTGTTCATGGTGGCCACGCCGGCACTGGTGCGCGAGGTGTTCCGACTGCGCGAGGCGCGCGGGAGCCAAGCGCGGATCGCCACCAAGGGGTGGACGGTGTGAGCGCGGTCGCCGTCAGCGCCGCCGAGGCCGCCCCCGTCGAGGCGCGGTTCGTCCCGCCTAGCCGCCGGCACGGCATGGGGATCTTCCTCGTGCTGCTGGCAGTCGTCATGTTCTGGGCGTTCGGGGTCAGCGTCACCGGCACCCTGCACTCCACCTTCATCCTCACCGAGTCGCCCGCCGTCAACGTCTCGCCCGTCACCATGGACGTGCGGTGGGTATCGATCATCCTCGCGTTTTTCTGCGCTGGCCTAGGCGCCCTGCTCTACAGGTGGCCCCGCAGCAGCGGCACCTATGCGATCTTCACGCTCGGCACGGTGCTCTTCCTATGGTCGTTCCTCACCTGGGCGGCGCGCGGGGGGACGCTCAACTTCGTCAGCATGCTCGGCGCGACGCTGATTGGCGCCACGCCGCTCGTCTACGGCTCGCTTTCGGGTGTCATGTGCGAGCGGTCAGGCGTCATCAACATCGCCATCGAGGGCCAGTTCCTCGCAGGCGCTTTTCTGGGGGCGATGATCGGGTCCTGGACGGGCGACCTGTGGCTAGCGGTCCTGTCTGGCGCCGTGGCCGGTGGGATCTTCGGCTGGCTGCTCGCCTTCCTAGCGCTGCGCTACGGTGCGGACCAAATCATCATCGGCGTGGTCATAGACGCCTTTGCGCTGGGTCTCACCAACTACCTCCTGTACGAGGTGCTCACGCCCTACCAGAGCACCCTCAACAACGGCATCACCTTCTCGGCCTGGAAGATCCCGCTGGTGTCGAAGATCCCAATCGTCGGCCCGGTTCTTTTTGACCAGAACTTCTTCGTCTACCTGGCCCTGGTCCTCCTTGTCGCCGTCAACGTCGGCCTTTTCAGGACCCGTTGGGGCCTGAGGGTACGCGCGGTCGGCGAGCACCCGCAGGCGGCGGAGACGGTCGGCCTGCACGTGATCAGGACCCGGTATTCCAACGTGATCATCGGCGGCCTCCTCGCCGGCATCGGTGGTGCCTCCTTCACGGTCGGCTCGATCGGCGAGTTCAACAGTGACATGAGCGCAGGGCTCGGCTTCGTGGCGCTTGCAGCAATGATCTTCGGGCGTTGGCGCCCCTACGGCGCGCTTGGGGCAGCGCTCCTCTTCGGCTTTGCAGAGTCCCTGCAGGGAGTGCTGGGAGTGCTCAACGTCGGGATACCCGCACCGTTCCTATCGATGGCGCCGTACGTGATCACGATCGCCGTGGTCTGCGGCCTCGTCGGCAGGGTGAGGCCGCCAGCAGCCGACGGCAAACCGTACTCGAGGGAGTAGGTCCCGTGGATCCCAGTGCCCCAGCAGGCAAATTTCCCTGGGCGCAGCCCTAACCGGTCAGTCCACCCAGCAGCAGCCCGCCCCGCCAATGACGCTGGAGAACTGTGAACATCAAGAGCAAGGGCACTATGCTCAAGAGCCCACCGGTGACAGCGAGCGCGAGGTAATCCTCGTTACCTCCTGCGATATTGGCGTGGTCCATCCAGATCGGCAAGCCCTGCGTCAGCGTGTTCAGGTTGGCATTATTGTTCACGATGAACGGCAGGAAATAGTTGTTCCACGCACCGACCACGTTTAGCATAAAGACGGTGGCCAGGGCGGGGACCATGAGTGGGACCGCCACTCGCAAAAAGATGGTCGCCTCACGCGCACCGTCGACCCGCGCCGCGTCCATTAGTTCTTTGGGTACGGAGCCACCCACGTACACCCTCATCAGGTAAACGCTCGTTGGGCTGATCATAAACGGGATGAATATGCCCGGCATCGTGCTGTCAAGGTGCACCTTTGCGTACACGAGGTAGAGCGGCACAGCGAAGGCCGTGATCGGTATCAGTAAGGCAGCCACCACGAAGAGGAACAGCGCGTTCCTGCCTCTGAAGTTGAACCGCGCGAAGCCGTAGCCTGCCATTGCCGACAGGACCGTTGCCCCCGTACCGCCGGCCGCGGCATAGATCGCCGTGTTCCTCACCCACAAGGGGAACGAACCACCTTCGTCGTAGGAAAAAAGCTCTTTGACGTTGGAGAACAAGTGGAAAGGCCCGGCGAACCAAAAGCCGAACGTGGACTCCATGTTGGGCGCGGTTTTGGTCGCAGAGACGAAGATCCACCAAATTGGGATGAGGGTGAAGATCGCGAAAACGCCGCAGCCAAGGGTCACCAGGTTGACCGTCCGGCGCCGCAGACCATATAGGTGCAAAGGGATGAGACCGGGGTCGTCGCGGGAGCGTTGCCTGGCGGAGGTCTTGCGAGCTCTCGGTATTGCGAGCGCACTGCTCATCCAAGCTCCTCCTTGCAATTCGTGCGCCACTCAGGGTACTCCGCTGGCGTCGCCCTCGCAGAGGCGGGCCTTAGTGCGGGCCGAACTACTTCGATGTCACGGCGCGCTGCTTCCCGGGCCCATGTTGTTTTTCCGGATGACGGTGGAAATGCTTGAATTGTCTTGGGGAAAACGCCAGTGCGATCTCGGCGTCCCGGGAGAGCTTTGCGGCCGGGTGGACGCCTCCAAGGGAACCCAAAAAGCTCACATCTCGTACGGGGACACGGCCCGTGCCCGGGCCGTGGGCGAGAGCAGCCGGCTGGAGGCCCGGTCGAGCACGACGGTAGCGTCCCGGTGCGCGAGGAGGCTGGACGCCGGCAGCTCCGCGGTTACTTCTTCGGCGCCCAGCGCCCGGGCCACTATCGCGGCTTTGGCTTCCCCGGGCACGGCGGCAAGGATGCGCTCCGAGCGCAGTACCGCGGGCACGGACATCGTCACCGCCCGGCTAGGTACGCTCTCAAGCTCGGGGAACCAGCCCTCCCGGACCTGCTGGGCCCGGCAGGCCTGGTCCAGTTCCACTTCGAGCAGGACCTCATTGGTAGCCAGGTCGGCCGGCGGGTCGTTGAAGGCCAGGTGGCCGTTCTCCCCGATCCCCACCAGGGCGACGTCCGGGGCCCGCCCGGCCAGCAGCCGGGCGAGCTCCTCCAGGGCGCGCGGTGAACCGGGCTCGATCCAGTGCATGTCGAGCGGCACCAAGTTGGCTACCCGTTCCTTCAGGTAGCGCCGGAAACTGGCTGGATGGTCCGCCGGGAGGCCGATGTACTCGTCCAGGTGGAACGCTTCTACCCGCGGCCAGTCCACCGGTTGGGTGACCAGGTCGGCCAGGACCTCCAGCTGGGAAGCCCCGGTGGCCAGGAGCAGGCGGGCCCGCGCGGTGGGGCCCCTCAGCGCGTGGTTGAGCGCCTCAGCCGCCTGCGCCCCCACGTACCGCCCAACCTGAGCCGGGCTCTCGCATATGACCACTCGCATCCGGCCCTCGCTCACTGTCACCGGCTAGCGCCGGTAGACGACCTGTCCCTGGACCACTGTCATCTCTATTGTCAACGCCCGGGCCGGTGGCGGGCCAACAGAAAACGCGGTCAGGTCGGCGGACGACCCGACTCTGACGGAGCCCCGCCCATCCCTGCGGTCCAGCCCTAGCAGTCGGGCCGGGTTGCTTGAGACCAGGGCCACGGCGCCCGCCAGGTCAGCGCCAGCATCGGACATGGCGTTGGCCACCCCGGCAGCCAGGGGGCGAGTGGCCCCGGCCAGGTGTGGTCCCCCGCCCAGGCTGAGCCGGCCGCCCGCGCTCAGCACGACCTCGCCCCCCAGGGGGGTCTGGTAAGTGCCAGGCGGCGAGCCTGCCAGGGCGACCGAGTCGCTAACCAGCACGCAGCGGCTCAAACCCTTCGCCCGCAGCATCGTCTTCATGACCGTGGGCGGGAGGTGGTGCCCGTCGAAGATGAGGCTGGCGAACAGCCTGTCTTCGGCCATCTGCGCCCAAACGTAGTTGTCGAGGCGGTCCAGCCTGGCGTATGAACCATTGCCCAGGTGGGTGGACAGGCGGGCCCCGGCGTCGGCCGCCGCCGCCACGAGGGCCGCGGGAGCTGCCGTGTGACCGATGGCGACGAGCACCCCTTCGGCCACCCGCGCCCGGATGAAGTCAAGGGCGCCCGGCAGTTCCGGGGCCAGGGTGACAACCCCGACCTGGCCTCCGGCCGCCTCCTGCCAGCGCCGGAACTCGACCTCGCTCGGAGGCCGGACGTGGGCCAGTGCATGGGCGCCCCGGGGGCCCTCCTCGGCGGATATTGCCGGCCCTTCCACGTGCACGAACGGCATGGCGTAGGCGACGAGGTCCGAAGCGGCCCGCGCTTTGGCTATGGCTTGCAAGCAGGAAAGCATGACCTCCTCGGAGGCCGTGACCACCGTTGGGCACAGGGCAGTGGTGCCCTCCCGCCAGAGGGCCTCCACCATGCCCACGACCTCGTCGGCTGCCGCCGGCGGGCCGTTCAGGTCGAAGCCGCCGTAGCCGTTCACCTGCAGGTCGATGAAGCCCGGCGCCACCCACAGGTCGGTGCTTCCCCGAGCGCGCTGTGCCCTCGTCGCAACCGGCTCCACTTCGCTCACCCGGTCCCCGCGCACGACAACCCGCACCAGCGGCGGCAGCTGGGCGCTTGCCCGCCCCGCCTGCGCTCCCGGCCCGCCCCGCGCCTGTTCGGCCAACCTCCCGACCACCTCCAGGCTGGCGCGGCCGCCCACGACTTATTTCACACTGCCGGCGGTGAGGCCGCTCACCAGGTGCCGCTCGATCGCAGCAAAGAGGATGACCACCGGCACGATGCCGATCAGCGAGGCCACGAACAGGTAGTTGTACTGGGTCTGGTACAACCCCACGAACGCGTTTATGCCCACGGTGAGCGTCTCGCGGTTGTTGGTCGGGTTGTCGAAGATGGTCTCGGCCACGACGAACTCGTTCCAGACCTGGATGAAGGTGAATATGACCGCCGTCACGATGGCCGGCCTTGCCAGGGGCAGCACTACCCTGGTCATTACCCGCAGCGGCCCTGCGCCGTCGACCTTGGCGGCGTCCTCGATCTCGACTGGGATGCTGGAGAGGTAGCCGTTCATTATCCAGGTGGAAAAGGCGAGGGCGAAGCCGGCGTCGATCAGGATGATGGCCCAGTAGCTGTTCATGCCGTTCACGCTCTCGACTTCCCGGTAGATCCCAACTACAAGGGCGACCGGGGCGAACATCTGGGTGACAAGGATCAGGTATAGGAAGGCCTTGCGGCCGAAAAAGCTGTTGCGTGCGGTGTAATAGGCGGCCGGCAATGAGACCAGCAGCACCAACAGGGTGGACAGGCCGGCGATGACCAAGCTGTTGACCAGGTAGGCGGCGAGCGGGATCTGGCTCCAAACCCTTATGAAGTTGCCCCACTCGGGATGGGTGGGGAGGTACAGGGCGGGGACGTGGAACAAGTCGATGGTGGACTTGATCGACGACAGGAACATGACCGCGTAGGGGGCGAGGAAGAACGCCGCCACGAGCGCGCCGATGACCGGGAGCACCCACGGCCGCGCCGGTCGCCAGCCCCGGTGAAGTGCCCGGCCCGGTGCTCGCAGCGGAGCGGTGAGAGCCCGGCGCGCCGGGCCGAGCAACCGGGCCACGCTTTCCAGGGCGCGACCGGTGGTCTCGCCGAGGGCCTGGCGGGCTTGGGACCACCACCTTTTCTTGACGTTGGCCGCGCGTGGCGCTTCGGAGCCGAGGATCCCGAACCTGGCCCGGCTCACGTAGAAACCCACCACGATCACCAAGAACGCGACATTGAGGACGCCGAGCGCTGCGGCCTCGCCTGGGTCCAAGCGGTAAGTAAAGGCCAGCTTGTACATGAAAGTGATCGTGGTGTCAGTGGCGAAACCCGGGTTCTTCCCAGTGATCACCCAGATGATGGGGAAGGAATTGAAAACGTAAATGGTGTTGAGCACGATCGCTACCACGAGGGCCGGCTTCAACAGGGGCAGCGTTACCCTGCGGTAAGCCTGCCAGGCGGTGCTCCCGTCAACCTGAGCCGCCTCGTACAGGTCGTCGGGGATGGCCTGCAGGCCGGCCAGGAAAACGTAGGTGGTAAAAGGGATAGATACGATGACCCCCACGGCAACCAGGCACCAAAAGGCGGTGGCAGTGTCCTGGTACCAGTACACCGACGAGTGGATGATGCCCAAGTCCAGGAACACTCGGTCGAGCATCCCGTAGCCACCCTCGTAGATGTAGCGCCATAACGTGGCCGTCATGACGAGAGAGGCGGCCCAGGGCACGATCAATGCCCAGCGCACCACGCGCCGCCCGACGAAGCGTTTGTTGAGCAACTGGGCCAGGGGCAGCGAGATCAGGACCGTGGCCCCGACGACAAGCACGACCCAGATGACGGTGTTGACCACGACGTGGCCGAGCGAGGGCTCGGCGAAAAGGTCGCGGAAGTTCTGCGCCCCCGCGAAGCCCTCGTCGAGGCCGATCGAGCTGATCGTCTCCATTGAGGTGCGCACCATCTCGACGGCGGGGTACACGACCACTGCGGCGATCAGGACGATGGTCGGGCCGACCCAGAACAGTGCCGACCATTTCCCCCACCGACGCCGCCGCCGGGTGCGCGCCGTCACTTGGCGACGAGGGGTGGCGGGTACGGGGACAGCAGTACCCGCCACTTGCTCGATTGTCATTTCCGAACCGATGCCCGGTTGGTTTACCGTCCCGTCACAGCGTCCTGCTGCAACGTGTCGAGCACCTGCTTCGCGCTCGTGCCCTGGTTCATCGCCGTACCGAGGATGCTCTGCACGTCAGCCTGCACCAGGGTCCAGTTGGGGTTGGTGAGCGGGTAGAACTTGGCGGAGGGAAGGAGCTTTATGCCCTCGGCGTCGACCGGGTTCGTCAACAGCGCAGAGCTGGCCGACTTGGTGGTGGGCAGGAACCCCTCACGCTCGTTGAAGCTCAGGTAGTTGGACTTCTGGTACACGAAGTCGAGGAACGCCTCGTCCATGTTCTGGTGGCCTGGGTGGTTAAAGGCCATGAGCACGTCCTGTACGCCCAGGGTGAACTGGGGGATGCTGAGGCTCGAGCGAGGCCAGGGGGCGGACGCCCACTGGACCTTGGAGCTGTCCATGTAGCTGGTTTCAAACGTGCCCAGAGGCATGATCTCGGTCATGGCCGCCTGGCCGGCGGCGAACTCGGCCCAGCAGCCGCTGCTGCGGTCCGTGGACCCGGGCTCGGGCTCGGTGACCTTGTCCACGTTGGCGAGCGTGCGGAGGAAGTTGAGGGTCGCCATGTTGGTTGGGCTGTTGATGGTCCACTGGCCAGCAGAGTTGGTCCAGTTGCCTCCGTTGGACCACATCCACAGCGACCACTCAGCCTGAGCTTCCTCGGAGCCGAGGGGCAGGCAATAGCCGTAATAGCCCGCCTTGGTGAGCTTCTCGGCGTCGGTGGCGAACTGCGCCCACGTCGCGGGCGGCGACATGAGGCCCGCTTTGGCGAAGGCCGCCTTGTTATAGCCAAGTGCCCGGACGCTGGCGATCCAGGGGATGCCGTACTGGGTGCCGTTGATGCTGTCGCTCTTCACGAACGAGGGCTCGAAGTCCGCCTCCACTTGGGGAGATAAGACCTCTTTGGCCGGGAACAACAGCCCCGCCTTGGCATATGTCGAGTAGTTGTTGAAATTGAGTATGTCGGGATAGGAATGCGTCTGGATCATCGTGGGGACTTCCTGGAGCAGCGTGTTCCAGTCGATGACTCGCAGGTCGACATGAATGGACGGGTTCGCCTTTTCGAACCGGCTCACGAGCGCAGTCCAGTAGGGTTGGGTGAGCGAGCTGTACTCCGCCATCACCACGTTGATCGTGCCGCTGGTGGCGGCTGGCGTCCTGGCCGCCGCGGTAGCTGGTGCAGCTACTGCGGTTAGGGCCAAACCGGCGCTCAATGCGCTCAGCCCGGCTGCTGCGACCGTACGCCTTGTAAGCGACCTCATTTACCGATCCTCCTTTGGTCGAGAACCTCAGGGTGCGCGCCGTACAGACAGAGCCGGCTCTGGCCGTCCCGCTTTCAACGCCCACCATCGCATGGCGCGATGTTCTTTTCTCATCTCGTACCCCCCTGAGGAGGGTGCGAGGCGCACTGTAGCACCGCGCCGGACGCCTGTGGTCTATACCACTCTGGCTTCCTGGTCTAGGCCACGCGGCTACCTTTGGGAGGGAGATGGCCCCAAGTGCACGCAGGCCCGTGGCAAGCGAGCCGGGCTTGGCAGGACCTGAGGAGGGACGGTGGGCGGCGCTGGCCGGGCCCGGTCACGTGGTTGGCGTCGATATCGGGGGGACCATGATGAAAGCGGTGGCTACCGGCCCGGATGGGCGAGTGGTGCTACGCCGGCGGTCGCCGACACCGGTCACCGAGGGGCCCGAGGCGGTCTTACGAGGTGCGCTCAAACTGGTGGAGGACCTGCGCGCGGATGTGCGCACCAAGGCGGCCGACGACGTCGCCGGCGTGGGGCTGGCCGTGCCTGGCATCGTAGACGAGGCGAGGGGGGTCTCCCGCTGGGCGGTCAACCTGGGCTGGCGTGACCTGGACGTCGCCCGCGTCGCCGCCGAGGCTCTCGGCCTGCCCGTCTGGCTCGGCCACGACGTGCGCCTCGGCGGGGTGGCCGAGGGTGCCCTGGGCGCCGGGGGCGGGGCCCGGGACTTCCTGTTCGTGCCTGTCGGCACGGGCATTGCTGCTGCGGTCGTGCTCGATGGCCAGGCCCGCTCCGGGGTGGATGGGCTGGCCGGCGAGATCGGCCATTTCGTGGTGGCCCCCGGCGGGCCCTTGTGCCGGTGCGGGGCGAAGGGTTGCCTGGAGGCACTCGCCTCGGCGTCGGCTCTGGCCCGGCTCTACCGGGAACGCAAGGCCGGCACCGAGGCGGCCGTGTCATCTCGCTCTTGGCCCGACGCTGCCGGCGTGCTTGCCCTGGCACGCGGCGGCGACCCGGTGGCGGGCGAGATCTGGGCCGACGCGATCAGCCATCTGGGCAGGGCGCTGGCTGCCGCTCAGAGCCTGCTCGACGTGGAGCTAATAGTGGTTGGAGGAGGGCTCGCCAACGCCGGGGAAAGCTTGCTCCGCCAAATCGAGGCCGCCCTTTCCCCCCTGTTGCCCATCCAGCACGTCCCCAGGATTGCGCTCGCTCAGCTGGGGGACGAGGCCGCGGGGCTGGGCGCGGCGTTGCTGGCGCGTTCGGCGACCCCCGCTCACGGCTCAGGGCCTTGATGGCGAGCGTGTTGATCACCGGGGCTCGGGCTGCCGCCGCCACCCCCGTGCCCGACCCCGGGCCAGGGTGGCTGAGGGTGGAGGGGGCGCGCATCGCCGGCCTCGCCCGGGGTGCCCCGCCGTCTCCGCTGCCCGGGGAACAAATTGTCGACCTGCCTGGCGGCTGGTTGCTGCCCGGCTTCGTCGACCTGCATTGCCATGGAGGCGGAGGCGGGTCCTTCAGCGGCGAAGACACCGCGGGGATGCTCGCTGCCGCCTCTTTCCACCGCCGGCACGGTACGACCACACTGTGGGCCAGCCTGGTCAGCGCGCCGCCGGCGATGATGGAGCGCTCCGCGCGGGTGCTCGCCGAGCTGGTGGAACAAGGTGAGCTGGCCGGCATCCACCTGGAGGGGCCGTTCCTCGCGTCGTCTCGGCGCGGCGCCCAAAACCCCCGCGCCCTCCTGGCTCCCGACCGGGGGGTCATGGCGCGCCTGCTCGATGCCGGGCGAGGGCATGTGCGTATGGTGACACTCGCTCCTGAGCTGCCCGGCGCCCTCGAGCTGGTGCGCCAGCTGAGCGACGCCGGCGCCCTGGCCGCCATCGGCCACACCGATGCCTCTTACGAGCAAGTCATGGCCGCCATAGACGCCGGCGCCCGCGTTGCTACCCACCTGTTCAACGGCATGAGACCTGTGCACCACCGTGAACCGGGGCCGGTGATAGCCGCCCTCCAACGACCCGAGGTCTCTTGCGAGGTGATCGGCGACCCCAGGCACCTGCACCCTGCCGCCATCCGGCTGGCGCTCAACGCGGCAGGCACCTCGCGGGTGGCCCTGGTCACCGACGCGATCGCCGCGGCTGGGATGGCCGACGGCCGCTACGAGCTGGGCGGCCTGCGCGTCGAGGTCCGGGCGGGGGCTGCCCGCCTGGCCGGTGCCGGCACCCCGTCGCTCGCCGGGAGCACGATAACCATGGACGCGGCGGTCCGCTGGGTGGTCAACGAGCTGCACCTGGAACTGGCTGACGCAGTGCGCGTGACCTCGGGTACCGCTGCCGAGCTGGCCGGGGTACCGTCCCGCTGCGGTCGTCTGGCGGCGGGGCGGGACGCCGACCTAGTGCTGTGCGATGCCTCCTTCAACGTGGTGGCGGTAATGGCCCGGGGCCAGTGGGTGGGCGAACCGCCTGTTTTCAGGAGGCATGCAGGCCTGGCCGAGCCCGCCACCAACATCCACAACGGGCCCCCTGCCACGTCGGCGTAGACCCAAGAGCGCTGGTGCGGCCGCCGGGGTTCCGGCAAGATTATTTGGTGGGCCAAAGCAACCGCACCAGCAGCATGGGGCACATTGTGGCCAGTCGCGCCTGCCAGCTGGGGTTCCTGCTGCTGCTTGGTTTGGCCATGGTGGTTGTTGCGTGGCCTTCCCATGCCGCCCAAGCATCGCCGGTAAGCCCGCTGGGGACTTGGGACTCGACGGCCCTCTGCTGCGGGGGATCTTTCCCCCACGTCACGACGGTCTCTACCTTCGACCCCGGCACCGGGACGTTCACCGGTACGGACAGCAATGGTGCTCTCACCGGCAAGATGCAGGGCGCCACGTTCACCATGGACGTTGGGTTCGGCACTGGCTACAGCTTCGTCCTCAACGGCAGCATCGAGGCCAATAAATGGACCGGTAACTGGAAAGACTCGGCAGGTCGAGCGGGCACTTGGTCTGGTACGAGGGTTGCGGCCGGCGGCAAGCTCATTGCCACCTCGTCGCCTCCGGGCACGGTGAGCTCCATCGCTTCGTCGCTGCCCGCGCCCTCCAAGGCTTTTTCACCTTTGAAATCAGACATCGTCGATGGCGCGGTCACCATCGGCCTCGCACTTTTCCTGACCTTCCCCTCCAACCTTTTCAATTCGACTTTCCAGGAGAACTACGCCGACATCGTCGCATGGTTGAGGAAATGGGCCGACCTTCTTTTCCCCGTTCGTCTCCGCCGCGCCCTGGTCAAGGTGTACTCCAAGGCCTTGTCCACCACTTTGCACCTGCTCGGCTTGTCCGGACGTTCCCAGCACAAAAAGCTGGAACGCGAAAAGGCGAGCTTTGTCGCCGTCCTACTGGCCGGAGCGTTGCTCGGGGCGCTCCTCGACCCTGCCTTCGGCCTCAACACCCGCACCCTGCTGAGCTTTATCGCCATCGTCATCGCCATGGTGGCGGGCGTCTTCGTCTCCGCGTTCATCGCCGTCGGCTACCACCGGGCCCGCGGGCATGGCAAGGTTCCCTACAAGCTTGAGTCCTTGCCAGCCGGCTTGTTGATCGCCGCGCTGTGCGTGGTCATATCGAGGGGTGCTGGCTTTGCACCCGGCTATCTTTACGGCGTCATCTTCGGCGTCGCCTTCGCCCGAGAGCTCTCCAAGCAGGAAGAGGGCCACGTCATCGCGCTCGGTGCGGTGGTGCGGGTTGTCCTTGCCATCATGGCTTGGGTGGCGTGGGCTGCGCTCACCCACGACGCTACCCGGCCCGGGAATTTCTTCGGCAAGGTGCTGCTGGACGACTTCTTGGCTTCCCTTTTCGTCTCCAGCTTGGTCGGCACGGTGATCTCCTTGTTCCCCCTACGCTTCTTGCCCGGCCACAAGCTGCAGCAGTGGCATAAGGGCGTCTGGGCGGCCACTTTCGGCATAACCCTGTTCGTGCTCGTGCAAGTCCTGCTCCGGCCTCATTCCACATCATCGGGGCCGTCCCACGCCCCTTTGATCACGACCATTGTCCTGTTCGTCCTCTTCGCTCTCGGTTCTGTCCTGTTCCGAGACCATTTCGCCCGCAAGCGGCGCCGGGCCGAGGCTGCTCCGGAGCCGGAGCCGGCCTCTACGTAGCTCCCTCACCTTCAGGGCCCAGGTTTATTTGGGCGCCGTGTGCAAAGCGGGGTTGTTGTCCAGGGGGATGAAGGCAACGAAGGTGCGGCGCAGCGAGGAGTTAACGGCGCCAGGCACAGCAGTCGGGTAGTCGATCTCGCTTATCCGGAGCCGCAAAGGCTTCGATGGCTGGGCGAAGCGGACAACGCCGGACCATGTGACTTCCGGGCCTCCCGAAAAGCTCTCCGCAAGCGGCACCGGCGATGTGCCTTCCAACCTGGTCCATGCGAGCTCGCCTGAGAGGCCCTTGGATGTGTCTTGCGCTTGCACCTCTACGAGCATCATCGAGGTTGTCTTGGTCCCCGGCGACGACGCCGGGTACGGCCCCGCGCTGTAGGGGTGCTCTGAGCCGGGGTTGTCGACGTCGATCTGCGCTTTGCCCCGCTCGAGCGGCCTGTAACCGTAGTAGCCGGGACCGGTCACCGTGACCTTGACCGTGTTGGCTCCCGGGCCCTTTGTCACACTTACCGCGCGGTTCACTACGGGCTGGGCGAAGGTCGCCAGAGTGACGGTCGAGATTTCGGCGCCCGGGAAAGCGTAAGGCTGGAACCGCACGAGGGCCAGCCGCACAAAATAGCCGGGGGGCGGCGCACTTTCCCCCGTCCCAATAGTGATACCCACGTCAGCAAACCAAAGCTGGGAGGCTGTGTCGTAATGGACTTCGAAGGGCCAGATAGACACGACAGGGGCGCCAGGCCCTGAGTTTTCGACGAGCTGCAGGCGAGGCGGCGATGAGTACGCAGGGCGGTAAGGGACCACGGGGACGGGTACTGTCCCGGTGAACGACGACGGCGAAAGCGGGTAGCTCCCGTTCCCGCTCGAGACACTGACCGGGTCGAGCCCCATCGTCGTTACCCACTGAGCCTGCTGTGCCACGCTGAGGCCCGCGTAAAAGCTCCCCTCCCCAGGCGGTGAAGAAACAACCCCAAGACGCTCGTCAACCCCGGAACTGAACCAGGGCCGTTCGAGATAGACCCTCAGGTAGCCACCAGTGCGCGCATAGCTGATGCCTCCGCTCGCTAAAGAGCCTCCTACCCCGCTGACCGACCACGCCGGTGTCACTTTTGCGACCTTGGGAGCCGCTGGCCGAGCAGAAGACAGCACCTGCACCACGTGTGCTTTCCCCGTTGCGGTGTCAGCGGGCACCCAGGTCAGGTCAAGCGACTTACCCCAGTAGTGGCTGTTGGTAACAGCGATGGTCCCGTTCTTGGCGTCGAGCGTGTAGTCGGTCTTCGTCTCTAAGACCGTGGACTGGTAGGCGACAACGACTTCGTTGGGGTCGAGGCCGAGCGGGTCAATCGTCAGAGGGCTCGCCGAGCTGAAGACCTTGGTGGCGCTCGTGCGGAAGAACTCAACAAAGCGGCTTATCCCTGTGCATGTGTAACTGATGGCGTGGTGTTTGGTATCGCCGATCGTGTGGACGGCCCCTCCGCCTCCCGGGTATAAGGCGAACGGCCGAGCCGGCGCCACGACCTTCATCGCCTGGGCCTCGGGCCCGAGGCCGAGCGGGTCAGGCACCACGAGCTTGAAAGCGTGCTGGGAAGTCTTGACAAGCTGTGGCCCGGGTTTTGAGAGGTCGTCGACCGGGTCCACCCATGCGGCCTCGACATTGACGCTTGCCGTAGAGGGTTCCGACAGCTCATAGGCCGCGTCCGTGATCGTTGCCTGAGCCGAACCGTACGCCCGCGGGTGCACGACGGGTGCTCTTAGGGCCGGTGCCAGCAATGGCACGCGGACGGCGTGCACCAAGCGGACAACTTTGTAGGGGGTAAGCATCCACAACAGCCCGAGGATGGCGGCCTCCGTTGTTTTGACCCTGTCGGCTGCGGGGAGATTTGGCAAGATCCACGACCAAACGCCCAGGGTTCCCAGAGCAGGCGCTGAAATTGTGCTGCTGATGAAGATATTGGCGACCGATGCAGGGGGCAGGGTCACCTTCACAAGCGCCGCAGTCGAGGCCGTTGCCTGGAGCAGTTCGTTTGACGGGGACGGTCCCGCCTCGAGGACGAGGAGCGCCGGTTGTTGGCCCGGCCAAATCCCCCCGGCCCATGGCAAAGCAGCGATCTCAGGATGGGCTGGCTTGACGTAGGACGGTACCGGGAGGCTCTGGAAGTAGGCTCCGCTCGAGAGGGGGTCCGGCAACCACGGTGTCGAGGTGGGAGACGGCGCCTGAACCGAAGGGCCGGCGGGGAGGTAATAGTAACTGCCGCCCCCCGGGGAGGTAGCTTTCTGCGCTCCTGGCATGCCTTCGATCCTCCCGTCGGTTCGCGTTGCGAGCAGGGCGTAGGCCGCGGGCGTGGGTGCCGCATGCGGGTTTGGCGGGCTACCTTCGACGTAGCCGTCGAGCATCCCGTGCTCTTCCACCATCATCTGGGAGGCCTTCGGCGGGAACAGCCAGCGGCCGTTGGGCGCAATGGGGCGGCCGTCCTGATAGTCGAGGATGGGTACCAGGAATGCCGCTTCTCCCGGTCCGAAGGGAGCCACCGGGACGACAACCGGGCTCGCGACCGGTTCGTAGCGGTAATGGGTAATGGGGGCTGTCGCGCTCGTTGCGTCCGTGCTCGTGACTGGCAGCGAATGGCCGCCCATGTCGACAGCCCTTGCTCTGTAGCGGTACTTCCGACCGTAGCGGAGCTTGGGGAGGGACCCGGGGAGCACCTTGAAGTTCACGGACATCTGAGGGTTCTGGTTCCCGAGCGGGTCGGTGTTGGTCGCCACGGGGTTCGTGGGGCTCTCGTCTACTGTGTCGTCGGGGGCTATGCTCCCGCCAGGTCGTGGTGCCGAAAGGCTCCAGCCTGCCCACCGTGCGATCGACTCGTGGACGTAAAACTGAGCGGATGTGCCGCTTTTGGAAGTCGGCTGGGTCGCTCCCGGGACGACCATGCCTTCGTCTTGGAGCGTGGTTGTGAGGGCGCTCGTGCCCGTGCCGAAGGTGTAAGTGCCGATGCGCTCGTGGAGCGAACGCCATGCTGGCGTCGGTTCAGTCTCGTCGTGGACGTCGAAACGGTGGCCGCGGGTGATGTCCTCCGCCCGCAGCACCGGCAACGTCGGCTCGGGCGGCTTGGGAACAGGGTGTTGGTACCAGTTGACCCAGCCCGAGACGGCGTTTTGGATCTGCGTCTGGTTATAGGTGAGAGCGCTCAGGCTCCCGGTCCCGCCGTGCGTGCTGCTTTGCCCCCACCCGCTCCAAACGATTGATGGACCGATGGAACGCAGCGCCGGCACAGGGACCGAGATCTCGGCCCCGGGCTGTTCGAGAGGCCTCAGCCAGCTCGCGAGGGACTGTACCGAGATGGCGGTGCTCGTGAGCGACTCGGCGGCTCCGTCAACGTCGAGCTCGACCACGGAAAAAGGCGGGCGCTTGCTCAGTTCGAGCATATTGAGGCGGTAAAACGGCCCCCGGGGGGACGCCAAGAAGCGGTCGGTGCTCAGCTCTGCCTGGGTGCTCATTGCCACGTTGATGATCGTGACGTCCTCGCTGGTTGCGACGTCCCAAGCGGGTTTTACCTGGACCACCACCGGCGTGAGCGAGCTCGAAGGGGTGAGCCCCTCGGGCAAAGGGACTTGCAGGCGGAAAACAAGGCCGAAGCTTTCGAGCACGCTCGGGAACGACGCCAACGCCGAGATGGCCGTGTGGAAGTCCAGGACGGGAGCGACGGTCGGCACGAAGGTGGCAGCGGCTTCGGGAAAGACATGGAAGGCGCAAGCCTGGTTCACCGCTGGGTTGCCACTCGTCCCGGCCAGAGCGACGAGGTCCTTGTAAGCGTCCAGGTACGGCCCCGAGCTCGCGCCGACCAATTCGAAGACGCTTTCAGGGATTGCGAAACTGCTTTCTCGGGGCGATGAGGTCACCACCAGGGGCGGGCGCAGCGGGGTGGCGGCGCCAATGGTGCCGTAGATGCCTGACACAAACTTGGCCACGTCGGCCACAGAGAACGTCGTGACGGGGTAAGTGGAGTAGTCCGTGTAGGTGTACGAGTCCACCCGTGTTATCTGAGGGTCGAAGACTGCCGACCACTGTGCGGGTGAAAGCACTGTGGTGTCCGGGCTGACCGTAACGGGCGGGTACCCCTCGAACAAGACCTCGAAGGGGAGCGGGCCGCCACTTGCCTGTACGGTAGAAGGCCAGTTCCTCCAGTGGGGGAACAACTCGAGCGTCGGGGCCCCCGAGGTGCTTTCCAGTTTCGGCGAAACGAAGACCGACAGCAGGACGGTCCTCGCGTCAGCGCCAACATGGCCATTGGGGAGCGGGGACCAGACGATTGTCTCGGTTTGCATGTCGGCTCGCTCCCCTCAAGCACCGAAAGCGCCCACGTAGTCGTCCCAGGCGCTCTGGTTGAGAATGTCGGTGAACAGTACTGGGTTGACAGCTGCGGGAGGCAAGGAAGCCGGGCCATCGCTGTCGAGGGCCGCCAGCCTCGCCTCTTCCTCTGCCGGCGGGTCTCCTCCACCTGAGAACTGCTTGTGGACCGTGATCGACGGGGAAACGCTGAAGAAAACGAGGTGGATGGTGACTGTGAGCGATGCTGTCCCCTCGACGTAGTTGGGGCTCTGATAGGTGAGGCTGAGGTCGAGCTCAGCCGAGATGCTGATGAGCCCGAGCACCGAGAGCTCGCCCGTGAGCCGGACGAAGCCGGTAAGCGTCGTGGTGCCAGCGGTATTGGGCGCGCTCGGCGCGGCGTAAGAGTAATAGACTCCTGCGGCGAGCGTGAGACCGCCGCTCGCCACAACGATGTCCAGCTCGAAGGATCCTTCGAACTGGAACTGAGCCTGGATCTGCTGGATGCCGCCAAAACCGAGCCCGACCAAGAAAAAGCCGCCGCCTCCGAACATCATGACCGTCAGCTGGAACGGGTTTTCCTGGCTGGCGAAGCCGAACTGAGCGACTGCCGGGCCGCCGAGGAAGGGGATCGTAAGGCCGGCGGAGAGCCCAATGCCTGAAAGCGTGAAAACACCCATGCCGATGCTCGGCAAGCTGAGCGAGAAGCTTGCGTCAAGTTCGGACGCGGTGACCGAGATCGAAAAACCGTTGCCCCCGAGCTCGGAGAGGAACTGCTCGAGGGTATTGACGAACGAGAGGATGCCTTCGAAGCTGACCGTGCCGACGGATACCTGGACCTGTGGCTTCTGGCCGTTCAATGCGGTGAAGCTCATCGAGTTGAAGGGGACGGAGACGACGTACGGGGCCCCTTGGTTGCCGAAAAGGTAGAGCGTGAACGGGTCGATGGACCCCTCGACGTCATAGGTGGCCGTGCCGTCAGGGGCGACCGTAGCCGTCGCCATCAGCTGTAACTGCCCGCCCCCGCTGGCGTCAGGCTCGAAAACCGTGCCCAGAGCCGCCTCCGGCCCAGACGAACCAGGCCACTCAACGAGTGCCGTGCTGAGCGCATAAGTCACCGTAAGCACCCCGGTTGCCTGGTCGAGGTTGGCTGTGATGTTCGGTGCCCCGCCCCTCGCGTTGATGAAGGCCTTCACTATCCCGCTGAGCGGGAGACCGCCGAGGAACTGAGAGAGGGCGGTTTGACCTTCGCTCGCGAGCGATTTGAAGTAGTTCGCCGGCAGAGCCGACCCGCTGCTGGCATAGTCATCGAGGTCGCTCCGGGCGCTGGATGCGGAGGTGGAGTCTCCTGAAACTGGCCCCGCGATCGCCGAAACGCCGATCATGTGACCGTTCGGGCAACCGAGGCCCCCGACTGAATCGGCCGGGAACTGAAGTAATGGGGCGTTGCCCGTCATCGCGTCTGCGAACTGGGCGTAAACCGCCCCCGGGTTAGAGGCCGGCGGAGAGCCGTCGCTCATCCCGTCGACGACGTAAGCCGAGTAATACTCGAGCACCACGCCGTCGCCGCTCGAGTCGGAAAAGCTCCCTCGCGAAAGGGCGTCTGCTGCCTGAAGACGGACCTGAGCCTGCGCGATCACGGGGTAGAAGGCCGGCTGGTCTTCGCCCTGGAGGGCGCTCGAGCCTGGTGGCCCCGGGTAATGGTCAGCCTTCGTAGGTACGTTGGGGTCCTCGACGCTGCTCGCTGCCCCGAGGGTAAGCACGACGAGCGGGTGCGTCGTCCCGTTCGCGGGCCCTCCTGCCTCAGGGGCAAGCTTGAGCGGGGCACCGTTGCCTCGCGCTTGGCGGTAGCCGGCGGGGGCCGAGTTGTAATGCTCGATGAACGTGGCGAGCCCGTTGGCGTCGTACTGCGAAACGGGGTAGGAACCGAACTGTCCTGCGAAGAAGTAGAGCGGGATTTGTAAGTGCACCTCGTGCCCGGCGAGGTCGGTCGCGACGAGGTCCCAAAGGACGGCCGAGCCCCCAGAGGTGGGCAAAAAGGCTTGAAAGTACGAAGAACTCGACCCACCAGCAGCGGCACCGAGAGGGGGGCAGTCGTCAGCGCCAGGTGAGCTGCTCGGTGCATCGAGGAGCGGGCTCACGGTGGTAAGGACCTTGACCGAGGAAAACGGCCAGTCGTTCGTGCCGAAAGGTTGGCCCAGTGCGGGGTAACTCTTAACTGGCTGAAGGACGCGGATGTAGCGCTGGACTTGAAGATAGGCGTCGTACCAGTCGCTTCTTGTGGGGTCGGGGACGAGCACCCGCTCGACGACAGTTACCACAATGGCCCTGTGCCCGAGCGGGAAAAGGTACCCTTTTCGGGTGACGCGGACATAGATGTCGCGCCCGGTTGCGGCTACGTGGCGCCATGACGAGATGCCCCCGCCCGTGTAGTCCCATTCCCCAACCAGATCTGCTGTCGTGCCCAGCGCGCTCAGTGCGAGGCTGTTGACTGTGACTGGCGCGTAACCCGTTTGGTTGGCATTGCCGGACAGCAGGACGATGCCCTGGCGATCTGTTTGGTCCAGGCTCGTGAACTGGAACTGTGGGCCATGCCCGGCCTCGATCGAGAAGTCGCTCACGCGAGCCCTTTCATTTGGGTTGAGCTTGTTGGTAATAGATCTCGTCAGCTTCGGTGGCGCTTGGCGGCGGCGGCGCGAAGCTTGTCGTGAAGTACATATCTGATGCCCAAACGGCGCCAACCTGGGGCAGTGGGGTGGGTAGGTGTGCCGCAAGCCCGGCCTCGCTGTTGCCCCGCGCAAGGTCTGCCGTCCAGAGGTCGGCGATGGTGCCGTTAAAGAGCGGCCTGGTGCGCGAGGTGAAGTACGTGTCGTAGGACTCAGAGAGGGGCAAGCGCAGGCGGGCACCTTCGACAAGCCTTGTGCTGTCCCCCGCTACGTACACGACAGGAGCGATGAAGAGGGCGTAGGGGAACTCGATGGCAGTCTCGAACGGGCCCGGCTGGTACGGGAGCGGGTAACCCTTCGGGCCGGCGCCGGGGGTCGCGCCGACTGGCCCAGGGGGGTTAATTTGTGCTGTGGTCGGGACGACGAGGGCCCATTTGCTCCAGTCGAGGAGGTCTTCAGCTGCCATGTTGGGCAAAGGGATCTCCACACCCGTTGGGAGCGTGAACACCAAACGGCTCGGCCCACCGACAGCAGAGACGATAGGAGGTGCGTCGACCGGGAGCGGAGCGGTGGCCCCGTAGCTCTGCGCGCTCTGGCTTTCTAGGTCGACAGGGTACGCAGCCTCGCCGACGCACTGTGGTGGCAGCCCCACGACGACGATGTTGCTGGTCCCGGCCGCCGTGCCCACCGCAGAGGCCATCGTAGGGACCAAGGTCGCAACGCCCTTTACGCGTTGGAGGCTAAAGCCATAGAACTCAAAGTCGAGCAGGACCAGGTCCGTGTCACGTTCGGCAGTTATGGCAAAATCGGGCACCTCGCTGGGCGGCTTGATGGTGCCGGCGGCGGCAGCCAGCACCCGGAAGGGGTTCAGCTGGCTGAGCCAGAGGGGCTTACCCCTCGAGAAGCTAGCGAGGTAAGCCGTCCCCGCTAGCCCCGCAGCTCCTCCGATGAACTGCCTGCGCGAGAGTGGTCGCCCCGAGGCACCGGCGTCGTCCTCGCGTTTGCCTCCACCCGGGCCGGCGGCGTCGTCCTCGCTCATCGGTCCTCCTTGTTGGGCGAACAGGACTGTTCGGGCAACCGTAGTCTCTTATGGAGCCAGTCCGAAGGCAATGGGCGTGGCGCCTGCAGGTCGAGGTCGCTCGGTCCCGGTGAAGAGCACCGCAACGTGTTGGTCGGGCGATACCTCTCCCGCGGCCCGCAGCTCGAGCAAACCGGCCAAACCTGCGGTGCCGGTGGCGTCCGCCTTGAACCCAGCCGCCTTCCCGAGCTGGTGAGCTTGCACAAGGCGTTCTTCTGAAACAACTACCGGGCGCCCACCGCTGCCAAGCATCCCTGCGACCACGGCCAACCAGTCGTATGTCTCGTCGTCGAGGATCCCTTTCGCGATGCTTTTCGGCTCCTCCTCCCACGGCCACATGAAATCGGACCTGTGACCGGCTGCAAACGCGAGGGCGTTGGGGAGCCCGGTGTGCTTGTCCCGCATGAGATGTTCCACCGCCTGGTAGGCCCGTTCTAGCGGGTGTGCCGCAAGGGTTTGGACCGTGTGCGTCTTGGGGGCCCGGGCAAGGGCGCCCAGTCGTACGGCCTCGGCGAAGGCTTGTACGCAACTGCTCGCGAGCGCGCCGCCCCCGACTTGGACGACGACGTGGTCCAATTGCGGGCCGCCGTTGCTGACGAGGTCCGAGACGATCTCGTAGCCAATCGTCTCGCCGCCTTCTATGGAGAGGCCGTTTTCACTGCCTTGGCAGGTAAAAGGCAGGGCGCCGGCAGCCAGTTGTGCCTGTAACCGGGCTTGCGTGGGGTCGCCGGCAGCACCTGCTGAGCGCGGGCACGCCACTACATGGGCTCCGAGGCTGCGAAGTTGCTCCACGATGCCAGGGTCCGCGTCGAGGGGGACGAACACCGCCAAGTGGCGGCCGCCCGCAGCGGCCACCACGGCTGCAGCCAGCGCGGCGTTGCCGCAACTCGCGACCGCCAGGTCCGGTCGGTGCCCCGGGGCCGCCAGCCCTAAGTGCTCGGCCACCTCCAAGTGCAGCAGGACGCCCATTAAGTGGCGGCCCTTGTGCGAGCCGGCCACATTGCCCGTCTCGTCTTTCACCCACACGCCGCCCTCGCGTTCGAAGCCCAGGGACTCAGAAAGTTGGTCGTTG
The DNA here is from genome assembly GCA_035503915.1 of Acidimicrobiales bacterium. GTDB lineage: Bacteria > Actinomycetota > Acidimicrobiia > Acidimicrobiales > Palsa-688 > DATJMJ01. The sequence continues at coordinate 1,653 of DATJSU010000039.1, read as the reverse complement.
CGGGCAAACGGCGTGACTTTGAAGCCGTGGCCGCCAACTGCGCCAACGGCACGGTCCAAGCGTTCGACGAGAGCCACGAAGCCGGCGTCCGTGATGCCGCCAGAGAGAGCGCGCTGGTAGCTGTGCAGGAGGGTGCGGTACCGGCAGAATGGCTCTTCCTCGAGCCCTGACGGGAAACTGAGCCCATCGGTAGCCAAGATCCTGGCTAACACATGGTCGATATCTCCCTCGCCAGCGCGCGGGCATCGGAACGGATAGGGGTCGTCGGCCCTTGGCGAGCTCCCGCACCCCGCGCACACCAGGCGCGTGGCCAGTGCTGTCAAGGTACCGAGACACCGCTACGAGAGTTGAACTCTTTGATCATTTCGTCCCAGACCGGCAGCTTGGCGCGCAAGTCCCTCCAAAACGACTGCTCGCGCCTCGCGGCGAAGTCCTCGACCGGCAAACCTTGCTGTTCGACCCATGTGAAATAGCCAAGGTTGAATATCCTTTCGCGGTCCTGCCTAGTCGTTTCGAGCAAGTGGTCGTTGCCTGCAGCGAGCACCCAACGCCCGAAAGTCTCTGCTGCGCTCACCTCATCGAAGCCATCTGGGAAATCACGAGCTCTGACCTTGGCAAGTTCGCTGCCGTACATCTCGGCCCCGTCGGTGGCAACCGTGGCTACGACATCGTCGGCACCCAGGTCGAGGTACTTCGCAACCTTTATGGCGGCGACGATGTTGCAGGTACTCGATAGGCCGAGAGAGCCGAAAGACCTCATCACATGCTGTGGTACCCGGCGCCGCTGGGCAAGGTAGGCGAGGCCCGCCGGGGACCCGAAAAGCACGGCCAGATGGTCGGTAGCCCGGTCGCTAACCGCTGTCACTATGTCGGTGTTGTACACGTTGTGGACCAGAGGGATGTGCTTGTCGCCGATGCCCTGGATATTGTGCTCGCCGAAGCCGTTGTAGAGCATCGTGGGGCACTCCAGCGCCTCGGCGGCTACTACTTTGGCGCCATAGTTTTCCTTTAGGTAATCACCCGCACCCAGCGTGCCCGCCGAACCCGAGGCCGAAACGAAGGCGCGCAAGCTGAGACCGGGATTTTGACCTTGCAGGTGCTCGAAGACCGTGCCGAGAGCGCGGCCCGTGCAGCTGTAGTGGACCAAGTGGTTCGCGAGCTCAGCAAACTGGTTGAAGATCACATTGGCCGGGTCGAGCGACAGCTCGGCGCACTTGTCGTAGATTTCTTTAACGTTGCTCTCCGAACCCGGGGTGGCGATGATGTCTGCCGGGTCGCTGACCCACTGTGCGAGCCACGTGAACCGCTCGCTGCTCATCCCCTCGGGGAGCACCGCTACGCCCCTGCAACCCATTAGGCGCGATATCGCCACGCCACCCCGGCAATAGTTGCCGGTAGAGGGCCACACGGCCCGGTTCGAAGTGGGGTCGAACTGCCCAGTGATGACCCGAGGTGCGAGGCATGCGTAGGCAGCGAGCACCTTATGGGCATGGACCATCGGGAACCGGTCGGCGAGGGCCACAACGATCTTGGCTTCGACACCCGTCAGCTCCTTACCGAGGACGATGTGCGCTGGGACGCTCACCGGGCCGTCCCGGTCGCCATTGAACCAGTGCACCCTGAACAGGTTCAGCGGGTGTGCCTCGTCCGGAG
>DATJSU010000038.1:0-25352 GCA_035503915.1 Acidimicrobiales bacterium | reverse complement strand
CCCCAAGGGGATCATGAACCCGGGCAAGCTGGGCCTCGCGAGCCCATTTGGACTGCCACCTTGGCCATGAGAAACTGAGGACCAGCTTCAGCGCGGCCGCCCGATTTTGGCATCGGAGCGCCGTCAGTTGTTGGCTCCAGTACGCCGATCTCGGTGTCCCTCGCTACAGCGCCCATTTGGTGGTCAGGCCGACAGTTTGCGCTCCCAGCCCAATGCTCTCGATCGCGGCCTCCTCGCTGGGCGGACCTTTACGGTCGGGCTGTTGACGACGGGCGGCTTTGGGCGCTTCTCCACCCCAATCTTGCTGAAGGCAGAAAACGCCTTCAGCAAAGGCAGTATTTCCGTGTTCCCCTCTGACGGGCGCGGCGACGTCGAAAGAGAACGTGGTTACGTGCGGGCTCTCCTGTCTCGTCGCGTAGATGGGATCATCGTGGCCGAGCGCAGGGTGGGCCCGGCGGCCACCTATCGCCGCAACTCCCGCAGGAGTGCTCCAGAAGCGCAGCGGTACCGCGACCGCTGCCGTCCCGGGGACGAGCTCGGGGTACTCAGCCCAGGTCCGGCTCGAGTGGCGAAAATGCCTTCATGCTCCTCGCATCTTGGGGCCTCGCTCCCAGACCTACGCCGAGGCCGATGATGACAACGACGACCCCGCCCCAAGTTATGCCAGTCGGCGCCCCGCCACCGCTGGCGAGAGTGGCCAGCGCCGCCGCCACCGGGGCTGCCCCACTAAGGAGGCCGGCACGGCCTGGCCCTAAATGGCTGACGGCGGAGTACCAGCAAACAAATGCCACCACCGTCAAGGCCGCGAGGCCGCCGACCGCCGCCCAATTGGCCGCTGAGAGGCGGCCGGCCGCGCCAGGGCCTTCGACGATCAAGCTCATGACGGCCAGCATGAGCGCCGCGATCCACACAGAGTGGAACGACACCCCCCATGACAAGTGCCGCCCGAGCACGGGCACGGCAAGCAGGGTGAAGCAGATCTCGCACACGAGGGCCATAGCAGCCCAAGCGATCCCGGGCAAGCTTGTCTTCCCACCTCCTTCGACCATCACGGCCCCGCCCGTCACGATCGCCGCACCAAGCAGCAGGCGAGCGGTCGGGGCTCTTTGCCCGACGATGGGCGCGGTGAGCGCAAGGCCGAACGGGACGCCGGCCAGCACGACAGCGATCGCCGCTGGCTGCGCGTAAAGGAGGCCACGGACTACAGCCACGTTGAAAAGAACGAGGCCGGTGACGGACACGCCTGTCAGCCAGGCCCACTCGCGACCGCGCGGAGCCAATGGCGGGCGCGCTCCCGGGGCACCCCGGACGACGCAAAGGACCAGCACTGCCAAAGCCGCGCCCCCGTAACGGGCTGCTTGGGCGACCAAGAGAGGTGCGTGGACCAGGGTGCTCGATACCCTCACGCTGCTGCCCATGAGCGACATGGCCAGGGCCCCGACCAGCCAGCTCCGGTTCTTGGCCACGTTGGCAAACCTAGGTCTACTATGGACCAATGAACAGGTCCAATCGAGGACCTCAGACCAGGTCCATAATTCCTGGCTCCGACTTCTTACAGCTTGGGAAAGAGGCGTTGCCGGTAGCCGGCAAGTCAGACTGGCTGACCAAAGAGATCCGCAGGGCCATCGAGGAAGGCCGCCTGCCGCTAGGCAGCCGCCTGCCGGCCAGCAGAGTCCTGTCCAGCGAGCTCCGTGTCTCTCGTGGCGTCGTGACGGAGGCCTACCGCCGCCTGTCCGAGGACGGTCACCTGCTCGGCCACGGCCGAGGTGGGACTGTCGTCGTAGCCTCGCCCTGGGCGCCCCAGGGCACCATGAAGAGACCACCTTTGAGCTCGCTCGTCACCAGCCCGACGCCCACGCCGTCCGGCCAGGCCGTTTTCGGCGGTGCGTCCCGGGCTGACTTGTTCGAGCGCTACCGAGGGCTGAGTGCCGCCATCGACCTGTCCCCTGGGGTACCCGACCTGAGCGCCTTCCCTCGAGCAGCCTGGCAGCGGGCCGAACATCAGATCTTGGACGAGCTGCCTGCCAGCGCCCTGGGCTACTCCGACCCTCGTGGCGCTGGAGCCTTGCGCAAGGCAGTGTCGGGTTGGCTGGCCCGCAACCGGGGCGTAGCGGTGAGCCCAGACGAGGTCCTTGTGGTGGCCGGCGTCTCCCAGGCACTCGCCCTGCTCGCTCACGTGCTGCGCGCCGCGGGGGTGGCCCAGCTCGCCGTAGAAGAGCCGGGCTCGCTGGGTGCCCGTCAGCTGCTTCAGTACTGGGGCTACGAGACCCTCCCGGTCGCCGTGGACAGCGCCGGTCTTGTCGTGAGCGATCTCCGCTCCAGCGGCGCCCCCGCGGTGCTCGTGACCCCCGCCCACCAGTTCCCGATGGGAGTGGTGCTCGATGGCGACCGCCGTCGGCAACTGCTCGGTTGGGCCGCCGAAGGTGGCGTCGTCATCGAAGACGACTACGACGCCGAGCACCGTTACGACCGGCCACCGGTCCCGGCTCTACGGGCGTTGTCGTCAGACCGGGTCTTCTACCTCGGTAGCGTTTCCAAGCTGTTGTGTCCCGCATTGCGGGTTGGCTGGGCGGTCAGCCCTGCGCGCTACCGCGAGGCGCTGCTCGGGGCCAAAAGGCAGTCCGACCTTGGCAACGCCGTGCTGCCCCAGCTGGTGCTGGCCCGCCTGATGGACAATGGCGGCCTCGAACGGCACCTGCGCTCGCTTCGGGCCAGGCACCGGGCACGCCGGGACGCGATGCTCCAGGCGATATCCCGCCACCTGACGGGTGCGCTCGTGCATGGCGCCGCCGCCGGCCTCCACCTCACAGTCACTTTCCAAGCCGGGTTCGATGACACCTCGTTGGCGGCCGCGGCCTTGGACGAAGGAGTGAAGGTGCAACCCCTCTCCTGGCACCGTCAAACCCCTGGGCTTCCCGGGCTCGTCCTCGGCTATGCAGCCAGCACCCCTGACGCCGTCAGGGAAGGCATCGCCAAGCTGGGACGGGCGATCAGGACCGTGCGCTGAGAACGAGCACTGGACAATGGCTTGACCTGTGCACGACGTCGGCCGACGTACCTGTGGGAGCCGTGGGTGAGCTACCCTGACCTGTCGCGAATTGCCTGCTAGCGAAGATGTGCCACCTCTCCGCAGGGCTTCCTGAGCATTGTCAAGGAAACGGCTAGGGCTGCACCCCCCCCGGGGGAGGCTCCAGCTAGTGAGCCAGCCCGGTGCCCAGCAAGTACAGGTCGAAGACGGCGACCGCTGTCGTGGCCAACATGAGCGCCGTGACGATGAGGTGCTCGGTGCCCCTGGCATTTTGTTGTGCCCGGCCAAGGGCTACAGTCCGGCGTCGCGTAGTTGCCAGGACCTCGTAGGCCTGCAAACGCGACAGTTGGTCGTAGAGGTCATTGTGCTCGCCAAGCTCCTGCGCTGGCCTTGTGGCGCCTGAAGCGGCGCTCATCGTTCACCTCTCGCGGGTGGCATCTCCGAGGCGGCCTGCGCTTTGCCGCTGCCAGCGCCGTGGCCCGGCAGCAGCCGCAGGCGCACCGGGGACGGTGCCGCCCCTTGGCCCTGGTGCTTGGCTGCTGCCAAGACCGCCCCGCGGAACGATGCGACCCGCTCGACCACTTCTGCGATGCTCTCGGAGACGAAGTAAGTCTTGCCGTCGACCAGTTTGAGAGCAGTGCCAGGCCACGCCTCCGAGGCTGTTTCGATCAAGTCGGCATTTATCGCCAGTGCCTGCCCCTTGTCACTCGTCAGGATGACCACGGATGTACCTCGCTTTTGCATCTCCCACGCGGTTGGCTTGCCCATGACTCTGAGGCCACCGCCACCGGCGCAGTGACCATCACTAGTGAACATCGGCACGCCACGTTGAGTGGTAATAAACCACGTCTAGTGATGACTGAGTACCTTGTACCTTTGTGACTTTGGCCGTGGTGCCAGGGGAGCCAACGATGGGCGTTCAGTCTCCCTCAAATAAGGGCGTTCTCCGCCGGTCACCTCGACGGAGGTGCACGGCCGGTCCACTTGGCGGCGTTGCCGACGAGGTTGCCTAACGCCTTTTGCAGCTGGTCGGGGGCGCCCCACACGGTCGAAGGGATGGCCGAGAGCTCGATCGGCACCGAGGGGTAGTTGCGCCTGGCCTCGCCGACCACGCTGCCCACCAGCTCGTCGCCCATCAAGCTGGCGACCCTACCAGCAGGGCCTCGACGACGGTGAAGGGCTGCTGCCGCTACTCCGTCGCTATTGCGGCCAGTACGTCGAGCTTGGCGGCCCGCCGGGCCGGCCAGGTGGCTGCCACGAGGCCGAGAACGCCGGAGAGCACGAAGAACACGACGATGTCAGCCCCAGGCACGGCGATGTTGCTAAGAGAGAGCGACGCCACCAATGCGACGCCCATCAGGGCCCCGATGACGATACCGATGACGGCGCCAAAGAGAGAGAGGATCACCGACTCCGAGCGCACCATGGATCGGACCTGGGCCCGTCTCATGCCGACCGCTCGTAAGAGCCCGATCTCTCGCGTCCGCTCAAAAACAGACAGCATGAGAGTGTTGACGACCCCGATCAAAGCGATCACGATGGCGAGGGCGAGAAGGGCGTAAACCAGGGTGAGAAGCTGGTTCACTGAGGAAAGTTGGGACTTTTCGAACTGTGACCTCGTCTGCACTTGCACCGTCGGGTAGTTGGTCAGCATGCGCTCCACTGCGTCTTGCAGCCTCGCAACTCCCGGTGCCCCGCCGCCGGCGTCCAACAGCACGGCGCCCGGTTGGGGGTCGCGGAAATGGGAGACAAAGAACGCCTCGCCGACGAGGTAGCTCCCGATGAGGGCATTGTCCTTGTAAATACCGCCAATGCGCATCACCCCGGGGCCGGTCTTGGCAAATTTGACCCTTACAGTGCTCCCGAGCGAGAGGTGCTCCGACTTGGCGGTGCTTGAGTCGATGAGCAGCTCGTCGGCGGCGAGCGCCGCAGTGCCACCCACTTTTACGCGCAGGTCTACCGTCGGCTGGAAGCCCTCGGCGGGGACTCCCTTCAGTTGCTCGAGGGACTGGCGGACCTCGAACTGGCCGCCATAGACGACGAGCGATGCCGTCACGCCCGGAAGACGGGACAGCTGCGTAGCAAGCGACCTGCTGAACGACCCACTCCCGCTGCTCTTGCCGGTCACGAGCAGGTCGGCCCTTATCGCTTGATCGATGCTTGCCGTCGCCGAGCTCGACACGGAAGCGCCGAAAACCGCCATCGCAGATACGAGGGCGACCCCGACCATGAGGGCAGAAGCCGTCTGGGCTGTACGCGTCGGGTTGCGCATCGAGTTGGCACGGCCCAGCTTGCCCGGGGCGCCGAGCGCGCTGGCGATGGGGCGGCCGATGGCACCGGAGAGAGGCCGGGCGATGCTCGGCAGGACCATAGCGAGACCTACGAAGAAGGCCGCAACCCCGAGGCCGACCAGCGCCACTTGGTGCACGACGAGGCCGAGGACGACGAGCGCGATGCCAAGGACGCGGGAGGCGACAGTGAGCCCTAGCCAGCGAGCGTGCCTCACCGTGCTGGCTTCCTGGCGGTCGGAGATCGCAACCACGGGGGCGACGTGGACGGCACGCCTGGCCGGGGCCATGGCGGAGACCACGGTGACCGCGGTACCCACTACCAGCGAGACTATGAGCGTGCGGGCCTCGAAGACGAGCGGGCCCGAGGGCAGCGTGAAGCCGAGCGCGCTCATCAACCCCTCCAGACCCAGGGCGGCGAGAAGGCCGAGCCCTGTCCCGACCAGCGACGCGAGCGCTCCAGTGATGGCGGCTTCGCCAAGCACCGAGCGGAAGACCTGGCGCCTGCTCGCGCCTACGGCGCGCAAGAGGCCGAGCTCCCTTGTGCGTTGCCCGACCGTGATCGAGAACGTGTTGAAGATCGTGAAGGCCCCGACGAACAGCGCGATTATCGCGAAGACCAAGAGCGCCGTCGAGAAGAACCCGAGCGCCTGGTTGATCGAAGTCGTCTGCTCGTTGGCGACCGTCTGGCCGGTCACGACCTCGACTTGCGGCGGGAGCACGCGTGCAATGGCGGCTTGGACCTCTTGCTTGTCGGCACCGGGCTTGGCTAGCACGTCGATGTGGTCGAACTCACCAGTCTTCCCGAAGGCCAGCTGTGCAGTTGGCAAAGTGAAGGCGGCGAAGGTCACGCCGGCCAGGGTGTCGGACGAACCGTACTGGGCGATCCCTGTGATCGTGAAGCTGGCGACGTTACCGCCCATGAACAGGACGCGTACTGGCTGGCCAACATGGAAGTGGTACTTCTTGGCGGTCTCGGCGTCCATCACGACGTCGTGGGCCGCTGTGGGCGGGGCGCCCTGCACGATACGGAGGTCCGAGAGACGGGGGTCGGTGAGGAAGTTCTCGCCGATCGTAGGCTCACTGCCGGTTACGACCGGCTTCCCCGTCTTCGAGATGAACTGCGCATAGCCGTTCACAGAACCCTCGGCCGCCTCAACGCCGGGGACCCGCTTTATCGTCGGTACCAACGACTCGGGAACGGGGTTGCGCACCGCGCCTGCCGCTTGCTGGTTAGGGAACTGTGCCACACCGCGCACTTGGAAGTCGATCTTGTCGTAGATGCTCCCGATGAGCGCGTAGAAGGTGTTGTGGAGGGTGTCAGTGAGCACGAACGTCCCCGAGATGAAAGCGACGCCAAGCACTATGGCGAGCGAGGTGAGCGCGAGGCGAAGCTTGTGGGCGGCCATGCCCCTGAGGGTGACTTTGCCCATTGCCCTCAGCTCCCCTTTGCCCCGAGCGCCCGCACCCGGTCGAGGACCGTGGCGGCGGTCGGCCCCTCGAGCTCGTCGACGACCTTGCCATCGGCAAGGAAGACGACCCGGTCCGCGTGGGCTGCGGCCCCCGGGTCGTGGGTCACCATGACGATGGACTGGCCAAGCTCGTCCACCGAGGCTCGCAGGATCCCGAGCAGCTCGGCCGAGGCGACCGAGTCCAAGTTACCGGTCGGCTCGTCGGCGAAGATGAGCTGCGGCCTGTTGACGAGTGCCCTTGCACAGGCCACGCGCTGCTGCTGGCCCCCCGACATCTCGCTCGGGCGGTGAGAGAGGACGCTGGCCAGGCCGAGCTGGCCCACGGTGTAGTCGAACCACTCCTTGTCGACCTTCCTGCCGGCGAGGTCGGCGGGGAGGGTGATGTTCTCGGCGGCCGACAGCGTCGGTACGAGGTTGAAGGACTGGAACACGAAGCCGACCTGGTCCCGGCGCAGCTCGGTGAGCGCCGCGTCGTCGAGGGCGGCGATGTCGCTCCCACCTATGTAGGACTTGCCGGAGGTCGGCCGGTCGAGACCGGCCATGCAGTGCATCAGGGTGGACTTGCCCGAGCCGGACGGGCCCATCACGGCGGTGAAGGCTCCGCGGCCGAAGCTCACGCTCACGCCCGCCAGCGCCTCGACTACTGCCTGGCCCGTGCCGTAGGTCTTTTTCAGTTCGATTGCCTGCGCTGCTGGCGTGACCTCCGCCGCACCGGACGGTGTCTCAGGTGGACTTGTCATCATGCGTCATCATGCGTGCCGGCGGCCCCTCGCCGGTACTAAGGTGCGTCACGATTTTCCACTGACATTTGTCACTGTCCAGTCGGCCGCTGCAGACGGTCCTTGCAATTGCGAGCCCTCTTTGTGATGTCAAGAGGCTTTCGCGATTCCTTGTCAACCAGCTGTCTATGGACGGATTTTCCGTGTAACTCAACGGTCTTTAGACTACCCAGAACAGATAATCAGTGTGGCGCCATCGGAGTTGAGGGCACGGCACGTCCCTGGTCGGGTGACGTCATGGCCATGGCACCCGACGGGCTCAAGCAGGTCAGGCTAGGGCACATTTCACGACAACGAGCCGCCGGCGGCCTGCTTTGGTGACCTCGGCTCGGACGCGGCTGAAGCCTGCCTCTGCGAGCTCGGTTGCCAGCCGGTCGGCTTCGGCCTCGGTGAGGCCGTGAGCGGCGTGCCCTTGGGCACCCGCAGCCGTGAGCCTCTCCGCCACAAGGAGCCTGCCTCCGGGGGCGAGGAGACGCTTCGCTTCGGCCCACCCAGCAGCGCGCTCAGGCCAGTGGTGGGCCGAGCTGAGAGCCCACACGACCGTGGCCGAAGCGTCGGGCAACGGGACGGCCGCCGCGGAGCCCTCGAGCCAGCTGACGTTGCGCGTCCGGCGGGCAGCGCTGATCGACCGGGCCAGGCGCAGCATGGCGAGGTCCGGGTCGACACCGGTGGCAGAGGCGCAGCGGCCAGCGGCTTGACGGACTGCAGCGCCCGGCCCACAGCCGATGTCGACGACCCGGTCGTCGCTTGAAAGCGCGGCGCTGGTGGCCACGGCACGGGCAGCCGCCCCACGCCCGACGGCCATGGAGATGACGGTGAGCGCCCGGTAAGCCCGCCCCTGGCTCATCGGACGACCTCGTGGGTGAAGATGCGAAGGGCCAGGGCCGTGAGCGCGGCGGCGTAGAGGCCGAGCACGGTCACGCTGAGGCAGGCCATGGTCGTGGGGTCGTGGAGGCCCCAGATCGCGTGCAGGCCGGCAGCGTTGTGGCCGGCAACCCCATAGCGCATGAGCGCGATGGCGTGGGTCACAGGGAGGGCTTTGGTTATCGCCGCGAGCCAGCCTGGCAACGAGGTGATAGGGAAAAGCGACCCGGCAAAGAACCACGGGGCGATCCCGACAGTGGGGATGGCGTTCACGTACTCCTCTTCCGCCCCGATGCGGTTGGCGAGGACCTCGGCGACCCCATAGGTAGCGACAGCGAGCAGGACGACCCCCGCCGCGAACCAGGCGAGCCCCGGCGCCGAAGTTCGGAGCGAGGCCCCGCGAGCAATGGAGAACCCCACCAGGGCGGTAACCTGCAGGCCGGCGGTGACGAGTGCGGCGGCCAGGTTGGCCAGCACGATAAGGGACCTTGGGACAGGGGCAGCCAGTAGGTCGGGTTGGGCACCGCTGTTACGGTCGACGATGGCGCCGAGGCCGGCTTGCATGCAGCTGAGCGGCACCACCAAAGCGACTGTCCCGACGGCCAGGTAGGTCATGTAACCCATGCCGGCCACGGGACTGGCGGTCTTGGCTAAGGCCGGAGCAATGACCACCGCGATCAGGACCGGGGTGGCTAGAGGGAGCACGACGGCGCGGGGCGTCCGGAGGCTAAGCGTCAGGCGACGCCCTGCGAGGGCGGCGAAGGCAGCTAGGCGGCCCACACGGTGGGAGCCGGTGAGGACGAGCGGGCTGGTCCCGACGGCGATGCTGGCGGTCATTGCGGTCTCCTTTGGTCTCAGGCGGCGATACGCTCGCCGGTCAGTTGCAGGTACACGTCGTCGATGTTCGGGGGGCGGGTACTGACCTCGGCGGCGAGACCGAGCCTGCCGATCGTGGCCGCGGCCTCGCCGGGCTCCCCGCCGTGGAAGGGGATGATGAGCACCCGGCCTACCTGGAAGGCGTCGTGCCCGGCCACCCCCGCACCTCGCAGCGCGGCCAGGGCCTGGGCCGGGTCTTGGTCGACACGCAGCTCGATCACCCGCGGGCCGAGGGCCCCCCGGAGCTGGGCCGGGCTCCCCAAGGCGGCTAGGCGGCCCTGGTACATGATCGCGACGCGGTCGCACAATTGCTCGGCCTCTTCGAGGTAGTGGGTAGTTAGCAAGACCGTCATGTGGTCCCCACAACGGAGGCGGGCGAGGAGGTCGAGCAGTTCGTGCCGGACGCGGGGGTCTAAGCCGACCGTCGGCTCGTCAAGGAACAGCACCTGGGGGCGGGACAGCAACGCCCGGGCGATCTCCAGGCGCCGGCGCTGCCCGCCGCTGTAGGTGCCTACCGGCCGGTCCACGACCGCAGACAAGCCGAAGGCGTCGACCACTTCGGCGATGCGAGCGGCCCGGCCGGCCACCCCCCACAGCCGTGCGTGGACCTCCAGGTTCTTCCGTCCCGACAGGGCCCGGTCAACAGCTGGGCCTTGGTTCACCACCGCGCTCGCTCGGCGAGCGCCCAGCGGCTCGGCCACCACGTCGAAGCCAGCGAGGCGGGCGCGGCCAGCCGTGGGGGCGACGGTCGTTGTGAGCATGCCGACCGTGGTCGACTTCCCCGCTCCGTTCGGGCCGATCAACCCGAACACCTCCCCGGTCCGGACCTCGAAATCGACCCCGCGGACTGCCTCCACGCCACCGGGGTAGGTCTTGGACAGTCCTTCCACTTGCACTATCACGCCAGCGGGCTGCTCCACAGCATCTCCTTCGTATCTAAGTATCTTAGCTACTCGCTAGTATAGCTAGGCATTACACTGGCCACATGGGCCCAAAGTCCTTTGATGACCTGGCCGCCTGCCTCCAGCGCTTCGGCTTGGAGCGAGACCGCATGCGGGCCGCGCTGGCCCGCAACGCAGGGGTCAGCGCGACGGACCTCGACGCGCTTGAGCACCTGGAGGCCGACGGGCCGCTCACCCAACGCGACCTGGGCGAGCGCCTTTCGATCACCTCGGGGGCGGTCACCATGCTCGTCGACCGGCTCGAGGCGGCCGGATGGGTGGTGCGCCAACCCCATCCCAGCGACCGGCGCTACATCCTCATAGAGCTCTCAGCGCAAGCGGCCGAGCACGCGCCGCCAGGACTGGGCACTTTTCACGCCTCCATCCAAGCGCTTGTTGCGGGCGTCCCTTCCGAGCAACGCTGCGCCATCGCCACGTTCCTCCGGGCGGCGGCCGAGGCAGCGAACAGGGCAGCCCAGGACCTTCGCCGTGGCCCCGACGCGGCTGGCCGACGTGAACCGTGAAGCTATCGCTACGGGCGTCAATATGGGCGGCCGTGCACTGTGCTCAGGACGAGCCCGGTCCGTTTGATCTGCAGTTCCCCATTGCAGGAAAACATCTTTCTTGAGTAGCACATATGACGGCACCAACGAGCGGCACGCACTGCTCACACTCGAGTGATTTGGAACGGCTCCGGTGGAGCCCAGTAACCATTGCGGCTCGTGGTCTTGGTTCCTTGACAGGCACCCACGTGGACAAGAGCGCTTCACCGTATGTCAAGCGCTCTCGGCGGTCGCGAGGGTGAAGTACCCAGCGGCCTTGGTTTATTGTCAGTCGGGTTTATGAAACCACGCCGGCCCACCTGGACGCCCTCGCTTTGCACCGCGAGGACGCCGGCAGGTGCGGCCATGCCGGCCTTGGCGTCATACCGGGACCTTCTCCGGCAAGAGCGCAGGCACAGGAAGAGGCTCGGCGAGCACGCGTCGGTCGATGAAGCGCAGCCACCCGGGTAGGTACCACGCCCGGTGGCCGAGGAGCTTCATAGCCGACGGCAGCAGGACGATGCGGACGACGGTCGCGTCGATGAACACGGCGGCGGCCAGGGCCACGCCCAATTGCTTGAACTCGATCACGCTCAAGGTGGCAAAGACCGAGAACACCGCCACCATCACCAGGGCGGCGCTCGTGATGACCCCAGCCGTGGCGGTTATCCCTTCGGCGACGGCGCGCTCCGACGAGAGGCGACTGTCCCGTCCCTCCCGGACACGGCTAAGGACCAAGACGTGGTAGTCCATCGACAGGCCGAACAGGATGACCAACAGGAACAACGGGATCCAGTCGACGATGCCGCCGATGTCCTGCGCCCCGAGGAGCGACCGGCCGTAGCCGTCTTGGAAGACGAGCACCATCAGGCCATAGGCGGCGCCGACCGAGAGCAGGTTGAGGACGATGGTGACTAGCGCGACGACGATCGAACGGAAGGAAAAGAGCAGGAGCAGGAATGCCATGCCGAGCACGAAGGCGAACACGATCGGCAAGTGGCTCGCCATCGCCTCGTTGAAGTCCACCGACTCGGCAGTCGTCCCCGCCACGTACGCGCGGGTGCCTGGGGCCCGGCCAATTGTGCCGGGGATGACGTTGTCCCTGAGGGTGGCCAGGGCTGAGGTGGACAGGTGGTCGGTGCCGTTGCCAGCGAGGGAGACCGTGACGATGGCGACGGTTCGGTCCGGGCTGACCGTCTCTACCACAGGCCCGCCCATTTGCCCATGTTCGGACTCGACGGCTGCGGCGAGCCCGGCCACGCCGCGCCGCACCGCCGGGGCTGTCACGTCGGGCGAGGTGATCACTACGACCGCCGAGGAAGGCGCACCCGGGAAGGCGGCCTGGATGCGGTCGTAGACCTTCATGATGGGGAGGTTCTGAGGCACGCTCGACAGTCCCGGGTCGACCGTCCTCATGCTGAGGGCAGGTGCGGCTAGGGCCAATAGCGCTCCTGCTGCGAGCACCACGGACAGCCATGGCCACCGCAGGACACCTCCCACCAGCCCGTCCCACATCGGGGAGTGGCCAGCCGCGCGGCGCCGGGCGACTACCGGCACGCGTCCCCACTCGACCCGGTCGCCCAGGCTCGCCATCACCGCTGGCAGCACGGTGACCGACCCGATGACCGCTACCGCTACCACCAACATCGTCCCGATTCCGAACGACACGAATATGGAGCTGCCGGCCATGAGCATCCCGGCCATCGCTGTCATGACAGTCAGGCCCGAGATGAGCACGGCGCGGCCCGAGGTGGCGGCAGCCCGGGCGAGGGCACCGGCGCCATCGCGGCCGGCACGGCGCTCTTCGAGCTTCCGGCGCAGGTAGAACATCGAATAGTCGACGCCGACGGCGAGGCCCACCAAGAGCACGACCGGTTCGATCTCGCCCTGGGCAACTGGGTAGAGGTGGCTCACGACCCCGACCAAGCCCAGTGTCGCGATGACGGCGGTGAACCCGAGCAGCAAAGGCACTCCGGCTGCCACCAGCGCCCCGAAAGCGACGAGGAGGATCACCAGCGTGATGGGGAGCGACGTGTGCTCGGCCTGGGCGAAATCACTGTTGAGCGCCGAGCCCACTGCCTTCGCTGCGCTAGCCGAGCCGAACTCCTCGACCAAAAGCTGCGGGTGGTCAGCAGCCGTGGCGGCCGTGGCAGCCAAGGGGCCGGCGACATTCGTTTGGGCCTGGTTGCTATTGCCGGCCAGCTCGAAGGTGACGAGGACGGACCGCCCGTCGTAGGACCGCAGCCCTGGGCGAGCGACGGCCCCTTTCACGGGGAACGGGGATTCGATGTCAGCGACGGTGCGCAGCCGCCCGAGGCGGCCCACCAAGTCTGCGACTGTTGCGTGGAGCACCGCCGGGCCCGCCACGCCTGCGCTACGACTCTGGACAAGGACCTCCTCCATGTTGTGGTACGGGAACGCTTTCTCGAACACGCTCAAGGCAGTTCCCGATTGACCATTACCCATCTCGGCGTCGGTGAGGTTGCGTTGCCCGACCACTCCCCCGACCAGGTAGGCGGCGACAACGAACACCAGCCACGCAAAAATGGCCTTGCGCCGGTTCCGAGCGCTCCAGGCCCCCGCAGAAGCGGCGAGGTTACGGCGCTCCCGGGTAGGGAGTTGGCCCCCTGCCGCGGGTGACGACGGGGCCCTACTGCGGGAAGAGGTGTCCATGGCACCAGAATGAGTTGCGTGAGGCTTCACCACCATCGGGGATCACCCCGGTCGTCCCCTAGAGCCTTTTGGCCCTACTGCGGCGCGCAGTAGGTCGCCTGCCTGGAGACCGAGGCCGTTTACACCTAGCTCAGCGGGAAGCCTCACTGAACAGGGACTATGGTGTCGGGCTTCGGCGCTCCCCCGGGAAGTGCCGCTTGGTGCTCTGGTGGTGGAAGGCAGCCCTAGCAACGCTGTGCGCACCGGACGCTCACCCGGAGCGGGTGGCTCTGAGTCATGGGGGAAAAGTCTCACGAGGCCTCTTTGAGAAAAACTTCACAAGATGTGCCCACGCTATGACGAGGACGCCGAGGCGAGATAGGCCCAAGGGTCACACGTTGTGACGATTCGCTGGCTGTTCATTTACATTTCGTCCAGCTGACACCTAGACGCGGTACCGATGTCATCGAGCGTTCAACTAGCCGTCCCGATGGGTAGGTTGCCGTGGAACGCCGACGGAGAGGACCAAATTGAGGTTCTTGGCGCTGTAGACGGCGTTCATCTCCGCCCCGCCGGCCTGCCTAACGGCGGGTGATGGTGCGACAGGTGGTAGCCCGGGCCCCCCTCCGACGTAGCTCGAGCGCCAGGGTATCGGCATCTGTGAAGTCGTCCAGGAGGCACAGGACCAGCCGGCTGAGGCCGTAGCCTTCGACCACGGCATAGCGGGCCGGCGGGGCGGACCTGTCGAGCTCCACCGTCTCGGGTTGTGCTCCCTCGTCGGTTCCCACATGACCACGCGTAACTATTCACCTCTGTTACGCGCGCAGCGCGCGATCATCCACCACGTAGCGCGCGCAGCCTGACCACGCTACGCCCGCGGCACCTCGTTGGCGAACCGGCTGCCCGCGCGTGGCCTGGGTGGAGGTAAGGGCACGATTCCCACGGGGCGAGCCGCACCAGCTCCAAAAAGAACCACCGCATCCCGCCATGATCAGCCAGTCCTGCCCCGGGTAGCGCCGCCCCCAGAACTGCGGTCTTCGGCTCGACCTAAGCGGCTCTTCGAGGACTCCAAGGCAGCAGCCAAACAGGCTGGGGTTATGTCCGACCGGGCCCGGTTCGTCGACAGCACCCCCATCTACGATGCCGTGGCCACCCAGGACACCGTGACCCAGCTCCGTGCTGCAGTGCGCAAGCTGTTGCGCCTCACAGAGGGGACAGGGCTCGACAAGAAGATCCGCGCGGCGCTCGGGGCGCTGGAAGGGAGCCGCACCATTTCGACCGTCGACCCAGAAGCCCGCCACGGCCACAAGTTCACCCGGGTTCGGCCTGCGTGGCTCCCCATTTGGCTGCCGGGATCGGAGAGGCCCTTTTCTCGCCGACGCTGAGGTCCGAAGGGAAGCCTTGGCTCCAGGGGCGACCCGCTTGGTGGTCATGTGCTATAAGTAGCATATGACGTCAGTCGGGGTGCGGGAGCTGCGGCAGCGAGCGAGCGAGCTGCTGCGCCAGGTCGAGCAAGGTGAGACGATCGAGATCACCGATCGCGGACGACCCGTGGCCTTGCTCACACCGCCGCCGGTTGGGAGCCCTCTGCAACGGCTCCGCCTCGCCGGCGAGATCCGGGCCGCCACCGGGGACCTCGACGACCTCCCCGACCCGCTGCCATCAAGAGCACCCGAGCCCCCCTCGGCGGTCCTTGCTCGTCTTCGGGACAGCGAGCGCTGATGGCAGCGACGTACCTCGACTCCTCAGCGATCGTCAAGCTCGTTGTGGACGAGCCCGAGTCCATGGCGCTGCGACGGCTCCTGAGGCGACGTACTCCCTTGATCTCCAGTGCGCTCGCTCGCACAGAAGTCCTCCGTGCGCTGCTCCTTGAGGGCGACGCAGCCTTGGCCCGAGCACGAGCGGTCCTCAACCGGGTCGACATGATCCGTGTGAGCGACCGCGTCCTGGGCGCCGCTGGCGTGCTGTTGCCATCGGAGGTCCGGTCACTTGACGCCATCCACCTCGAGAGCGCCCGACAGCTCGGGCCCGACCTTGGCCAGTTCGTCACCTATGACGAACGGATGCTCGCGGCGGCTAAGCAGCTTGGCCTCAAGGCCAAGAGACCCACATAACCCGCATAACCGGGTGTCATCCCCAGGCACACGTGCCAATGCCGGCTCAACCCGCGGCGTAAGGCGTCGAGCGAGGACGCCGCACGAGCACATAAGCGAGTTTTTAGGCCCTATCAGCTGTTAGACATCAAGCCTGTTGGAAGCAGCAACGCGGCTGTACCAATAGCCTGAGTCCTTAATGATGCGTTTTTGGCTTCGGAAGTCCGTATAGATCAGGCCGTACCGCTCTGTGTACCCTTCGGCCCACTGGAAATTGTCCAGCAGGCTCCACGCATGATAAGCACGAACCCGCGCCCCGTCCGCTATCGCTCGCGCAAGCTCTGCGAGTACCTGGCGGTACCATCGAATTCTGCGCGTATCCGGTACCCGCCCCTTGTCGTTGTCGGAGGGCGCGTCGAGATAGCCACAGCCGCTCTCTGTGATTTCGATGACCGGATGGTTGTACTCTCTGGAGATCTGAGTGACAAGGTCGTATATCCCACGTGGCCATACTTCCATTCCGGAGTCCGTTAGCGGCCCCTCAGTCGGCATCGCGGCCCGAATGCCGGTGTATGGATCACGAGCCAGCCCGCTGTCCGCCTCGATCTCAGTTCCACTGAACCCACCGCCAAAGTATTGGGAGCCGCTTGCATCAGAGATGACGCGGCGGGTGTAGAAATGGAAGCCCACCCAATCAAGTGGCGCACAGAGGATTTTCTCGTCGCCCTCCTTGAACCCCATGATCTCGTAGGGGGCCTCCCCGACAAACGCTTTCGGGTAGTGCCCCTTCATCGCAGCTTCCAGGAAGAAAACATTGTTCATCGCGTGGTACCGTGCAGCTGCCGCGCGGTCCTCCTCTGAGCCTGTCTTCGGGTAAGCGGGGGCCATCTCGTACGCGCTGCCCACGGTCGCCTTGGACGAGGCCGCTTTGATAGAGCGGGACGCTTCTCCCTGAGCCAACGCAAGCGTGTGGGCTGCCTTCAAAAAGTCAGGGAAGCTGCCGCGGCACGGTGGGAGAGCGCCGGCCGCATAGCCCATGAAGGCGATGGCCCAGGGCATGTTGAACGGCGCCCACACGGTGACCCGGTCCCCAAGGTGCTTGGCTAAGATACCCGCATACTCTGCGAAGTACCCTGCCAGATCGCGATTGGGCCAGCCGCCTCGGTCCTCCAAGGCCTGTGGGAGATCCCAGTGGTAGATCGTGCACCAGGGGCGGATCCCTGCTTCGAGCAGCGCGTCGGCCAATCGACTGTAGTGATCGATCCCCTTCATGTTCGGTACGCCAACGCCCGTAGGTTGAACGCGCGGCCAGGAGATGGAGAAGCGGTAGCTCTTGAGGTTGAGCTGTTTGGCTAACGCAATGTCCTCCAAGTAGCGATGGTACTGGTCGCACGCGATATCGCCGGTCACAGCGCCGCGGACTTTGCCCGGCGTATGAGCGAACCTGTCCCAGATGGACTCACCTTTGCCGTCTTCGTCCCACGCGCCTTCGACCTGGTACGAAGCTGTCGCTGCGCCCCAGAGGAACCCTTCTGGGAAGCGCGCCGTCTGTACCTCAGCTTCGGGTACTGAGCCCGGCATTTGGGGTGCCCGTAAGAGGCCCGGAATTTCATTTTCCGTCGCGGGGGGAACAGTAGCGTCGACACCTTCGCCCACAGGTGCAGTGCCTGCCGTTGCCGCGACAGCGCTAGTTATAAGTTGACCATGCTTCATTTTCCCCGCTTTCGTTAGCCCGGTGACTGGCGCTTTCGTAGACCTTAGTTGCCGGAAGATCTTCGGCCCGGGCCCCATTTGGCTCCCAGGGCCCAGAAAACGGCGCCACGTTTGGCGCACGCACCCCCTCTGAGCTGCTGGAACGTAGGGAGAGGAAAGAAAGGGGTGGGAGCCCGGACGGGTAGGACGACAAAGCCCAGCCCAGAGATAAGCGAGGCGGGTGGCCGGATAGGCGGGCAGGATTGCGATGTAGCCCATCATGTGGGCGACCTCAGCAACCAGCGCTTGGCAAAGACCCGCGTCATAGATAGGCGCACCCTTGCCCCAGGCGCCCACCACGTCCTCGCTCAGCCGGACGCGCCTAGGCAGGGCCCGGGTTCGGGTGCGCGTCGCCGAAGGTCAGCCCAGCCAAGCAGTCATCCAGCGGCACCATCAGAGGAGTGTCAAGATCCGGTTCGTCGGCGCGAAGATCAACCGTTGCGAGCCGGGCTTCGGCCTCGTAGGACGGGTCCCAGTTCTATGTCCAGACGGCTGCGCGGGGGCTACTGCGTTTGCGAGAGTGTGGTCTCCCCTGCCAGTGGCGCGAGCCCGACGAGCTTGGAGATCAATCGGTCGGCTTGCTCGGGGAAGGGCGGCCAGGGCAGGTCAGGCTCATTGATCCGCAGAGACAGCATGCCGATGACGGCCGTCCGGAGATCGAGTGCGACTGTGGCGGCGTCCCCTGGCGAGGCAACTCCGGCGTCCATGCAGCGCTGGACGGCCGCCGTAGTGCGCGCGAAGAGGATCTCCTTGAAAGGCATGCCGACCTTGCTCTCGTGCATCACCTTGTAGAGGCCCGGATGATCCTGCACCCAGGCCGCCTGCGCCAGGATACGTGCGCGCAAGCCGAGAGCGGGGTCCTGATGTGCGGCTTCGGCCTCA
The DNA here is from genome assembly GCA_035503915.1 of Acidimicrobiales bacterium. Classification (GTDB taxonomy): domain Bacteria; phylum Actinomycetota; class Acidimicrobiia; order Acidimicrobiales; family Palsa-688; genus DATJMJ01. The sequence goes on along the minus strand of DATJSU010000038.1, from coordinate 7,183 downwards.
TCCGTAGCCTGGAGCATCTCCGCATGGCAGCGTTGCATGGCCGCTGCCACCAGCGCGTCACGATCTGGAAAGTACAGGTAAACAGAGGTGGGGGATATCGAGACCGCACGTGCAACTGCGCGTAGCGACAAGGCCTCGTCGTCGGCTAGGTCGCCGAGCATCTGCACGGCAGCGGAAATGATCTCCTCGCGCAGCCGCTCCCCCTGCCCGCGCGCGTTGGGGCGGCGAGGGCCACCAGGGAGACCTGCCGAGGTGGTTTCGTCCATCGCCCGATCATTCCAGCTCGCGTACTTGCGCTGCGGCCGTCTCTAACGATACGCTCGTTCATGCAAGGACGACTGTCCATATAACTAAGGGGACCGCAATGGCGCTCACGCTCCAAGAGGCTCAGACTGTCATCACGGCCGCGCACGAGCGCGCCACCCAGATAGGTGCACTGGTCACGGTCGCGATCGTCGACGAAGGCGGGCACCTACAGGCCCTAGGCCGCATGAACGGCGCAGCGCCGCTCTCAGCCCAGGTCGCCGAGACCAAAGCGACCAGTGTCGCCCTCTTCCGCCGCGACGGCGCCGTACTGCGGCAAATGCAGGAGGCCACGCCTGGCTTCTTCGCCCAGCTGGATCGGGCCGTGCGGGTGCCCATCCTGGCGGGCGCCGGCGCTGTGCTCATCCTGCGGGGGGCCACCGTCCTCGGTGCGGTGGCGGTAAGCGGCGGAATGATGCCTGGGCAAGACGATGAATGCGCAGAAGCCGGGCTTACAGTCCTCGCTCCCGCACTTCGTGATGCGGGGCACTCCTCGCCGTAACTGGCCGTCGCGCTGTGCTTGTTCAGTCGCGTTCTGGGCGAAAACGTCCCTACGGCACGGCACGGTGCCGGCACCCACAGCCGGCTATTCCCGGGCAAGGGAAATGGCGAGGTCTGGCTTCAGTGCAGAAGCGGCCCAGCGCGGCCACATCATCGCCCCGTGGCAGCGGAAGGAGACGACGCTCTCGTCGCGCACGTCGAAGGAGTGCGGTCGGCTCCGGTACCGGCCCTTTCGGAGCTGCAAGGTGTGGTGGCCGGGTTCGATCGAGAGCTCTTGTGTCTCGTGCCACTCGATCGACCCGACGCGTACGCCATCGAGGTCGATCTCGAACGTGCCGCGTCGGAGCTCCATCCCGACCCCTTCTCGGATCAGCTTCAGGGTTGCTGGCACCGTCCGGCTCCTTTCACTTGGTGCCCTTTGGGGCAGTTTGCGTTGTTGCGAACATTGGGTGCGTCAACTCCTTGTACCGGTCACGAGGTGCTCCCGTTCGAGCCTTGCACTGCTGGTCGATGCCTTGGTTCTCAAGATGTCAGCGGTCGTCATCCAGTTGGCCAGAGAGAAGGGGTTTGGCATGGAGCTTGGAGGTGCCACCTTTCACCTCCCGCCCGCTACTTCACGCAGAGGCAACGTAACCGTGCTTGACCTCGGCTCCTCCGATTGCCCTAACTTCAATGACCGGCCTCGGTCTTCGGATCGATGACCGACGTTGCGACCCGGTACAGGCCCGACCCGCGCTCTCGTCTACCGAGCGGCACGAAGTAACGGGTGCCCGCGTCAGCAGTGGACAGATCCTCTGCGAGACGGAAGCCGCGTGCGGCGAGAAAGTCCGGTAGGCCTTGGGGCGAAAGGCCGAACACCCACGGTTCGCCGCGCTTGCTGACACCTTGGAGCCATTTCGCGCCTTCCGGGAACCTGGTCGGCGACCGGAGGACCTCCCGGTCGACGTAGGTGAAGACTAAGCGGCCCCCAGCGTGAGCGATCTTGTGAACGACGGCCAGGGTGTTGTCCACAGCCTCGGCTGACAAGTACTGCGTGACCCCTTCCCAGACGAAGAGCGTGGGCCTATCGGCGGCGTAGCGTGCATTAGCGAGGGCTCCGGCCAGGTCGTCGGTCTCGAAGTCAACCGCCACGAAGACAACGCCGGAGGTGTTGACGCCGGCGCGGCTGAGGATAGCGCGCTTGGCCGCCTGTGTGGCGGCGTGGTCGACTTCGAACACCTTGGGACGGGCGAGGCAACTGAGCCGGTAGGGACGGGTGTCGTAGCCGGCACCAAGGAGGACGACCTGTTCGACGGTGGGGGCTATCTCCTCGACCAGGTCGTCGATCAGCCTGGTACGGGCGATGGCCGACGCCCGGGGCCCGGGCCCGCCGACCAGGTCGTAGGTGGCTTCGATGGCAGCCCGAACGGCGCCGAGGCGCGAAGCGGTTAAGGCGGCGCGCCAGGACGGTGGGAGGAACGACCGGGCGAGCGGGTCGGCGAAGAGGCGTTTGCCTGCCGGCCTCGTCGATTCGAGCCCACGCTGGACGGCCATGAGAGCGGCGGTACGGCTCGCCCGGCCGAGCCTTGACCGGCTAGCGCCACCGCCCCGGGCGGTCGGCTGGCGCGGTGGGTCGAAGTGCGGCGCGGAGAGGTCTGTGTACACGATGTCCTGCCATCCTTGCTCGCTGACCGCATAGTTGGCGACGCTGCCGGCAACGAACCAACTGAAGCTCGTCGGCGCCACCAAGGTGGCCACGGCCGCCATGGCCACGGGGATGATGCCCCGCATGTCATGGCCCAAAGGGGTGAGCTCCTCTGAGGACCCGAGGTAGTCGCGGCTGCGCCGTGCCCCATGGACAACCTCCGCCATCACCCCCCGGCGACCTCGCCCATGTTGGGCCGCGCCGAGCACGGCGAGGAGCCACTGGTGGGTCGCTACTCCCGTCGTTCCCTCCACCTGGACGGCGGGGTGCCCGCCGGTGGCCAGTTCCAGCATTGCGCCGACTAGGTCGACCCCACAGAGGTAGGCGTTCTGCGGTTCGACAAGGCGGGGGTTGACGTCGATGAACGATGGGCCGTCGGAGCCCAAGATCACATCGGCGGAAAGGGCGCCGTGCCAGTGGAGATTTTTTCCGAGGGTCTCGAAGCACCGGCGCACCTCAGGCAGGGAGATGCTCCGCTTGTGGCTGGCGCCTCCGCCCGCGCCTTCGGCGGTGCGCTCGTTGGCGTGGAAAGCGACGAGCGACCCGGCGTCGAACACAGACTGGCACATGGCCAGCCGCCCGTCGACTGCAGCTTGGACGAGCACGGTCCTCCCGGTTGCCGCATGATCCAGTTCGGTCCGGTTGGCCACCTGGCGCACCCCGCATGACGCGGTACTGATCGGGTCCTTCACGAACGCTGGGAACCGGTCCCATCCCTCGGCCTCGGTAGCCGCTTCCGGCTGTGGGATGCCGAGGCGGCGTAAGGTCCTCCAGGCCGCGATCTTGTCTTGCACCGCCGACAATGCGGCGAAGGGTGGGACCACGGTGGCGACGCTGGCAGCGTCGAGCTGGCTCGTCCCCCGCGAGAGCACCGCCACCTGCTCCTGGGTAGGGAAAAGCACGTCGAAGCGGCCCGAGCGGTAGACGTCGAGCGCAGCAGCCAGCCACCGGAGGGGATCGGGCCCGTAGGGCGGGACCAGGTGCAGGCGGGCGACGTGGCGGGTGAAGCGGCACAGGCACAGCGGGTCGGGGCTGAGCACCTCGACGACATGCCCGGCGGCGTCTAGACGTGTGGCGCACTGGCGGGCCGTCAGCCCTGAGCCGTCGCTGAGCAGGACCTTCATAAGTATATATGCTATACTAACGTGTCGTGGGGAGGCCGGCGCGCATCGACCGGGCACGAGTCCTGGCCGAAGCGCTTGCCCTGGCCGACGAAGAGGGCCTCGAGGCGCTCACCATGGTTGGGCTCGCCGAGCGGCTCGGGGTCACACCCATGGCTCTCTACCGGCACGTGGCCAACAAGGCCGACTTGCTTGACGGGGTGGTAGAGGTGCTGCTCACCGAGTTCCCTACAGCGCCTGCCGGGCCATCGTGGCCGGAGCGCCTGAGCATGCTCGCCGGGAACATCCGGGCCTCGGCCCGCCGGCACCCGAGCGTCTTCCCCCTGCTCCTCCAGCGCCCCGCGATGACCGCGGAAGCCCGCCAGGTTCGAGAAGCCGTCTACCGGGCGCTCGGCGACGCCGGTGTCCCTGACGACCGGGTCGCCCAGGTCGAGCGTCTGGTCAGCACCGCGGTGCTCGGGTTCGCCGTGAGCGAGGCCGCCGGCCGCTTCCGCGGCCATTCCCGCCCCCAGCTCGATGCCGACTTCGCTGCCTTGCAGGCATTGCTCTCGCGGTTCATCGAAACGGAAGCCGCTAAGGAGCCTTCGGGCTGACAGGTTTGTCGAGCCCAGTCGTCGCGAGCGGAAAAGCCATTATGTGCCATCAGGATTTCGCCTGGCGCATCCCTGCGCCGCGCCATCAGACGGTTACGGAGTACCCTCAGGCTATGGCCGCGGCACAACGGGTCGGCGTGGTGCTGCGAGCACCGTGGCAGCGCTCGTTTTGGGCGTTGTGGGTTCCTCACCCCGACCGGGCGCGGGGAGGCGGCGACGAGGCCCATGGTTGCTCTGGGCATTCCCAGCCCGTACTAAGACCGCTGCTCGTGCAGCCTTACGCCAACGAACAGCTCGCTGTGGGACAGGTCTCGGCCGAGGCGGGCTGTCAGGTTTAGGACCGCCCAGGTGTCTTATGGGTATGAATATCGCCTACCTCACTGTCACGGCCTTGGCGGCGCTCATGAACGGCTACGCCGCCTCGATGAACTTCGTGGGCGCAGAGCCTGTCAAGGTGGTCGCCGACAAGATCCAGGTGCCCCAAAGGTGGATGGTGCCCTTTGGTGTCCTCCTCGGGGCCGGGGCGCTGGGGCTTGTGGCCGGCTTCGCCATCCCAGCGCTCGGCACCGCCGCTGCGACCGGCCTCGTCGCATACTTCGTCTGCGCCCTGAGCGCGCATCTTCGAGTGCGTGACCGGAACGTCGGTGGCGCCGTGACCTTCCTCGCTCTCGCTGTGGCCGCCCTGGTTACAGGCATTGGCTACCACGACCACTGGTGAGAGCGCTCACCGACCGGCGCAGCGTGATGGTCTCGCCGGCTCGCCTCGGGGCGGAGACCTTTTGCCGTCGTTGTCCGGCGAAGCTCCAAGCGCAAGGACCGCCGCCCCGCGAGGAGCGTGTTGTCAATGGATGAGCGCGACTGGCTGACGGCTCGCTTCGAGCAACACCGTTCTGACTTGCGGAGAGTCGCCTACCGGATGCTCGGCTCGCTGAGCGAAGCCGATGACGCGCTCCAAGAGGCGTGGCTCCGAGTTCGCGACCAAGACCCGGCAAGCGTACAGAACATGCAGGCGTGGCTCAGTACGGTCGTGGGCCGGGTCTGCCTCAACATGCTCCGCTCCCGGCGTCGGCACGGGGCGTCCTGGGAGCTCCATGTCCCCGACCCCGTCGTCGTGCTCAATGGCTCGCCAGGTCCAGACCAGGAAGCCCTGATCGCGGACTCAGTCGGCCTCGCGCTCCAAGTGGTGCTCGACTCGCTCAACCCTGCCGAGCGGCTCGCCTTCGTGCTCCACGACGTCTTCGGCGTGCACTTCGCCGAGATTGCCTCGGTCCTCGGCCGGCCCGAAGCTGCCGCTCAGCAACTTGCCAGCCGAGCAAGGCGGCGCGTGCGCGGCATACCAGAACCCGACGCGGACCTCGGACGGCAAAAGGCAGTAGTTGGCGCGTTCTTCGCTGCCTCACGCGACGGGGACTTCAAGGCTCTCTTGGAGCTGCTCGACCCCGAGGTCGAACTGCGGATCGACGGTGGAGCCCTGCGCAAGGAGTCATCGCTCGTCCTCCGCGGCGCCGCTGCCGTGGCCACCCACACTGCCACGTACTCGAAGTGGTACCCGTTGGCCCGACCTGCCCTCGTCAACGGGGCCGCGGGAGCAGTCGTGTCCACTGCCAGGAGCATCCTGGCAGTTATGGGCTTCACCGTGAGGAACGGGAAGGTGGCTCAGATCGACGTGCTCATGGACCCAGACCGCCTCGGCCGGCTTCGCAGCTCGTGGCCCGCGTACCCTGAGAAAGACCCAATATGAAATGAAATAAGGCAATTTCATGGTGGGTGCTGAGGGACGGGGGACCTCACGGCTGCGACGACCGCGGTAGTCGGCAGGGCTTCGACCCTGGTGCTCGAAGTGCACGAGCTGGGTGGCCGGGCCCAGGGGGCAACCCGCGAGGGCTTTCAGTACAACTTGGGCCCACGCCCTCCAAATCGGTGGCCCCGCCGTAGAGACGAGTTGATGTCCTGCCGAACGGACAGGGTGCTACCGAGAACCCCCAGTACGCCGGCCCAGGCGATAAGGATGATCGCGCCGGCGCCCGGTGAGGGCAGGTGCTGGACGCGGAGGCCCATGAGCGCGTCCGAAGCACGGTCCGGTATCAACCGCCCCACCGAGGGGACGAGGCCGAACAGGAGGTTGTCGACGACGAAGGCCCCAGGTGAGCAAGGTGATAACGGCGCCGACCTGGTTGTGGATGATCGCTTCAAGGCCAGCACCGATCGCGCCCCACAGGGCTGCGCCGGCGAGCCCGTCGGAGGCTGAGCAGCAGGACGTCGCTGCTGGTGAGCACGACCGTGATGCCACGCCCGGCGAGGATCCCGTACCCGATCGCCCGGCATTTGTCGGCTCCTTGAGCCAGGATGAGAGAGACTTGGGCATGACCGAGGTAAGTCAAAGGCGCCGTGTGACCGCTGTCCTGTTCGACCGCTTCGAGCTGCTCGATGTGTTCGGCCCGCTTGAGCTCTTCGGGGCCCTCTCCGACCATTTCGAGATAGGCCTGGTCGGCCCGGTTGCCGGTCCGGTACGTAGTTCCCAGGGGCCGTCGGTGTTCGCTGAGACCACCTACGCCGAAGCGGAGGTACCTGACGTCGTTCTCGTGCCGGGGGGGATCGGCACCAGGGCTCTCGTCCAGGACAGCTCCTTCCGCAGCTGGCTTGCCGGCTGGGCGCTGCAGGCTGAGATCGTGGCTTCGGTCTGCACGGGCTCGGCAGTTCTCGCCTCGGCTGGGCTCCTCGACGGGTACAGGGCCACCTCCAACAAGCGCGCCTTTGGCTGGGCAAAACAACAGGGCCCGCACGTGGACTGGGTGGCCAAGGCCCGCTGGGTAGAAGACCGCGACCGCTGGACGTCTTCTGGCGTTGCAGCGGGCATGGACATGACCTTGGCCTTGATTGCCAGCATGCACTCCGAAGAACTGGCTTCCGCTTTGGCGGACAGGGTCGAGTTGGAGTGGCACCGGGACCCGGGATGGGACCCCTTCGCTTTCGTCAACGGC
>DATJSU010000037.1:0-297803 GCA_035503915.1 Acidimicrobiales bacterium | reverse complement strand
GCCCCGAGCGAACTTGGGCGGCGGGCTCGCGCTTCCAGCGAGTGGTCACGGGCTCCCTGCCCTCAAGGCTCACGCGATAAAGTAGCAGCTCAGATGGTCCCGCCCGGGTAGCTCAGACGGCAGAGCGACGCACTCGTAATGCGTAGGTCAAGGGTTCGATTCCCTTCTCGGGCTCTCTGTCCAGGGCGGGACAAACCCAGGTCGAGCAGCACGGTCCCTGGAACTTTTTTCTGGGCCCACTCCGAGGCTCAACCCTCGTGGCATTAGTCATCAGTCCGGCAACGGCCCAGGGTAAGCTGCCTCGGCGACCGCCTCCAACTGCTTGGTCTTGCGCCGGACCACGAAGAACGCGATCACCAGCGCGACAGCCGCTGCCGCGATGAGGACGTAGTTGACCGTCCCCGAGACATTTCGGAGAGATTTGCCCGCCTCGTAAGACGCAAACGCGTAGATAGCTGCCCATATGACCCCGCCGGCAGCGTTGGCGACAAGGAAGCGCCGCCACGGCATTTTGTTTGTCCCCGCGAGAAAGGCAGCATAGGTGCGCAGCAAGGAGACGAAGCGCCCTAGGAAAACGACCAGCGAGCCGTGCCGGTCGAACACGTACATCCCCACCTTGAGCTTGGCCGCGTCGAAGTGGACTTTCGGGCCATACCGACGGACAAGCCGGTAACCTCCTTTGTCCCCGATGACAAAACCGATGCTGCCACCGGTAACCGCCGCCGCCGAGGCGACCACCCAGATGACCCACACAGAGAGCTTGTGGGTCTGGCCGGCATAAATACCGGCGCTTATCACGGCCGTCTCACCGGGCAGGGGCACCCCGAGGCTCTCTATCACGACCAGGACAAAGACCGCTGAGTAGCCGTAGGTCGAAATGAGGTGATCGACGTTCACGGCGTAAGTTGGGTTGCCTGTGGTGGCACCAGCGACCGCCTTATGCTTACGCCAGCCTGAAAGCGAGCTTTGGGAGCCGGTACGCGAAGTCCCCAGCCAAAGCGAGAGCGTCTTCGTGGTTGAGCCGGTGCTCTCCAACGAGGCGGGCCAGGAAGCTGCAGTGCGCACGGCGAGCCAGGTCGTGGCGCGCCGGGATGGAACAGTACGCCCGCGTGTCGTCGACAAAACCGGCTGATTTGGAAAAACCAGCCGTCTCGGTTATCGCCGCCCAGAACCGGTTCATCGTGTCCGGTGCGTCCAGGAACCACCAGGGTGCGCCGAGCCAGAGCCCTGGGTAGTAGCTCGCCATCGGGGCGAGCTCTCGGGAAAAGGTCGTTTCATCAACTGTAAAAGCAACGGCTCGGAACGTGGGGTGGGAGCCGAAGCGCCCAAGCAGCCGTACGAGGGCGGCTGTATAGTTCGTGGCTACTGGGAAATCGGCCCCGGTGTCGTGACCAAAGCGAGTAAAAGCGGCCGTGTCGTGGTCCCGCCAGACACCCGGGTGAAGCTGCATGACCAGCCCGTCGTCTGCCGACATCCGCGCCATCTCCATGAGCATGTGCGCCCGGAAGGCGCCTTGGTCTCCGGCATCGTAGGGCCCGAGCCGCAAACGGTCGTACAGCCGAGCCGCTTCCCACTCGCTGAGCTCGAACGCGTCAACAGTGTCGTTGCCATGGTCTGTTGCGGTAGCACCGAGCTCCTTGAAAGCCGCGCGGCGGGCCTCCAGCGCGCTGATGTACCCCCGATAGGTGCCAGTGTCGCTGCCGGAAATTTGAGCAAGGCGATCGAGCAGTTGCGCCCAGGAACTGGTGCGGGCGGGGTCGATGAGCGCGTCCGGGCGGAAAGTCGGGACCACGGTGCCCTGCCACGTTGGGTCGTCCCGCAGGGCCCGGTGGGCAGAGAGGTCGTCGAGAGGCGAGTCCGTCGTGGCCAGCACCTCGAGCCCGAAGCGACGATAAAGCTCGCGAGGGCGCATCTCAGGTGTCGTCAACTGCGCGCTGATCTGGTCATAGCTCTCGTCGGCGCGCCCCTCGCTCAGCGGGTAGTCGATGCCGAACAAACTGGCAAGCTCATCCTCTAGCCACAACCGCATGACCGTGCCGCGGAACACCGACCAGTACCGGCACAGGACGCGCCATACCTCGCGCGGCTCGGCCACCCGGGCAGCTGAGCCGGGAACCGCCGAGCCGGACGCAACTGGCCGGGTGGCAGCTGGCCCGGTGGCAGCGGTGCGCTTGTCCAACAAGCCGAGCTCTGTCATGTCAATACCTTGGGCGTGCAAGAGCCGGAGCACGTAGTGGTCGGGACGGACAAGGAGCGCTATTGGGTCCGGGTAGGGCTCGTCTTTGGCCAGCACCTGCGCGTCGACGTGGCCGTGGGGGGAGATGAGCGGCAGTTGGGAAACATGGCGGTAAAGGTCGAACGCCACCTCGCGCAGCCCGGGCTCAGGAGGAAAGAGCCTGAGGGGGTGTGGCACCCTGCCCTGTGGCTCATCGGTCGCCGAGCTCGCGGGCAGCGCGGTAAGGAGGCCCGGCAACGGGGCGGGTGAGCCTGGGACCTGGGGTGGCGTCACCCTGCGCACCGTACTGGGTGCACGGTTAAATTGCGACTCCTGCGACGACGAGACCGCGGCCGCTCAGCTCGACGATGATGAGACTATCTTCGTGACCGTGGCGAACCTGGGCGAGCCCCCGCTGCGAGCCGGAGGTCGCGCCGATGAGCAAGGAGCCCAGGCACGCCCCAAGGTGCGCCTCGCGGTGCTCGCTTCCGGTGCTGGGACGATCCTAGAGGCAATCCTCAGCTCCGGCCTCGACGTCTGCGTCGTGGTCGTAGACCGCCCCTGCCGGGCGCAGGAGGTCGCGTCCAGCGCCCGCATCCCCACGGAGCTCCTTCTGCGCGAGAGCTTCGCCAGCAACTTCGATAGGCGGGCTTACACCTTGCGGCTCGTCGCGGCACTCGAGGACCATCGGGCCGACGTGATCGCAATGGCCGGCTTTGGCACCGTGCTCAGCGGGGAAATCTTCACTTCCTTCCCCGGCAGAGTGCTCAATACGCACCCGGCCCTGCTGCCGAACTTCAAGGGCTGGCACGCCGTCCGCGACGCCCTCGCAGCGGGTGTCTCAGTAACAGGGACTACGGTTCACATCGCCACCGAAGAGGTCGACGACGGTCCCATCCTCGCCCAACAAGAAGTTCCCGTGCTCCCAGGGGACACCGAAGGCTCGCTTCACCTAAGGATCAAGGCTGTCGAACGCCGGCTTTACCCACAGACCATCCGCCGTTTCATGGCGCAATTACAAAGAGAAAAGGAGGGCCTCGGATGAAGGCTCTGCTTTCTGTATACGACAAGAGCGGCCTGGAGGATCTCGCAGGTGCGCTCGTCGAGGCTGGGTACGAACTGGTGGCCAGTGGCAAGACCGCGGCCGCTCTGGAGGAGGCGGGGCTTCGCCATAGCACCGTCGAAGCACTGACAGGCTCCCCCGAACTGCTTGGGGGGCGCGTCAAGACCCTGCACCCCCGGCTCCATGCCGGGATCCTGGCCGACCTCGACAACCCTGAGCACGTTGCCGACCTCGCGAAACAAGACATCGACCTCATCGGGGTTGTCGTGTGCAACCTTTACCCGTTCGGGTCCCAACCCTCCGTCGAAATGATCGACATCGGGGGCGTAACGTTGCTTCGCGCCGCCGCCAAGAACTGGTCACGGGTAGCCGTTGTCGTTGACCCCGCCGACTATGGGGAAGTCGCGCGAAGCATCGACGGCGCCGGCAAGGTGGGCCCGGAGTTGCGCTTGCGCCTTGCCAGGAAAGCCTTCGCCCACACGGCGGCTTACGACGCCGCTATCGTCGGTTGGCTCGACGGGCAACTCAATCCCGGCGGGGAGGCCGACCAAAAGCAGCTCCCGCCTACCATCCACCTGGCGCTCGAGCTCGCGCAGCCACTGCGCTATGGCGAAAACCCCCACCAAATTGGCGCCCGCTACCGCAACATCGGCACGACTAGCTGGTGGGACAGCGCTCTCCAGCACGGCGGCAAGGAGCTGTCGTACCTCAACCTCTACGATGCCGAAGCGGCATGGACGCTGTTGCACGACCTGGAGGACCTTGGGCCGGCGGCGGCCGTCATCGTCAAGCACGCCAACCCTTGCGGGGTAGCAGTCGCGCCCACGCTGCTCGAGGCGTACCAAAAGGCTTTCGACTGCGACCCGATGTCCGCCTTCGGAGGAATAGTCGCGCTTTCGGGAGCGGTGAACGAGGAAATGGCCGAGGTTATGTTGTCGAACACACAAGCCGACGTAGTGATCGCTCCTTCGTACTCAGAACGTGCGCTATCGCTTTTTGCGGCCAAGCGGAAGAACATGCGAGCGCTTTCTGCCCCCGCCCCGGGCCCCCAGCGCTGGCACGTACGCCAAGTGAGCGGTGGTTGGCTGGTGCAGAGCCCCTACCGCTTGGCGAGAGGCCCTCAGCAATGGGAAGTCGTCACCTCGCAAAAACCAACCGAAGAGGATTGGAGCGGCCTCCAGCTCGCATGGCGTGTCTGCGCCGCAGTCAAGTCCAATGCCATCGTCCTCGTGGGCAACGGCATGGCGGTTGGGATCGGGGCAGGCCAGCAAAACCGTGTCTCACCTGGCGAGCTTGCTGTTGCACGGGCGGCTGGGCGGGCGAGGGGCGGGGCCGCAGCGAGCGACGCCTTTTTCCCCTTCCGGGATGGCTTGGACACGGTTGCCTCAGCAGGCGTGCGCTGTGTGGTGCAACCCGGCGGTTCGGTCAGCGACGCGAAGATCATCGCTGCAGCGGAGGAGCACGGGATTGCTATGGTCTTTACCGGGGAGCGACAGTTCCGCCATTGAACTGACCGGCGCACTGACGGTCGCGTACTTGGAAATTTCCACGCTGTGGAGGTGAGTTTTGGCCGCGATCACGATGTCCGGGGCCCCGGTAGCCGAGGCAACGCTGACCGAGGTGGGCGAGCGCGTCGCCGAGCTACGCGCGAGGGGAAAAATAGTTGGCCTTGGGACCGTGCTCGTCGGGGACGACCCGGCGAGCGTTCACTACATCGCCCGGAAACACGAGACCTCCGAACGCTACGGCATACGGTCTGTCGACATCCGGGTCCCAGCTTCAGCCAAGCAGGCAGACCTCCTCGAGGCGGTCGACCGTCTCAACGCTGACCCTGAAGTGGACGGCTTCCTGGTGCAAAACCCGGTCCCGCCGGGCTTCGACTACGCGGAGGCGCTTACCCGCGTGCTCCCTTCCAAAGACGTCGACGGGCTCCACCCGACCAACCTCGGGTACCTTGCCCTCGGCGAAAGGGGCCACCCGCGGCCATGCACACCCGTTGGCATCCTCGCCATGCTCAAGTACTACCAGGTACCTGTTGAGGGGCGCTCCGTGGTCGTCGTCGGGAGGGGGCCGACGCTCGGGCGGCCGCTCGCTCTCCTGCTTTCGCTGAAAGAGCCGGGCGCCAACGCAGCTGTCACGGTGGTGCACACGGGAGTGAAAGATTGGGCGGGACATACCCGGCGCGCGGACATCGTCGTGGGCGCCGCCGGAGTGCCCAACATGATCACACCTGAAGTCATCGCGCCGGGCTCGTGCGTAATTGGGGGGGGCCTCACTTGGCAGGGCAAGAAAGTCCTCTCAGACGTGGACGAGCGGTGCGCGGAGGTCGCGGCCTGGGCGACGCCTCGCCTCGGCGGGGTCGGGGTGACCACGGTGGCGATGCTGTTGCGCAATACCGTGTCGGCAGCGGAGGCCTCTTTCGGCGGGGCCTGAGCCCGCCGGGCCTCCAGGCGTGTGGCCCCTCTATCCTTGGCTATATGGTCAAGGTGTCTGACCTGCTCGCGCAGGGCCGGACGTTCTCGTTCGAGTTTTTCCCTCCCAAGAACGACACCGAACAAGCGCGCCTTGTCCAGACCTTGCTCGAGCTTCAGCCCCTCTTGCCGTCCTTTGTGTCGGTGACCTACCGGGGGGGCCGCTCCTCCCGGCAAAGGACGACCGACCTGGTCGTCTCTATGCTGCGGCTGACAACCCTCACACCCATGGCCCACTTGATCTGTGCCGGGCATACCCGCCTCGAGCTTGCGGACATCCTCGTCAACTTCCGCAAGTCAGGGATCGAGAACCTCATGGCGCTTGCCGGTGACCCGCCGCCTGGAGCTGAGGGCGACGAGGGAGAGCTCGAGCACGCCCTTCAGCTCGTCGAGCTTGCCAGGGCGATCGGCGGGTTCTGCGTCGGCGTGGCCGCCCACCCAGCGGGGCACCCGAGGTCGCGGAGCATCGGGGCAGATAGGCGGTTCCTCGCCAGGAAGCTCCGCCGGGCGGACTTCGCCGTGACGCAGTTCTTCTTCGAAGCCTCTGACTACCTCCGCCTGGTGGACGAGCTGGACGCGCTCGGGGTTACCAAGCCTGTCCTCCCAGGGATCTGGCCGGTGCTGAGCCTGGAGTCGGTCCCACGCCTGGGGGCGCTTGGGAGCTCAGTCCCCGCCTGGCTCGTCGAGCGGCTCGAAGCCGCCAACGCGCGGGGCGGGCGAGAGCAAGTTGCAAAGGCTGGCGTCGAGGCGGCAACCGAACTGTGCGCCCAGCTTCTCGAGAAAGGTGCCCCTGGCCTGCACTTCTATACGCTCAACCGCTCAGAAGCGACTCGCCGGATCCACGCCGACCTCGGTCTTCACAACCCCAATCGCTCCCTAGCGATCCTTACGGCTTCCGGGTTGGCATCGACCAGCAAGTAGCGCCGCCCAAGGCGCTGTGCCGCTACACCTGTGGTGCCGCTGCCGCAGAAAAAGTCTGCTACGAGGTCCCCGGGGTTGCTCGAAGCCCCGACAACGCGCTCGAGCAGCTTCAAAGGTTTCTGGGTCGGGTAGCCAGTGCGTTCAGAGCCGCTCGTGGGCACGATGGTGAGCCACCACGTGTCAGTCGGGAGCTTCCCAATGGCGGCCTTGTCTTTGCCTACCAGGCCTGGCGCCATGTACGGGATGCGGTCGACCGAGCCCCGGTTGAAGGTCCAAGTCCCCGACTTCGCGTACCACAAGATGTTGTCGTGCTTACGCGGCCAGCGGTCGCGGGCCCTGCCCCCGTAGTCATAGGCCCAGATGATCTCGTTGAGGAACCGCTCCGGGCCGAAGATCTCGTCCAGCAGTAGCCGGGCGTAATGCACCACATGAAAGTCCAGGTGAAGGTAGAGCGAGCCCGTCGGGCGGAGAACACGGTGGACCTGAGCAAGCCGGTCGTACAAGAAGCCGAGGTACTCCTCGAGTGCCATCGTGTCGGCGTAGCCATACGAAGATACGACCTCGAAGGCGTACTCCCGCCCGGCAAAACCCCTCCTGGACCGGCCACCCGAACCGGTCCGGATCGAATCGAGCCTCCTCAGCTGGCCGGTGCCGAAGGGCGGGTCGATGTAGACCAAGTCGACGCACGCATCTGGCAGCGTCCGCAGGACGCTCAGGTTGTCTGACAGGAACACTCCCTCGCGCGCCGGGGCAGCGGGTGGCGCCGGTCCCCCCCTAGGCGGCTCTCGAGGGACTGCGTCTGAGGCGGTGCTGGCCACAGTCGCATACCTTAAACGTTGCCCGGCTCTCGGTCGCGCACCCACGCGCCCTGCCAGACAGTCGGGCCACCCCCGCCAGCTAGTCTCGCCTGGCCAGCGTCGATAGGCTGCTCAGCCAATGGCTGAAAAGATAACGATGGGCCCCGATGGCAAGCTTCGGGTCCCGGACGAGCCCATCATCCCCTTCATCGAGGGGGACGGGACTGGAGTTGACATCTGGCCCGCCGCTAAGCGGGTCATCGACGCGGCGGTGGCAAAGCGGGGCGGAGGGCGCCGCATCGAATGGCGGGAGGTCCTCGCAGGCGAAAAAGCTTTCAAAGAGACAGGGAACTGGCTCCCAGAAGAGACCCTCGAGGTTTTTCGGGAGTACCTGATCGGGATAAAGGGCCCGCTCACGACACCTGTTGGTGGAGGTTTTCGCTCCCTCAACGTCACCCTTCGCCAGCTCCTCGACCTCTATGTCTGCCTACGCCCAGTGCGCTGGTTCCGCGGCGTACCTTCGCCGGTGAAACGCCCGGACCTCGTAGACATGGTGATTTTCCGTGAGAACACGGAGGATATTTACGCGGGCCTTGAGGTCGAGGAGGGCACGCCGGAATGCAGGCGGCTGATCGAGATCCTCCACGACGAGCTCGGCTGGACGGTGCGACCGGACTCTGGTGTCGGGATCAAGCCTGTGTCGGTTACGGGCAGCAAAAGGCTCGTCCGAGCGGCTCTCCAGTACGCCGTGGGGCACGAGCGCAAGTCGGTCACGCTCGTGCACAAAGGCAATATCCAGAAGTTCACCGAAGGCGCGTTCCGCAAGTGGGGTTACGAAGTCGCTCGCGACGAGTTCGCAGACGTCGCCGTCAGCTGGGACGAATGCGGCGGCAAGCCGGACGGCAAAGTGCTCGTCAAAGACAATATCGCCGACATTACTTTGCAGCAGGTGCTCACACGGCCCAATGACTTTGACGTGATAGCGACGACTAACTTGAACGGCGATTACCTCTCGGACGCGATTGCCGCGCAAGTGGGCGGCATCGGCATAGCACCGGGAGCAAACATAAATTACGTGACGGGTCATGGCATTTTCGAGGCGACCCACGGGACGGCACCCAAGTACGCCGGGCAGGACAAGGTGAACCCGGGCTCGGTCCTCCTCTCGGGCGTCCTCATGCTCGAGCACCTCGGCTGGCAAGAAGCCGCATACGATATCGTCCGGGCGATGGAAGACACGATCGGCGATGGCGTCGTAACGTATGATTTCGCGCGGCAGATGGAAGGCGCTACCGAGGTCAAGACCTCAGAGTTTGCCGGTGCCATCATCGACCGCCTCTAAAGGGACTTTTCCACTATGCCGAGTTCACTAACGACAGTGGCCGTGACCGGGGGGGCCGGCCAGATCGCCTATAGCCTCCTTTTCAGGGTCGCGGCGGGGGACATGCTGGGGCCCGACCAGCCGGTGGCGCTGAAACTGCTCGAAGTACCCGCGGCCCTGGGTGCTCTCCAGGGCGTAGTCATGGAGCTCGAGGACTGCGCGTTCCCGCTCCTGCGTTCGGTGACAACCACGGCCGACCCTGAAGAAGCCTTTGGGGACGCGGACGTAGCAATGCTGGTGGGCGCGCGGCCGCGCAGCAAGGGGATGGAACGGAAAGACTTGCTGGAAGCAAACGGCGCTATTTTCAGCGTGCAAGGTAGAGCGCTCGCGGCGAGCGCGAAGAGGGACGTGCGGGTCCTCGTTGTCGGCAACCCCGCCAACACCAACTGCCTGATCGCAGCGCACAACGCCGCCAAGGGCGCGAGCCCATTGGCCCCTCAGCAGTTCGCGGCCATGACGCGCCTCGACCACAACCGGGCGATCGGCCAAGTTGCCGCTCGCGCAGGCGTAGCACCGGGTGCTGTAAGCAACGTCACGATCTGGGGCAACCACTCCGCGACGCAGTACCCCGACCTCTTCCATGCCAAGGTCGACGGGCGGCCGGCGCTTGAAGCCGTCGGTGGGATGGACTGGCTCACGAGCGCTTTCATCCCAACAGTCCAACAACGAGGTGCCTCCGTGATCGAGGCGCGAGGAGCCTCGAGCGCCGCATCGGCGGCCAGTGCCGCCATCGACGCCGTGCGTGACTGGGCCCAAGGCACCTCGCCAGGGGACTGGACCTCGATGGCGGTCTTCTCGGAAGGCGCCTACGCAGCGCCCGAGGGCGTGTTCTCTTCTCTCCCGCTGACTACCTCAGCTTGGGCCTACGAAGTCGTAGAAGGCCTCCAGATCGACGACTTCTCTCTCGAGAGCATCCAACGCAGCACCGATGAGCTGGTGTCGGAGCGCGACAGCGTGGCAGCTCTCGGCCTTCTCCCTTGAGGCGGTCCTAGCAGGAAGTGCAGGCTCGAGCAGGCGTCAGTGGGTCAACGCCGGCGGGCTGACAAGCCCTAGGCGGTGAAGGTAGCCAAGCTTGCGCTCTACGGCGGCTCGCCAAGCCGACAGGTCGGCGTCGAAGTGGGCTCGGTCCCCGTCTTCATACGCGTGTTCGAGCTCGTCAAACGCCGCATCCTCGGCGTCGAGCAAGGCACGGTACTTGGTGAGGAACTGGTCGTCGACCACGTCGCAGAGCATTGCGCTGCACCTCCAAGTTGCCTGTAGCCGATAAATAGCCTTGGCTTACAACTATCCCGCCATTGGGCCCACCGGTGCAACAACTCCGGCCAATTTCTTCGCAGGTCCTTACCTTGGCAGCGCTCAGCTTGCCGGGACGGGCTCCAACGCGCAGGCCTGGAGCTGCAAGGTTGCGCTGAAAGTGTCGGCCCGCACCGCGAGGCCCGAGGCAACCTGGCGGACTTCCGCCGCGGCAACTTGGGCAGAGGGTGCCAGCGGCCGAGCGATGCGGCGCCCGCTGCTCAAGTGCTCTGCGCTGCCGACGATCTCGGCGTAACGGGTCTGCTGGGCGGCGAACTGGCTAAGCGTCAGGAGCCACTGGTTGAGCGGGCCGCGCAGTGACAAGGGAGCGTTGAGGGCAGCGATCTTTTTGCCCAGGTCATCCACTCGTTGGGCGCCAGCCTCGATCGTGGGCCCGTCATCACCCCAGGCGAGAGCGCCGCGGTAGGCAGAAAGCTGCACTTGGCAGAGCTTGTTGACCTCGGCCGAAAAGCGGGCTGCCGCGACTTCGTCGCGACCGAGGGCCCCGCCCTTGGTTTCGTAGGGGGAAATGAAGGCGACGCTCGAGACTACGACGCCGACTGCGACTATCAGCAGGCACATGAGGGCGAGGAGAGGCCGGCGGCTCGGGCTCAGCTTCGCAGGTGCAGCCCGCAGCGGCTGCTCGAGCTGCTCCGGTTGCGCAACGCGGGCGCGGTGCCACCCTGCCGCTGCCTGGCGAGGGCGCCACGACAGCCACTCGCGCGACCACGCGCCACTTGCCACGGGCTCACGGAGCTCGTGCGGGTGGACCGGCCCTTCCACCGATCGGTCCTGGTCTTCGTACGAGGGGTCGAAGGGCCCGGCGTGTAAAGCCCAAGGGGGCTCGGGCCGGGCCCGTGTCGTCCAGGACCTCCCGTCCCAGTACCGGAGCGAACGCGGTTCATCAGGGCCCCGGTACCAGCCCGGCCTGTTCGGTAGGGAACGTCCCATCGGGCCCTTCAGAAAACCGTACGCGCTCGCACTGCTGCCGGCACCAAGTCGAGACCTGCTAGTTGCGTACCTCTCGAGCCGAGCGCACCGGTATCGCCAGAAATGCGCGCCCTGCCGAGAGAAAGAGCGTCTATCGCAGACAGTTCACCCGAGGCGATACCAGCCAAGGTCGCATAGTCACTTCTCAAACGGACTTGAGCGGTCCTCTGCTCGGCCCCCGGTGGCACCACCCGCACTCGCTCGCCCTCCACCACTACCTGGTACCGTACCTCGCCTTGAGGAGCCCCTGCGACGAAAATCTCGACCACAAGAGCGGCAGTTGCCGCCTGCCCAGGCGCACCTGGTGCATTACCAGGACGGTACGCTCCAGCGCGGGCGACTTTTGCGGCGGCAGCGCCCTCGGCCTCGGCTTGGTAAGCCGCCTCGAGCTCCTCGAACCACTCGGACGTAAGGAAGCGGGCCACTTGTTAGGTTTTACCACCAACAGCGCCTGCAGGCACGCTCTAAGGACCAACCAGTGCCACGACAGCAAGCGCGAGGCGGGCAACAGCATTACCGCCTGAGCCGAGCTCCCTTGGGCGTTATGGCGCTTCTGTAATGGTTGAGGCTTGACCGCTCCGGGCTTCCCCACCGAAGGTCCAGTTCCAATACGAGCGGCCAGCAGTTGCCATCGGCATCGCCTTCCCCCAAGGCCACGGCATCGTGAAGCAGCACGCCCAATGGCAAAGACGTGCTCAGGTTGCCGACGAAAAAGACACCAGGCCCGGGCACATCGCCTCCGAAACGCCATCGTCGCCCGCCTCCAGGCCAGCTAAGGCGTGCCTCGAGCACCGCTCCCTCCAAAGCCTCCCGGAGGTCGTTGATCACGTGGACCGCGAACGACACCGCTGCCCCAGGGTCGTAGCGACCTGCGGGCCAGTCTGCTACGGGGAGCACCGGGGCACATGCGGCCCGCAGGTCGTAAAAGCCCTGTTTTGGTGCCCGCTCCCAGTCGACCAGGGAGTGGCTGATACCAGGCTGCGCGTCGCTGAGAAAGTGGACCGCGAACCCTCCCGTCGGCGTGTAGCGAAGCTTCCTCAGAGCCTCGACTTGGCAACGGACAAGGTCGCCTTGGTAGGCCTGCGTCGCATCCCGCCAAGCCTCGAAACTGGGGTACTGGCGCGGCGGGAGCCTCCAGTCCAAGACACCCTTCTGCAGGCAAAAGTGCTGAGAAACCTCCGCCCACGGCAGATCCGGCCATTTTTCTGCCGAAAAGCCTGGGGTAGGGCTGCTCGCGACCGCCTGAGCCCCGAGCTCGCTGACAAAACGAGTTGCTCCTGGCCACATCCTGGCCGCCCGGACGAGGTCCCTCTTCGTACCGTGGTACCAGCCGAAGTAGAGGTGGCTCGCAGTGGCGCGGGCGAGGTGAGGCAATACCCCCGAACCGGCCACCACCGGCCTCGACCCATCAGCGCGCTCGAAAGCCCGTTTGATGCTCTGGTCGAGCAACGATCTGTTCGGGTTGGGAAAAGCTTGCCCGGCGAGGCGCCTGAGCGACCGCCCAGGGCGCCAACCCTGCCCTACCGGCCCGCTTGGGAAAGGCTCGTTATGAGCACACCACAGGACGACCGAGGGGTGGTGGCCGAGCAGCTCCACTGCTTTGGCAGCCTGGCGCACCGCCTGGCGGCGCACCCCCCGGTACGCGCCGTGGAGAGGCATGTCCTGCCAGACGAGGACCCCGAGCTCGTCCGCCGCCCGGTAGAGCTCCGGCCTCGCGATGTGGGCGTGCGCCCTGAGAAGGTTGAGCCCGGCCTCGCGAGCTAAATGAACATCACGGGCGACGCCCTCCGGGCTGGCCGCGGCCAGGTCGCGCTGGGTTGGTAAGACGTTGGCACCTTTCAGGAAGACGTCTTCGCCATTGACGCGGAAGCGGAAATCATTGGCCCGGACTTGGCGCAAGCCCGTCGTGCACTCCCGGGAGTCGCTCACCTCGGCACCGACGTCCACGTTGACAACGAGTTGGTAAAGGGGCTGGTCTCCCAAGCCGACCGGCCACCACAAGCGCGGGTTGGGGACCTCCAGCCGCCATCGGACCCGGTTGCGCCCCTTCGCAAGTGCTTGCCGGCGTTCGTCTCCGGCCACCTGGCCCGCGCCGCTGTCGACGATGGAAGTCCCGAGCGAGGCTGTCAAGGTCTCCGAGCTGTCGAGGTGAGCCGACAGTTCGAGCAGTGCTCTTTCGGCGGAAGCCTCCCGGCAAGCGAGCCAAAGCGATTCGATCCTGACCGGGCCGGTCGTGACGACCCCGACAGGGGCCCAGATGCCCCCTGGGTTGTAGGCGGGGTCGATACAGGTCTCGTCGCTCCAGACACCGATAAGTGCCCGCTTACCCGAGGGTCGTGAAGACCTCTCACAGCCGACCTCTACCGCGAGGACGTGTTCGGTGCGAGCCTCCAAAGCAGCAGAAATGTCGAAAATATGTGGGAAGAAGTAGCCCTCGGTGTCTCCTAGGTACGACCCGTCGAGCCATACGTCTGATTGGTAAAAGGCGCCGTCCATTACAAGCCAGGTGCGCTCGCGCCCCACCGGCTGGGCAGCTTCGAAGCGCCGGCGGTAAAGGAGCGGCCCGTCCGATGAGGCAAAGGTCGCTTGGGAGCGCCAGTGCCCAGGGACTGTCAGTGTGGCCCACCCACTGTCGTCGTAGTCGGGCCGGGGAAAGGAGCGCCGCAATTCGTCGTCGGCCTCGGCGGCCGCCCACTGCCCCCCGAGGTCAAGGCGCTCTCGGGCGGCGGTCACTAGCGAAGGTTACATATCGAGGGTGCTCACAAGCTGGCCCCTTGTCGGTAGCTTTTGCCAATGGCACCCGCACCGCCACCCCGTCTTGCCACCCTGGGAGAGCTGCGCGCCTCCGGCTGGCGCTCGCAGCCTGTCAAACAAGAGGTCCGCCAGAATGCTGCCCGGCGCATAGCCGCTGGCCAACCAGTCGTTGAGGGGCTCGTCGGCTACGAGCGCACAGTCCTCCCAGCCTTGGAGAACGCCCTGCTGGCAGGTCACGACATCATCTTCCTCGGCGAGAGAGGGCAAGCAAAGACCCGCCTCATGCGCAGCCTCGCCACTCTCTTAGACGAGTGGCTCCCCGTCGTGGCGGGGTCCGAGATCCTCGACGACCCCTTCTACCCCACCTCCCGGTACGCCCGGGACTTGGTGGCGAGCAAGGGCGAAGGCTGCCCCATCGAGTGGGCCAGCCCCGAGATGCGTTTTGGGGAAAAACTGGCTACGCCCGACACCTCGATCGCCGACCTGATAGGCGAAGTCGACCCCGTCAAAGTAGCCGAGGGGCGCTACCTCTCAGACGAGCTCACCCTCAACTATGGGCTCGTGCCGCGCACCAACCGGGGCATATTCTCAATAAACGAGCTCCCGGACCTGGCCGAACGCATCCAGGTCGGCCTCTTGAACGTGCTCGAGGAGCGCGACGTCCAGATCCGCGGCTACAAGGTCCGGCTCCCGCTGGACGTGATGCTCGTCGCGTCGGCAAACCCAGAGGACTACACGAGCCGAGGCAGGATCATCACCCCCCTGAAGGACCGCTTCGGCGCCCAGATCCGCACCCACTACCCACTCGACACCGGGACCGAAGTGAAAGTAATACTGCAAGAGGCCGCTCCGGCAGGCATCGATGGGGTAACGGTCGATGTGCCGCCCTACATGGCCGAAATCGTGGCTACGTTGTCACAGTTGGCACGCGAGAGCCCGCAGGTCAACCAGCGCTCTGGGGTTTCTGTGCGGCTTGGCGTGGCAAATTACGAGACGCTCGTGGCCGCCGCTGCGCGGCGGGCGCTGCGGCTTGGGGAGGCCGAGGCTGTCCCGCGGGTGAGCGACCTTACGGCGCTCGCGCCCTCGACGCTCGGCAAGATCGAGCTCGACACTCTTGACGACACAGGAGACGACGAGCTGGTGGCGCGCCTAGTTCGCCAAGCTGTGCTCAACGTCTTCCGCTCGCGCGTGAGCCCAGCGGAGCTGGGCCAGGCGGTTTCGGAGCTGGACGACGGTTCGGTGGAAGTCGGCGACGACCTGCCCTCGTCCGCTTACGTCCAAGCCCTCGAGCCCCGGCCGGGGTTGCGAGCACCGGTCGGCAAATTGGCCGGCTCGGAGCGGCCAACAGCGCTCGCGGCGGCCACCGAGCTCATATTGGAAGGCCTCCACCTGTCTAAGCGGCTCAACAAGAACGTCCACGGCAGCACTGCCGTCTACCGCTCCAAGCGCTCGTAAATGGCCCGCGCGAAGTACTCGCGCTGGGACGGCACCCAGCAAGTCGACGAGATGACCGCCGATGACATCCTGCGCCGGATGATGAACGAGCTGATCGAGCATGGCGACGCGGACCAAGCGCTGCGGCGCTTGATGCAACAAGGCTTCAAGGACGGTCTGGGACGCGACGTGGCTGGCCTCCGGGACCTTTTGGAGCGCGTCCGCCAAAGGCGGGCGGAGACGAGCCGCTCAGCCTTCTCGCAAGTGAGCTCGGCTCTCGCCAATGCTTCCCCCGAAGCCCTGAGACGTGCTCGGGAAATGCTTTCCGAGCTCAACCGGTTGATCGAGCGGGACCAAGCGGGCGAGGATGTCCAAGAGGACTTTGAGCGCTTTATGGACCGCTATGGCGATGCGCTCCCCGGGCGCCCCCAGGATCTTCAAGAGCTCCTCGAGGCGATCAAGCAACAGCTGGCGGCGACTAGTGCCTTGCTGGGGTCGATGACGGCCAGCCAACGCGCAAAGCTCGCAGAGCTTTCCGAGGCACTACTTGATGGGGACGAGCTTTTCCGCAACGAGCTAGAGAGGCTCGCCGCCAACCTGAGCGCCGGCGGCGTGAGCAACGAAGCAGCCCCATTTGGCCTCGCTCTCGCTCTTGGTCCTTCGGGAGAGGCCCTTGAAGCCTTGAGCGACCTCTCGCAATTAGAAGCGCTCCTCGGCGGAGCGCCGAGCCCCGGTGCGCTCGCCGAGGTCGACATCGACCGGGCGAAACAGCTACTCGGAGAAGATGCCGGGCGCTCCTTGGAGGCTCTCGCAAAGTTGGCAAAGAGGTTGCGCGAGGCCGGGCTCGTGGAGCAGAAGGAGGGCAGGACGCGCTTGACGCCGAAGGGGCTCCGGCGAATCGGCGACCAAGCGCTGGCGGATCTGTACACAGGCTTGTCCCTCTACCGGACAGGACAGCACCCAGTGGGCCGGCCTGGGCTTGGCCACGAACGTGCTGGTGAGACAAAAGCCTACCAGTGGGGCGACCCTTTCAACCTTTCCATCGAGCGCACAGTACGCAACGCCCTCGCCCGCCGCGGTCCTGGCACACCAGTCGCGCTCTCTCCCGCCGATTTCGAAGTCGAGCGCACAGAGGCACTTTCGCGCTCGGCGACCGTGATCATGCTCGATCTTTCCCTATCGATGCCTATGCGTGGCAATTTCGTCGCCGCCAAAAAGATGACGATGGCGCTCCACGCCCTCATCGCGGGGCGCTTCCCCTCCGATTATGTGGGCATTGTTGGTTTCTCCCGCTATGCGCGGCCGATCGCCCTGAGAGACTTGCCGGAAGTCTCCTGGGACTACGACTGGGGTACCAACATCCAGCATGGCCTTGCGCTCAGCCGCCAGCTCCTCGCCCACCAGCGAGGGACGAGGCAAGTGATCATGGTGACTGACGGGGAACCGACCGCACACTGGCCACGAGGGGCAAGCGAGCCCGTCTTCGGCTACCCGCCGGCGCAAGAAACCGTTGACGCGACCTTGGTCGAAGTTGCCCGCTGCACACGAGAGGGCATCCGCATCAACACTTTCGCCCTGGACGCAACGGGGCACCTGCGGCACTTTGTCGAACAATTGACGAGGCTCAACAGGGGGAAGGCCTTCTTTACGACACCGAGCACGTTGGGCGACTACGTGCTTGTGGATTTCCTCGAATCGAGGCGCCTTCTTCGGCAAAGGGGCCGTCGCCTCGCCTGAACTGGTACCGCCTCGACGGACCTGGTCGTGGTAACAAAGGCGACTTGGGCCTTCTTGGCACGCTTTTGGGCGCCGAGACAGGGCGCGCGCGGGCGCACACGAACCTGCCCGGCTCAGGCGGCGCCCCCAGCAAACATTTCCTCTTGCGGTAACGCCCGGGATGAGCGAAAATGACACAGATGTAGTTACGTCAAACGTAGTTACATCGATGCCATCCGGGGTAAGTCACCCTGGAGGCGAGCAGTAAACCCACCTACGAGCGAGGAGCCGCCGGGTGACTGACATTGTGCGCCTGCAGCGCCTACCGGCAGACGTGAACGGGGCCCACTGGCCAGGCGAGGTGCCGACATGGCAACGCTCGGCCAACTGCCTCGGCGTCGACCCGGACTTGTTTTTCCCCGAGCGAGGAGGTTCCACGAGAGAGGCAAAGGAGGTATGCCGCGGCTGTGTCGTCCGCCAGGAATGCCTCCAGTTCGCCCTGGACAACAGCGAGAAGTTTGGCATCTGGGGCGGCCTCTCCGAGCGGGAGCGGCGGCGGCTTCGTCGTCGCCGCAATGGGGCCTCCTATGGAGTTGTCCAAGCCTCGTAGGCAGACAGGTGCGGAGCAGGTCAACTTCCCCCGGTGAGGCACGTCGCAGCTCCCAAGTTTGGGACGTGCCTCATCGTCAAGGACCGCTCGCAGCCTCGAGACGAGCTTCGATGCTCTGCTCTGCCGATAGGTCGAGTTGTTGCCACCTCTCGCGCGGGATTTTCTCGAGGACGCCCTTAGGGACGAGCCCGACCAGTTCCGCCCGCTCGACTTTGGCGAGCGCGCTCACGCGGTCGGCGACCTCGGCAGGCCCAAGCTCGAAAGGCGCTATCAAGTTGCACGAGACCTGCACCGCTCCCCGAAGCCAAAATGCCAGCGCCCTCACCTGCGGCGAGCGCACCGCGGCAGCGACTCTACGGGCCTGTGCCAGGTTGGCCTCGGCAAGCCAGAGGTTGTAGGCAACCATCAGCGGGCGGCAACCCACGGCGCTGCTCCCGGCGCTCGGGTGTGGCTCGGAAGGGCCGAGGTCCGGCGAACGAGAGACCCAGGCCTGCTTTCGGACCTCGGGGAGGGAGCGCTCCGGGCCGTAAAGGAACACGGGCAGGTCCAATGCTGATGCGGCCCAAGAGGCGAATGCATCGCGGGCCCGTTTGGCGGGCTCGATCGAGGCACGGTCCTCGACCGGCCAGCCTTGGAGAGCGACCCATGGCACGACGTCGAGGGACCCAAAGCGAGGGTGTGCTCCGAGATGTCGGGTGAGGTCGATGCTCTGGACGACCTCTTCTGCGAGCCTCCTCACCGCCCCCATAAGCCTCTCTCGCTCGCAGGCAAGGGTGAAGACGGAGCGGTTGTGGTCGGGGTCAGAGTGGACGTCCAAGAGCGCCGACGCACACCTGTCGGCAAGCCTGGCGAGGACATCTTGGTCCCGTCCCTCGCTCACGTTGACGACACATTCGAGAAGCTCGGGGGCGCCGCGGGAGCGGGCGCTCTGCAAGAGGGGTGCCACGACCGGTAGGATATGGGACTAGCCGGCCCAGCTCGTTCCGGGAGGACGCGTGACTGCAAACATTTTCGGCACCGATTCGCTTTACGTCTTGATCATCGCGATTGTCGTACTGTTTGGAGGCAGCCAGCTGCCAAAGTTGGCGAAGAACGCCGGTGAAGCGATGAAGGAGTTCCGCAAGGCGCACGAGGATGCCACCGGCAGCGGCGTGAGCTCCAGCGCGCCCGCTCAAGCCTCCGCACAACCGGCTGCGCTACCGCCGATCCCTGTGGTGCAGGCTCCCGCCCCTGTGGTGCAGGCTCCCGCCCCTGTGGTGCAGGCAGCTCCTCTTCCCAATCCCGAGGAGCGCGTGACCCTCAGCAGGGCCGAGCTCGACGCCCTGCTCGCCGACCGCGAGAGGCGCGCCAAGGCAGCAAGCTGGCCTGCCGAGGGCCAGAACTAACAGCTGCGTTCCCCTTGCTTGCCTTGGTACTGGGCTTTCCCTAGTACCGGCCCGCTACGTTCCTTCTGACAGGCCCGCTACTTTTTCACCACGGGCGCGACCCCTGTTACCGGGCTGACCGGTCGCGGTGTGGTTGTCGGCACGCTTGGCCCGGCTTGGACCGCTCGACGGCTGCGGGCGATCCTGCGCCGCTCGCGCTCGGAAGCGCCCCCCCAGACGCCGTGCTCGATGTGGTTCTCGAGGGCGTACTCAAGGCAGGGGCCCTTGACAGGGCACTCAGCGCAGTAGTGGCGCGCCACCTCCACCCCGACCCCGTCGCTCGGGAAAAAAATCTCGGGCGGGAGGTCCCGGCACCGCCCCCCCACCATCCAAGAAGTTTCCATGTGGCCTCCGTAGCGCTATGGCCTCAAAACCTAAACAACGCCTCAAATCCTTCTACGGTCCCGGATTGAGTTTTGGACGCACCAGCCAGAGCTCGGGGAAGGAACGCTCCGCTTCTTTTACCCCACACTAGCGACGCCTGTCAAGGCAGCTAGTGCTTTCTTTCACTACCGCCACTTTCCGCCATGGCCGCCTCCTCCGCCTCTAGATCTTGACAATACCGGCTCTTGCGAGCGAACATGGTGGCATGTTGGCCGTCATCTCAACGAGCCTCCTCCTTAGCCCCTAGGCGAGCCCATACCCGGTGCTCGCCGAGACCTCCTGCGCCCCAGCGGCCAGGAGGTTTTTTCGTTACCAAGCCCAGAAAGGCCCGACCATGACCCGCGCAGCCCAAACGACCTCGACAATGCCTTTCAAGAAGTACAAGGCGACACTTCCACTCGTCCTGGACGACAGGACCTGGCCGTCGAAGCAACTGACTACGGCTCCTATGTGGTGCAGCGTCGACTTGAGAGACGGCAACCAAGCCCTCATTGACCCGATGGGCCCCGACCGCAAGCTGGAGTTGTTCGAAACCCTGATAGCGATCGGTATCAAGGAGATCGAGGTGGGCTTTCCCTCGGCCTCAGGCCCCGATTTTGACTTCGTGCGCCAGCTCATCGAGGAGGACCTGGTCCCTCCCGACGTGACCATCCAAGTCCTCGTCCAATGCCGCAGCGAGCTCATAGAGCGCACGTTCAAGGCCTTGTCGGGGGCCAAGCGGGCGATCGTGCACTTCTACAACTCCACTTCAGAGCTGCAGCGACGAGTGGTCTTCCGTCAGGAACAGAAGGGGATAACCGAGATCGCCACGAATGCCGCCCGCCTTTGCCGCGAGCTGGAGGGCGGCTTGGCAGGGACAGACCTGCGCTACGAGTACTCCCCCGAAAGCTTCACGGGAACCGAGCCAGAGTTCGCTCTTCAGATCTGCGAGGCGGTCGCACAGGTGATCGAGCCGTCCCCTAGCCGGCCGCTTGTGCTCAACCTGCCGTCAACTGTTGAGATCTATACCCCAAACGTCTTTGCAGACGTCATCGAATGGTTCTCCCGCAACCTGACTGACCGGGACGCCATCATCCTGTCCATGCACCCTCACAACGACCGTGGCACTGCCGTGGCGGCAGCTGAAATGGCAATGCT
Source organism: Acidimicrobiales bacterium (assembly GCA_035503915.1). Classification (GTDB taxonomy): domain Bacteria; phylum Actinomycetota; class Acidimicrobiia; order Acidimicrobiales; family Palsa-688; genus DATJMJ01. Next base: position 277,213 of record DATJSU010000037.1, on the reverse strand, counting down.
TGCCGGCGCCGACCGCCTCGAGGGCACCCTTTTTGGCAATGGCGAGCGCACGGGCAACTTGGACCTGGTAACCGTTGCGCTCAACCTCATGTCCCAGGGCGTAGACCCGCAGCTTGACTTCCACGACATCGAAGCGGTGAGGAGGGTCGCAGAACGATCGACGCGGATGCCGGTCCACCCGCGCCACCCCTACGTCGGCGACCTCGTGTACACGGCCTTTTCAGGCTCCCACCAAGACGCCATCAAAAAAGGCATGGAAGCGCTGCCACCGAACTATGAGCACTGGGAAGTTCCCTACCTGCCGATCGACCCCAAGGACACCGGGCGCACTTACGAGGCGATCATCCGTGTGAACAGCCAATCTGGCAAGGGCGGTGTCGCTTACGTGATGGGGACCGAGCATGGTCTTGACCTCCCTCGCCGGCTCCAGGTCGAGTTCTCCAAGACCGTGCAGGCGGTGACCGAAGCAACGGGCACGGAGATCAAGCCTGGGGAGATCTGGGAAGTGTTCGAGAACACTTACTTGGCCGCCGATGCCGGCTTGCGCCTCGTGAGCACAGAAGTGGCCACAGAGCGAGGCACGGAGGACACCCATGTCACCCGCCTCACTGCGCAGCTCTTGGTGGAAGGCGAGCATGCAAGCCTCACGGGTACCGGCAACGGGCCGATCGACGCCCTCGTGAACGCCCTCGAGCAGATCGGGCTCAAAATCTCCGTGCTCGACTACCACCAGCACGCCTTGACGTCAGGGAGCGGTGCGTCGGCCGTCGCTTACGTCGAGGCAGAGTGCGACGGGCAGGTGGCTTGGGGGGTCGGGATGGACTCGAGCATCCTTGACGCGTCGCTGAAAGCGCTCACGAGCGCGGCTAACCGCCTGCGGGCCCAGTCTCTCGCAGGGTGAGCGCCCCGCGAGCCCGCTGTAGGCTCAAGACATGTCAGTCCAGCAGCCAGAGGCCGCCGGCCCGCCTCGGGGGCATATACGGGTCGTGTACCTCGGCCCCGTAGCGCCACATTGGCGGGTGGATTCCGATTTCGGGGACCGCAACCTGATCGAGGACCTTCGCCAGCGCGTACTGGCGCGCCTGCTATTGCTACCCCCGCACGACCCGCAGTTCCGTCGCAACAGGGAGCGCATTATCCGTGACGCTGAACGTGAAAATGTGCTGCTCGAGTGGGACCTCGGGGTGCCGGAGGACGAGGACGACTTCCTGCTGTCCAACGAGGGCTAGCCGTTGCGGCACCGGGATAGCTGAGCGTGCCCTACAGGGCGCTGTAGCGTGAGCACCGTGCCCGGAGGCCCAGGTACCGACCTTGGCGTGCCCGGCAACGGCTCGGGCTTGGGCGCGGCCCGAGGTGTGACGGGGGGGGCACGGCCGCCGGCGCCGTCTCCCAGGTCGCACGGCGCAACGAGCCAGGCGACAAAACAGGCAGATGACGAGCCCCGCTATTTCAACCGAGAGCTGTCGCTGCTTGATTTCCAGCGCCGGGTCCTCGCTCTCGCAGAGTCGCCCCACCAGCCCCTCCTCGAGAGGGCAAAGTTCCTAGCCATCTTTTCGAGCCAGCTCGATGAGTTCTTCCAAGTGCGCGTGGCTGGCCTCAAAGACCAGCTGGCGGCAGGTCTCTCAGGCACAGCGCCAGACGGGCTCCCCGTTCCCGAGCAACTAAAGGCGATCAGGGAGCAGCTCGAGGACATGTTCGCCCAGCGCTCGCGCATCTACCGGGAGATCCTGGCACCCGAGCTGGCTGCCAGCGAGATCGCCCTCGTGCCCTGGCGCGCGCTCGATGCAGAGGACAAGGCCTTCGCGCTGTCTGTCTTCGAAGCGCAGATGTTCCCCGTGCTCACGCCGCTCGGGGTCGACCCCGGTCATCCTTTCCCTTATATTTCAAACCTCTCTTTCAACCTCGCTGTCATGGTCCGCGACCCGCAGCGGGGCGAGAGGCGGTTCGCTCGCGTCAAGATCCCACCGCTCCTGCCGGGTTTTCTCGCGATGGCCGATCGAAAGCGGTTTGTCCAGGTTGACGAAGTCATCGCGGCTTTCCTCGGAGAGCTGTTCCCGGGCATGGAGATCGAAAGCTGCCACCCGTTCCGCGTTATCCGCAACGCGGACCTGACGCTGGCCGAAGAAGAGGCCGACGACCTGCTCGAGGCGGTCGAGATGGAGCTCCGGCGCCGCAGGTTCGGAAGGGCGGTGTGCCTGCAAGTCGGCGTGGGCTTCGACCCCGGCGTGCGCGACCTCCTCGCAAAAGAGCTCGACTTGCGCCCCGAAGACGTCTACGAGGTAGATGGCCCGCTCGACTACGGCGGCCTCTGGGGCTTACACAGCCTCGACCGGCCCGAGCTGAAAGACGAGCCTTTTTTTGCCGTCACCCCTGCGAGGCTCGCACCGGTCGACGAAGAACCGGTAGACATCTTCTCGGCAATTGCAGCCGAAGACATCTTTGTCCACCATCCCTACGAGAGCTTCGCGATGTCGACCGAGGCTTTTATAACCCATGCCTCCAAAGACCCAAACGTCCTTGCGATAAAACAAACGCTCTACCGGACGTCAGGCGACAGCCCGGTCGTCACCGCTCTCATAGGCGCGGCCGAACGCGGCAAGCAAGTTGCTGCGCTGGTGGAGCTCAAGGCGCGCGGGGACGAAGCGGCCAATATCGGCTGGGCGCGCGCGCTCGAACAGGTCGGCGTTCACGTCGTCTACGGGCTCATCGGCCTAAAAACTCACGCCAAGACGGCATTGGTGGTCCGTGAGGAGCGCGAAGGCATCCGGCGCTACTGCCACATAGGGACAGGTAACTACAACTCGTCCACGGCACGGCTTTATGAAGACATAGGGCTCCTGACGGCCTCGGCGACGCTCGGCGAAGATCTCACAGACCTTTTCAATTTCCTAACGGGCTATAGCCGCCAATCCGCTTACCGTCAGCTGATAGTCGCTCCACTCGCTTTACGAGCGAAGATAATTGAGCTCGTCGAGCAGGAAGGCTCATACGGGCCCAAGGGGCGGATCGTGTGGAAATTGAACAACCTGGTGGACCGCAGGATCATCGATGCGCTCTACGGTGCATCGCAGTCCGGCGCCCAGGTCGACCTCGTAGTGCGGGCTATGTGCTCATTGAGGCCGGGTGTCCCCGGTTTGTCCGACAACATCCGAGTGCGTTCGCTCGTTGGGCGTTACCTCGAACATTCGCGGATCCTCCACTTCAGCGGAGGCCGCGAACCCGAAGGGACAAGCGGGGTTGACGGCCGCGGGTCATGGCCGAAAATTTCCGACGGCGGGATTTACCTCATGGGCTCGGCAGACATGATGGAGCGCAATTTGGACCGGCGAGTAGAAGCGATGGTCGACGTCACCTCCCCAGCGATCAAAGACCGCCTTCGGGAGATCCTGGAAGTCGTCCTTGCCGACGACGAACTTGCCTGGGAACTGAGATCCGATGGCTCTTGGTACAAAGTCCCCCTCACCAAGCACTTCAATGCGCAACGCCACTTCCAGGAGCTGGCATTGGCGCGAGCCCGGCGGCGAGGCGATCCCGAAGGCCTCGCCTCGCTCAGATGACGGCAGTTCCATCGCGTTCCCAAACGGGGGACGGCGAGCCCGCGAGCCGGGAGGCCTCGCAACCCGTGCGCGCTGCTGGCGGAATTGTCTGGAGGCACGTGCCCGCAGGCACTGAGATAGTCCTCGTACACAGGCCGGCGTACGACGACTGGGCGTTCCCTAAGGGCAAGCTGAGGCTCGGTGAAAGCGACGACGTAGGCGCGTTGCGCGAGGTCAAGGAGGAGACCGGGCTCGATTGCCGGTTAGGCCCGGAGCTACCGACGACCACCTATCCCGTCGAGGGACGGCTGAAGTCGGTTCGCTACTGGGCGATGACCGTCGACGCCAGGTCAGGCCGCGTCAGTGAGCAATTGGCGCCGACCGAGGAGGGCAAGAGCGAGGTCGACCGAGCCCAGTGGCTCGCCTTGGACCTGGCGCGCCAGCGCCTCAGTTACCCGCGAGATGTCGTCGTGCTCGACTCGCTCGAGCAGTCCGTGCCTATCGCAGGAGCCTCAGAAGTTCGCCGGCAAGAGGACGACAGCGTTCTCAAAAGCGAACCAGAGCGGCAGCAGGCAGAGCACCGCTCCCCCTAGGACCACGAGCCCTTTGGAGTAGCCGCAACGCTTTGCGGCGAGGAGGCGCACCGCCACCCAGGCGCCGAGCGCCAGCAGCGCCCACACAGCAAGCTGTGCTGCGACCCAGCCGCTACCGGCTCCCAGGAGAGCGCTCACCTGCGCACCTCCGCTCGCTGCGCTCACGGTGGGCGACCCTTCCCCGCTGCCGCTACCTCCGCTTGCGGGCTCGTTGCTCGCGGTCTTCGTTACCACGGGAAGGGCGGAGCCCGCGGCTGATGATTTCAACTTGGCGGTGACCTCGGGGGCGCTGTGCGCTGTGGCCTTGCTGGAGCCCAAGGAGGCCAAGGACGTGGGGAGGTCGCGCGTCGACGAGCGGGTGCCAGGTGTCAGGTGCGCCACCAGGAGCGCCCGAACTACGAGGCGCGAGGTCGCCTCGAAGCGGGGGTTGCAGGTCGTGAGCGTCAGTTCCGCCTCTTGCGAGGGGTCGAGGACAGCGACGTCGCTAGGGGAAACGACCCAGCTTCGCTGCACGCTGTAGGCCCAGGTAGTCCCCGATGTGTCTGTCAGGTAAACGAGGTCGCCCGGCGCGAGCTCGTTCAGGCGGAAAAACGGCGCGCCATAGGTAGTCCGGTGCCCCGCAATGCCTACGTTGCCGCGCTCGCCCGGCAAGGGTGTACCTGGGTAGTGCCCCGGGCCTTCCTGCAGGTTGGCTTCTCCCACGCCTTCGACGACGTAGCGGTCGACGCCGATGGCGGGGATCACGAGGTGGTCGAGCGCCCCGCCTGGGGGCGGCACTGGGAGCGCTGTGAGCAGCCCCTGGCCGAGAGCGCGCCCCGGAGAGCTCTTCGCCCGGGCAGCCCCGCCCTTAGACGAGAGCCGTCGCGAAGCAGCTCCTCCCGCCGTCGTGGTCCCTGGTGCGGTGGTCCCTGGTGCGGTGGTCCCTGGGCGGCCGGTCCCCGGGCGGCCGGTCCCCTGGCCGGGACGCGTCCCAACGGCGAGGGCTTTGTTGAACTCTCGAGCGAGCCTCGCCTGATTGTGCTGCTCGGTCAGGTTCGTGCCGACGAGCTCGTACCCCACGAAGAGGAGGACCACCACACCGGCGGTAATGAACGCCAGCCCTACCTCGAAGATAACCCGTGATTTGCGACGAGGCGCAGGAGCGCCCACCGGCAACAGGTCCTTCACTCATCCCAAGGTAGGGCCGTAAGAGGAGCCGCGGGCGCCAGTACCTGTGAACAAAGCCCGACTGATGCAATTGTCTGCTTTTTCGCAGACCACGGCCACCATTTGTGGCTTTGGCTTTCCTTACGGCGCACTTGCTCCCATCGCTCGGCGTTCTGCAAGACTGGTCCCCGGTGCCGTTATTGCTGGTACGCCACGCTCATGCTCACGCCCGGCGCGATTGGTCTGGGGACGACCGGCTGCGCCCGCTGTCCCCCAACGGGCTCAGGCAGGCTCAGGGCCTGGTCACTGTGACAAAAAAGTTTGCCCCGCTATCGAGAGTCCTCTCGAGCCCGTACCTCCGGTGCGTGCAAACGGTGACACCGGTGGCTGACCGCACTGGGGTGAACGTCGAGGAGGTCCCGGAGCTCGAAGAGGGGCAGAGCTCCGCAGCTGTCAAGCTCGTGCGTTCACTCGCGGGCTGCAGCGTGGTGGTATGCACCCATGGCGACGTGATCGCCGAGATCCTCGTGACTTTGGCAGACGAGGACCGGGTCGACCTTGGCTCCAACCCGCGCCAAGCAAAGGGGTCCGTGTGGGCCTTGGAGGGCGGCAATGGCGCTTTCAGCTCAGCCGATTACTTTCCTCCCGTCATCGCCGAAACGGTCTGACAAAGCGCGATCATAGAGTCAGCTTGAGCGCCAACCGGGTTCCCGAGAACGGTGAAAAACGTTCAACCCACGCACTCGCTCTTGTTGTGCAAGCGGTGGACCGCGCGAACCAAGGCATCGTCGTGTGCGACGAGAGCGGGACTGTCGTGTTACGCAATGCCCCGGCACGCGAGCTGATGAATGCGCGAGACGGCGACTTGCTCGCCGAAAAGGCCATTGAAGCCGCCCTCGGGCGTGCCCTGACGGGCTCCGAGCACGAAGAAATTTTGGACCTCTACTCGCCCACGAGGCACACCCTTGAGATCAGGGCCTTTCCTCTGGGCGACGGGCCGGCGCCGTTCGGCGCGGTCGCCTTGGTGGACGACGTCTCGGAACTGCGCCGGCTCGAGGCTGTGCGGCGCGACTTCGTCGCCAACTTGAGCCACGAGCTAAAGACACCTCTCGGCGCCCTCAGCCTGCTTGCCGAGACATTGAACGGAGAAGATGACCCCGAAGTAGTCGGCCGGCTCACTTCGAGGCTCGAGACCGAGGCAAGGCGCTTTTCACGCATAGTGGACGACCTTCTCGACCTCTCACGCATTGAAGCGGGAGCGATCGGTACGCTCACGCCCGTGGCGCTTTCGGCCGTAATAGCAGAGACGGTTGAGGCCTTCCACGACCAAGCGGTCACGCGGGAGATCCGTCTCGAAATTGCGTCGACCGAGGCCGATATCACCGTCATGGCCAACCGCCGTGACCTTACCTCAGCGGTCGCGAACCTGGTCGATAACGCGATCAAGTACTCGGAACCAGGCGCAGCGGTCTACGTGGGCGCCGGCCGTTCTGGCGAGCGAGCACGCCTGTGGGTCCGCGACGAAGGCATCGGGATCCCCCGCCGCGAACAAGAACGCATCTTCGAGCGCTTTTACCGGGTTGACCGGGCGCGTTCGAGATGGACCGGCGGCACTGGCCTCGGGCTCGCCATCGTGAGGCACGTCGCGGCCTACCATGGCGGCGACGTGAGCGTCGAATCGGTCGAGGGAGAGGGGTCAACGTTCACACTTTGCCTACCCGTTGCTGTCGCCGAGGCACCGAGTGGCTGAGCAGGTAACGGTACTGCTCGTAGAAGACGAGCCGTCCTTCGTTGAAGCCCTCGTCGTGGGGCTCAAACGAGAGGGCTTCCGCGTCGAAGTCGCTTACGACGGAGCTGAGGCGCTCGACAAGTTTGCCGGTGTGCGCCCGGACCTTGTCCTTCTCGATGTGATGTTGCCGCGCGTGTCGGGCATAGACGTGTGCCGTACCATCCGCGCAGCAGGATCGCGCGTGCCGATCATTATGGTGACCGCCAAGTCGAGCGAGATCGATACGGTCGTCGGGCTCGAGGTCGGGGCTGACGACTATGTGAGCAAGCCGTACCGGTTGCGTGAACTGGTAGCCAGGATGCGTGCAGTCCTCCGGCGCACCCCGCCGGAGGAGGACGTCTCGAAGGACAACGATGCCATGGAGATCGGTGACCTCAGGCTCGACCCCGAACGTCACGAAGTTTTCTTGCGAGGCCACGAAGTGAACCTCCCGCTGAAGGAGTTCGAGCTCCTCGAGCTGCTGATGTCGAACGCCGGGAGGGTGCTTACCAGGGAAACCCTCATCGACCGCGTCTGGGGCCCCCACTACGTGGGGGACACCAAGACACTCGATGTGCACGTCAAGAGACTGAGAGCGCGCATCGAGGACGACCCCGCCCGGCCGCAAAGGATCACTACGATCCGCGGGCTTGGCTACAAGCTGGAGGCCGCGCGGGGCGAGGAGCTCTAGCAAGCGGGATTTGTCGGGGGCGACAACAACGGGCTAGCCGCGGCGGCGGCGAAGGTTGAGGTTAAAACCTCTTCGTCTCATCGGGAGGATGTCGTCGTTGCGAGAGGCAGCATGGGCCTCCGGCGAGGGTGCCTGCTTCACCCTGCTCGCTTTGTCGGCAACAGGAGGCGCGCCGGCACTGGAGTTGTGCCTGTGCCCGGGGTCGACCGGAGGCACGCTCGCCGCAGTGCTCGAGGCGGAGCCGGCCGCGGGCGCCGGGCGCGCAGCGCTCGACCTGCCGTTCGCGGTGACTGCCGCCAAGACGGCTGCCGCGGCGGCCTTGGAGAGGTTCCCTGGAGCACCGGGAGCGGCAGCGCCGGCGGCTCCAGCGACAGCAGGAGCCGGTGTAGCGGCTGCCGGTGAAGTGCGAGCCTGTGCAGTGTGAGCTGGTGCAGTGTGAGCCGCCCCACCCGCAAGGCTGCTCAGCGCTCGCGCTGCGGACGCCGCTGGGCCGCTCACCCTGTGGCCGTTGACCTCAGCGTGGCCGTTGACCTCAGCGTGGCCGTTGACCTCCGCGTGGCCGTTGGCCTCCGCGTGGCCGTTGACCGGCGCCTGCCCGCTCGGCGCGCCGCCCGCAGGCGCCGCGGGCGCAGGCCGGGCGACGCCGTGTTCAGCCAGCTGGGCACTGAAGCCGGCGGCGGCACCGCGTTGCAAGAGGGAGCTCCACTCGGGCTGGGGAGGCCGTTGAACTCCAGCGTTTGGGCCGGGTTTAGCCGCACGGGCGGCGCCCTCGCTGATTAGCGGGTCGAACGGGTCGCAGTTTTCCGTTACGACGCCGCCGTCCACAACAGCCATGGGGTCCCGTCCCGGCTGAAGTTCTGGCATAAATGGAGGGTCGGCTACGAGCCGGTGCTACTTGAGGCGACCACCCGGCGCCTCGCTCGTTTATGGGCAAAGGTCCTCATTTTCCAGGGGAGATCCGACCGAAGTGCGCACCGTCGGTTTACCGGCATTGCCGGTTCGCGACCGCTCCCCCGGCTGTAGTCTCAGCAGGTGGCAGACGTCCGAGCGAAGAGCCCGGAGGATAGCCAAAGGGCTATGAACGCAGAGCAAGTCGTAGCTGCGCTTCGTCGTCTCGCCCTGTACCCCTATTCCCTTGGCACGGGGGAGACGGCGGAGCTACCAGGCGGCTCAGTGCCTTCAAACTTGTCGCCCCGGCGGCGCTTCGCGGATTTGCCGCCCTTTGGCCGGCTGGCCTTGGTGCACGGCCTTTCGTCCTGTGGCGACGCGATGGTGGCCGTCGCGCTTGCGGGTTCGGTCTTTTTCAACGTGTCGCCGAGCAGCGCAGCCAGTCGCGTCGCCCTCTCGCTCGCGCTGACGGTGGCCCCCTTTGCTCTCGTAGGTCCGCTCCTCGGGCCGATGGTAGAAAAAACCCGCGCGACCCGCCGCGCCATCGCGATCACCTCCGCGGTCGGGCGCGCCGTTTGTTGCCTCTTCATGGCCTTTTGGGTGCACTCGCTCCTCCTTTTCCCCGTCGCCTTCTTCACGCTGGTGTTTTCCAAGCTCTACCTCGTGGCAAAGGCGGCACTCGTACCCGGCACGGTCGAGAGCCCAGGACAGCTCGTCACGGCGAACTCGAAGCTGTCGGTAGGCGGTTCCCTCGCCGGGACGCTCGCAGGCCTTGCGGGCGTAGGCATTATGAACCTGTTCGATGCAGCCTGGCTCCTCCGGGTAGACATAGCCGCCTACCTGGGGTGCGCATGGGCCGCGTCGCAACTGACAACGGCAAGGCGGGCGGTCGGTGCCGCAGCGCCGGGAGAGAGCGCGACCTCAACGCCGGGGCTGCCTCCGAGGCCAGCAGTCCCTCCCGGGGCAACAGTCCCGCCCGCAACTGCGCTCGCCCTCTCTGCCGCCCTGCCCCCCCCTGCCGTCCAGCCCTCCTCGGCTCGAAGCGCTCAAGCCTTGCCGCCGCCGGCCCAGGGACGGCTACCACAGGGGCTGCCCCCGGGCGGCCTGCAGCTGGCGGCTCTGGCGACCGGAGCTCTCCGGCTCTCGGTCGGGTTCGTGACGTTCCTGCTGGTGTTCACCTTCCGCAGGCACGATGCAGCCCTCATCTGGTACGGGCTCGCGCTGGGAGCCAGCCAGGTGGGCAATGTGGCGGGCGCACTGGTCGCCCCACCTCTGAGACGGCGCGCGCCCGAAGAGTGGATGGTTACGGCCGCCTCCGTCGTGGTTGGCGGGGCCGCGCTGGCCGCAGGGATTGTCCACTGGGGCACCCATTGGGCAGTGGCTGTGTTGTTGGCGGGCGGTATCGGCCTATCCGCCGCGTCAGGCAAAGTCGCCTTCGATTCGATGGTGCAGCGAGACGTGCCAGCGCGCGCGCGCCCACGTTCTTTTGCCCGTTTTGAAAGCGGGTTCCAGCTCGCCTGGGCCATAGGGAGCCTCCTCGCCGTGCTGGTACCGATGTCCCTCTCGGCAGGCTTCATCGCGATCGGTTTGATTGGCCTTCTCGGTGCGGCCGCCTTCGCGGGAGGCTCGGTCAAAGCGAGAAGAGGGACCTTGCCCGCCTGGTTCCCCGGGTCCGCCCCAAGGCCCGTCCCCGCTCAGGGGCAAGCAAGCCCCTCAATGCCACCTAGAGCCACATAGCGAGCGAGAGCTCTCCCCGGCTGCCCTTAGATCGCCGAGGAGGGCGCGCCCTAACCGGCGAACTCGATGCGAGCCAACCAAAGCCCAGGCGCTTCGACTTCGGCCGGGGTCGGCAAAGTGCGGACCGACCCCCATAACCGTGCCAGCCCTTCTTCGCCCGCCCTCTCAAGGACGCCGTTCACAAACGCGTGCCCTGCGTCGATGACCGCTTGGTCGACTTCGATGCCAAGAAGCTTCCCGAGCACCCGCTGGCCCGGGCCGTCCTCTACGCGCCGACGCCGAAAAGCCTCGTTGACGAGGGGGTAGGCGCCCACCAGGCGTTGGCCCACTTTGCCGGTGACGTAGTCCGTGTAACCCGACAAAGCGCTCAGGAACGCCCGGAACGGCACTAGGAGGCGGCGCTGCTCGTCGCTTTGGACGTCCCCCAACATCGCTTCAGGGTCGCCGAGCGCCCGCTGAAAAGACGCCGGGTCCGTCGGGTCGAGCCCGCTCAGCCTCTCCTCGATCGAGCCCATCTGCACTTGGAAACCTGCCGCGTAGGCCAACATGTGGTCCCGCAGCACCTCAGTGACATGTGGCCGTACGAGCACTGCGTGGAAAGCGGCGTCCCTCAGGCACACGTACATCCGGACATCGTCAGTGCTAAGGCCCCACTCAGCGGCAAAGGCGTCGACAACGGCCGGCACGGCGAGGAGCTCGTCGTTGGCGGGCGGTGGCAGCGGCATGTCGTACTGCCCCATGGAACGGCTGGCGAGGTGGCCCACCATGGTGCCCGCCTGGGCGCCGATCATGAGCGGGCCAATGACCTGGGGGAGGTTGCCGAGCAGCTGGTCCATCGGGCCCGGCTCAGCTTCCTGGGCGGGAGCTTGCCCCGCTGCGAGCGAAGAAGCGAGCCTTGTGAGGACCTCCTTAAGCGAGGTCAGGGTCGTCGAAGCCCACTCGGCACGAGTCACTGACCGGACGCTCAACCAGCCTCTCCGCGAAGTCGCCATAGACGAGGCCTCAGCGACATGCATCTCGGCAACGCGGAGGAGCTCCTCCGTACGGATGCGGGCGAGGGGGTCAGGGTTGGGCTCGGGGTGTCCCTCCGTTGCAACCCAAAGCGCCAGCTGGCGGGCGACCTCCCAGTTGATGGGGCCTTGAGCGGTCAAAAGGCGGGCGAGGTCGCGCAACAAGTCGCCGAGGGGCCCGCCGCTCTGGCTAGCCGGGTTATCGCTCATCTGCCACTGCAACGTTACTGACAAGCCCCGTGCAACCTGAGGCCTGGGCGGTTCGCACTCCGACCACGCTAACCTTGTGGGTCAACCGTCTCGCGGTTGGGTGTCGTCCAGCCGGCAAAATTCGGCCCGCCACTTCAGCAGTTCGCGGGCCTCGTTCCTCAGTGGAGGCTCCGAGAGCATGAGCACCGTACTCCTCACGGGCGCAGCAGGCGACCTGGGCAGGCGAGTGACGGCCCTGCTGGTTGGGCTCCCTTTCGTCGAACGAGTACTGGCCGTAGACGTCGCTCCGCTTGCGGCCTTGGCGACGTCAGTCGAAGTGCACACTTTCGACTTGGCTGGCCTGGGCGCGCAGGACGAGCTCGCCGCGCTCGGCAAAGGGGCGGCAACTGTGGTGCACCTGGCGTGGCAGCCTGAGGGCGACCGCAACCTGGACCTCTTACGAAACGTGCTCGACGCGGCGGACGCCATCGAGCCTGCCCAGTTTGTGCACCTATCGAGTGCAACCGTCTACGGGGCCTGGCCGGACAACCCGGTCCCGATAACAGAGGAGGTCGCTCCACGGCCCAACCCCGAGCTCGCATATGCGGTCGAAAAGAGGGCGGCCGAGGTTATGGTCGAGCGGTGGGCCTGGGACCACCCAGAGGTGGCGGTGGTCCTCCTCCGGCCGGCTTGTACGGTCGGCTCGGTCGGCCAGCCGCTGTACCAGGCCCTAGCGAGGAGCAAACGCCCTCACGCGGGCGCCGAAGGGCGGGTCGTCCAGTACCTGCACATCGACGACCTGGCAACGGCGGTGGTGCACGCATTCGAACAGGGGTTGTCGGGGACCTTCAACGTTGCGCCTGATGAGGGGATGCGAGAAGAGCTAGCAGGGGCACTGGCCGGTGGTTCTGCGACGGTGCCTTTCGCTGGCCGAGCTCGTTCCAGCCTGGCAGCTCTGCGCTGGCGGCTCTGGAGGAGAGGCGCTCCTTCGGGCGCGCGGGCCTACGCTGAGCACTCGTGGGCGGTGGCCGCTGACAAGTTGCGGCGGACGGGATGGCGCCCTGAGTACAGCTCCGAACAAGCGCTCGTGGTGAGCGACGAGCGGCGCCATTGGGACGAGCTGCCCCAGAACCGCCGTGTTGCAATAGTGCTGGGCGCGAGTGCCGCCACTGTCGCTGCCGCGGGCGCGGGGGGCGCAATGTGGTGGCGCCGGCGGCGCTGAGGTATTACCGCCTGGGACCTGCCTCTGGGCACCGAGGCGGGGAGGAGCGCTCAGCTCGGGGTCGCCGAAACTGGCTGAGCTCCGAGAGTGATCGCGGCGGCACGGCGTTGGTCGCCGTGGAGCCAGTTCATCGTGACCACGTTTCCAGGTTTTACGTTGGCAAGCCACTCAATGAGCGCGCCGACCGAGGGCAGAGCACGGCCGCCGATCGCGGTTATCACGTCGTTGTCCTGGACCCCCGCTCTCGCCACGGGGCTGCCCGAAGCAACGGCCTCCACCTGGACCCCACCGGTCAGGCCCATGGCCTCGGCTGCAGGACCGGACAGGTCGGTCGCTTGGAGCACGCCGAGCCATGGGTAAGCGCCGGGTTGGCCGTTCTTGAGCATCGCCGTGACCTCAGCCATCACGGTGTCGATGGGCGCCACATAGGTGAGGTCGTCCTGCGCCCCTTGCACGTAGATGGCGACCCCGAGGACGTTGCCGTTGCTGTCAACGACCGCCCCCCCATAGTCGGGGCTGCCCTCAGGTAAGGCGAAGTTGGCTACCAGCATCGAGAACATCGCGTCCGAGGAACCATTGAGCGGCTGGAAGAAGCTCACCGTGTCATTGATGTAGCCGGTCGCAAAGTTGGACGCGTTGTCCGACGCCGCCTCCGGCAGGGAACCAACCATCTGCACTAGCTCCCCGGTCTGTATGTTCGCGACGCTTCCGAGGTTCGCAGCGTTCACGTCCTTGCTCGGTTGGAGCACCGCCTTGACCAGCGCTACACCTGACGCCGGGTCGGTCCCTACGAGGGTCGCTGGGAAGTTCAAGTCCCAATCCGTCGTCACCTCGGTCTGGCTGTTGGGCCCTGAGCCGGCGAAGAGGCTCGCGTCGGTGACGATGTAAGAGGCGTTCCCGGCAGCCGTCGCTGGGACGATGACGCCCGAGCCGCTCGCGACGCCGTTGGGGCCGTTAACAGTCACGCCGACGATGGAAGGGTCGACGGTGGCGAGCGTCCCGATCAGGTCGGGCGCCGAAGGGTTGTCACGTGGGTCGCTTGGGGCCGGCGACGTAGTTGTCTTGGTCGTTATGTACTGCTGCTGTTTGCCGACCTCACCGGTTGCGGCGAGGACACCGACCGCCACAAGCGCCCCCAGGACGCCCGAAACGACCCCTACCAACCAAATGCGCCCTTGGCTCCCCCGTGCTAACCGAGTGAGAAGGGCCCGTTGAGGCTGTGGCACCAACGGCGGGTTGCTCCGGACCTCCGACGGGTGCCGCCAGAGACGGTCATCAGGATGGAGCCACGATGAACTTTCCGGCTCGTCGTCCTCTCCTTCGCCGTGTGGTCCTTCTTCGTGCTCCATGGCCAAACACCGAGGTTACAGAGCCAAAGCGCCAGGTTGACATCGCCCTGGCTTTCTACGAACCTTTCGACTTGGCAGAGGCCATGAGCCTAGGATTGCCTGGTGGGCTCGCACCTCGAGGGCGCCGACCAAAGCGATTGGGTCGCGCTCGTCGACCACCCGCTCCCTCTGGGTGCTCTTGCCTCATGGCCGGTGATGCCCGGGTGCGGCGCCGTGGTGCTGTTCGCAGGCACAGTGCGCGACCACGCAGCAGGGCGACCGGGCGTCATTTCCTTGGAGTACGAGGCCTACAGCGAAGTCGCTGTACGCCAGATGGACGAGGTTGCGAAACAACTTCGTGAGCGATGGCCCGATCTCGGACGGGTCGCGCTATTGCACCGGACCGGGCTGCTCGGGCAATGCGAGGTTTCGGTGGTCGTCGCCCTTTCGGCTCCCCACCGCGAGGAAGCTTTCGCCGCGGCCAGGTACGCGATCGACGCGATCAAGACCACCGTTCCGATCTGGAAAAAAGAAACCTGGCATGATGGCCAAGAGTGGAGCTTGGATGAGCAGCCCGTTGCCGGGAGCGCGATGTGACATCGCTACTGGCGGTGACGGTGCAGGCGGCAACGGCGGCAAAGGCGGCACACGCTCCGATCCAGTGGTGGACCCTGGCTTGGATAGCGGGCGCGGCAGTGGCGGCGACCCTCATCATTGCGACGATCGTGGTACTTTCCCGCCGGCCAAAGTCGATGGAGGACGGCATGGCTGAATTTTCGCGGTCGCTCCAAGCGGTGGCGCCCACTCACCGCTCTGTTGCTCGCGGGCCCGCTGGCGACGTGCGCCCGGTGGCGGCAAGGCCCTACGACGAGCGAGCAGCACGCAGAGGGGCAAGCCGGGATGTCTAGGGACCTCGCCATCGACCTCGGGACCGCGAACACCCTCGTTTATGCGAAGGGCCGGGGCATCGTCCTCAACGAGCCAACGGTGATCGCTCTCGACAGCCGCACCAACAGCGTCCTCAACATGGGCCGGGAAGCCTGGCAGATGATCGGCAGGACGCCGGGCTACATCGTTGCGGTAAGGCCCCTACGCAAGGGTGCCATCACCGATTTTGACGTGACTCAGCGAATGATCGAGCTCTTGCTCAAGCGTGCTGGGATCTCTCGCTTTGGCAGGCCGCGGGTGCTCATCTGCGTACCCTCGGCGATCACAGCGGTCGAGCGGCGGGCGGTCGAAGAAGCTGCCCGTGCCGCAGGTGCCAATAGCGTGAGCCTCATCGAGCAGCCGACGGCGGCTGCGATTGGTGCCGGGCTCCCCATCCACCAGCCTCTTGGCAACATGGTCTGTGACATCGGCGGTGGCACGACCGAAACCGCGGTCATCTCTTTGGGCGGGGTCGTGGCCTTGGAGGCCATCCGCGTGGGCAGTTTCGACATCGACGCGACGATCCAGGCTTACGTGAGGCGAGAGTACGGGATCGCTATTGGAGAAAGGACGGCGGAGGAGATCAAGGTCGCGATCGGCTCCGCCTGGCCCATGGACGACGGGGTGAAAGCCGAAGTCCGCGGCCGGGACCTGATGAGCGGGCTCCCGAAGACGGTGATACTCGCGCCTGAGGAAGTCCGTGAAGCGATCGAGGAACAGGTCGGCGCAATTGTCGACGCCGTCCTGCGCTGCCTCGGCGCTGCCCCGCCCGAGCTGTCCCAGGACCTGTTGAGCCAAGGCCTCCACCTCGTCGGCGGTGGGAGCATGCTAAAAGGGCTGGACAGGCGTCTGTCTGAAGAGACGGGCCTCCCGGTCCACCTGGTTGACGCCCCGCTGGAATGCGTCGTCATGGGTGCGGGCAAATGCATAGAAAACTTCGACGCCGTCCGCGACCTGCTCATGAGCTGAAGGAGCGGCCCCCGGCGCAGCGCCCGCTCCCAAGGCCGCGTTCCTAGGGCCGAGCTCGCCTCCCCAACAAGTCTTCCGCTGCTTGCCTCACTTGCCAGTCAGCGTCCTCCAGGGACTTTTCAAGAGCCTCTTCGGCTCTTGGGCCCTCGAAGGCGGCCAAGGCGATCACCGCGCGCCTGCGAACCGCCGGTTTGTCGCCGAGAGCGCAGAGCACCGCCTCCAGGCCGTCGGAGTGGCCGATCGAGCCGAGAGCTGCGGTTGCCGCCTCGCGGCAGAGCGCCTCTGGGTGTGCTGTGGCAGTCCTGCAAAGAGCCGCGACCGCATCGCTCACGAGCTCGGGTGCCATCACACCACCTTGCGCGCCATCGCTCGAGGCGACAGCACCGAGCGCGTAACTCGCTGCCTCAACGACGGAGCCGTCCCTATCGCTCAGGAGCTCGACAAGCCCGGCGAGCGGCGCACCCACTACCGCACCGGCAAGGTCGCACGCGCGGCGGCGCACCTCGGCGCTCTCGTCCTGCATCGCTCTTGCGAGGACCTCGGGTGAAAGCAGCCCCATCCTCGCGAGGGCCGAGAGCGCACCCGCGCGAACAGGCGGGCTCGTGTCGCCGAGACCGGCACGAGCCCGCGCTTGGTCGCTCAGGTGACCGGCTATGCCGACCTCTCGACGCCTCTCCTGTGAGCTACGAGGAGGGGACTGCTCACCCGCGAACGGGGGCTCAGGAGCTCGAGCCAACGGAGTGGACCAAGCTCTGTAGCTCGAAGACAACCGCTGTCAAGGCTGCTGCGACCACCGCCCCGATCAGGAGGCTGGCCAGGGCGAGCAGGACGGCTGAGCGCGCTCTCAAGGCAGGCGCAACCCTGACTACCAGGCGAGGTCCCACGAAGACCTCGCTCGCGCGCCGGCGAGAACTCTGGCGGCTCACGTCGCCGTGGCCTCGGACTTTCCCATCAACGCGCACAACATGCCAACCTGGGACTCCATATGCGGCGACCGAGTACTGAGCCGAATGTACCGCCTCGCGGCCCCTTCGCCCCCCTCAGGGGCTCCTGGCCATTTCGCACGCGGCTTGTGGCCTTCGGGCTGCTCGTCGTGATCTTGGTCGGTGCGGCAACGGCCCTTGCTTCCCACTACGCAGACGGGTACTTCCTCTTCGCTCCCGGGACCGCCCCTTCCATAACGGCGAACCCGGCCTGCAAGCCTTCCCAAGGCCAGCTGGCGCTGCCGAACGGTGCCCCTTGTGTACGCCTCGTCGTGCCCAAAGGCAAAGCCCACGCACTCGATGGCAAGCTCTTGATGGTCGACGTCGAGGTCAGTCAGGCAGGGCCCTGGGACTGGGCGCTGTACGAGCTCGGCCTGCTGGGGGGCGATAGGCAGATGATCTCAGTCGCTTCCTACGCTGGGACGACGCCGACCTCGGAGCTTGGCTGCCAGGACACCCAGCTCATGGTGTCGGCCAACGAGGATGCGGCGCTAGCGGCCCTCGGCGAGCTGCACTATAAGGTCGGCGAGGATCCCGAGGGTGCCGAAGTCACCGAGGTCCTTGCCGGCACCCCAGCCTGGGACGCCGGCCTCAAGTGCAACGACCTCATAACAGCCGTCAACGGCAAACCCGTTACCGACGCCGCCGAGTTCACCAACGCCTTCCAGGGGTTACCCCCCGGGTCGGTGGTCACCTTGAGCGACCACCCTGCTTCAGGAGGGCGTGCCAGGACCGTGAGGGTCACGCTGGAGAAGACGCCGCCGAAGATGGTCGCGCTTGGTTTCCCGACGCGTGCCTACGTGGGCTTGGCAGTGCAAACCCGCGCCCGGTTGGTGCTGCCCTTCACCGTGTCCGTCAACGCGGGCGATATCGGCGGACCGTCAGCCGGCCTCGCCTTCACCCTCGCGATGCTCGACGCTTTGTCAGGCGGCAAGCTGACCGGCGGGCACGTGGTGGCGGCGACGGGCACCATTGCGCCCAATGGCCAGGTCGGCGACGTGGGAGGGGTCCAAGAAAAGGCTGTCGCCGTTGAAAAAGCTGGCGCACAAGTTTTTTTCGTACCCTCGGTGGAGTACAAGGTCGCAAAGAGCGTCGTGGGCAACCGGCTGCGGGTGGTGCCCGTGACGACGCTTGCCCAAGTGCTGCACGTCTTGCAAAGCGACTACGGAGGGAGCCTTACAGGCTGAGCTTTTTGCCGGCAACGGGGGGGAAATAACGACAGCTTCCCAGTACGGCGGAGGGCGGCGGACCTAGGCTCTTATCGTGCCAACTGACCGGATCCCCTCACGCCGGAGCGAAGTGCCAGAAATGTCGGCCGATATGATCGCCGGGCGGCGGTTCGGCCAAAGCTGGCGTGGCTACGACACTGAAGAAGTACAACAGTTCCTTTCCCAAGTGGCGGCCCATGTCCGGGTGTTGAGAGAGCGTATCGACCAGGCCGAAGGGGCGCGCCGCGAGGCCGAACAGCGCGCCTCGCACCCAGAGTTGGACGAAGCTCTCCTCATGACCGCTGTGGGCGAGGAAACTGCGGCGATACTTCGCAGCGCCCGCGGCGCCGCTACGGAGATAACGGCCAAAGCCGAGGCTAAAGCGCAGAGCGTCGTCGCCGAAGCCGAAGCACGGGCGGCCGAGGTCGTTGCCGAAGCTGAATCATTGCTGTCAGCGAGGAGCGCCGAAGCCGGTTCGGTTGCAAGGGAAATCCACGAGCAAGCGGTGGCGGAGGCAGAGCACCTTCGTGAGCTTGCGCAACAACAAGCGGACGCCATTGCCGAAGAAACCGCCAAGAAGTGCGACGAAGCGGTGCAAGGGGCGCAAGCGGTACGCGAGCGGATCCTCACCGACCTCGCGCGCCGCAGAAAGCTTGGCAGCGTACAAGTCGAACAGCTGCGAGCGGGACGCGAGCGCCTCCTCGACGCCTACCTGGTCGTGCGAAAGACTCTTGACAAGGTCACTGACGAGCTCCAACGCGCCGACGCTGAGGCAAGGGCAGCAGCTGACGCGGTGGGCCCACAGCACGGGCTTGACGCCGAGGAACTGGTGGAGCTGCGCTCCGACGAAGCGCTCCCTGCGTACCACGCTCGCGCTGAGGGCCAAGGCGTCGCGGCCGTCTCTGCGGGTACCGGGCAGACGGCCAGTGACGGGCCCGAGGAAAGCGCTCGGCCCGCGAGAGCGGGCGTGACGACGATCGTGGGCGCAGGGCCGACCTCGCTCCCGCCCCCGAAGATCCTGCCGAAGCCGCTCACTCAGGAACAGGCCAAGGCTGGCGGGGGAGCACCCGGGCCTCAATCGCCTGGGCCTGCCCTGGCGTCGCCTGTGCTTGCGCCTGCCCTGGCGTCGCCTGTGCTCACACGGCCCGACGCCATCGAAAGTGTGCGCGTGCTGCGCCCCGAACCGTCCGGTCAGGGGCCGGGCCCGTCCGGGGTGACCTTGCCCCCGGCGGCGTCCAATGGGCACCCAGATGCAGAGCCGGCTCCCAGCCAGCGCGATGTCGACGGGCTGTTCGCGCGCATCCGTGCCGACCGGGCGGAGGCCACCAGCAACGCCCGCAAGTCGCTCTCGGTCAGCCAACCCGGCACTGATGAGACTGGAGCAGACGCCGAGGCGGGGGCAGAAGCGGCGGCGGCGCCCGCCTCGATGTTCTTCCAGCGCCGCGAGGAGCTGACTGCCCGCCTCGAGAGCTCCTTGGCACGCAAATTGAAGCGTGCCCTCCAAGACGAACAGAACTCCCTTCTCGACAAGCTTCGCAACCTGAAGGGCCCTCTCACGCCCACGAGTGTTTTGCCGAGCGCTGAGGAGCAGCCGGACCGCTTCGTCGATGTTGGCCGGTCGCTGCTCGAGGAAGCCGCGCAAGCGGGTGCGCGCCTCGTGGTGGAGCTTTACGGCCCTCAGGAAGGCGCTCAGGCGGACCTCGGCCCCGACGTCATTGACGACTTGGCCGAAGACCTGGGGCGGGTGATCACCGAGCCTCTCCGGCAACGCCTGGAACAGGTCCTGCAGGCATCGAACGAAGACGCGACGGAGGTCGCCGAAGCACTTGGCCCCGCCTATCGGGAGTGGAAAACCCAACGCATCGAGGCGGCGGCTCGAGACCAAGTCACGGGAGCGTTTTCACGCGGGGCCTACCTCGCTTTCTCTTCGGGCGCCCTCCTGTACTGGACACCGAGCAGCGGTGACGCGCCCTGTCCCGATTGCGAAGACAACGCCTTGGCAGGCGCGCAGGCCAAGGGGGAGACATGGCCGACAGGGCAGCTTCACCCTCCCGCTCACCCGGGCTGCCTCTGCGCCCTCAGCCCGTTAAGCCCGGCTCATGGGCTCCCCGGGGCCTCTAATGGCGCAGCGCCAGCAGCGACGGCGGCACCTGAGAGCCGGTAGACCCGGGAGGACGCCCGAAGGCGGCCGTGCCAGCCGGGCCACACCCCGGTCCGACCTGGGACGCCGCCCAAAGTAGGCTCCGGGTAGCCAATGCGAGCACAGCCCGACCTCCCGCGCCGATTTTCCTTCTCCGGCCACCGCGCCCGGTGGGCACTGGTCGTCGCGGCGGTCGTGCTCCTCGTCCTCCTCGCTTCAGCGCAGCGTTTGGCCTCCTTGTACACGGACTATTTGTGGTTCCGCTCCGTCAGCTTCAGCTCTGTGTGGGCAAAGACGGTGACGATCGAGATCGGGCTCGGCGCGTGCTTCACGGTCATCTTCTTCGGCGTGCTGTGGGGCAACCTCCTTCTCGCCGACCGACTGGCGCCGCCCGCCGGAGGCTTGGCTCCTTCGGACGAGCTCGTCGCCCGCTGGCAAGAACTCGCCTCAGCGCACATGCGCTGGATCCGCTTGGTGGTATGCGTCGCTTTCGCGCTGATCGGCGGGCTGAGCGCTCATAGCCAGTGGAGCAACTGGATCCTGTTCTCCAACGCGCAACCTTTTTCGAGCACTTCAGCGCCCTGGAAAGGCATCGACCCGCTCAACCACATGAACGACGGGTTCTACGTCTTCAGGCTGCCGTTCCTCAATTGGCTTGTGGGATGGCTGTTTTCGGCGGTCATGGTCACGGTGCTCCTCTGTCTGGTCGCTCATTACCTGAACGGTGGCATCCGCCCCCACTCGTCGATCCAAAGGGTGAGCCGCCAGGTGAAAGGCCACCTCTCCGTGCTGCTTGCCATCCTTGCGCTGATCGAGGGAGGCAACTACTACCTCCAACGGCTCTCGTTGGTCCTCTCCACGCGCTACAAGATCCTCGACGGAGCGACATACACCGACGTGCACGCCACCAGGCCCGCCCTGGTCTTGCTCATCGCCATCTCAGTTATTGCAGCTGGCCTTTTCTTGTACAACGTACGTCAACAAGGTTGGCTGCTGCCGGTGGTGGCCGTCGCCCTTTGGGGGCTCGTGTGGGTGCTGGTCGCGAACATCTACCCGGCGATCGTGCAAGCGTTTGTCGTTAACCCCGCCGAAAACGTCAAAGAACTCCCTTACCTGGGCGACAACATCACGGCTACGACCTCGGCTTACGACCTCAACAATGTTCAAACCGAGCAGTTCACGGGCGACGCGCCCGTCACCACGGGGCAAGTGACGGGCCAAACACCCACCGCGATAGCCAACCGGCAAAGCATCGCCAACATACCGCTCATCCAGCCCGACTTGACTGACGTCAACTCGATCTTCACTAAATACCAAGGGTTTCGGAACTATTACACGATGAGCGGGCCAACCACAGACCGCTACGACCTCCCGGTCGGCCCTGGAGGCGCCGAGAAAGAAACTCAAGTTCTCGTCTCGGCCCGGGAGCTCAACGACCAAGGGGTAGCGAGCAGCTGGGTCAACCAGCACCTGCAGTTCACTCACGGGTATGGGGCTGTCGTGACGCCGTCCAACCAAGGGGGCATAGCTTCTGACGGCAGCCCTGTATTTGCTCTTTCAGGCCTCCCTCCCCAAGGCCAGCCCAATCTCTCGGGGCCAGCGTCGCAACCGCGCATTTACTTCGACGACAGCACCAACTCGCTCGGAGGCTACGTAATTGCCGACTCAGCGCAACCCGAGGTGGACTATGAGGACCAGCAAACCGGGAACGAAGTCACCAACCACTACACCGGTACAGGCGGTGTACCGGCGGGCGGGTTCCTTCGCCGGCTCGCATTTGCGGTCAGTTTTGGCAACTACAACGTGCTCATATCCTCTCAGGTCGACTCGAGCTCGCGGGTCCTCTACGACCGCAACGTGGTAGAACGAGTGGAAAAAGCGGCACCATTTCTTTCCTATGACGCCGACCCCTACCCCGTCGTCTGCAATGGGAAGATCTACTGGGTCGTCGACGCGTACACCACCACAGACAACTTCCCGTACTCGGAGCAAGCGAACACTTCGCGTCTTGCGGGGTCGGCTGACCCCGATCTCCTGGTCAACCAACAGTTCAACTACATCCGGAACTCGGTGAAAGCCGTGGTTGACGCGTACAACGGGACCGTCTGGTTTTTTGTGCTCGACCCGCAAGATCCCATCATCCAAGCGTACGAGCGGGCGTACCCGGCACTGTTCAAGCCCATGTCGGACGCCGACAAGTTGGTCCCAGGCATCACAAGCCACTGGCGCTACCCCGAGGACATGTTCACCGTCCAGACGAACATGTGGGACACCTACCATGTGAGCCAGCTCGGCCCGCAAGCGGCCTCGGTGTTCTACAACGGCTCGCAAGCCTGGTCTGTAGCCGACAACGGGGCGTCGGGGCAAGTGGGCGAGGCTGCCAGCACGACCATCCCGGCCACCCCGGCGAACACCTTGGTACCCAATAGCGGTTTGCAGAACGTCTCGCCCGTAATGCCTCTGTACGAGCTTGTCGCCCTGCCAGGAGAGCAAACTCAAAAGTTCGTCCTAGTACAACCTTTTGTCCCTTACTCGACCAATGGCGACAAGCAAAACCTGACGGCGTTCATGACGGCGTCGTCCGATTACCCGGAGGACTATGGGCAATTGACCGCTTACACGATCCCGCCCGAAGAGACTGTCGACGGCCCCTACCTCGTCTCGACGCGGGCCGAAACAAACCCCGGGGTTTCCGAGATCGTGACGCTGCTCAACCGCTCGGGCTCTCGTGCTTTGCTCGGTGACGTGGTGATAACCCCGATCGGGCAATCGTTGCTGTTCACAGTGCCGCTCTACGTCGAGCAGACGAACAACCAGGTGCCGAGCTTGGACGACGTCATCATCATCTACAACCAGCAGGTCTTCCAGTCCGGCACGACGGACCCGACCCTGTACACAGCGCTCTGCCAGGTCACAAACCCTGGCGGGCAACGGCCCTTCGCAAGCTATTGCTCGACGCACGCTCCCTCGCCTACCACCACAACGTCTCGACACACACCCAGCAGCACCGGCAAGCACCCGGCAAGCACGACGACCACATCCCCGCCCGCTACTACCACCCCGCACGCTCCCACGACCACGTCCACAACCACGGCCCGCTCAACTACCCCGGTGGCCCGGCCGACTACTTCCACGACCGCAGCCACGGGCCCGGTCCAGCCAGCACCTACCGGCACGGTGGCTCAGTACTTGGCAACGGCGGAACTGGACTTTGCCTACGCGGACGCAGCATTGAAGGCGGGCGACCTGGGGGCCTATCAGAACGACATCCGGGCCGCCGAGGCGGCCGTCGCGCTCGCCAGAGAGGCGGCTCAGGCCACAACCACCTCCCGGGTCTACCAGCGGCCCGGTCAGACCAAGACGTCGACCACGCACGCGCCCACGTCCAACGGGTCGACCTCGACGAAGTCCTCGACGAGCGGTAGCACAGCGACCACACGGGCTGCCGGAACTGGTGGGGGCCGGACAACCACCACCTCCTCCCCTACGGCCGGGTGAAGTGGGCGTTCGAGCCAAAGACCGCAAACGGGACAAGGCCGAAGCGAAGTCTTACTGGAGCCGATGCCCGTCGTGAACTGGTAAGTTTCGACTGAGAGTTCCTCGGCCCTGCCCCTTGGGGGCGTCAAGTGGCGATATGATCCCTTTGGGCGGCGGGACTAGTTGCACCCACCGCCAGTTCGTGCCAACCCTGGGTGCCGGGACGGTGTCGATGCAGCACAAACCAAACCGAGGGCTCCGTCGTTTCGGTGCCGGCCTCGGTGCGCTGGTTGCGCTAGGCGTCTTGTCCGTCTTGAGCGGCGGGACGGCGTCAGCTGGCACGGCCGCGACTGAGCCGTCGGCTGCCGCACTCACGACCCTCCCACCAGCAGCCACCACGAGCACGGCACCTGCTGATCAGTCGAGCAGCACGACCACGACGACCGCGCCGGCCGCATCTACGACAACCGTGACGACCGCTCCGAGCACCACGGCTACAACGGCGCCTCTGAGCTCCACCACATCGGTTACTGCGCCCACTACCTCGACGTCGAGCACAACCACGATCCCACCGGTCCCGGTGCCCGTGCCACCACCGCCAAGCACGACCTCAAGCTCGACGACCACTACGTCCCCGTCCGCACCAACTTCGTCTAGCGCTCCTAGCACGACCCTTTCGACGTCGGCACTCCCCCTGAGCTCGAGCACGACAACGGCCGGCAGCGCCTCGGGCAATGGGACGACTACGCCTGCGCCGGCTACCACCCCGACGACTGTCGCCAACCCCGGCGCGGCACTGGGCGCCGCCGCCACCACCACCACCACGAGGTCCTCATCGAGCGAGCCGACCACGACTGCTCGCGGCAATGAGACCAGCGCGCCCACAACCTCCCAGAGCCCAACTTCCAACGGCGCAACCTCCAAGGCCCCTGCGTTCACGGCCACCACCTCCAAGGGCGCTCAGTCCAAGACCGGTACGCAGGAGGTCACGTCGGCTACGACTGTTCCCACGAGCCCGGCCACGCCGGGCACCTCAGGGGTCACCGCGAGCTCCGCTGCGACCACTACCGGCCTCAGCACCAGTGCCGGTGCGGACGCCGGCACAAGCCGCGGGGGCACAGTGACGACCCGCCGCACTACAGCTCCGAGCGTGCGGACGACTTCCACGACAACGCTGGCGCCCGCCGCCTCGACCAATCCCCCGTCGACGGTCCCGTCCACTTCGCGCCCGGCCCCGGCAGCCATGCTCGCGACCCCGGCCGTCTCGGCGCCCTCGGAGGTCAAAGCCGGCGCTGAGGTCAGGGTCTCGGGCTCGGGCTTTAGGGCCGGGAGCAGGATCAAGATCGTCCTGGACACCCCCCGGCGAGTCGTCGTCGGCTCGGCCCAGGCGCAACCGGACGGGACCTTCAAGACCGCGATCCTCGTACCTCGGCGCGCGGCTCCCGGGGCGCACCGGCTCCAGGTCGTAGGCACCGATGCCACAGGTCGAGCGACATCGTTGGCCGCTGCGCTCGTGGTGCTCACCGACAACACCGTTACCGCCGCCGAACAGGCCCAATTACCTCAAGGAGGCCTGGCCGAGCCGGTGCTGCTGACGATCGCCGCAGTACTCCCGCTCACTACGTGGCTCGTCCTCGAGGTGCTGGGCTGGCGCAACCGGCGCCTAGGCCTGGACCACCGCAGCGGCACCCGCAGGCGATAGCCCAACCCTGCGCCGTGCGTGGCCGGAGCGGGGCCGACCTCAGCGCAAGGGACGCCAACCGAGGGAGACATCCCGAGCCTTTGGTTGTTGGCGCCTCCCTCGGCCGTACGCGATCATTTTGTCATGGGCGTGCGCACAGACTGCCGCCACTACATCCGGCGTACGACACAAGGCGGGGAGTTATTGCAGCGGTGCCGGCTCGGGGTGGCTGAAGAGGGGGTCTTCGCCTGTCCTGAGGGCTGCTTGTTTTTCGAAGAACGAGTGGTGTCCACAGTTGGTTGGTCTGCGGGAACCGACCAGCAAATGTCCAACACTGCCTCGGGCCTGGCCGCCAGCCCACCGCTCGGGAAGCGTGCCGGCGGCTCCCCAAGGGGAGCAAAAGGCAAGAAGAAGGGGCGGCGCCCGCGCTGAGGAGGGCTTTAGCTTTCGACAGGGCCGCCGAGCCAATCGACCTTTATGCCCGTTGAAGTGAGCCAAGCGACGCCGGCGTCTATTGCCTCGTTCGTGCCCGACAGTTCGCAGACAATCCAGCCCGTGTGGTCCTCCACATTGGCTCGCCGAATGTTCGCGATCACCCCATAGTCAAGGGCAAGCTGAGCAATTACCGGCTCGCTCACCAGGTCCTCGGGGAAAGTCAGCCGTGCCCGCACTGACTTTGTCGTCATGCCGGTACCTCCTTTCCGGGCGCAGCGAGCGTGCTCGCCGAGGCCAAAGCGGCGTTCAAGTTACCTGAGCGCAGGCCCTCCAGGTCGAGTGTTACATACCTGTAACCGGCTGAGCGCACAGCTCTCACGACTTCTTCGCGCAAGCCGAGTGCGCGTGCCAGATCCTCCAGCGGGAGCTCCACCCGTGCCAGGTCGCCATAGTGGCGCACGCGCAACCCGGACCGGAAACCAAGCCCCCGCAAGGAGGCTTCCGCACGCGCCACCATCTCCAAGGTGCTCAGGTTGACCGGCGTCCCATACGGCACGCGAGATGCAAGGCACGCGGCGGCGGGCTTGTCCCAGGTGCGCAAGCCGAGTGCGAGAGATGTCCTGCGGACAGCGCTCTTCGTAAAACCGGCTTCTACCAAGGGGAACAACGCGCCGGCCTTCCGGGCAGCGTCCTGCCCCGGCCGGTGATCGGAAAGGTCATCGACGTTGACACCGAGAACTATCGTTGCGCTCGCGCGCCCGGCGAGCGGCACGAGCGACTGCATGAGCTCGTCCTTGCAATACCAGCAGCGGTCGGCCCCGTTGGCAACGTAGCCCGGCCTCCTCACCTCTTGAGTCTCGACCTCGCGGTAGTTGAGGCGCCATTCCGCAGCGAGCTGGCGGCAATCCTGCAGCTCCGAGCCGGCCAACGAGGCCGACACGGCCGTGACGGCCAGCGCAGCCTCGGGCCCGAGCTCGTCGTTCGCGACCCAGGCGAGGAGAGCCGAATCGGCCCCGCCGCTAAAAGCGACCACGACTCGCCGCAGACCTTTGAGCCGCGCACGTAAAAACCCAAGCTCCGGCAGCGCTTCCCCGCCCGTCGCCGAGCTCACGGCGCGAGGCCGCAAGCGCTGAGGACCTCTTCGACCGAGCCAACAACACCGGTGTAAAAAGGCCCGAAGTCTGCATACCTCGCGGAGACTTCATCGAAGCGCATGGTGTGGACACATTGCTTGAGGTCTTCGGGAGTTGTAGCGAAAAGTGTCACGCCCCACTCGTAATCATCGAGGCCGGTTGAGCCCGTGACCAGTTGCAGGACGCGCCCTGCGAAGCGCCGCCCGCTTGCGCCATGCTCGTGCATAAGCGAGAGGCGGCGCTCGTAATCAATGCGGTACCAGTTGTCCTCGCCGTCGCGGCGTTTGGACATCGGGTAGAAACAGATCGCTCTCTTTCCCTCAGGGGGCAGCACCGGGTGCAGCCTTGCCTCTAGGCGCTGGGACGGTAGTCCCCGCGCGTACTCGGAGACCTCCGTCAGCGAAAGGTACGAGGAGGCAAGTTCGAGGCCCGACGCGCGCACAATGGCGCTCTGCGCCTGGCGCAAGGCGCTGAAATCCGGGCCCAGGAGCATGAAACCCAGGTCTGCTTTGTGCCCGAGGAGCGCAAAAGACACCACTTGCTGGCCATCTTCCCGGGCGCTTTTTACGCCGGCGATGACCGCTTCGGCGTCTGTTATCGGCGCCGTTTTGCAAAACAGGTGGAGGACACCCCAACCGTCGGCGACTTGTAATGCTCCCAAGCTCATCGCCAACATGCTAGGGCGAAAAAAAAGGGGCGCCCCAGAGAGGCGCCCCTTCATCTTGGCGGGACTGCTTAGAAGTCGTCCATGCCAGCGCCGCCGCCGCCTGCTCCGACGGGGGCTTTCTCTTCGGGTTTGTCAACGATGACCGCTTCCGTGGTCAAGAAAAGCCCGACGATCGAGGCGGCGTTTTGCAGAGCCGAACGAGTCACCTTGACAGCGTCGATCACACCGGCCTTGAAGAGGTCCTCGTACTGGCCGGTGGCGGCATTGAGGCCCTCGTTGACCGGGAGGTTTCGGACACGCTCCACGACGACTCCACCCTCGAGGCCGGCGTTGACGGCGATCTGCTTGAGGGGCTCCTCGACGGAGCGTGCGACGATGCGGGCGCCGACGGACTCGTCGCCTTCCAGCTTCTCGGCCTTGTCGAGGATGGCGGACTGTGCACGGAGCAACGCGACACCACCACCAGGCACTACGCCCTCTTCCACGGCGGCTTTCGTCGTCGAGACAGCGTCCTCGATGCGGTGCTTCTTTTCCTTCAGCTCGACCTCGGTAGCGGCACCGACCTTGATGACCGCCACGCCGCCGGCGAGCTTGGCGAGGCGCTCCTGGAGCTTCTCACGGTCGTAGTCCGAGTCGGTGTTCTCGATCTCAGTCTTGATCTGAGCGATGCGCCCCTTGATGTCGGCGTCGCTCCCGGCGCCCTCGACGACGGTGGTCTCGTCCTTGGTGACGACGACCTTGCGAGCACGGCCGAGAAGGTCAAGAGTGGCATTTTCGAGCTTGAGGCCGACCTCTTCGGAGATCACCTGGCCGCCGGTCAGGATCGCCATGTCCTGGAGCATGGCCTTGCGGCGCTCGCCGAACCCGGGAGCCTTTACCGCCACGGAGCGGAAAGTGCCGCGGATCTTGTTCACGATGAGCGTTGCCAGGGCCTCGCCTTCGACGTCCTCGGCTATGACCACGAGCGGGCGGCTCGCCTGCATGACCTTTTCGAGCAGCGGGAGCAGGTCCCTAACAGCGGAGATCTTCGCCCCGAAGAGCAGGATGTAGGGGTCCTCGAGCACCGCCTCCATCCGCTCGGGGTCGGTCACGAAGTGGGCCGAAACATAGCCCTTGTCGAAACGCATGCCCTCGACCAGCTCGAGGTCCATGCCGAAGGTCTGAGACTCCTCCACGGTGACAACGCCGTCTTTGCCGACTTTGTCGATGGCTTCGGAGATCAGCTCGCCGATCTCGGGGTCAGCGGCCGAAATCCCGGCAACCTGGGCAATCTGGCCCTTGGTCTCGGTCTCGCGGGCGAGCTCCTTCAAGTTGTTCACGGCCGTCTCGACCGCTGCGTCGATGCCACGGCGAAGTGACATCGGGTTGGCACCGGCGGCAACGTTGCGCAGGCCTTCGTGGACCATCGCCCACGCGAGGACCGTTGCAGTCGTAGTCCCGTCGCCGGCGACGTCGTCTGTCTTTTTCGCCACTTCCTTGACCAGCTCAGCCCCAACTTTTTCGTAAGGGTCCTCGAGCTCGATCTCTTTGGCGATGGACACGCCATCATTGGTGATGGTGGGCGCGCCCCACTTCTTCTCCAGGACCACGTTGCGCCCCTTGGGGCCCAGCGTGACGCGCACCGCGTCAGCTAGCTGGTTCATCCCCTTCTCGAGGGCCCGGCGGGCCTGTTCGTCAAAAGCAATCAGCTTGGCCATCGGTCTGTAGCTCCTCCGTTGGGCTGGGCCGGCTCGGCCGGCCCCCTCCTGCGTTAGCACTCACACACGTCGAGTGCTAACAGTACAGCGTAAGGAAGGCATCGCGCGCAAGCTGTTCAGGGCACGAAAGCGAAATTTCAGGTTTACCCCGGCAAGGCGGGCGAAAGCTCAGCCGCCGGCAACTGCAGGCACGACGGAGACGACAACGCCAGCGGGCACCGGCGTGCCCAGGCCGTCCAGGAACCTGATGTCTTCCTCCCCCATGAACACGTTCACGAAACGGCGCAGGTCCCCGTTGTCATCGAAGAGCCGCTCAGCGAAGCCGGGATGGGCCGCGTCGAGCGCCTTGAGAGCCTCCCCCACGGTCGTCCCCTCGACCTCGACCTCCCCAGCCCCACCCGCGAGGGCCCTCAGCTGTGTCGGGATACGGACTTTGACGCTCATTGCAGATCTCCCAGGTTGATGGCGGCGTGGAAGGCTTCGAGGTTGGGCGCCACTGTAGCTGTCGGCCCACACTGGCTCGCGACCGCGTCGAGGGTCTTCAACCCGTTGCCTGTGATGAAGGCGACTACACGTTCATTCGCCCTGACTGCCCCAGAGGCGGCAAGCTTGGCTAGGACCGCCACGGTCACCCCTCCAGCCGTCTCGGCGAAGATCCCTTCAGTGCGAGCCAAGAGCCTGATGCCCTCGACGATCTCTTCGTCGCTCACAGCCCCGACCGCACCGCCCGACCTGCGGACCTCCTCGAGCGCGTACCCTCCATCCGCTGGGTTCCCGATCGCAAGCGACTTTGCGATACCCCTCGGCTTGACGGGCTTTACAAACTCTGCCCCCGCCTCGAACGCG
Organism: Acidimicrobiales bacterium; assembly: GCA_035503915.1. Lineage (GTDB taxonomy): Bacteria > Actinomycetota > Acidimicrobiia > Acidimicrobiales > Palsa-688 > DATJMJ01. The sequence continues at coordinate 246,942 of DATJSU010000037.1, read as the reverse complement.
GCTGCTACCGGAGCGCAGCCAAGCGCCTGCGCTCCCGAGATGCGCACATGCGGCTCCTCATCAAGGAGCCCAACCTTGAAAAGCTCGCGAAATCCCTTTGCGACCTTGGTGAGCTGGCTGCCAGAGGCCACCGGCACGACCACGTGGTCCGGTGCCCGCCAACCAAGCTGCTCGGCTACCTCGAAAGCGAGCGTCTTGGAGCCCTCGGCGTAGTAGCTGCGGACATTGACATTGACGAAAGCCCAGCTCGGGTGCTCACTTGCGAGCTCGGCGCAGAGCCGGTTGACGTCGTCGTAATTGCCCTCCAGCGCCATCAAGTGCCCACCGAAGACCGCCGTCGTAACGACCTTTTGGCGTTCAAGGTCGGCAGGTATGCAAACCACGGAGCGCATGCCGGCGCGGGCAGCGTGGGCAGCAACCGAATTCGCGAGGTTGCCAGTAGAAGCACAGGCGGCGACCTTGAACCCGAGCTCGCGGGCGCGGGTAAGAGCAACCGAGACCACCCTGTCCTTGAAGGAGCCAGTCGGGTTGACAGTGTCGTTCTTCAGCCATAGGTCCAAGAGCCCGAGCTCGGCGCCGAGGCGGTCGGCGCGCAACAGCGGGGTGAGGCCCGCTCCGAGGTCGACCGCACCCTCGGCGCTCGCGGGGAGCAAATCGGCATAGCGCCAGATCGTCTTCGGGCCGGCCGCGACCTTCTGTCGCGAAATGTTGGCAGCGATCGCCTCGTAGTCGTAAGCCACCTCGAGCGGGCCGAAGCACCATTCACACACGTGAAGTGCCTCAGCGGGATAGCTGCGCGCGCACTCACGGCAGCGAAGACCTTCTACGAAGGGCAACTTGGCCTCCTCATCGTCTCGGGCATTGGCACCATGCGCCCGGCTCGCTCTCTTGCCTGCTGCCGGTCTACCGGTTGCCGCGGCGTCAACGGGCCCGTCCCTCAGCCGCTCTGGATGATCAGCTCCATGTTAGGTCTCCCCGGTCCAACGTGCCAGCGCATAAAGCCCGGACCTGTTGCCAGCCCGCACGTGGCAGAGTGAGCTGGTGCTACGTCGCTTCGATTGGCGATCTTTCAGCGCGCCTTTGGTGATGGAGGCCAAAGCGGCTCGTGGCGCGACGATCTCGGTTTGCATCCCGGCTTTCAACGAGGAGGCGACGATCGGCGACGTCGTCAGCTGCATCGGCGAGGACTTGATGAGCCGTCATCACCTCGTCGACGAGCTCCTCGTCGTCGACGACGGTTCCACGGACGCTACTGCCAAGGAGGCCGAGACCGCCGGCGCCACAGTCCTCAGCCTCGCCGTTACCTCGGGCAAAGGCGAAGCGATGCGACAGGGGCTTCTCGCCACAAGCGGGGACATCGTCATGTACTGCGACGGCGACATATACGACTTCAGCGCAAGGTTTGTGCTCGGGCTCACGGGGCCCCTTCTCACCGAACCTGGCACAGCTCTCGTGAAAGGCGCTTACCGGAGGCCCCTGGACGGCCAGGTGGGCGAGGGCGGCAGGGTCACTGAGCTCGTAGCCAAGCCGCTCATCGGCCTATATTTCCCCGAGCTTTCGGCGCTCCGCCAACCTCTCGCGGGCGAGGCGGCAGCTTGGCGGGGCGTGCTCAGCGGGCTCACGTACGAGGATGGCTACGGAGTCGAGCTGGGCATGCTCATCGACGTCGCTCGCGAGTACGGCCCGGACGCGATAGCCGAGTCCGACCTTGGCGAGCGGCGCCACCGGAACCGCCCTCTTGCTGAGCTCGCGCCTCAGGCAGCCACCGTTATGCGCGTTGGGCTTCAGCGAGCGGGAGTGCTCAAGGCTTAGGCTCCCGGGCGTTTGCACGTGTACACAAAACTCGGGCCTTGGTCGCTCGGGCCCTCCGAGACGATCTCGCCCTCCCACACGCGCGCAGAACCGGTGGGGCTTTTTCGAGCGCACGCCAAGAACGGCGGTTACCAGAAGCCACCGAGGCGACAACTTCATCCACGCAGGGGTGGCGGCGCCAAGTCACTCAACAGGTAGCGCTGCACCATCCCAATGGCCCGGTCGTCGACCTCGACCATGAACACTTCGGTCCTGTCACACCGGTCGATGCATGGGGGTCGAGCGGCCGGAGCTCCAGGTGCACAGGCCGAAATTACCGCCCTGAGGCGGTTGGCTTGCTCCGGGCCGTCCCGGGACCGTTAGCCGAGCTGTGGCCGGGTGCCACGGCCAAAGTTGACGAGCCGCGCCATCGGCAGGACCAACCACCCGAGCGCGGGCCCCCGCAAGTGCCGGTGGCGGGGAACGGCGCCTCGTGGCCGCACCGCCACCGGCACCAGGTCAGCCTCGAGCTGGCGGCGTTGCGCCCGTGCCAGCGTCTCGATGAGGTTCGGGTTGATCATGTCAACAGCCTGCCCACCGTCCAGGACAGGTCCAGCCCTCAATGGCAAAAGATAATGGTCTCGTGCCAGAAACCGCGGGCCGGCTCCTCGAGCTCCTTTCTCTCCTGCAGCGCAGGGTTACATGGACTGGGCCCGAGCTCGCGCAGCGCTTGAGCGTGGACGTGCGCACCGTTCGGCGCGACATCGACAGGATCCGAGGTTTGGGCTACGTCGTCGAGAGCACCCCTGGCACGACCGGCGGGTACCGGCTCGGGACCGGCAACGAGATGCCGCCATTGCTCCTGGACGAGCAGGAGGCCGTCGCCGTCGCCGTGCTGCTCGGAGTGTCAGCGAGCATGGCTGTGCCCGGGATTGAGCGCGCAACGCTTGCGACGCTCGCCCGGGTCGACCGGCTGCTGCCCCCAAAGCTTCAGAGACAGGTCAAAGCGCTCCGAGCGGCTACCGTGCCTCTCGCAAGGCCACCCGAGCCGGTCCCCGTGGCGGAGCTGGCTTCGCTCGCCCAAGCTTGCGACGGCCACGAGCTGGTGTCTTTCAACTACAGAGCTCGCGACGGCGCCGAGAGCGCGCGGCGTGCGGAGCCTTACCGGTTGGTGGCGACGACACGGCTTTGGTACCTGGTTGCTTTCGACCTCGAGCGCCGCGACTGGCGGACCTTCCGGGTCGACCGGGTGAGCCAAGTGCGCTTGACGGGGCATATGTTCGTGCCACGCCCGCTGGAAGACGCAAGCCGCCTCGTCGCAGCAGCGCTAAGCGCGACGACCTACCGCTATGTCGCCGAGATCCGCGTCGCTGCACCCGCGGGAGAGGTGTCCAAGCGCGTGGGGCCCAACGTCGGCACAGTCGAGCAGGACGGGGACGGGTCGCTCGTAAGGATCGGTACGGACGAAATTGGCTGGCTTGCCGGTTACCTCATCGGGCTCGGCCTACCCTTTGAGGTCCTGCGCCCCCCGGTGCTCCGCGACCAGCTAAGAGAGCTGGCCGAACGCGTTGCGCAAGCTCACGCGCCTTGACCCGGCACCCGCGCCGGGTGGCTACCTGTAAAGGGGGGCGGCTCTTTGTCGCTACCTGTCAAGGCCGCCGCCAAAGTTTGCAGCATCTCCACGACCGCCTCTGGGCTGTCGACCACCAGGTCAGCCGCACCGGCAAGCTCCTCCGGCTGCTCTCTGCTGGCCACGGCGATACCGAACCCCCCTAGACCCGAGGCTCTCAGGCGACGGAGGGCGGCAAATGCAGGCAAGTCGCCGATGTCGTCGCCAAAAAAACAAACGGCTTGCAAGCCCCGAGCAAGCTCCTCGACGACCGTACCTTTGTCGGCTTGCACGGGAGGCAGGAGCTCGACTGACATCTTGCCAGGCTGGGCACGAAGGCCCGAGGTTTGCGCCTGGCGTTTGGCCCAGGTGCTCACCCACGGCATCGCCTGAGGAGCCCCGCGGGCGTGCAGGGTAAGTGATAGGCCTTTTCGCTCAACCTCGACACCGTCGGGCGCTTCGGTCTCTGCCAGATCGGCCACGCGGGAGACGACTGGCCTCCATTCGAGAGCCGGGCCCGAGACACCGCGCTCCCCGTTTTGTTGGCGTTCCAAGCCGTGCATGCCAACGAGGACCAGTCCCGGTGCCTCGCCGAAATGCTGGACGAGGTAGTCGACCGGCCGGCCTGAGACGACCGCCACGACTGCGAGTTTCTTCGCTACGGCAGAGAGGGCCCCCACGGCGCCCCGGAGGGGCCGCGCAGCTGCGGGGTCGTCCACGATCGGGGCAAGCGTCCCGTCAAAGTCGGTAATGACCCCCGAACGAGAGGGCGCGTCTACCCAAGGCCGCCAGTCCATGGTGAACGCCCTCGGAAGGCTACCCCTGATAGTTCTCCGGCACCCTTCCGGAAATGTCCTCACCCACGAGGACGATCACGTCCGAAGAGGCCTGGGTGCTGGCAGTCAGCGCAGAGTCGTTGGCCGTCGTCGGTGCCACCACGTCGCTTGATGTGACCCCGATCTCGCTGGCCACTGCCAACGCGCTCGCTGCGTACTGGGGATGCTCGTAAAACACTTCCGAAACCGTGTTGTCGCTCGTGGCCGCGTCAAGGGGCGTTCGGAGGTCGTAGCCGTACTTGGCAAGCTGGTTCTTGTAGTAGAGGGCGGCGTGCAGCGTCGTCCACCCGTTCAAGACTTGAACAAGGACGCTCGAGGGGGGCACGGTGGTCGTTGTCGTCGTCGGCTGGGTGGATGTGGTTGTCAAAGAGCTCCGACCAGGCATGGTGGTCGGTGCCCCCGAGGTGTGCTGACCCCTCGTAGTCGTAGTCGCCGCCGTTGTCGGGTGCTTTGCGGCGCTGGCGGCCGGGCTCGGTGCTCCGCTCATGCGTGCGAGCACGAGGACAGCGATGACGACCGCAGCCGCGAGCACGAGCGCGCCTCGGAGGAGGCGACTGGGCTCAGAGGGGCGTCCGCTTGCTCCACCTCGGCCTGACCCGCCCGCCCGGCCCGACGGGCCGGCTGGCCCCGTCGCGCCGGCTTGACCTGAGGAGCTTGCCGCGCTCACCGGGGGCGCCGGTCGCTCGCCGGCCGCACCCCCATCGTCGCCCACCGCCGCCGCTCTCTCGCCCGCTTCAGCCTTCGGACGACCAGCGGGTCGTACGCCTCGGCTTCAGCGTTGTTGAGGAGGTCGGAGAGAAGTTGGTTGTACCGGGAGAGCGACAACCGCAACCGCGCGCGGACCACCTCTGTCTTGCTCCGCCCTTCGAGCCACCACGTGCGCTCGATATCGAGCAGCGCGCAGTCACGTTCGCAAAGTGCCACGGGCCTACCCTGCCACCTCGCGCGGGCCCATGGCAAGGAACCTACCCCAGGGAGCCAGTCTCAGGGTGGCAGGTGAGATCCCGACGGCTAACCTCATTAAGCGGTTTAGAGGTGCCGCCTAGACCAGTACCTCGCCCGGGTAGCTCAACGGCAGAGCACCTGCCTTGTAATCAGGCGATATGAGTTCGACTCTCTTCCCGGGCTCGGCGGGTTTTTCCTGGTAGGCAGCCTGCGCGCGCCTGTACCGGCTCCCCGGGCTCATCGAGCGTCGGCAAAGGTCACTGCCGGCAAACGGCCCTTGGCCCCTTCCCCGGCCCCATCGCAGGATGCTATCATAAAGCTACTGCTAAGATAACGAACAGCCGGCACGGAGCTGGCACGGACCAACGGAGGCTCGCATGAGCAAAGAACGAGAAGCAAGGGTGTGGCCGGGCTGGCCGGTGCTGGTCCTGACCATCGCGTTGTACGTCTTCGGCTCGGTGATGCTCGCCCGCGGCGCCCGCTGGGAGGTCTGGACCGGGCTCGGCGCAATTGCCCTGGCGGTGCTGTCTTCGCTCGGCTTTTTCACCTTGCAGCCCAACGAGGCGAGGGTGCTGATCCTCTTCGGGCGCTACAAGGGCACTACGCGCCAGGTCGGGTTCTTATGGGGCAACCCGTTGTTCAGCAACGGTTCCACTGGTAGGCGGTCGCGCCCGCTCGGACGTCGCGACCCGGGCAGTGCCCAGGCGGCGCGGCGTGTGCCCCGCTACAAGATCTCGCTGCGCGCCCGGACCCTCAACGGCGAACGCCTAAAGGTGAACGACCGCTCCGGCAACCCGGTCGACATCGCTGCGGTGGTCGTCTGGCACGTCGCCGACACGGCCCAGGCGATCTTCGACGTGGACGACTTCGAAGCTTACGTCGACATGCAGAGCGAGACCTCGCTCAGGCACCTGGCCACCTCTTACCCCTACGACCACGGCGAAGGAGAGGAGAGCACGCTCACCTTGCGCGGCAACGTCGACCAGGTCTCCGACGCGCTCAAGGCCGAGCTCGGCCAGCGCCTGGTCAAAGCGGGCGTCGCCGTCGACGAGGCCCGCCTCACGCACCTCGCTTACGCACCCGAGATCGCCCAGGCCATGCTGCGCCGCCAGCAGGCCGAGGCTGTCATCGCCGCCCGCCAGAAGATCGTCCAGGGCGCTGTCGGCATGGTCGACCAGGCGCTGCACATGTTCAGCGAGAGGAACCTCGTCGACCTCGACGAAGAAAGAAAGGCCGCCATGGTAAGCAACCTGATGGTGGTGCTCTGCGGTGAGTCCCAGGTCAGCCCGATCGTCAACACCGGCACGCTCTACCAGTGAGGGCCGTGTGACGGCTCGCAAGCAGTTCCTGCTGCGCATCGACCCCGAGCTGTGGGCCGAGCTCGAACGCTGGGCCGCCACCGACCTGCGCTCGGTCAACGCCCAAGTCGAGTGGTTGCTCCGCGAGGCGGTGCGCCGCCATAAGGGGGCCCGCGAAACGGCTGAGCAAGCAGCGCAGAGGTAGTTCAGGGCCCGGCCAGCTCTCGGGCTGGGCGTCCGGCACTGGCACTTTGTACCTGAGATCCCCGGCCCCGGGGTGCTCCGCCGTCAGCCTGCGGCCGCTCGGCTCCCGGTAGCCACCGACCTGTTCGGGAGTGCTCTTCCCTGTTCGGGAGTGCTCTTCGAAGTTGCGGCTTGACCTCATGCGATCGATATGATATCACTTTGAGATGATAGAGCTAGCCAGTGCGGCCGGCATGGACTAGGAGGTCCCCATGAGCAAGCAGCACAAAGAAGGTGCCTGGAGGGGCCGGCCCGCTCGTGCGGGCGGTCACGGGACAGGGCGAGCGCTTCGGCCAGGACGCCCCGGCGTCCTAGCACGGGTTGGGCTGGCTGTGGCCGCGTTGCTGGCGGCAGGGCTAGGGAGCACGGCCCAGGCAGCCACCCTCAGCGCGACTCTCCGGAGCCACCTCCTGTCGGTCGCCGACCTGCCCTACGGGTGGTCGGTGGCACCGGCGACGAGCGCAAAGGGCCAGCTCACGACCTCAGCATGCGGGGCGGCCCTGGTGGCGGTGATGAGCCCGTCGGGCGCGCTGAGCGGGCCGGGCCTGGCCAAGAGCCCGCTCGGGCCGAACCACGCCAGCGCCAGCTTCGGCGAGGGTGCCGGCCTCCCGAGCCTGCACGAGTCACTCGCGAGCGGTCTGCAAGCCGAGAGAGCCTGGAAGGGCTTCGGCGCCACCCTCGCCGGCTGCCGGGTGGCGACCTTTGTGTACCAAGGCACCAAGGCGGTAGCCACCGGGGGCCCCTTGGCGCTGGCGCGGCTCGGCCTCGCCTCGTCGGCCTATGCCTGGACGGTCAGGGTGGCCGGCTCCCAGGGCGGCTCCGACGTCGACCTCATCCTCTTCCGGACGGCTAAGTACTACGGGTACCTGTCCTATTTGGACGTGGGGCCACTTGCGGCGCCCACCGTGGCCGCTTTCGCCCGGGCCGCGGTGGCCAAGGCCGCCACCGGCGCCACGGCCCCCGTCCCTGATTCGGTATCGATCGCCTCCGAGCCGGTTCACACCGTACGCACCGCGCTCGGCACGGTCGCCTACCGGTCCATCGGGGCCGGCCCAGCACTGGTGATGATCGCCGGCTGGAGCGGGACGATGGAGGGCTGGGAGCCTCAGTTCGTCAATGCCTTGGCCCAGCACCACCGGGTGGTCATCTTCGACAACGCCGGCATCGGGGCCACCCAGGACCTGGCCCCCCCGCTGACGATCGACGCCATGGCCGACCAGACCGCCAGCTTCATCAATGCCCTGCACCTGGGGCGAGCCGACGTGCTGGGCTGGTCGATGGGCACCGCGGTCGCCCAGGCCCTCGCAGTCCTGCACCCGAACGAGGTGGCCGCCCTGGTCCTTTGCGCCCCCTACCCGGGCAACGGCGCCGTGGTGCTCCCCGCCCGGAGCATCCTGGACGCGAAGAGCGACCCCACGGCCCTCTTCCCCGCCAACCAGGTCGGGGCGGAGCTTGCTTATGAAGTGGCGACCTCTGCCTACCCCAAGGCGCCACCAGCACCCCAGGCCGTCGACAGCGCCCAGTCCAAGGCGCTCGACCGGTGGTGGGCGGGAGGCGACCCGGCCGGCCGGCTGGTCACCAAGATCGCCGTCCCGACCCTCGTCGCCGACGGGACCGCTGACCGCCTCGACCCCGTAGCCAACGCGCACCTGCTGGCACGGGTGATCCCGGGGGCGAAGCTCAAGCTCTACCCCGATGCCGGCCATGGGTTCTTGTTCCAGGACGGTACCGCTTTCGCAGCGTTGGTCGGCTCGTTCCTCAGCCAAGCCGGGACGCGCTAGGGGAAGGAGGAGCCACTAATGAGCAGCACACTTACCATGCACCTTGTCGAGGAGACAAGGCCGCCCAGCGGCACCTCATCGGAGCCGGCCCTCGTGACCCAGGGCCTCTCCAAGCGTTTCGGGGAGCGCACCGCAGTCGACAGCCTCTCGCTCGCCGTGGCCAAAGGGGAGGTGTTCGGGTTCCTCGGTCCGAACGGAGCGGGCAAGACGACCACCGTGCGCATGCTCGGCACGCTCATCGCCCCCTCCTCGGGCTCGGCGGTGGTAGCGGGCTTGCCCCTCAGCCCGGACAACGGCGTCGAGATCCGCCAGCGCATCTCAGTCGTGCCCGACTCGCCCGGGCTCTACCTCCGCTTGAGCGTGTACGAGAACCTCGAGTGCTTCGCCGGCCTCTACGGGCTGGCTGACCCGCGCCGGCGCATAGGTCAAGCACTCGAGTCGGTCAACATGGAGGGCCGGGCCAAGGACCCCTGCGGCACGCTCTCCAAGGGCCTACGCCAGCGAGCCTCCCTAGCCCGGGCGCTGCTGAACGACCCCGAAGTCGTCTTCTTGGACGAGCCGACCTCGGGCCTCGACCCCGTGGCCACCCACGAGGTCCACGAGCTGATCAGCGGGCTCCGAAAGCGAGGAGTGACAGTCTTCCTCACCACCCACCGCCTGGAGGAGGCGGGGAGGCTCTGCGACCGGGTGGCCATCTTTTCCACCACACTGCGCACAGTCGGGCGCCCCGACGAGCTCCGGGACAGGCTCTTCAAAAAGGAGCTCTCGGTCGAAACCCTGGCCCCCCTCCCTTCACCCGAGGCCGTATTCGGCCCTCTCACCTCGGTCGAGGGCTGGCAGGCCGAGGGCGCTTCCAGCTACCTCCTGTCGGTGGCCGGCACGAAAGCAGCTGCCCCCGAAGTGGCCCGTGCCCTGGTGCGTTCCGGCGCGGACGTCGTGTCCATCTCGGTGTCGCGCCGCTCCCTGGAGGACGTCTACATGCAGTTCGTGGACCAAGACGTGGAGGTATTGCACAAATGAACAACATCGACATGAGCCGCGTGCGGGCCATCGCCCGTAAGGAGTCCAGGGACTACCGCCGCAACCGTTTCGTGATCTTCACCATGGCGGCCTTGCCGGCCGTCTTCGTGTCCTGGTCGCTCATCAGCATCCTGTTGATGCCCGGGGGGCAGCCCAGCGCTCAGCTCAATAGCCAGGTGGGCATGTCCATGCTCTTCATGTTGCTCGTGCCGGCCATCGTCCCCGCCGTCATCACGGCCTACTGCGTGGTGGGAGAGCGCGAGCAGGGGACGCTCGAGCCCGTGCTCACCACCCCGGTCCGCAACGAGGAGCTCCTCCTCGGCAAGGCGTTCGCCGCCCTCGTGCCGACGCTTGCCATCTCCTACGCCATCTTCGGCGTCGTGTTGGCCTGCGTGGCGCTCTTCGCCCACCCAGGGGTACCCTCGGCCGTCTTCAGGGCGCCCTTGCTGGTCGCCCTGGCGCTTTTCACACCGCTCATAGCCAGCTGGTCCGTCTGGGTCGGCATCGCCGTCTCGGCCCGCTCACGAGACGTGCGAGTGGCCCAGCAGCTGGCGACCTTCGCCAGCCTCCCACCTGTGGCGGTGGCGGCGCTTATGGCTTTCGGCCTGCTTCCCCAGGATCTGCCCGTCGCCCTTGGCCTGGCCGCAGGCCTGGTCGTCGTCGACAGCCGGGGCTGGCGGGCCGCGTCGGCCATGTTCGACCGCGAGCGCCTCGTGACGAGGTCGTGACGAGTACGGGCGCCTTCAACTTGCGGGGTTGCCAGCACCTCGGGCCGCCACCGGGTGCACGGCGCCGGCGCCGGCAACAACTACAGAAGCCCGAGGAAGCAAAGCGCCCCTCTCGACGGAGGACCGCCTTCACAGACAAGGAGGAAGTTGTCATGGGTATGCAAAGAGTTCGCCGAACAGAGGCCCGGGGTACCCCGAGCAGGTCGCGGTTCGGGCCCCTAGGAGGAGCCTTCCGGAGCGCCCTGGCCGTGGCTCTCGTCTCAGTGGGTTGGCCCTTGGCGAGCCCGCCCGCGGGAGCGAGCGAGGTACCGGGACAAGTGGCCAGCCAGGGCGCAGGCCTCGTCTGGGTGTGCCGGCCAGGCCAGGCGGGCGACCCCTGCGGGTCCAGCCTCGCGGCCACGGCGATCACTCCGGCCGGCACCCGGGAACCGGCCACCTGGCCGCTCTCGGCGCTGGCGTCGAAGTTCGACTGCTTCTACGTCCACCCGACCGACAGCCTGGCCAAGACGGCCAATACCGGCTTGGCGGTTACCCGCTTGGACGTGATCGCCGCGGTCGAACAGGCCGCCCCGCTGTCCAGGGTCTGTGACGTCTGGGAGCCTGCCTACCGCTCCCAGACCTGGACAAGCGTGGAGAAAGGCCTGGCCGGCGACGAGGCGGTCATGGGCTCGACCTTCAAGGTCGCCTACCAGAGCGTCCTCCCGGCCTGGGACTGGTTCCTCGCCCATACCCAGGGCAAGCCTTTCGTCCTGGTCGGGGACTCGCAGGGCTCGGCGGTGCTCATCCACCTCATCTCAGCCGAGTTGGACCACGAACCCTCGGTCCTGCACCGCCTCCTCGTGGCGGTCCTCGTCGGCGGCAACCTCCAGGTCCCTACCGGCAAGACGGTCGGCGCCACCTTCACCAAGGTCCCCTTGTGCACCTCGGGCAACCCGACGGGGTGCGCCATCGCCTTTTCGTCCTATCCTTCGCAACCGCCCACCGACGCCGTCTTCGGCCGCCCCGGCCAGGGGGTCAGCCTCCAGTCCGGCCAGAGCACTAAGGCCGGCCAACAGGTCGCCTGTGTCAACCCGGCTGCCTTGAGCGGCGGCACCGCCGACCTCGGCCCTTACTTCCTCACGCTCACCCAGGTGGCGCCGGACCCCTACATCGATTTCGGGCTCAAAAAGCCGGTCCCCACACCCTGGGTCACCTACCCGGGCCTCTATTCGGCGCGCTGTGAACAAGGTGACGGGGCCACCTGGCTCCAGGTCACGAGCCTGGCCGGGGGTAGCCACACCCGGCCTCTCGTGAACCTCAAAGTAGTGAGCAACCTTGGCGGCACCGGCCCGGCGTGGGGCTACCACGGCTACGAGTTCGGCCTCACCCTGGGCAACCTGCTCCAGGACATTGCCGGTGAGGAGGCGGCGTGGGAGCCGCGGCACTAATGCCGCCCTGTCGGTTCGGGGCCCCCTGAGCTCCTGTGGCGGCCAGCAGCATCGGACGGTGTCCCTCAAGCCCCTTTTTGGTGAGCGCCCGATAGCTTTCGGGGTATGGCGGCCTTAGCTCCTCCAGCCGGTGGAAGCGATGCTGCTCGTGACGAGGTGGTCGCGAGCGGGAGCGAGACCGAGAGGCTCACCCGCCGGGTAAGGGCCCTCATGGCCGGCGTCATCAGCCTCGCCGCGCTCTCCTACGCCTGGGCGATCAACCGCGACCCCCTCGAGCCGTACTATGCGGCGGCTGTGCGGAGCATGTCCATGAGCTGGCACAACTTCTTCTTCGGGAGCTTCGACCCTGCCGGGACGATCACACTGGACAAGTTGCCGGGCGCGTTCTGGGTGCAGGCGGCGCTCGTGTGGATCCTCGGGTTCCACACCTGGTCGGTGGTGTTGCCCCAAGTGCTCGAGGGCGTCGTCGCCGTGGCCGTGCTTTATCGCGCCGTGGAACGGCTTATGGGGCCTGAGGCTGGCCTCCTCGCCGCAGTCGTCCTCGCCGCCAGCCCGGCGACGGTGGCGCTCAACCGGGGCAATATCTCGGACACAGCCATGACACTTTTGCTTGTCTTGGCAGCCAACTCCCTGACCGCAGCCCTCATGTCCGGCCGGTCGCGGCACGTCGTGATGGCGGGTATATGGGTCGGGCTCGCCTTCCAGACAAAAATGATCGAAGCGTGGATGCTCCTTCCCGCCTTCGGCTTGGCCTACCTCCTGGGCGAGCGTGCGGGCGCAGGGCGCCGGGCCCGGCAATTGGTCGCCGGGGGGTTGGTTGCCGCCATCTTGTCGTTGGCCTGGATGACGATCGTGACGGTGGTCCCAGGTCCAAACCGCCCCTATGTCGATGGGAGCGCGCATGATTCGATCTTCGACCAGGTCTTTGTTTACAACGGGTTCGGCCGCTTCGGGCAGCAGACGCCCCTCCAGCTTCTTGCCGGGCAGGGCTTGAAGCTCCCCCTGACAACAGGCCCTGCGCCCAGTTGGGACAGGTTGTTCCAGGGCGAGCTCGGGCGCGACACAGGTTGGCTGCTACCGGCTGCCCTGGCCGTCGGCGCGACAGGCCTTTTCACCCGCCGGCGCCGCTTCTACGTTCTTTGGACAGGGTGGTTGGCCACGATGGTGGTCGTCTTCTCGGTTACGTCAACGATCAATGCCTATTACACAGCGGCACTTTCTCCTCCTATCGCGGCAATCCTCGCCGGGGGCGTTGTGGAACTGAAGGAGCGAAGCGCGCAGCTGCGGGCATCTTTGGGCCCGCCGCGCTTGATTGCCGTTTTGGTGGTCGCCGGCTCTGTCGGTTACAGCATCTGGCTTTCGCAGACCGCTCCCGGGCCCGTCCCCGCGTGGCTCTGGCCCGTGGCCGCAGTTCTCGGCTTAGCAGCACTGGTGATGTTGGTCACATCCACGGGCCCCGGACGGAGGTTGGTGGCGCTGCAAACGGCCATTGCCATGGGCACGGCGGCCATCCTCGCGATCCCCGCCGTAGCATGTGCCCAATTGGTCCTCGACGGCCGGGGCGCGTTCGACACCCCCTTTGAGCCGGCTGTCACCGCCAAGGGGCTACGCCAACTTTTCATCGCGACTCCGCGTTTGGTCGCCGCGACCATTCCTGCCCTTGACCGCCTCCAATTTGGCGCCCCCTACTTACTGGCAGTGCAGACCTCAGCCGTGGCGTCGGTTTTCATCATGGTGAGCGGGCAAGAAGCCCTCCCCATCGGTGGCTTCAGCGGGACAATACCGGCACCCAGTTTGGCGCAAATTAAGGCCGATATCCTGGCCCGAAAGTTCCACCTCGTCTTGGCCGCGCCGAGCCGGGACCCACGTTTGGTGTGGATCGAATCTCACTGCCAGCGAATAGGTACTCCCGTCGGTGCTCTTCAGCCCTATTTCTGTAGCCGCGCTGGCGTAATCGCGACCAGGTAGGGGTGTCTCTTTAGCCTCGCGCCTCGCCTATCACCGTCACCGCATCAGGACTGTGGCAGAACTGCAACCTCATGAAAGAGCCGGACGAGGCGGGTTGGACAGTACGATCGCGTCATGACCTACAGCGGTCCCCCAGCCGGCAGCACTCCTCTTTACCGCTTCTCCGAGCCAGGTGGCGCCGAGATCGAGACCCGCGAACTCGCAGACGACGATGCCGCCGAGGAGCGTGCACGAGAGCTCTCCAAAGACCGTGAAGCCCCCGTGGTGATTGAGCGCCGGGACCTCGTCGACTGGGAGTACGTGACGGAGGCAGACGAGCGCTCCTGACGGGCGGCCAGAAGGCGCTCGATGAGCGACCTTACTGCTTTTGCTTCTCGCAATTCTACTGGTAGGTGTTGCAATAGGCGTTGATCAGCAGCCAAATTCCTGGACATTTTCGGGCCCGGCCTTTGGGTCGCCGCGCCCCAGCCGTCGCCGGGCCACCTCGAAACAGCCCACTGCCGCAGCCGCCGAGACGTTGAGCGAGCCGAGCACTTGCGCTTGGGGGACCTCGAGGAGCGAATCACAGCGCTCGCGGACCAGGCGGGAGAGGCCTTCACCCTCAGAGCCGAGCACGATGGCAACCGGGCCATCGAGCAGCGGGCTCGACCAGATGCTTTCGCCAGCTCCGGGCTCCAGTCCGGCAACCCAGATGCCGGCTTTCGCGAGCGTCCCGAGGGCAGCTGGGATCCCGGGTACCTGCGCTATCGGGAGCACCTCCGCCGCCCCGGCAGCTGCCTTCATAGCAGCCGCCGTGAGGGGGGCCGCCCTGTGCCGCCTGATGATGACGCCTGTCGCGCCTGCGCAAGCGGCGCTGCGTAAGAGGGCGCCAAAATTGCCTGGGTCGGTGACGCCATCGAGCACGACCAAGAAGGGGACCGGCCGGGACGTCTCCACTAGCCCGTCCAGTGAGACCGCTCGTACCGGGCTTGCCCAGGCGATCACCCCCTGAGGCGCCGCCGTCAAAGAGGCCGAGGCCAGCTGCGCTGTACTTTTGAAGTCGACCCGCGTTCGTTGGCTCCGAGCGAGCTCGACAATTTCCGCCAGCGCGCTTGCGGACGATCGCGGCTCGGCTACCCAGAGGCGGGTTGCCCGCCGCTTGCCTGCAGAGAAAAGGGCGCGGACGGCGTGATGGCCTTCGACCTGCTCGCCGCCGAGCTGGGCGGCTGCCCGGCGCAAGTCGAGGCCGTTCCCTCTCGCGGTCCCGCCCGCAGCTCGTTCAGCGGTCCCCCTCGCTGGCTTCATAGCGCTTCAAGGAGGGCGACAGCGAGGCAGGCGATGCCTTCCCTGCGCCCGAGAGCGCCCAAACCCTCCCCCCGTTTGGCCTTGACAGATACGGGCGCAGCCAGCACTTGGGAAAGCTTGTCTTGCATTTTCTCCCGGTAACTAGCCAAGTGAGGGCTCTCGGCGATCACCGTGCAATCGACGTTGGCCGTCCTCCAGGACCCCGCGAGGCGGCCACTGGCAGCGCCGAGCAGGACAACGCTGTTAGCTCCGGCCCAACGCTCGTCCGTGTCTGGGAACATCATGCCGATGTCGCCAAGCCCAGCCGCACCGAGGAGCGCATCGGTGATCGCATGGCACACGACATCGGCGTCGCTGTGGCCCCGCAGGCCTCGTCCCTCGACCAGGACCCCACCCAAGACAAGCGGTCGAGCCGGGTCGTCCGAGAAAGGGTGGATGTCAAAACCCTGGCCTATTCGCCAGGTCACTGGTCGCCGCCCAGCACCCCGCCGCTGCGCTCAGCCAGCTTCCCTGGTTTGAGCTCCCCCCCTGACACGAGCGCCTCAGCAACGAGGAGGTCCCAACCCGTGGTTAGCTTGAAGTTGGTAGCGTCCCCCGGCACCTGTACCACGGTGCCGCCAAGAGCTTCCACCAAAGAGGCGTCGTCAGTTGCTTCCCCTCCACCGGCGTGGGCTGCCCGCAAGCTCTCGGCGAGGAAGGCCTGAGGGGTCTGTGCGGCAAACAGCAGGGAACGTTGCAGCGTGAGCAGGCGCCCGTCAGGCTGGAGCTGCTTGATGGTGTCCGTCACCGGCAAACACGGCACCGCCGCGTCGGCGCCCTCGCGCACTGCCGAGATCACGGCCCGCCAGACCTGGTCGCTGGCGAGGGGCCGGGCGGCATCGTGGACTACGACGAAGCGCGCTTGCACCGGTACGGCGCCGAGGCCGGCACGGACCGACGCGGGCCGAGTGGGCCCACCGCTGACAACTCGTGAGACCATGGGAGCGCAGCCGGGAGACGCTCCTCGTGGGACTACGAGCACGGTACCGTCGCAACAGCGCGCAGCCGCTGTGATCGACCACTCGGCTACCTCACGCCCCCCAAGGGTCGCGAACTGTTTGTGACCTCCAAAGCGGCTACCGCTGCCCGCAGCAACTATGACGGCCCAGACCGAGCCACCAGCGGTCACTAGGGAAGTGCTTCGTCGAGCTTCTTTTCCGCCTCGGCTTCGGAGACACCGATCGCGAAGGTCAGCTCCGAGACAAGGATCTGGCGGGCGCGGTTGAGCATCCGCTTCTCACCTGCCGAAAGACCCTTGTCCTTGTCTCGGTTGGAGAGGTTCCGCACGACTTCTGCCACCTGGTAAATGTCCCCGGACTTGAGCTTTTCGACGTGGTTCTTATAGCGCCGAGACCAGTTAGTCGGCATGCGGACGTCTTTTTTACGCAGCACAGCGAAGACCTCTTCGACTTCTTCGTCGTTGATGACTTCCCTGATCCCGACATCAGCCATCGAGTCCACCGGGACTTTCAGCGTCAAATCCCCGTAAGCCAAGCGGAGGACCAGGTACTCGCGCTGCTCGCCGAAGTCCGCCCGCAATTCCCGCCTCTCAACGACCGCTGCTCCGTGATGGGGATATACGACCTTGTCCCCAACGTCAAACGCCATGCATCTCCAATGGTGGTAGAGCTGATTTGCCTGATATCCAGGGTAGGACTTTTCGGGAGCCGTTTCCAAACGATCTGCGCGGCCCACCCGTAAAGTGCACGCGCCGCGCCCTAGAGCGTTGAGCCGGCCTCAGCCGAGCCGGTCGAGGATGCTTGTCTCAGCCAACCGGGCGAGCCCTTCCTTCACGAAATGGGCACCCGCGACCTCTATGCCTTCTACTTTGTCGAGGTCCTCGACACTGGCCCGGAGCACCTGCTGGAGGCCTCCGTACCGGGCGACGATGTTGTGGACTACCTGGTCCGGGAGCCGAGGGATCTTGGAGAGGAGCCGGTAACCGTAGGGGCGCAGGGTGCTTTCCAAGTCCGAGCTGGGCGCTCCGATGCGCAGGACGCTGGCCACCTTTGAGAGGTCGAGCAAACGGTCCGTCGAGAGGTGGCTCAGCGCGACGAGAGCGTCCCCCACGTCCCACTCCAGGTCCGGTGGCAGGTAATCGCGCAAAATCTGACGCCGTTCCTCCTCGACGCCGGCAAGCATCTCTTCGAGCTGCAGCCTGACCAGCCGGCTGTCGGTCCCCAGCTCGATGCTGTAACCGTCGACTTCCTCGGCGATCCGCCGCACCATCTCAGTGCGCTGGAGCACAGTTACGACATCGCGGGTCGTCACCATGTCTTCGACTTCGAGCGCCGAAAGCGCGTTGGTCACCACGTCCAGGCGGTCGCGGTAACCCTCGAGCGTTTCGAGCGCCTGGTTGGCGCGGGCCAAGAGCCGCTCTACAGGCACCAAAGGCCGCTGCTGCTCGCCCCGGTACACCGCAATGACGGACCTGTCCTCTGAGACGGTTATCACAGGTACATCGATCGAACGTGCCACTCGTTCTGCTGTCCGGTGCCGTGTGCCGGTCTCGGTCGTGGCGACGGTCGGGTTGGGGACCAGGTGTACGTTGGCGCGCGCTATCCGGCTCGCGTCAGCGGCGAGGATGATCGCGCCGTCCATCTTCGCCAGCTCCGAGAGCCGCTGAGGGCTGAACTCCGAGTCCAAGAGGAAACCGCCCGAGCAGATCGAAAGGACTTCAGGGCCGTCGCCTACGACTATGAGGGCCCCCATGTTGGCCTGGAGGATCCGGTCGAGGCCTTCGCGCAAAGGCCGTCCCGGGGCAATCGAGCCGAGCGCCTCAATCATCGCGGCACTCAGCCTGTCCGGCACCGGCCGATGCTAACCCAAAGGCGAAGCCATGGGGGAAGACCCCGCTGGCTAAGTGCGCTCAGAAGACCGCACCCTGCGGTTGTGCTGGTGTAGCGCCTCCGCCAAGGCTCTTTCCCCAAAGGTGAGCACGAGTGCCTCTCTTAGGCTTGGCGCCCGCAGCTCGCGTAGGCCCGCACCTGCGGGATGAGCAGTTTGCCCCCCGGCACCACGTGCCCGCGGCACGCGCGAGCGCTCTGCGGGCAAGAGAGCCGTCTCAAAACCCAGCCGTTGAGCCTCAGCGAGCCGTTTGGCCATGCCTCCCGCCCTTCGCAGTTCGCCCCCCAGGCCCACCTCGCCCACGGCTATCAGCTCCGGAGGGACAGGGATCTCCCCGAGAGCGGAGGTCAAGGCGAGACAGATCGCAAGATCCGTCGCGGGCTCTATCGCACGCGCGCCACCGGTCACCGAGACATAGACGTCGCGGTCCGACACTGGGACCTGAGCTCGCTCGTGCAGCACCGCTACGAGGAAACCCACCCGGCCCGCGTCAACGCCCGTGACAAGGCGGCGAGGTACCTGGGAGGTCCGCCCGACGAGCGCTTGCACCTCGACAAGTACCGCTCGGTAGCCCTCAACGGGGACCGCCACCGCCGAGCCGGGGGAGCCGACCAGCCGGTCGCCGAGGAAGAGCGCGCTCGGGTCGTCCACCCCGCTCAGGCCGCTTTCCCCCATCTCGAAAAGACCCGTCTCCCCCGTCGGCCCGAAGCGGTGCTTGACCGCCCTCAGCGCCCTCAGCGACAGGTAGCGGTCGCCTTCAAAGCTGAGCACTGTGTCTACCAGGTGCTCGAGTGCCCGCGGGCCAGCGAGCGCACCGTCCTTGGTTACGTGTCCGACCAGCACGAGAGCGGCGCCAACCGCCCGGGCCGCCGCCGCCAAGCTCGAGGCACATTCGCGGACCTGGAGCACGGAACCGGCGCCGGAGGCGAGCTCTGGGTCGCTCACGGCTTGGACTGAGTCCACGACGACCACGTCCGGGGAAAGCTGGGCGATCGCGGCCTCGATTGCCGGCAATTGCGTGGCCTCGACGACGAACACGTCGGGGACGTCAGCACCCAGGCGCGTCGCCCGCCTGCGGACTTGTTGGGCAGGCTCTTCGGCGGCGACCAGCAGGCAGCGCCGTCCCGCAAGCGCCATCGAGGCGAGCGCCTGCAGCAGAAGTGTCGACTTACCTGTGCCTGGCTCCCCACCGAGGAGCGTCGCCGACCTCGGGAGGAGACCACCGGCCAGGACGCGGTCGAGCTCGGGGACGCCCGTCGGTACCGGCAGGTGGCCCCGGACATCGACCTCGACGAGAGCTTGCGGCCCGGTTCCCCAAAGATCTGCCTGGTCCGCAGTTGCCCGGCGGCTGAGGTGCGCCCTGTGCAGGACCAAGGGAGGGGCGTGCTCCTCCTGGAGAGAGTTCCATTGGCCGCAGGCCGGGCACCGGCCGGTCCAGCGCGGCTGCGTGCTCCCGCACGAACCGCACCGGTGAACGGTACTTATCTTGCTCATGGCGATGGGGACGCTACCGCCACCGTGTGACCATAACTCCCGGTGCTACTCCGTAGGTGGCCTTGCCCCCGGGACACCGGCCGCACCCTCAGCCTCGAGGCGCCGGCGGCGGGCTAGGAGCCAAGCCGCTGTCGCTGCCACGAGGACGGCGCCGGCACTCACTGCGATCAGGACGTCGCGCACGAAGCCGACGTTGACAGCTTGCGACGTCGCCTCGACAGGCGTCGAGCTCCCAAGACGAGGCGCCCACGTAAGCACGCTTTTGGTTTCCTGGGTGGCGTTGGAGCGCTGCGTGCTCCCAGGGAGGCTGAGCTGGAAGCTGAAGGTGATCGCCTGCTCCAGGCCCCCACCTGTCAAGTTTGTGAGCTGGGACAGCGGCAGACCGAGGGGGTAACCGAGGTTGCGCGCCAAACGGGGGTCGTCGAAGCACGACAGCGAACAGGTCAGGTCGACCACTCCGCGGGCTGCAAAGCTGTCCTCGAGGAGCCCATGGCCCTCGGAAACCGAGAGCCGGAAGGGCCGGTCCGCGGCCGGGCCGGAGCCGGCGATGTCCGCCAGTAGGTCGGGCACCTGCGCAAGAGCGGTAAACTGGTGCGTCGCCCGCAGGACCGAGGACCCCCCAGGGCCGGGGGACGGGCCGGTGACCACCCAACCCGCACTGCGCGCGTCCCCAAGAGGGAGCCCCGCGCGGAGATCTTGGGTACCAGCGGCCGTTGCCCGCGGCAAGGTGAGCACTACGTTGACCGAGCCTGAGCCGTGGCGCGCCACCACCACGCGCACGGCGACAGAGGCGCCGCAACCGCTCACTCCGGCCAGGGCGCCAAACAGGGCGATTGCGGCAAGGGCGACTTTGTGCCCCCTCCGCAACCTGCGAAGTACTGGGGTCAGGATCAGTCGCTGCTGCCGGCCCCCGCCAGCTCGACAGGCGGCGGCTCGAAGTGCTCCATCGCTCGGAACGTGATCTCGCCGTTTTCGGAGTCGACGATGATCGTGTCCCCCGCGCGGAACTCCTTCCAGAGGATCTTCTCCGACAGCGGGTCTTCCACCAAGCGCTGGAGTGCCCTACGAAGCGGCCTCGCTCCCATCGTCGAGTCGTAACCGTTTTCGACGACCATGTACTTGGCAGACCTCGTGAGCTCAACCGAGAGGCCTTGGGACTCAAGTTGTTCGCGGACCCTGCGCATGTAGAGGTCGACGATCTCGGTGATCTCGTCCTTGGTGAGCTCGTGAAAAACAATGACCTCGTCGATGCGGTTGAGGAACTCAGGCCGGAAGTGCTGCTTGAGCGCCTCGTTGACCTTCGCCTTCATCTTTTCGTGGGTTACGGCCTCGTCCGCCTTGGCGAAACCGACCGAGGTTTTGCGCAGGTCGGCTGTGCCCAGGTTGGAGGTCATGATGATCACGGTGTTCTTGAAGTCCACGGTGCGACCTTGGGCATCGGTGAGCCGTCCGTCCTCGAGTATCTGCAACAGGGCGTTGAAGACATCGGGGTGAGCTTTTTCGATCTCGTCGAACAGCACCACCGAGAAAGGCTTGCGCCGCACGGCCTCGGTCAACTGGCCGCCCTCTTCGTAGCCGACGTAGCCAGGCGGCGAGCCGACCAGCCGGCTCACGGTGTGTTTTTCCATGTACTCGGACATGTCGAGCTGTACGAGGGCGCTCTCGTCACCGAACAGGAACTCTGCAAGCGCTTTTGCGGTCTCGGTCTTGCCGACACCCGAAGGCCCGAGGAAGATGAACGAGCCGCTCGGCCTCTTTGGGTCCTTCAAGCCGGCTCGCGTGCGCCGGATCGCTTGCGACACAGCCTTCAGGGCATCGTTTTGGCCGATGATCCGCTTGTGGAGGTCCTCCTCCATGCGGAGCAGCTTCGAAGTCTCTTCTTCGGTCAGCTTGTAGACAGGGATCCCAGTCCAGTTGGCCAGGACCTCGGCGATGACTTCCTCGTCGACCACATCAAAGAGGTCAACACCCTCGGCCCGCCATTCCTGCTCCTTGGCGGCCTTGCGCTGGAGCAGCTCCTCTTCCCTCTCGCGTAGCTTTTTGGCCTGCTCGAAGTTCTGCTTCTCGATGGCCAGCTCCTTGTCCTTGCGAGCCTTGGCTATCTCCTCCTCGATGGCCTTGTAGTCCGGCGGGGTGGACATCCGCCGGATACGCAGGCGGCTACCCGCTTCGTCGATGAGGTCGATCGCCTTGTCCGGCAGGTAGCGGTCGGCGATGTAACGATCGGCCAGGTTGGCCGCCGTCACGACAGCTTGGTCGGTGATCGTGACCCCGTGATGAGCTTCATAACGGTCGCGTAGGCCCTTCAGGATCTCGATCGTGTGGGCAAGGGACGGCTCTTCCACCTTGATCGGCTGGAACCGCCGCTCGAGCGCAGCGTCCTTCTCGAGGTGCTTACGGTACTCGTCGAGCGTCGTAGCACCGATGGTCTGCAGCTCGCCGCGTGCAAGCATCGGCTTGAGGATCGATGCGGCGTCGATGGCACCTTCTGCGGCACCGGCCCCAACGAGGGTGTGAAGCTCGTCTATGAAAAGGATGATGTCGCCGCGGGTACGGATCTCTTTCAGCACCTTCTTCAACCGCTCCTCGAAATCGCCCCGGTAGCGAGAACCCGCCACCAAGGCACCGAGGTCGAGGGTGTAGAGCTGCTTGCCGCGAAGAGTCTCGGGGACCTCCCCAGCGACGATCCGCTGCGAGAGCCCCTCGACGATCGCCGTCTTGCCCACCCCGGGTTCCCCAATGAGCACCGGGTTGTTCTTGGTGCGGCGAGAGAGGACCTGCATGACGCGCTCGATCTCGCGCTCGCGCCCGATAACGGGGTCGAGCTTGCGCTCGCGAGCCAACTGCGTGAGGTTGCGGCCGAACTGGTCCAGCACGGGGCTGCCCGCCGGCACGTCCTGGCTGCTCGCAGGGGCGCCCGCCGGTGCCTTCTCGGGGCCGCTCGCCTGGTAGCCCGACAGCAATTGGATGACCTGTTGGCGCACCCTGGAGAGGTCCGCGCCTAGGCTCACCAGCACCTGAGCAGCGACTCCCTCACCCTCGCGGACCAGACCGAGGAGCATGTGCTCGGTGCCGATGTAGTTGTGGCCAAGTTGAAGGGCTTCCCGGAGCGAAAGCTCGAGGACCTTTTTGGCCCGCGGGGTGAAGGGCGGCGACCCGGTCGTCGACGTCCCGGCCGGCCCTATCGTCTCCTCTACCTTTTCGCGGACCGCCTCGAGGCTGATGCCGAGAGACTCGAGCGCCTTTGCCGCGACTCCCTCGCCCTCATGGATCAGGCCGAGGAGGATGTGCTCGGTCCCGATGAAGTTGTGGTTGAGGAGCCGCGCCTCTTCTTGGGCCAGCACCAGCACTCGTCGAGCTCGGTCAGTAAAGCGCTCAAACAACCCTCGCAGCCTCCTCAGCAGATCCCGTTCTCTGCACCTGGAGCGAGCGTGGACCAGTTGCGCCCGTACTTACTGCCTCGTTCCAGTAGCAAGCCATCCATACCCTTTCATTTCGGGCTCTTGCCAGACCCAGTGTACCCGTAGCCTCTCTCTTCAGAGGGTCAGAGGTACCCCCTGCCGATGCCCGCCCCGGCGCTCGGGCAACGGGCGGCCTGAGCGCCGGCGGGCGCCATTTCGAACTTGCCCATGACATTCGCATATCGTCTTGTAATGAACGTCTGGGAGCTCCTCTACCTTCCCGGCCTGGACGAGGGGCTGGCCAGGGTAGAGCTGGAACTCCACCAGGCGGTCGATTGCCCTGAGCCGCTGCTGGCGGAGGTCGCCTCGTACCTTGTCAACGCTGGGGGCAAGCGCTTACGGCCGGCGATCTCGTTGGCATCGGCGGCTGCCACGGGCGCTCGTGCGACGCAGCGGGTCGTGGAGGGCGCGGTCTCGATCGAGCTCGTCCACATGGGCTCGCTCTACCACGACGACGTGATCGACGAGGCGGGGTCGCGGCGGGGAGTGGAGAGCGCGAATTCCCGTTGGGGCAACCTTGTCGCCATCCTGGCCGGGGACTTTCTCTTGGCCCGGGCATCTGAGATCGCGGCTCGGCTCGGCACCGACGTGGTAAAGGTGCTCGCAACCACGATCGGAAAGCTTTGCCAGGGGGAGATGGCACAGCTGCGGCACGCGTTTTCGACCGGCCGGACAGAAGCCGCCTATTTCGAATCGATCTCGTCCAAGACTGCCTCGTTGCTGTCGGCTTCCGCCAAGATCGGCGGCATAGTCGCCGGTGCGAGCCCTGCCGAGGTCGAGGCTTTGGCTCAGTTCGGCCATTCCTTTGGCATGGCCTTCCAGATCTGGGACGACGTGAGGGACCTCGTCTGCACTGAAGCCGAACTTGGCAAGCCTGCGGGCCATGACATGTTGGAAGGGACGTACACGCTCCCAGTGATACGAGCTCTTGCCGACCTCGAGACCGGGCCGGAGCTCGCCGGCCTCTTGGGGCGGCCATTGGACGGCCCTGAGCTTGACAAAGCACGCGACATGATCCTTGCAAGCCCTGCAATTCAGAGCAGCATTTCCGAAGGACGCAAATGGGCGGACCGTGCGGCGTCGACCGTGCGGCAAATGCCGCCGCCTTCGGCTTCTTCTCCGGAAAGCGAAAGCGTTCGGGGTAACGGCGCGCGCAAGTCCGTCCCCGCTGTCCGCGAAATGCTCTCCGGGTTGGCACACCGGCTGCTGGACGACCTCGCACTACAGTCCTCCCAGCGCGCGCTCCTCTAGCCCGATGGCTCGGGCCGCAGCGTCGGGAACGCGATCACGTCCCGTATTGATTCAGCGCCCGTAAGCAACATCACCAGCCGGTCGACGCCGATGCCGAGCCCGCCAGTTGGGGGTAAGCCGTACTCCAAGGCGCGCACGTAGTCCTCGTCGACGGGCATCGCTTCCTCGTCTCCACCTGCGCGGGCTCGAGCTTGTGCTTCGAAGTTGGCTCGCTGTTCGTCGGGGTCGGTTAGCTCTGAAAAAGCATTGGCGAGCTCCCTGGCGGCGACTACGGCTTCGAAGCGCTCGACCAGGCCGGCTTTTACCCGGTGCCGGCGTGCCAATGGGGAAACTTCCTGAGGGTAGTCCATGACAAAGACCGGGCCCCAGAGGTTGGGTTCGGTTGTCTTTTCGTAGATCTCGAGAACAAGCTTTCCCGGGCCCCAGGACAGCTCCACGGGGACGCCCAGGTCGCCTGCTTGCCTTCGCAGCTCATCAAGTGGCATCTCCAAGTTGACCTCCCGCCCTGAGTTTTCCGCCACGAGCTCGAGCATCGTCGCCCGCCTCCAAGGGGGGCTGAGGTCGAGGTCACGCCCGCCATAGCTCAACTTGGCCGTCCCCGAAACCTGCTCTGCCACATGCGCCACCAGCTGCTCGGTGAGCTCCATCATGTCGTGGTAGTCCGCGTACGCCTGGTAAAGCTCGAGCATCGTGAACTCTGGGTTGTGGCGCGGCGAGAGCCCCTCGTTCCGAAAAACGCGGCCGATCTCGAAAACCTTCTCGAGGCCACCGACGACGAGACGTTTCAAGTGGAGCTCGATCGCGATCCGCAAGTAAACGTCGACGTCCAAAGAGTTGTGGTGCGTCACAAAAGGCCGCGCTGCGGCCCCTCCGGGCACGGTGTGGAAGATCGGCGTCTCTACCTCGACAAAACCTCGCCCTCCGAGGAACTGGCGCATCATCGACACGACGCGGCTCCTGGTCAAGAGGACCTCACGGGAGGCAGGGTTGGCCCACATGTCCGCGTAGCGTTGCCTGTAACGGGTATCGATGTCGCTTATCCCGTGGTGCTTGTCGCCAAAAGAGCGGCGAGCTTCGGCGAGGAGGGCCCAATCTTGTACCTTTACGGAAAGCTCGCCGGTGCGCGTGCGGACGACTTCGCCGGAAGCCCCGACCCAGTCGCCAAGCGAAAGGCGGTTGAGCTCAGAAAAGCGCGGCGTCCACTGGGAGGCGGCAAAGAGCTGGATGCTGCCCGTCCAGTCGCTCATCGTCATAAAAGTGAGCTTGCCCATCTGTCTCCGCAGCATCACCCGCCCGGCCACCCTCGCCACCTCGCCCGAAGCCTCTCCAGCAGCAAGCTGAGCGAAGCGCGAGTGGACCCGTTCAGTTGGCGAGGGGGGCTCGAACCGGTAAGGAAAATCCTCAGCCATCGGCTCGCGTCCGGTGAAATATGATCCTTAAGCCGTACAAGGTCAGCCAGGGTTCGAAGTGGTCGACCACTGAAGTCGCCGCGACAATAGCGGCTGCGAGCCCGCCAGTTGCAACCACGGTTGCCTCGCCCACCTCCTTGCGGATCCCGGCGCAAACCCCGTCCACGAGCGTGCCGAAGCCATAGAAAATCCCCGCTTGGAGCTGTTCGACGGTATTTTTGCCGAGGATGCTGCGTGGCGGGGCGATGTCGACTCGGGGCAAAAGGGCCGCGCTTGACGAAAGAGCATTGAGCGAGACTTCTACACCGGGAAAGAGCACGCCTCCAAGGTATTCCCCTTTTGCCGACACCACTTCGAAATTGGTTGCAGTGCCAAAGTCGACCACAATAGTTGGGCCCCCGTAGCGCTCGAAGGCGGCTACTGCGTCGGCGACGCGGTCGGCACCGACTTCTTTCGGGTTTTCGACGAGCATGGGCATACCGGTACGGACGCCGGGCCCCACTATCACCGACGGGACGGCCAGCCGCCTGCTCGTCATCTCCCGCAGCGCGATCTGCAAGGGAGGCACGACGCATGCCACTGCCGCACCGGTGACGCTCGATAGGTCCAACCCGTCGAGGGCCAAAAGCTGCGACAGCTGGAGCGCAAATTCGTCGGCCGTGTACATCGGGTGTGTGGCGACGCGCCAGTGATGGAGCAGCTCCCCAAGGCCGATGCCGCCGTCATCGGCAAACAACCCGACCACCATCTGGGTATTGCCGACGTCTATTGCCATCAACATGGGGCTCAGGCCTCCGATCGGGCGGCTTTGAGGTTGTCGATGAGGCGCGTTTTGCCTAACCGGCCGGCAATCAGGAGCCGAACTTCCCCCTCGACGAGCTCTACCTCGTCGAGAGACCCCGGGTCGGCCACCACAGCGTAATCGAGCCCAAGGAGCGGTTCTCGGGAGACCGCCCGCTCCATCGCGGACCTGACCTCAACCGGGTCTTTTTCGCCCTCCTCTTCAATGGCCCTCTTTCCGGCAAGAAGGGCCCAGTAGAGAGCGGGAGCAGCCCTTCGTTCCTCTTTGCTGAGGTAGGAATTGCGGCTGGAAAGCGCGAGGCCGTCGGGCTCGCGCACGGTCGGGCAGTTGACGACGACCACCGGAAGGGAAAGATCTTCTACGAGGCGGCGGACGATCACGAGCTGCTGATAGTCCTTTTCTCCGAAGTAGGCAAAACACGGGCCTGCGATCGAGAGCAGTCTCGTGACGATAGTGGCCACTCCCTCGAAGTGGACCGGCCGCGAGAGGCCTTCCAGCACGTGGCCCAAGCGCTTCACGCGAACGGTCGTGAGCGGTTCTTCGCCGAAGGCGGCCCTCGGCACCAGCACGGCATCGGCCCCAGCTTCCTGCGCTTGGGCAAGGTCGCCGTCGAGGTCGCGTGGGTAGGACCGGAAGTCCTCGCCCGGACCGAACTGCAGCGGGTTTACAAAAATGCTCACCGAAGCGACGTCGCATTCAGCTGCCATCTGGCGGATGTTGGCACGATGGCCGCCGTGGAGGGCGCCCATCGTAGGGTGAAAACCGATGCTCTTGCCGGAAGAGCGCGCCTGTTCGAGCAGCGCCCTGAAATCATCGGGTTCGGAGACGACGATCAAAGCGTGCTCCCGTTCGTGAGCTCCCCAGCCAGCACAACACCGCGGCGGTGCTCCTCGGTTAGGCGCCCCTCTACGAGATCGGGAGCGAGCTCCGCCAAAGGGACAAGTACGAACCCGCGCTCCCACATGCGGGGGTGGGGCACCGTCAGCTCCCGGGAGGCCACGGTCAAGTCCCCCACCAACAAAATGTCTACATCGAGGGACCGGGGCCCCCACCGCTCGGAACGCACCCTGCCTTCGGCAGCTTCTGCCGCCCGAGCTGAGTTCAAGAGCTCCCATGGGTGCAACCCGGTGGCGAGCTCGACGACCATGTTCAGGTAGCGGCCTTGGGGCGGGCCGCCCACTGGCTCGCTCTCATAAACACTCGAGATTGCGGCAACGTCCGGAAGGTGCGAAACGCCGTTGCGCAAGTGCGCCCAGCGGTCCCCAAGGTTGGAACCAAGGGCGACAAAGGCGCGTCGTTCCTGAGCCTGCTCAGGCACGCCTGCCCCTTGGCACGGCGTCGGCTGGCTCGCCTGGGAACGCGGCGCCCTCACCCACATGCCCGGCTTGGCGGTAGATGCGTACCCCGGCAGACGCGACGTCGTAGCCCACCGGCGGCCGGAGCTTGCGGATAGCGACTTCGACGGCGCTCGCTCGCTCGCCGGCAAACGCAAGTGTGAAAGCGGCAACTTTTTGGGCGAGGCGCTCCATGAGCGCGACGTGCTCACCTTGCATCACCGAGCGGACGGTTTCGCAAAGGCCTCCGTAATCGACCGTCAGGGCCAAGTCGTCAGTACGCCCCGCCGGTTCTAAGTCGGCCCAGAGCACTAGGTCAATCTCGAAGGGCTGGTCCCGCGCCAGTTCCTCCGGCAAGGTCCCGTGAGAGCCGAGAAAGCGCAAGCCTTTGATTTCGATGCGGTCGGCGGCTACTGGGCGCTCCCCTCGATCGTGGCCTTCAGGCACCGGCCGTTCGGGCAACTGGGCCATGCTTGGGGAACTCGGGCACCATTGCTACGAGCTCTCGCCCTTGGGGGCCCATCTGGCGACCGAAAAGCCTTTCCACAACTGCGATCGACTGAGCGCCGTCGCTAAGCAACCCGCTCCAATTGAGGTAGCCTGCAACAACGCCAAGGAGCCGGTCGCCAACCTCCTCCTGGTGCACCATGACCCGCTCGCCCTCGCGCAGCCAACAGCGCAGCTGATCGTACAGATCTGGTAGGACGACCGAGGGGTCGTCGTTGGAGGCGAAGGGGACGTGCGACCAGACGAGCTTTTCCTCGTCATAGGCGTGCAGGTTGTGGGGGGACGCGAGGAGAGAGACGACCCGCGTAAAGCCCTGGCATTTGATCCAGAGAATTTCTTCGCGCCTGCGCACTTTCCGGTGGTTGCGAGCGTACCCACCGGGCCGTTCACAAATTGCCAACTTGTCCTTTATCACCCAGGTAAAGAACCTCGGCTTTATGCCGGCAGCCCATTTGCCTCTCATCTGCGGTCGCCCGACATGGCGCCCACCCCACCCGCTCGTGGGGCCCCGACCAGCTTTGCCGCCTCAACAGTGGCTTTTACATCGTGCACGCGCACCAAAGCTGCTCCCTTGCACATGGCCCAAACCGCTCCGGCGAGAGATGCCTCGAAGCGTTCGCCCAGCGGGGCGGGGAGCTCCTCACTGCCCGAGGTGACGACACCCGTGAACCTCTTGCGAGAGAGCCCGATCGCCACCGGCCAAGGCAATGTGACGAGCTCATCGAGGCGGCGCAAGATCTCCAAGTTGTGCGCCGCGGTCTTGGCAAAGCCGATGCCGGGGTCGAGCCATATCTCCCTCACGCCCCCTGCCTCGGCTGCCTCGGCGCGCTCTCGGAGGTAATTGCACACCTCCACCACGACGTCGTCGTACGCCGCCAGGGACATCATGTCCTCGGGCTCGCCTTTCATATGCATTGCCAGCCAACCCGCGCCGTGCTGGGCGGCAACATCCCAGAGAGCGGCCGAGACGTCGTTGAGGACCGATGCGCCGGCGTCCAATGCCGCTTGCGCAACGGCCCGCTTGCGGGTGTCCACGCAGACGCGGGCCCGCCCGGCAAGCTGCCGGGAAAGGCCACGCACCACCGGGACTACACGACGGAGCTCCTCCTCATCGTCGACCGGCGCCGCGTGCGGCCTTGTCGACTCCCCGCCGACGTCGACGATGCTTGCGCCCTCGTCGACCATACGGCAGCCGTGCTCCACGGCGGCACCAGGCTCTTCCCAGCGTCCCCCGTCATAGAAAGAGTCCGGCGTGACGTTGAGCACGCCCATCACAAGCGTCATGGCAAGCGGCCAGCTTACTCAGGTAAAACTGCAGACCCAGCCGAGGCTCGTCCCGCCGGACGCGCTCAACCTCTCTCCTGCGCATGACGAACCATGGTCTGTGGCCGCACCCCCGTCACCAGGCGTTCCCGGGCCCCCCTCGGGTGGCCTTGGCGAGGGCGACATCAACCGCTCCGACTGGGCTGCGGCGCAAAAGCGCCACGCCCTTAGGGCGGGCAGCGATGCCGACGAGCCACCGGTCCCCACCGTTGACCTCTCAGAGCGGACTGGGGGCACCGCCGCCACGAGCACCTCGTCGAGGCGCCACACCCGCTATGCCCGCTTCACGAGAGGGTGGGCGCTGGTCAAGCTCGCTATCTCCGTGACCTCGATGTGGCTGACCCTCGTTTACCTCAAGGCCAAGCCCAGCGAGTACCTTTGTTTTTACGGGTTGCTCTGCTTTTGGTGGGCGGCGGGCCCGCTCTGGAGGAAGCGGTGCTTCGGTCCCGGCCAGCAACTCGAGCCTGAGCTCTACGAAGCCGTAACAGCTTGGCTCTGGCGAGCGGGAACGGTGCTGGTGCTGGCGGCTGGGGCCCTGTACTTCCTGTAGGCAGCTCGCGGGCGTTTGGCTGGTTAGGAAGGGGCCGCCCGCTGGATGAAGCCGAGCACTTCAGCACGAGCGGCAACGCTGGTGAGGAAATGTCCTCGGACCGCTGAGGTGACAGTCGTAGCACCGGGTTTTTGGACACCGCGCATGGACATGCAGAGGTGCTCCGCTTCGACCACTACCAAGACACCTCTCGGTTCGAGCACCCGCATGAGCGCGTCAGCGACCTGGGAGGTCAGCCTTTCCTGTACCTGAGGGCGCCTAGCGTAACCCTCGACGAGGCGCGCGAGCTTTGACAACCCCGTGACTCGCCCATCGTCAGCAGGGATGTAAGCGACGTGCGCCTTGCCGATCCAGGGGAGCAGGTGGTGCTCGCAAACGCTGTAAAGCGGTATGTCGCGAACGAGGACCAGTTCGTCATGATCGGCTTCGAAGGTGGCGGTCAAGTGCTGGCCGGGGTCCTCGTGAAGGCCCGAGAAGATCTCGGCGTACATCCGCGCGACGCGATCGGGGGTCGCCTTCAAGCCTTCCCGGTCCGGGTCCTCACCGACGGCCGCGAGCAGTTCCCGGACGGCGGCCGCCGCCCGAGCGAAGTCGAAATACCTCGGGGCAGGGGCCGCGGGCACCCGGTCGCTGAGCGCGGTCACAGCGGGGGCGCCTCGCCCGCGTACCGCCTTACGCACGACAGGTTGCGGTACCGCTCGGCGATGTCCAAGCCATAACCAACCACGAAATCGGGGGGGATCCGGAAACCGACGTACGCGAGCTCGGGGCCGGGTACGGCGAGGTCCTTCGCCAAGAGGGCACAGACAGCAAGGCTCGCAGGGTGCCTTGCGGCCAGGTTGCGGAGCAGGAAAGCCAAGGTCAACCCCGAATCAATGATGTCCTCAACGACCAGGACGTGCCGACCGGCCAGGTCCGTGTCGAGGTCCTTCACGATCCGCACGACTCCGCTTGTTCGCGTGCTGCTGCCATAGGAAGCGACGGCCATGAAGTCCACCTCCACCGGGAGCTGGACCGCTCGCGCGAGGTCGCTCATGAAAACAAAGGCTCCCTTGAGGACACCCACTAGCAATGGCGTACGGCCCTCGTAGTCCTCGGTGATCTGAGCGCCGAGCTCAGCTGTCCGGCGCCGGATCTGTTCCTCCGAGACCACGATCTCCCCAAGGCGCGGGTCGTCGTCAGCCCATGCTTGCTCGAAAGCAAGTAAATGGGGCGGGACGCCCGTCAGGGTGCTTTCGTCAGGCTCTGGCAGGACACTCACGGAACTGCCAACCTAGTGCCACGACGGGCAACGTCCGAGGGAGCACTAGCCCGGCTTCAAACTGAGCCGCCCGCCCTTGCGGCTGAGGCGCCGGCCACCGGAAAGCTCGCAGGCTCTCGCCTCGCCGGTGACGACCCGCCAGGCCCTCTCGAGCTCGTCACGCGACGGAGGGTAGTGCTCGGGGCCTTCCTCACCCCTGATCCATCGCCTGAGGGCGCGCGCCGCGAGCGGCTTGGGCACTGAGCGCAGCACCTTGACGTCAGTGGGGTCCAGCTCCTCCGCCCACGAAGCGAGGAGCTCGGCGTCCTCAGCGAGCAGGGCCGCGGTACGCGAGAGCACGGGCACAGGGTCTCGAGCGCCGACGGCTGCCAGCAGGGGCAAGACCTCGTGGCGGACCTGGTTGCGCCGAAAGCGCAGCTCGTTGTTGCTTGGGTCCTTGACCACTCTCAGGCCGAGCGCCGCCACGAAAGCGGCGGTCTCGGACCTGCGCAGCGCGAGGATCGGTCTCAACACCCCGCGCCGGCCGCCCCCCTCGCTCCGCATCCCCGCGAGCCCGTCGAGGCCGCAGCCCCGCAAGAGGTTGAGCAGGAGTGTCTCGGCCTGGTCGTCGGCTGTGTGGCCGACAAGAGCACCCGCAGGGAGCGCGTCATAGCGAGCGGCGCGCGCACGAGCCTCCAAATCAGGGCCGTCGCCTACGACAACTGCTTCGCGCTGGAAGGCGGCACCGAGCTCACGCGCCGCTTCCTCGACGATGGCTGCTTCGGTTCGGCTACCCGGGCGCAGGCCATGGTCGATGTGCAGCGCCAACGCCTGACAGCCAGCGGCCCGGGCGAGCGCGAGCATCGCGAGCGAGTCAGCGCCGCCCGAAACAGCGCAGACTACCGAGGAGCCGCGAGGCGGGAAATTGCAGCGCTCCAGCAGTACCGGCGTGTCTTCCGGCCAGCATGCCGCGGCAGATCTGGGGAGGAGGGTCACCAGCGGGCTAGACCCACTCCACGTTCCTAGAGCGAACTTTCGGCCCGCGAGCCAATCGTGCCCGCCGCCCGAGGTCCGTGCGCGCTCGAAAGCTTCAACGCCTGCACCAAAGCGGGGCCACTTTCAAACTCGAGCTTGCTCGCCATGTGCCGCAGGCGGGCGTAAACGTAGCTGCGGCTCACACCGAGGCGGTGCCGCGCTTCCGAAAGGGTCCTAGACATAACGCTTGTTTCGAGGATCTCCCGGTCCCTCTTCGTCAAGAGCCCGAGGTCGAGCCATCGCGGCCACGCCTCCAACGCTTCCTGAGCTCCTAGACCATGCCGTCCGCCCTGGCTTTGCGCGCCGGTGACCGGTTCGAGCCGGCTCATATGGGGACGCGCGACGGGGAGCGGCGCGAGGGCTGTGCCTCGCTCCAACCTCGCGAGGTGGACCAGTGCCGCCTGTTGAGCGGCACGCCTCTGCTCGGGCTCGGGCTTGCCGGCGAGCGCTTTGGCCACCTCCGCGCGCACCTCCTGTATGGAAAAGGGTTTCGTCAGGTAGCCAACGGCTCCTTCGATGCTCCCCCGCACCAGGTCCAGGTCTTCAGCGCGAGCCGTCAGCATGACGACGGGGATCCGGGAAACCGTCGTGGCCGGGTCTTGTTTGAGAGCCGAAAGGACGCTCCAGCCGTCAAGGACGGGCATCATGACGTCCAAGAGGATGACTTCGGGCGCCCACTGCCTGGCGGTAAGAAGCCCGCACGAACCGTCCGCAGCGACGCGAACTTCGTGGCCGGCGAAGCTCAAGCAGACCCGCAGCAGCTCACGCAGATCTGGTTCATCCTCGACTACGAGCACTCGCGCCACCAAGGCAAGACTCTAGGGCCGGAATGCGGCGATGGCCCTGGCAGGCCAACCGGCAGACCTTATTGCGCTGGCCCCTAAGCGGTTTGCCCGAGGCCCGCCGCCCGCTCGGTCCAGCGCCAAGGATCCTGGATCTCGCGCAGCGACGGCAACCATTCGGGACCTTCCCAGACTCGGTCGAACAGCTCCCTACCCCCCGCTTGTTCGACTGCCTTGATAAAGCGTTCGCCTTGCTCGTACTGCTTCAATTTGGCTTCAAGACCAACGAGCGAGCTCACGACCTTTGCCGCGCCCGTCCTCTGTCGGCGCTGGCGAAGAGCTTGCTCGAAACGCTCCGCCTGCGGGATGCGGCCCTCTCCAACGCGGTTCATGACGACATCGCCGTGGCCCTCGAGGAGGCTCATCAGCCCACCGGTCCGTTCGAGCGCTTGGCGCTGCTCGGGCGAAGCAAGGAGGGCAACAAGACCGCCTTCGTCGAGAGGGTTCTTCCCCTCCCGAGCTTGGGCGACCGCCCTTTTCAGCGCTTCCAGGAACCTCCTCGGGTCGGGGTCGACACCCTCGATCAACGAGCTCACCAGGCTGAGAAAGTGCGGCCTAAGCCAGGGCACGCCGGTGAACTGTGCCCGATGGGTCACCTCGTGGAGCGCGATCCACAACCGGAACTGGCGGGGCTGGAACCCGAAGCGGTCCTCGAGCTCGATCACGTTGTGGCCCACGTAATAGACCAAATCTTGCTCCTCGGGCGCTTCCTCTTCGATCAGCAATTGGTCGTACTGCCCGAGCACCCTTGTCGACATCCAGCCGAGCAAAAGGCCAAGCTGCGCGCCACCAATGTTGCGGCTCATCTGTGCAGGCACTCGCATCGGCAGCGGCCCGAGCATGGGGGCGGGACGGGAAAGCACGGCCTCGAGCTTCTCGGTCAGCGGGCGCAAGAGCCGCTGAAAAGACGCGATGTTCGCCTGTGCCCACCCTGGGCGGTCAGTGACGCGTGCGCGCGCGGGGCCGGTCGAAGGATGAAGCCCGGTTTCCTCGGCGACGAGCTGTTCGGCTTCGGCTGTGAGCTCGATGAAGTCTTCCTCCAGCACAGCCAAACGGCCCGGTGGCAGCCAGGGTTGGCGAGCCGCGATCCGCGTTGCGACCCGCTCAGCGAGCTCCCAAGAGATCGGGCTATCGATGTGGTCGCTCATCGCGGGGCTCCAGCCCAGACAAGGACCGCCAGCCGACTGGTCCGGGCCCGTGGAGCCCGCGGCCCTATGCGATCTTGCGACCGCGAGTCCGCGGGACCGCCATGGGCTCGTGCTGGAAACAATACTTCCCGTTGTTGTAGATCGAGAGCTTTGTACTGCAACCCGGCTGGCGGCAGGTCCGGTCGCGACCGAAAGACTTGGACGGCCGCTCCCCACCACTCAGCATCTGCCCACCCAAGGATCGTTCGCTCATGACACTCACTAACGCTGGCTACGCCGAGTTCCTTCCCGGACGCAAGGCCATCTACCCCAAAGCGCACATCGCTATTCACGTCGGGACATCTTCGGCTCGCAGCGCATCAGCCACTTTCCGCCGGAGGGACTCAGGGACGTCCTCCCGGCACTTGCGAGCGATCAGAGCCTTCAGCTCCGCCTCGAAGTCAAAGGCCTGCAAGCAGGGCCCGCACTCGTCCAGGTGATGCTGGATCTGACGCCGGCGGTCGGTTGTCAGCTCCCCGTCCAGGAAGCTGTAAAGAGTACCAATAGCTTCTTGACAGGGGTCGACGACCGGGCGCTCGTGGCGCGCTGAGGCTTGCCTCGAAGTGGAAACCGGCTCATCTGGCATTTTCACTTACTCGTCTTCAGGTGCGACCTAAGTTGTTACGTCGGCCGGAGCAGACAGCCTGTGCTCCTCTGCATACTCGTGCAACGCCTTTTGGAGCGCCCTTCTTCCCCGGTGGAGCCGGCTCATGACCGTGCCGATGGGCACGTCGAGGATCTCGGCGATCTCCTTGTAAGAAAAACCTTCGACGTCGGCAAGCACTACCGCGAGACGGAAAGGCTCGGGAAGAGACTCGACGGCCTCCTTCACGTCTGCCTCGCTGAACTGGTCGAGCACGAGGTCTTCGGCGCTCCGCCCCAACGTGGCTGCAGGCCCGCCCAGGCGGCGGTAGAGGTAGAGGTCCTCCACATCGTCGAGCTCGACCTCGGTCGGGCGCCGCCTGCGGGACCTGTAGGTGTTGATGAACGTGTTCGTGAGGATCTTGTAAAGCCATGATTTCAGGTTGGTGCCTTCCTGGAACGACGCGAAGGCTCGGTAAGCTTTCAAGTAGGTCTCCTGCACCAAGTCCTCGGCGTCAGCAGCGTTGCGCGTCATGCGGAGCGCCGCGCTGTACAAGGAGCTCATGTACGGCATCGCCTGCTCGGCGAAGCGCTCCTTGTCAGCCATACCCCCAAACCCTACGACCCCGCTGTGACCGCCGGGGCCCAATTCAGCCAAGCTTCAGCAAGTGCCACGACAGATAACCTCGACGCCTCCCTACAGGGCCGTTACGAGACAGGGGCGGGGACGGCTTGAAACGTCGCTGTCCGCTCGCCGAACGCGAGGACCGACCCGGGCGTCACCGACCGGGGCTCCCCGGTCGTGAGCCTCTGCCAGGCACGGCTCGCTTCGTCCCACACGAAGGTGCCGTTCGTCGAGCCGCGGTCGAGGACCACCAGCTCGTCGTTGCGCGGCCGCAGCTCCGCGTGGACCCGCGACATGCTGTCGTTTTGCCCGCTCGGCACCAGGGGGACCAGCTGTCCCGCCATCACCGCGGGGTCGCCGCTCACGTCCCGGCCGACAAGGACTGCGCCCATAAGCTGGTGGACCTCCCCGTTATCCCAGGTCAAACGACCTAAGACCGGCACCTGAGCGCCTTCGGCAACAAGACCGCCCTCGACAACAAAAGCTCCCTCGCCGAGCCGCTCCGCCACTGTGAGGTCCGCGGCAATGTCCGCGTCGGGGTTTGGCCGCTCTACGACCGTGGGGCCCTGGGCATCGACGTCGACCGTGCTGACCTCGGCCCAAGACGACGGGGTGCCACCGGGGGCAACCCCGGTCGCCCCTGCCTCCGAGGCGGCGTCCCCTGCGGGCGCTGCCTGGCTCTCTAGCTCAGGGGCCGCCTCGCCAGAGCCGTCGGCTGCTTCGAGGGCGTCCGAGCCGGACGCGGCTGCTACTTCGCTCCCAGCGTCTGTCGTCGTAGACGAGGCCGCCGCCCGGGCGTTTGCCGAAGGCAGATCTCCTCGCGGAGCAGTGAGCAGGAAACCGTCCGCACGGATGAGCCCTTCTCGCAGGTCAGCTGGGTCGTCTTCGCTAACAGCCCCGCCCGCGCTCACCCGCAACGAGCCGCGCATCAGCCTGTTGAGCCACGAACCGACCTCGTCACCCCCGTACAGGCGGGCTTCGCCGCCCTCGTGCACGGCCGTGACTTCTACCGGCCCGTGCACGACAACAACGATGTCAGCGCCCCTTGCCGCGACGATCGCAAAGGGAGGCCAAGGTTCCGAGCTCGCGGCCAAGGCAGAAGCTACCCGGGCGACGAGGTCCGACGAGTTTGCCGCTGCGCAACATTCGTCGACCAATGAGAGCCCGTCTCCTTGAGGGAGCCACACGATTGCACCCCGAAGCCGGCCCAGCCAACCTCGCGTGCCGGGTGCCGGGACCAATCGCGCTCCGGAAATTTCGATACTGGCCACGGCCAAAGGTACCGCGCTCAGCCGTGGTCGCGCGCGTAGCCTGCAGTCCCACCAGTACTTTGGGCGCGGTGGCCACCGCTTCGAGTTTCCTTCGGGCTTCGGCTCCTTTGGCGTTCGCCCACCGCGGAGGGGCAGGAGAGGCCCCCGAGAACACATGGGCGGCGTTCGAGCACGCCATCAGCCTCGGGTTCCGCTACATGGAAACCGATGTGAGAGCGAGCGCGGATGGGACGGCGGTCGCTATGCACGACCCCCGGCTCGACCGGGTCGCTGCCACGAGGGGACAAGTGCGTAGGATGACCTGGGACCAGCTGAAGTGCCTCCCGCTCCGCGCCGGGAGCAGTATCCCGAGCCTCGAGGACCTCCTTGGTGCTTGGCCGGAGATTTGTTGGAACATCGACGTAAAAGAGAGCGCCGCCATCGAGCCCGTCATCGAAGCCCTGAGGCGCACGCGCAGCGCCCAACGCGTGCTTGTCGCCGCATTTTCGGGGAGCCGTTCCCGCATGTTACGCAAGGCTTTCGGGCCTGAGATCGCTATCGGCGCAGGCCGCTGGGCGGTGGCGGCATTGGTTGGAGCGAAATTTGCCCCCATCCTTGGCTCCCTCGCTCGTGTGGACGCGGCCCAAGTCCCTCCCCGGCGCGGTGGCGCCCGCATCGTTGACTCACGCTTTGTCTCGTCCTGCCACCGAAAAGGCCTCCCGGTCCACGTCTGGACGATCAACGACGCCGTGGACATGGAACAATTGCTGGACTTGGGGGTCGACGGCATAATGACCGACCGCCCGAGCGTGCTCAAAGCGGTCCTCGAGAAGCGCGGGCAGTGGTAGGCAAAAAGCCTTAGGGGGCCGTGGCAAGTGGCACAAGCCCATCAGGCCATAAGTTCATCACTTGAACATAAGAGCCGCTATGGGTCGCCTGCACCGTGCTGGTACCACCAAGTGAGATCGCGACATGGTAGATCGTTGCCGGGTCACTCGGGTCGCTCGCCCAAAAAATCAAGTCGCCCGGCTCCACTTGACTGATGGGCACGTGAGTGCCCGCCCAATATTGGCCTGCCGCGGTACGCGGCAAGAGGACCCCTGCCGCTGCCCAGGAAGCCAATGCCAACCCCGAGCAGTCGTAGCCGTAAGGCCCTGTGCCACCCCAAATGTACGGTTTGCCGACCTGGGCCAGGGCAAATTGCACAGCTAAGCCTCCACTTTGCCCAGGTAGGAGGACAGTGCCGTCACGCAAGCCCCGCAGAGGTACACCCGGCGAGGCTGCAACCGCTGGGCGCACCATGACAGCAGCCGGGTCGGCGACGATCGCGACGGCACCACGGGCCAAATTGCTGGCGCTCGTTGCAAGCGCCGCGCCGAAGCCATAGGTCGTGCCCTGGCTGTTGGCGACCCAGTAACCGTCGTCAGCGTGCCCCGCGGCAATGCCGATGAACGATGACAGCAAGCCTGCTCCTTCAGCAGAACCAAAAGAGCGCGCGTCCCCGAAAGAAAGGACAGATCCATTGGCGGTGGCCAAGAAATAGCCTTTCGCATCGGAAGTCGCGGCGAAACCGACAACCTCGCCCAAAGCTGGGGCCGAACCGTGATAAGTGGCGTCCCCAAAGCAAAACACCCGGCCCGACGCGGAAACCAACCAGTAGCCGCCACCTCCGGGTACCGCCGCAATTGCGACAATGCCCACCCCGCCTTTGAGCGAGCCGAAAAAGTGGGCGTCGCCGAAGCTGTACACCCCCC
Organism: Acidimicrobiales bacterium; assembly: GCA_035503915.1. GTDB lineage: Bacteria > Actinomycetota > Acidimicrobiia > Acidimicrobiales > Palsa-688 > DATJMJ01. The sequence continues at coordinate 208,480 of DATJSU010000037.1, read as the reverse complement.
CGTTGCTGGAAGCAAGCCAGTAGCCCCGCCCGTCGCTTGTCGCGGCGATGCCCACGACCTGCCCAGGTTCGCCAAGAGCCCCCGCCGGGGTGCGAGAGCCATAGAACTTCGCGTCCCCAAAGCTGTAAACGGCCCCACTGGAAGAAGCGAGCCAATAGCCTTTGCCGTCGGGGCTCGCCGACATGCCGACAACCGGCCCGTCCAGACGAACCGAGCGGGCAAGGCCGCCGAGGTCGGGAGCACCTCCCCCCGAAGCCACACCGCCGTCGCGCGTGACGAGCCAATAACCAGTTCGGGCCCGCGCCGCCTGCAACGGACCGTCCAGCCTGGTCCGCACCGTGACAGACGCGGTCGCCGCGGGCGCGCTGGCCACCAACACAACGGTGAAGCCCAGCACCGCAGTCAATGCGCGCTTAATGACGCTATTAGCACCCATAGCAGTCAAAAATCCCTCTATTTGCGAGCCCCAGGTACCAAAATGCTCGCCCTGATATGGGCGGGCCGTTGGCGCGCGGCTTTTGCCGCAAAACTAGCCCGTTGGCTCAAGCCGGCACCAGGTGCGAGGTTTTTGGCCCTCGCGCACCTAGTAGCTACTACCGCGTAACCGGCCTGTACTGGTTTTGTTAGAAGCTAAACGAAAGCACCAACCCGCGTCAAGTGACCAAAGACAGAAAAGCAATTTCAGCTCTGGTAATGACTTCTCTGACCATTTTATGGCCTTTATACCGTATTATTCTCTTTACACCTTTTGGGTACTCGGCTGAGGCGGCAGACGAGCCGGGCGGCGCTCTTGTGAGGCGCGAAAAAAGGAGCACCCAGAGGTGCCCCTTCTTTTTTCAGTCGTTCGTTCGCAAAAGCAGGCTCAGGCCCGCCGAAGAAGCGCCTTCTACTTGAAGCGGTAGGTGATACGCCCACGTTTCAAGTCGTACGGGCTTATCTCCACTTGCACCCTGTCGCCAGGTAGTACCCGGATGCGGTGCATGCGCATTTTGCCGGAGTTATGCGCCAGTACCTCGTGACCGTTATCGGTCTTAACCCTGAAGGTTGCGTTCTTGAGAGACTCGACGACGGTCCCCTCGAGCAGGATCGCCTGCTCTTTGGCATTGGCGTTCGCGTTAGACAGCGGTCCTTCCTCCTAAAAGCCGTCCGGAGCAGCCCTCACCTCTCCCAGCTGCTCTTCAGCCACCTCAGTGTACCGGGTCGGCTCCAGCGCGTGCCTCGGGGTCACCGGTGAGGTCAACCTCCTGGCGGGGCCCCTTGTCATCTGAACTGGTCGCCCACCTTGGGGCGAGCTCGTTGCTGCTTTGGCGCTCGTCCAAGGCGAGGGCGGCCCAGGCCGCTCCTGCTCCCACTGCCAGCTGTGCCACGGCCCAGGCGAACCCCCTGTGGCTCTTGCGGCGCAGCGCGTCGAGGGTGAGCGCACCTCCCCCCGCGGCGGCGACCTCAAAAGTCGCTGCCAAAATGAGGAGGTTGTACTCGAACCCGCGCTGAGCGTTCCAGAACCCGTTCTTGTAATGCACCCTGGCTACGGCGCCGCACATCACCCCGCTCACCATCGAACAAGCAAGGGGCGTACCAAGGCCAAGCGTCATCAACGCACCGCCCGTCGTCTCTGCCGCGCCGGTAACGATCGCGAACTGCTTGCCCGAGCTGAAGCCGAGCTTCTCAAACGTCTTGCCGGCAGCCTCGGGGCCACCTCCTCCGAGCAGACAAGTCAACTTCTGGAGCCCGTGGGCAGCCATCGTTGCCCCCGTCACCATACGCAAGACCGTGGTCGCAAGAGCCATCTTCATACCTCCTTCGCGCTGCTCCGACAATTACCCACTTGCAGGCGCTTTCAGACCGGGCCCGGGCCGCTCCGCCCAGGGCCGCAATCCTCCCGGACCACGCCCCGGCCCGGCTTGTCCGGGCGCAACCCGAGGAAGCTCGGGTGCCGAAGGCGCCCCTCCACCGTCCAGTTCGTGAAAGACACTTCAGCGACGAGCTCGGGCTCCACCCAGCGGGCGCCGCGCTCGCCGACCCGCTCCGCGAAAGGGCTTTCGCGGCGCTCGATGCCAAGCATCCTTGCGAGGAGATCCCCGAGAGACGCCTCGTTGAAGCCAGTGCCCACTTTGCCAGCATAAGCCAGCTCGCCCGCCTCCCAATAGCCGAGCAGGAGCGCACCGAAGGCGCTGCGCGAACCGCCAGGAGCCGTAAAACCCCCGATGACAAACTCTTGGCGGCAGCCGCACTTGAGCTTGTACCACTCAGACGCGCGGCCGGAGCGGTAGGTGGAGCCCACCCGCTTCGCCATGAGCCCTTCCCAGCCTTGCTGGCAGAGGCCGTCGAAAAGCCCATGTGGGTCACCCTCCAGCTGCTTAACAACCTTAATGCCCGCGCTCTCGGGGACAGCCTTTTCGAGCAGGGCCTTACGCGCTTCGATCGGGAGCTGCCGAAGATCTTTCCCGAACAACCAAGTCAGGTCGAAGACCCAGTACTCGACACGCTCGGCACTGCCCTTCTGCAACGCTCCAAAGTCTGGCTTCCCTCGGGACATACCGACAATCTCGCCGTCGAGCACAACGTTGTCGACAGGCAGAGCGGCGACTGCCGCAACAATCCTCGGGAACCGAGCGTTGAAGGGGAGGTTGTTGCGGGACAAAAGACTGACTTCACCGCCATTGCGCACTGCTATACAACGCAACCCGTCCATTTTGGGTTCGAAGAGCCATTCGCCTCGGTGGCTTGCCAGAGGCGGGGGTACCTTTGCCGCCGGGGCTGCTTGTGCCAGCATGGGCGGCCAAAACTTGGCAGGTTGGAGCGGCACCAAACTAGTAGCTTGGCAGGTTTTCGTTGCGGATGAGGTCCAACGCCCCGAGGAACTCGGCCGCCCAGCGGTGGACGTCATGTTCGAAAACCCTTTGGCGCATGCGCCTCATCCGTCGTACAGCGGACGCTTCAGGGGCGCGCACTGCCGCCATTACCTGGTCTTTCATGGCGTCGATATCGTGCGGGTTGCAAACATAGGCGCCGGTACCGAGCTCTTTCACCGCTCCCGTGAACTCGGAAAGCACCAAGCGGCCACCTCCGTCGAAGCGAGAGGACACGTACTCCTTGGCAACCAAGTTCATCCCGTCACGTAAAGGTGTCACCAAGGCGACGTCGGCGGCGAGGTACATTGCGACCATTTCCTCTTTCGGGAAGCTCTGGTGCAGGTAATGGACAGCGGGGTGGCCAACTTCGCTGAAATCTCCATTTATGCTCCCGACTGCTCTCTCGAGCTCCTCGCGCAGCAGCCGGTACTGTTCGACTTCACCCCGGCTCGGGCTCGCCACCTGCACGAGCACGGTGTCCGGAGGGCTGAGGCACGAACCGGCCAGGAGCTCGCCATAGGCGCGCAGGCGGTGGAGAAGCCCCTTGGTGTAGTCCAAACGGTCGACCCCGAGCAGCAAAGTCCGCGGCTCGCCGAGCTCGGCACGGATCTGGCGCGCCCGTTGAGCCGTCTCTGGTCTTTGCGCAAGAGCGCTCAGCTCGGCCGCGTCGACTGAGATGGGGAAGCTCCCAACTCGCGCGGAACGCGACGACCCGCCAGGCGCTTGCAACCTCACCAGGGAACCCTGGGTGTGGTGGCGCGTGAGCCGTCGGCAGGTGCGAAGGAAATTGGCTGCCCCTTGCGCGGTCTGGAACCCGATGAGGTCCGCCCCGAGGAGCCCCTCGACCACTCGGTCCCTCCATGGCAGCTGCGCGAAAAGCTCGTACGGCGGGAACGGTATGTGGTTGAAGAAGCCGATGCGCAAGTCCGGCCGGAGGTCGCGGACAATGCCCGGGAGCAATTGCAAGTGGTAATCGTGCGCCCATACGGTCGCGCCAGGGGCGGCGCAGGCGGCTACGGCAGAGGCAAAGCGGCTGTTTACTGCCACGTAGGAATGCCACCAGCGCCTCGAATAGACGGGTGGGGCGATCACGTCATGGTAGAGCGGCCAGAGCGTGGCATTGCAAAACCCTTCGTAATAGCTCACGATTTCTTCGGCACCCAGGCGCACGGGCACTGCGTGGACACCGTCGGCATCAATAGTGCTGCCGCCGGTGATGGCCGGTTGCTCGTCGTCGTGCACTCCCGGGGCCCAGCCAACCCAAGCGCCCCCGCTCTTGGCCATGACAGGGCGCAAAGCCGACACGAGGCCACCAGGGCTGTCGTGCCAGCGGGCACCCCCGTCGGGCGCGGGCTCGACCGGCAGGCGGTTGGAGACAACAACGAGGTCGAAAGTCCTCTTCGGTGAAACTTCAGGGCTGTCTTGCACTGGTTCTTGGTCCTACCCATTTGGCCATGGCCCTACTGGTCCCCGGTGTACGGCTCGAGGACCGTGCTCATCACAACATGAGGCCCGATGACGGGCTCTTCCCACGGCTCCCCGACCCTTGACATCCCCGCGCGCTCATAGAAACCGGCTGCCTTCAGCCGGGCATTGCACCAAAACAGACCTCCACCCTTTTCGCGTACGTAGCTCATCGCGGCCGCGAGCACAGCCGAACCCACGCCTTTGCCACGCCAGGTCGGCACCGTAGCCATCGCCCGTAGTCTCCAAGCCGGGCAGGTGCCCTGGCACCATGGTGGCACCTCGGGCCATACCGATGCGATGCTCACTATCTCGCCGCCGAGGCCGCGAGCGCAGAAGTGAGCGGCGTCGGGGGCCAAGTCGCCGCTGAAACGCACTTCCTCGAGGCTCTGATGAGGCCGGAGGACCGCCTGGCGCAGTGCGAGGACCTCGTCAGGGCCGCAGAGACGGACGGCTGGGGTATCAGGGCCGGCGGTGGCCATATGTTGCACGCCTGAGCAGCGAAGGCAGGTCCGTTACACGTGGGACGAGCTCCGGCGCGAGGTGCAGTAGCTGGGTCTGGCAGCTGAAACCATCCACCACAAAAGCCACTTCTTGGCCGTCGGCGCCAGGGCTGAGAGCAGGTTTCACCCTCGGCAGCCACCAGTCCCGCCCGATAGCGCGCGAAACGGGCTCGTGCTTGGCGTTGAACCCGAACGACCCGGCGAGACCGCAGCAGCCAGCGTCGAGGAGGCGAGCGTCGTAGCCAAGAGCCGAGAGGACTTGGAGGTCCGGATTGGTGCCGATGACAGCTCTTTGATGGCAATGGGGGTGCAGGACCGCCTTCATCGGCCGAGGCTTGCCGGGGTGGGCGCTCAGGCGGTCGAGATGGCCCGCCGCGACGATATGCTCAGCGGGGCTTCGTGCCAAGCTTGCGAGCTTCTCAGCCAACAGTTGGCCCGGGAGCAGCGATGGCAGCTCGTCCCTGAAGGCCGCCAGGCAGCTCGGCTCCGGGACTACCACCGGGATGCCGGCGCTCACCCAGGGCTCCAGCACGCTCACGAGCCGGCGGAGCGTCCGCTTAGCGAGCCTGAGCATGCCGAAGTCGTACAAGGTCCGGCCGCAGCAAGCCCATTTGGTCGGCACAGCGACCCTCTCTCCCAAGGCTTCGAGCGCCCCCACCAGGTCAGTACCGGCGTGGGGCCGGAACGATTCGGTGAACGTATCGGGCCAAACGACCACAGTCGTGCTGGCAGGAGCTCGGTCCGCCCGCTCGCTACCTGGGTGGGGCGTTGCCGCGCGAGCCAACTTGCGCAAACCCCCTTCGGCCGAGAAGCGCGGTACCGCCCGGTTCGTCGCCAGGCCGGCCGCAGCACGCAGCGCCTTCCCCGTCTGGCCGCCTGAGAGCGCGGAGTTCGCGAGCCACGCAACAGGTGGTGCCGAGGTGGCAACGCTCGATACCCAAGGCACAAGGCCCATTGCGTACATTGCAAGGGGTCGCGGGCGACCTCGGTAGTAGTGGAAGTAGAACTCCGATTTGTACGTCGCCATGTCGACGTGGGTCGGGCAGTCAACGGCGCACGCCTTACAGGAAAGGCACAGCTCGAGCGCCTCGCGCACTTCTTCGTTGCGCCAGCTCTCCTGGACCGGGGAGCCTTGGAACATCTCGGTGAGCAATCTCGCCCGGCCCCGTGTTGAGTGGACTTCGTCCCGAGTGGCCCGGTAAGACGGGCACATCGTTGCCGTGTCCTCGCGCCGGCAGCGCCCTACCCCGACGCAGCGCAAGGAAGCGTGCAGGAGGGAGCCCGCATCTTCTTTGAAATCAAACTCTGAAGGCTTGAGGCGCCCTTTGTCCTTGAGCGTCACGTACCTGATGTTGGCGTCCAAGGGGTACGGGTCAACTACTTTGCCCGGGTTCATCAGCCCTTCGGGGTCCCATATCCGCTTGAACTCGCTAAATGCGGAGACGAGCTCGGGGCCGAACATTGCTGTGAGCAGCTCGGCACGGCTCTGGCCGTCGCCGTGCTCTCCCGAAAGCGAACCACCGAGCGTCACGACAAGCTCCGCTGCCGCAGTCACGTACCGGCGGTAATTGGCTAGGCCTTCGGCGCTGGCAAAATCGAAATTATTGCGGGTGTGCACGCAGCCCTGCCCAAAATGCCCGTACCAGGCGCCGGAGTAGCCATGGCGCTTCCAGAGCTCCTCGATCCCCCGCAGGTACTCAGCCAGTCTCTCGGGAGGCACGGCGCCGTCCTCCCAGCCCTCGTAATTGTGGTGCCCGTCGAGCCGGATCGCCGTTGCGCCAAGGCCAGACTCTCGCACCGCCCAAAGCAGCCGCTGCTCCTCGCTCTCCCCGAGGACGCGGGCGCCCACCCCGGCGGGCAGGGAGGCCTTCAGCTCTTGTGCTTTTGAGCGCGCCTCGCCCTCGCTCGCCCCGCCGGTCTCTGCCAATAGCCAGCCGTTGCCTGGCGGGAGCAAGGCCACGCCCGCCTGGTTGAGCCCGTGCGCGTTCATCTGGTCGACGAGCGAGCGGTCGAAGCCCTCCAACGCAAGCAGGGAGTGCTCAAGCAGCTCGGGCACTGCTTCGGCAGCGGCGTAGATATCGCGATAACCGAGGACCACAAGGCAACGCACCGGTGGGCTCGTCACAAGGTGAAGAGTTGCCTCGGTCGTGAACGCGCAGGTCGACTCTGTGCCAACCAAGGCCCTCGCGACGTGTGTGCCGCGCTCAGAAGACAGCTCGTCCAGGTTGAAACCGCTCACCCGACGGGGGATCCTGGGATAGCGCTCGGCGACGAGCGCGCCATAGCGCTGCTGGAGCCCCATCAGGGCGGAGAGGACCGAGCCAAGACGGCCGCCGCCCTCCAGCGTCTCGTCGAGCGCTGCCGGCCCATAGCTCCCGACCTCCAACTGCTCTCCTCCTGCCAGCACCACCCGGAGAGCCTTGACGTTGTCCGAAGTCTTGCCGGCGTAAAGCCCGTGGGTGCCGCAAGAATTGTTACCGATCATCCCGCCGATGGTGCACCAGGCATGGGTAGCGGGATCGGGGCCAAATGTGAGCCCGTGGCGTTCAGCCTCGCGCCGCAGGTCGTCCAAGACGACGCCCGGCTCGACGCGCGCGACCCGCTCCTCAGGGTCGATTTGGAGGATGCGGCGCATGTGCCGGGACATATCGAGCACAACAGCCTCGTTGCAACACTGGCCCGCAAGGCTCGTACCGGCGCCCCGTGCGAGGAGCGCCGCCCCCGCCTCGGCCGCCAACCGGGCAGTCGAGCGGACATCCCCTTCGTCTTGGGGAAAAACGACTCCGAGCGGGACTTGGCGGTAGTTGGAAGAGTCGCTCGCGTAGGCAGCCCTGTTGACCGCATCGAAGCGAACTTCGCCCCGTACCGCAACGCCGAGCGCGCGTCCAAGTGCCTCGCGCTTGGCTTCGTCAAGCTTCGCCCTCACAGAGCGCGCACTATCTCCGCCATGAGCTCGCCGGCTTCAGTAGGGTTGCTGGCAACTTTGGCTCCTGCTGCCGCCAAAGCGTCCATCTTCACCTTCGCTGTCCCCTTGTTCCCAGAAATGATGGCGCCCGCGTGCCCCATGCGCCTCCCCGGGGGCGCGGTGACACCTGCTATGTAGCAGACCACGGGCTTGGTAACGTGCTCGGAAATAAAATCGGCTGCTTTTTCTTCCTCGGTCCCGCCTATCTCGCCGATCATCATGACTGCCTTGGTCTCCGGGTCCTCTTCGAAGGCTGACAAACAATCCACAAAGCTCGTGCCGGGGACAGGGTCTCCGCCGATGCCTACGCATGTAGTCACCCCGATGCCCATTTGCTTGAGCTCGTAAAGCGCTTGGTAGGTGAGGGTCCCGCTCCGGCTGACGATCCCGACGGGACCACCGGCAAGCGCAATTTCGCCTGCCGTAATGCCGATGTTGCACTTGCCCGGGGTGATCACGCCCGGGCAGTTGGGGCCGATCAGGCGAGACTTGGGGTAGTTGTGCTGGAGCTCGCCATAAACGCGCGCCTCGTCCTGAGCTGGTACCCCCTCCGTGATGCAGACGATTACTTCGACCCCTGCGGCCGCTGCCTCGAGGACCGAGCCCGGGGCGGCCTTCGCCGGCACGGCTATGAAGCTCGCATTGGCACCGGTTGCCTCCCTCGCTGAGGCCGCGTCGGCGAAAATCGGTACCCCCTCGACATCCTGGCCACCTTTCGCGGGGTTCACACCGGCGACGACTTTCGTCCCGTAATCGCGATTGCGCAGACCGTGGAAGCGCGCTTGGCCACCCGTCAAGCCGTGGACTATCACCCTGGTCGTTTGGTCAACAAAGATGCTCATTTTTCCCCTTTCGCAAGTGAGACGGCCAGTCTCGCCGCCCCCATCATGCTCGGAGAGCTGATCAGCACGTCGGAGGGTACTTGGCGCAATATTTCCCTCCCCTGCTCAGCATTCGTCCCGTCGAGGCGCACGACCATCGGTACCTTGATATCGACCCTGCCAAGTGCGGTGACGATGCCGTTGGCGACCTCTTCCCCCCTAGTGATACCACCGAAAATATTGATGAAGATCGAGCGCACGCTCGAGTCGGAGGTGATGACCTCGAGCGCATTGGCCATTACCTCGGCGCTCGCCCCCCCGCCGATGTCCAAGAAGTTGGCTGGGCGGCCGCCGACTTGGTTCACGACGTCGCAGGTGCTCATAGCCAGGCCGGCGCCATTGGCGATTATGCCGACAAAGCCTTCGAGGCCGACGTACTGCAGCCCCAAGTGCCGGGCCATGCGCTCACGGTCGTCCAGTTCGGCGGTACCCGCGAACTCTTCCCACTCCGGATGGCGAAAAGCGGCGTTGTCGTCGAGGGTAACTTTCGCGTCGAGTGCGTGCACGCGCCCGTCAGTCGTGAGCACCAAAGGGTTTATCTCTACGAGGTCGGCGTCACCTTGCACAAAACAGCGGTAGAGGCAGACAAGGACGGCCTCGGCGCCGGCACGGGCCGCTTCGTCGAGGCCCGCCCGGTCGACCAGCTCGCGCGCCGCTGCCTCCTCGAAACCCAGGTAGGGGTCGATATGGAGCCGGGCAATGGCACCCGGGTCTTCCTCGGCGACCTGTTCGATGTCCACGCCGCCTTTGGCAGAGACCATCGCGAGGTGGGCTTTGGCCGCGCGGTCGAGAGTGAAGCTCGCGTAGTACTCGCGAGCAATGTCCGTTGCGCGCTCTACCCAGGCTCGGCGCACCGTGTGGCCACGGATCTCCATGCCAAGGATCGCCTCCGCGTGGGCTCTTGCCTCTTGCGGGCTGCCCGCGATCTTGATCCCGCCGGCTTTGCCGCGGCCTCCCACGTGAACTTGTGCCTTGACAACTACGGGATAGCCGAGCTCGTCGGCCAACCGCACGGCTTGGTCTGGAGTGGTCGCAACTCCACCGGGCGAAACGGGGATGCCAAAGCGCGCAAAGTACTGCTTCCCCTGGTACTCCAACAGGTCCACTGGTTCTCCTTGCAGGGCGGGCGGACCGCTCAAGACTAGTGGGCATGCACCGTTGACCCGGCCTCGGGGGGGGTGCTCTGCGCAGCCCAAGGCAGGGCCCCGGCGCCAGCGAGGGATCTTGGGCAATGCCCGCACTAATGTTCCCCCAGATGACGGCCAGAGCCTTGCCCGTGCTGCCGACACTGCGAAGGTACAAGCGCTCCAGCTTCGCGCCCGACCTGCTGGCGGGCTTGACCCTGGTCGCCATCGCCATCCCCGAACAGATGGCCACCGCGCATTTGGCCAACATGCCGACGGTGGCGGGCTTCTACGCCTTCATAGCGGGCTCAGCCGCCTTTGCGATCTTCGGGCGCGACCCGGCGATGTCCGTCGGCGCCGACTCGACCACTGCTCCCGTCTTCGCCGCGGGAGTGGCAGCGGTTGCGGCGACGGGTACTCCCGGCTACGAGCACCTCGTGAGCGCCGTGGCTCTCGTGGTTGGCGGGCTTTTGCTAGGCGTCGGTGCGCTGCGGCTCGGATGGGTCGCTGATTTCTTGCCGCTGTCCGTGATCACCGGCGTGCTCGCAGGGATCGGCGTGGAGATAGTCGTGAAACAGTTGCCGACGGTGCTCGGCCTGCCCGGAGGAGGCACCACGACGGTGGGCCGGCTGCGCGAGGTGGTCGACCAAATTGGCAAGACCAACGGGTGGGCGCTTGGGATTGCTCTAGGCGTCCTCGCCGTGCTCGTTGTCGTAGAGAGGGTTGACAGGCGCCTGCCGGCTGCGCTCTTTGGCGTTGTCGGCGCCACGGCTTTGGTCGCTGCCGCCGGCCTCGTCAGGCACGGCGCTCATGTCGTCGGCGGCGTGCACGCCCAACTGCCTCACATTGCTTGGCCAGCCGTGGAGCTTTCGAAAGTGGGCGACGTCATGGGGACGGCTGTGACTGTGGCGTTCCTGTGCATCGTGCAAAGCTCGGCCACGGTCCGGGCATCAGGGCCGAGCCGGCCGGGAGTTGCTGCTGACGCCGCGGCCAGCTCGAGCGAAGGTACAAACCCTCGGGATTTCGATATCGACCTGGCTGCTGTCGGGGTGGGAAGCCTCTTGGCAGGCTTCTCCGGTGCCTTTGCGGTCAACGCGAGCCCCCCGCGCACTGCCGTTGCTCGGTCGGCAGGAGCACGTTCTCAGCTCTGCAGCCTCGTCGCTGTCGCCGCTGTCATCGCCGTCCTCGCCTTCGCGACGAGCCTCCTGAAGGACCTGCCAGAAGCCGCGCTGGGTGCCGTGCTGGTTTTTGTGGCCGCGCGGCTCCTCAGGGTTGGTGAGCTGCTCGCCATCTACCAGTTCGGTGGTTTCGAGTTCGCGCTCGCGCTCATCACCATTGTCGTGGTCGTGTTCGTCGGGATCGAACAAGGCGTCGTCGCGGCGGCTCTCTTGGCCGTCGCGCAACGGTTGCGCATCGCAGCCAGGCCCCGCGACAGCGTGCTCGGCCGGGAACCAGGGACCGACCACTGGGTGCCATCGGACATCGGAGCTCCGACTGAGCAGGTCCCGGGCATCCTCGTCTACCTCCTCTACGTTCCCCTCTGGTACGCGAACTGCACCCATGTGGTCGAACGGGTGCTCGACCTGGTGAGCAAGTCCTCCTCGCCCGTGCACACCCTGGTCCTGGACGCCACCGGCATGTCCGACGTCGATTACACGGGCGCGAAGGCTCTTGGCCAAATGGTGGCCGAGCTCAAGTCGGCCGGGACCGAGGTGGTTATCGCCCGTGCTTCGCACCTCGTGCACCGCGACCTCAAGCAGGCGGGCCTCCTCAAGGTGATCGCCCCCGATCACTGGTACTCGAGCGTGGAAGAAGCAGTGAGGGCGAGGGGCGGCGGGGTGGAGGCCTAGCGTCGAGCCGCTTGTGGCGCCGATGTTGCCCATCGTCTGCCGGCCAGGCAAGCTATCTGGATGCCCACAGCGCTGATCACCGGGATCACTGGACAGGATGGCTCTTACTTGGCGGAGCTCCTGCTGGACAACGGTTACGACGTCGTCGGAGCTCACCGCCGCAGCAGCACCGTGACCTTCGAGCGAATTTCCCACCTCATGGACAAGGTCACGATGGTGTCCGCCGACTTGCTCGATGAGTCGTCGCTTATCCGGGTCTTGCGGGACTACAACCCAAGCGAGGTGTACAACCTGGCAGCGCAATCATTTGTAATGACGTCGTGGGTACAGCCAGTGCTCACCGGCGAGGTGACGGCTCTCGGCGTGACCCGCCTCCTCGACGCGATCCTCACGGTGGGCCCGACGACCCGCTTCTACCAGGCGAGCTCGTCGGAGATGTTCGGCAAAGTCGTAGAGGTCCCGCAGAGCGAGCGGACTCCTTTTTACCCGCGCAGCCCTTACGGCGTCGCAAAGGTCTACGCGCACTGGGCGACAGTGAACTACAGGGAGAGCTACAACCTCCATGCCAGCTCGGGGATCCTCTTCAACCACGAGAGCCCTCGCCGGGGGTTGGAGTTCGTCACGCGAAAGGTGACCAACGCAGTCGCTCGCATCAAGCTCGGCCTGGCCGATCACGTCGCGCTCGGCAACCTGGACGCACAGCGGGACTGGGGGTACGCAAAGGACTACGTGCGGGCAATGTGGCTCATGCTGCAACAGGACCAACCGGGGGACTACGTGGTTGCGACTGGCAAAACCCATTCCGTACGCCAGTTTTGCGAGATCGCATTTGGCCACGCCGGGCTCGACTGGCAGCGCTACGTCCGTGTCGATGAACGCCATATACGCCCTGCAGAAGTTGACCTGCTGGTGGGTGATGCGACGCGGGCTCACGATGTGCTGGGGTGGGGGCCCGAAGTCAGCTTCGAGGATCTCGTCTGCATGATGGTCGACGCCGACATCAAGGCGCTGCAAGGTTGAGGTCGCCGGAGGGTGGCTGGAGGCAGTACTAAATCTGCGACCGGTAGCAGACGATAGCGACCGCGACGCTGGAAAGGTCAGGGTCGGTCACTCCCGGCAGCACGGCGTCACCAAACCCGTACACGTCGCCCGCCCTGCTCAGCACGTAGTAGCCCGAACCGTTGGAGGTCGTCGCCGCCCCGACGACGTGCGCCCGGACGCGGATCTCGGGCAGCGACCCTTTGAAGATGGCGTCCCCATATGCAAAAACACCGCCGTCGCGAGCGACCAGGAAGTACCCGCGGCCGTCATTGCTGGGCAAGATCCCGCTGATGGGCTGCGACAGTTGGGAGGGCGCAGCTGAGCCGTAAAAGCCGGTGTCCCCAAATGCAAAAACACCGCCGTCCCTGGTCACGAGCCAGTACCCGTTATCCCCGGGTGCCGGAGCGAAGCCGCTGACGCTCGCTCCGATGTGAAAGCTGGCCAGGGACCCGTAGTAACCAGCGTCCCCGTACGCGAAGACGCCGCCGTCGCTGGTCACGAGCCAGTAGCCCCGCCCATCACGTGTAGCGGCCATCGCGACCAGTGGTGCTCGCAAACGCAAGTCGCTCGCCGAGCCGTACCAGCGCGCGTCACCGAAAGCCAGCACTCCTCCGTTCGACCCGGCGAGCCAGTACCCACCGCCATCGGGCGTAGCCGCCATTGCCACGACCCGGCCTTGGAGCTTGGTGCCCGCGGCCGTGCCGAAAAACCCGGCGTCACCGAAGGTGCTCACCACCCCTTGCTTGTCGACGACCCAATAACCCTCGTCCGGCTCGCCCCCCGCCCGGCCAGGACCACCCGCGGCGCCGACGCCGCGCAGTTCGCTGCCTGACGCGCCGGAAGGAAGGGAAGTCGACGTGACCGTCGAGGTAGAGGTTGTCGGGCCCGGCGGAGCAGTCGTGGTTGTGGTGTTCCCCGGCAAAGTGGTGCCGCCTGGCACCGCACCCACCGCGAACCAGTTGCTCCGCAGCCCTATGGCAGCCGCGAACTGCGTACCGGGTACGGTTTCAGAACCCTCTGACCCATTGACCGCCACGAGCTCGGCCCGGCCACCCATCGGTCCCAATCCGTTGCGCTGCAGGACCTGCACTGACAAGAGTGCTCCGATGCCGGGGAAAGCCGCCTCTACCTGGCTCACAGGTACGAGTGCCGTCCAGCCATGGACAGGGTTGGCAGGGACCGAGTCACCGAGGTCAGGTACTGGCGGAAATGCCCCTCCAGCGCTGTACCCCCCGGTCGAGGCGGAGTACTCCGTGAGAGCCACCGAGCCGGCGGGGCCGCAAGAACTGGCGGCGTCGCAATACAGCACCTCTGCTTGCGTTGCCGAGACTGCCGAGTCCGCCGTGGGGCCGTACTGGTCGGGGACTCCCAGGTACACCTGGCATGCGGTCGTGTCGCAGATCTGACCAGAGGTAGCGACATAGGCGACCGCGTAGCTGCGAGCGGCGACCGCCTGCGCCTCGAGAGCGGCTTCACCTCCCTCGCCAGCCCAGCTCGCCGGGGACTCCGCCGGGACGACGCCATCGACGTAATCTTCGAGGCCCACGAGGTTCTGCGTCTCGCCGTCTGGTTGGGCGACGAGGTAGCCCTGGTAGGCGCGTTCTCCAACACCTGGGATGCATGCAGCCAGCTGCGAGGACCCTACGGCGGTGGGGACCTCGCCGTCGGGCCCGGGGGCGCCACTGGCGATCGTGACGGCTCCAGTCGAAGCGCCCACTTGTCTCCAGGGCCCGGCACAACCCTGCGACTCGTAGACGACCTCCACCCCTCCCGCCCGGGTGACCTCGAAAGCCGGGGCCGTCCAGGTGTCGCCCCCGCCCCAGCTTGCCACCAGGGCCCCGCCCGCCGGGGCGACAGAAATCGTGTTGTGCCCGTCGAGCTCGGTCAGGTGCACCGTGATGTCCGGCTCAGGCAAAGAGAGCACCCCGAGCGTCGTACCCCCGTAGTAGTGGGCAAGCACCTGCTGGTAGCTCCATCCGTACTCGGAGGCGTAGCCAAAAGCGCCCCACTGGCCCATGCCGCGCCCGTGGCCATACCCAAGGCCGGTGATCGCGATGGAGGCGACGCCCGACTGTGTTCGTCGCGAAGCGCCCTCAGGGTGACCCTTGGCGACGGCTATTGGCACCGGAGGCTGGGCTAGGGCCACGGTCAGACCAGCGCCCACCAGCACGGCGGTCAACAGCCCCGTGGGCCACGGGCGTCTTGGGGGGCGAGGGGTCCTATGGCGAGGGGTCATGGAGTGCGGTGAGCGGGCAGCGCTCAGCCGCGGGCCCCCTCCTCCACCCGGTTCCCTGATAATACCTAGTCGGCGGGACTGGCTCGGCAATTGAGCCGCTCGCCGCTCGAGCTGGCCTCAGGGCGCGTCTGCCGCCCTAGGACGTGATCGCCACGATCGGAGCGCTCTGAGCCGGCTGCGGCTCAGCGGGCTCGTAGGGGGCAGAGCCAAAACGCCACACCCGGCCGTCCTTGCCTGCGAGCCAGTACCCCGCGCCGTCGGGGCTGACTGCCATCCCGACCACAGGCTCGTTGGGTTTCTGGCTCGCCGATGGGCCGTACCACCCGGCGTCGCCGAAGTTGAAGATCCCGCCGTCAGAGCCAAGCAGCCAGTAACCGTGGCCGTCAGGCGTTGCCGCCATCGCCACAATCGGTTTGTTGAGACGGATCTTGGCCGTCGAGCCGTAAAGGTGCGCGTCTCCAAAAGCGAACACGGCACCATTTGACGTCGTGACCCAGTACCCACGCCCGTCGGGCGTCGCAGCGATGGCGACGGCCGGTGTGGCCGCGCTCGGCACGTGCGCTGGTCCATACGAGCGGGCGTCGCCGAAGGGGTAAACGGCGCCGTCTCCTGCGAGCAGCCAGTAGCCGTGCCCGCTGGCCGTGGGGGCGATACCGGTAACGGGGGAATGCTGGTCGCTCGGCGGCAGTGAGCCATAGGGCCTGGCACCGCCCACGCCTATTACTTGCCCCTTGCTTGTCACCATCCAGTACCCAAGCCCGCCCGGCGCCTCTGCGCCGCCGACGACTGGAGCGTCGAGGCGCGTACCTGGCGCATGTTCTTGGGCCGCAACAAAACCAGAGTTGTAGGCGGACCCGTTCAATGCGACCTCCTGGTAACCATAGAACGTCCGCGGGATCTTGCCCGCTGCTGCGGCCTGTACCGCGGCCGCGACATTTAGGAACCCGCCATTGATACCGAGGCCGCCGGTGCCAAGCGGGGAAGCGGTCTCCAGTAGCAATGTCGCAACTTGCGGCCCGGTCAACCTGGGGTCAGCAGCCATCACGAGCGCAGCCGCGGCCGATACGAGCGGCGCCGCAAACGAGGTCCCAGACATCACGGCATAGTTGCCGTCGTACCATGTCGAAAGCACGTTGATCCCGGGCGCGGCAATGTTCGCGTCGTCGCCGTAATCGGAAAAATCGTTGTACTGGTCACCATTATCTGGGTCGACGACCCCCTGGTCCGTGCTCGCGGCGACCGAGAGCACCCCGGGGTAACCCGCCGGGTAGACAGGCCGGTCCGAGGGGTGGGTACTGTCGCCAGACGCCGCGACTACGACTATCCCGTGCGCCACGGCCGACTCGATCGCCTGCTGCTCCTCCGGGTCGGAGCATGAGCTCGGTGGGGCACCCGCAGCGCACGGCGTATCTACCCAGGACAAGTTGATCACACGTACCCCGGCCGATATTGCATAACGGATCCCGGTTACCTCGTCTGGGACATCGCCATGGCCGGTGCTGTCGAGCACCTTTATGTCGATGACTTTGGTGTTCCAACCGAGGCTCGCGATCCCGGTCCCATCGTTGTCCTGGGCAGCTATCAGCCCGGTGACGAAGGTCCCGTGGCCGTTCTCGTCGTAGAGCCCTGAGCAAAGCGGCAAGTCCTGGGCGCAAGTGTTAGGCCCAACAATGACTTTTGGAAGGAGCTGGGGCTGGTTGGGGTCGACACCGGTATCGAGGACGGCGACAACAATGCTGCTGCTCCCTTTTGTAACGGCCCAAGCCTGGGCGGCGTTGACGGCCCACAAGTTGGTTTCGCCGTCGGGGTGCACGCTCGTGATCCCGGCACCGTCTGTCGGGTACTCGACAACAACCGGCTTGTAGGGCCCACAGAAAGAGTCGTAGCAAGGGTTATCCGGTATGACTTCTGCCGGGCGCGCCTGCGCGGCGCTCATCGCGAGGTGCCCCAGGAGCGCGGGCGTCGCGGTGGCAATCGCGAGAGCGAAGCGCAGCCGCCGTTTGTGCCCCTTGCGTAGCCCATGCCGCTCTCGCTCGGCCAGTGCTGGCGCGAGGGCGGGATGCTGGCGGTTCGCCCCCAATGGACGCGCCCGTGCCCGAGGGCCGGCTGCTAGCGACCCCTGAGGCGTCGCAGGAAAGCGAACCTCGAAAGGTGCCTCGCGCGGACGCGCTCTGCGAGGGTTGTAGTCGGCATATCGACTAGGTGCAGGCCGCGCGCAGCTCGAGGGCGAAAAAGCCCGGCATCGTCGAGGTCGACACCGGGGGGCAATGGAGGGTAGGGCTCGACTTCGGCGACGCTGAAGGCGCCTATTTGCATGTTGTAGCGCTCGGCAAGGACGGCTGCGGCACTTTCGGAGCCGACCAACAGCTCACCCGCCGCCTTTGCCAAAAGTCTGAAGCACGGTGGGGGCAACTTTGGATCCTCGGCTACTACGAGAGTGGGACGTTGCCAGCGCCGCAGGCCCACTGCCAGCCCGCTCGCGGTCGCTAATTGGTCGCGGTAACGCCGCTCGGTAAAAGGCACCCCAGCCTGCAGGACGAGCACCACCTGGGGAGGCTGAGCGTAATGGCGACGGACCTGTTCCAGCCTCCAGCCGGCCAGAGGACCTGCGACCGGCACGAAAATATCCCCTGCACCCGGGCGGAAAGAAACCACGCGCACTGTCAACCCATCGTCCCAAGCGCGGCGCACAGCGGCAAGAGCTGCCGCCGTTGCCGGGCCGGGCACCGGTGGGTAACTACCTATAACCACTACGTCGCAAACCGCCATCGGCTGAAAACTTATCAGTCAGCCATCACGGCAGTAGGCTCCCTTGTCGTGAGCGGGTTCAAACAAAGCGCGCGGGCGGGTGCGGACCGCCTTTTGAAACCGTACCTGGAGCCTCTCTCGAACGAGTTGTTGTCGGTGAGGGAGGACGTCGTCTCTCTCGTGGTCGAAATCCGGGACCGCCTCGGTGCCATCGAAGCCCATAACCGGGCGACGACGGACGAGATCCGCGGGATCCGGGGGTCGAGCGACCTCCGCCTCGACCACACAAACCTGAGGCTTCACCAGATCCTCGACGAGGTGGGCGGCGTCAGCGACAGGATCGAACGGCTGGAGCAGCACTTCAGCACCGTCGAGGAACGCTTCGGGGAGCTTGCCGAAACCCTCGCCGAGCGCTACAGCTTCTTCACGGACCAGCTGACGGAGCGCTTCTTGCGGTTGGAGCAGCACTTCAGCACCGTCGAGGAGCGTTACAGCTTCTTTACAGACCAGCTGACGGAGCGCTTCCTCCAGTTGGAGCAGCACTTCAGCACCGTCGAGGAACGCTCGGCACGGCTAGAGGAACATTTCTTTGAGCGCGAGCAGCGCATTTATCAGCGTGTCGGGGACCTGGAGGGGACGCTCGTCCGCTATTTCGAGGAGCAGGCAAAGCGCCAGGGCGAGCTGCGCTCTGGCATGGGCGAGCTCGCGGACGCTTCCAAAGAGCAGCTCGAGAAGCTCGAGCTGCTCATGATGGCCCAGCTGGAGGGGCTCTTCGGCACCGTGAGCAGCGAAACGTCATCGGTCCGCAGCGACGTCGAGGAGCTCACCAGGATGATCCGCATGCAGGGGGACGCTGCCGACCAGGTGGCCGAAATCATGGGCCGGGCCCTCACCCGCCTCTCGGCTGAGGTCGAAGTGTTGAGCTCGATCGTCCCTCAGCTGACAGAAGACGTGGCGCCCGCACCCGCATGACCGCCCGCGGCGCCAAGCGCGGGGTCGTCTTCGACCTCGTTGGCGCGCAAAGCCCGAGCTATAAGGGGAGAGGTATCGCGCGCTACAGCGCTGAGATGGTCCGCGCCGTTGCCGCAAACCACCCCGAGCTCGTGAGCGCGATCGTCGTCCATCCAGAGCTCCCGGTGCCTCAGGGCCTCGAGGACCTCGGGCCATGGCTCACGAACAAGCCGGACTGGGCCAAGGCATCTGTGCTCCACATGACCTCGGTGTTTGAGCTGGAGGTGCCGGTGCGGACCTTCTGGCCGAGGCAAGCCTCCGCCAACCACCTGCTTACCGCCGTCACCGTTTATGACCTGATCCCTGACATTTTCCCTGGCTGGTACCTGGTGGACCCGGGACTGCGGCGGCGCTGGCGGGCGTGCCGGGAAATTGTCCGGGCGGCAGACGTGGTCTTCACGCTCTCGGAGTCCGCCCGCCAAGACACGATCGCGCTATTGGGGGTGCCTCCCCGCCGGGTCAGTGCGATCGGGAGCGGGACCGCACCCGCGTTCCGGCCGGCTGCTTCGCGTCCCGAAGCCCTTAAAATTGCCCGCAGGGGGGTGCGTGGCCTCCGTAAAGGCTTCATCCTCTACGTAGGCGCGTTTAACCCGAGGAAAAACGTCGACCGGCTCTTGCAAGCTTACGCGTCGATGCCCCGGGAACTGATCGAACGCCACCAGCTTGTCCTCGCCTGCGAGGCGCCGCCGCTCACTCGGAACCACTACCTCATCATGGCAAAGGACCTCGGGGTCGAGGGACGACTACTGGTACCGGGGTTCGTCCCGGACGAAATCTTCGTCGCGCTCCACCAGACGGCAGACCTTGCCGTCTACCCGTCTCTTTACGAGGGGTACGGCTTGCCAGTAGTGGATGCCATGGCGTGCGGCGTACCGGCCATTGCCGGGGACAATTCCTCGCTCCGGGAAGTCCTCCCTCGAGAGGCACGCTTCCAACCAGAGGACCCTGGGGCCATCGGGGAAGCCATGGCGCGCGCCCTCTCCGACGCTCGATGGCGCAAGCGGCTGATCGCGCTGGCACAGCGTGACCCGCCTTCTTGGGAGCCGGTGGCCGACAAAGTGGCGGCGGTCTTTGAACAGCTCCTCCAACGGGCTTCCAGGTTGCCGGCCGGCTGGCGGAGCCGGCTCCAGGTGGCGACGGTGGGTGCGCCGCCGCAACTCGCGGAGGCGTTAGCCGCCGTGGGTGACTGTGACCACTTTGAAGGTCCCTTTGACTTCGATGGGAACGATGGTGACGCCAAACCGACGTTGCTTTCCTGGCCTGCTCTGGCACGGCTTGACCGGTGGCGGGGAGGCTACGACGCCGTCGTTTCTTGGGCACCAAGCCTGAGCGAGCAGCACATGATGGCATTGGAACAGCTCGGCATGGCATGGCCGGACAAGTCCGTGGCGGTCGTTCCAGAGGGCGCCCCAGGGGTGGATGAGCAGGCGATTTCCAAGCTCGAGACATGGGGCTTGAAGGTGGTGCCGGCGTCCCCCGAGCGCTGGGAAGAGGTGGCTCGCCAGGTTGTGGGGGTGGCTCAGGCCGGCGCCGAGTGAGCGCCAGCGTCGTCGTCGTTTCATATCGGCCCGGGGACTGGCTCGAGCCCTGCCTGCGATCGGTGGTCGAACAGGCAGACGAGGTCATCTTGGTGGACAACGGCTCAGCGGGGGCGGGAGCCTCTTCCATCGGCCACCGCCTCGGCGCCAAGGTCCTGCGCAGCGCCACCAATATCGGCTTTGCCCGGGCAGTCAACCTTGGCGCCAGGTCCGCGTCCGGCGAACTGCTGGCCCTCCTCAACGATGACGCAACAGCAGGGCCTGGTTGGCTGCGGGCGGCGGCGGAGGTGCTGAAGTGGCCCGACGTTGCTGCCGTCGGGCCGAAGGTGGTCCTTGCGCAGCCCTATCGAGAGGTCCTCTTGGGCGACCAGACGTGGAAGGCCCCCGGCGACGACCGGCCGCTCGGCCGCCAAGTCCGGTCGGTGCTGGTCGACGGGAAAGAGGCGCTGGGAACAGCCGAAGGCCCGGGGATCCACCGTATCGAGGCCGACGGCCAGGGCGACTGCTGGCGCTGGACAGCGGGCGGGGCACCTTGGTACGTGCCTGTCGGGCAGGCGACGAGCGAGATATTCATCGATGGCGAGCCTGCGCCGCCGGGACCGCTCGTGCGGCTCGTGAACACCGCAGGTGCTTTTCTCGACAGCAGGGGTTACGCAGGCGACATCGGCTTTGGGGCCCCTGACGACGGGCGCTTCGACCTCGGTGCCCAGCGGTTCGCTCTTTCGGGGGTGGCCATTGTCACCAGGGCAGCGACTTGGCACGCGATCGGTCCCTTCGCTGCTCGGTTCTTCGCCTACTACGAAGACGTCGACTGGTGCTGGCGAGCTAACTTGGCAGGCCTGGAGCTAAGGTACGACCCCGCGGCGACGGTGGTGCACCGCCGGTCGGCGAGCAGTGGCGGCGAGCATGTGCCGCGTGTCCGGGTCATGGCCGAGCGGAACCGGACGCTGGCGCTCGTCCGAAATGGCCCGCCAAACCTGGTCGCAAAGGCCCTCTATGACCGGTACCGCAATGGGCCAGACGGAGGGGTGCGCGCGGGTATCGCGCGGCGACTGCCTTGGGCCCTGTGGACCAGGGCCACTCTCATGAGACGTTGGCAGCTCAGCCCGGGGCAAGTCTGGGACCGCTGGGCGGGCGCCGAGGTGGGCTGGGGGGACGGGCCAGCCGGCGAAGACGCTTATCTCAACTGAGGGACGGCGAAGGCGGTCCCCGAGGAGCCTTTAGCGCGACCCTTTGAGACTGGACAAGTCAGCCTCGATGAGGTCGAGGACATGAGGCCATTGGTAGTTCTCGAGCACATAGCAGCGGCCCCTCTCACCCGTTCGAGCGGCTTCCTGCGGGTCGTCAAGCAGGGACATGAGGGACTTGGTGAGGTCGCGCGACCCGGCAAAACCCGAACCTCCACCACTGCGGGCACAGTGCCATTCGACGACCGCTGAGCCGCGGCGGGCGAGGACGGGCGTCCCGGCAAGCCAGGACTCCATGACGGTGCGCGAGTAGCTCTCCATCAGGCTCGGTTGGATGTACGCGAGCGCCGCGGCAAGGGCGTTGTTGCGCTGCTCCATCGTGAGCAAGCCGACATCGATGACGCGGCCGCGCAGCTTCGGGGGCACAGCCGCGTCCCCAGCGCCGGCGCTTACCAGCTTCACCGGGGTGCGGGTGCGGCTGAAAACGTCCATGAGCCACGGCCAGCCCTTTTCGACTTCGCGCCGTCCAAGGTAGAGGACGAACGGCGAGTCGATGCCGTACTCGTCCCGGAACTCTTCGGGCTCGTAGGACTCTGGCACGTCCATCCCCGCACCTATGACGCTGTGTTGCGGGGTAACCGGGCCCATCCGGTGTGCCAGGTCGTGCTCTGGCCCCGAAAGGAACCAGGCCGTCGCGGGGATCGACAGCACGTGGCGCATGACCTCCAAGTGCGCGTAAACCTCGTCGTGAAGGCACGGCATCACCACGGCGCGGTCAGCAACAATCGGCAAGCACACTGTCGTTGACCAGAACAAGTACGGGGCAAAAACAAAAGCGTCGAAATCGTCGCGCTCTCGCAGCAGCGTCTCGAAAAGTCCCGGCGACCGGAAGAGCGCATTAAGCCAGGTGACTTGGTCGTCGAGGGACGGGCGCTCGCCGTAATAAATCCGCCCGTGCACCGCATGTTCTTTGCTCGCTGACGTAGCCAGGATGTTCTGGAAGCGCCGGACGACGATGCCGTCCTCGAGCCGTGCGGACTCGGGGAGCTCGTTCGCCCACGTATAGGGGTTGACGGCGCACGTGGTCAGTACGTGCACCTCCCACCCACGGCCTAGCAACCCGAGCGCCACCTCGCGTACCAGCAGCTCGGCTCCGCCGACTATGTCCGCCCCAAATCTCGGGCAAACAAAAGCTATGCGGCGTCCCATCAATTTCGCGCCGTGGCGCCAAGGCAAGCGGCCCCCGCCGATGAGGAACCGGCACAGCTCATCGTCGTCCTCTCATTGCTGGTCATCCCCGGCGGTAGCATAGCCGCCGGTGCCTGTCAGCCGCCCCGGAAGTGGCTTGTCCGGAGCAGCGACGCTGCTGCGGGGCAAATGGGGTCAGCTCCGCTCGGTGACCCGTTACCAGTGGGCGAAGACAAGCTGGCACGCCTCGGGCCCCACCGAGAAGTTTAGGTCCGCCTGGCACGAAGCCAACTTACCAGGAGGTACCGGGCAACCTCTGGGAACCGCGACCTCCAGGGCGACGATGGCCGACGCCGTCGCTTGCTACCGGCTGTTGCTTGGCCGCGAGCCCGACCGCGAGGGCATCGACCACTACCGCCAGCGGGTGAGCGAGGGCCTCAGCGTGGGTGAGCTTGTTGGCGAGTTCCTGGGGAGCGTGGAGTTCGTCCGTGCCCACCTCGGAGCGCAGCGCCGGGACGGCACCACGAGCGAGGTGGTCACAAGCTCTTTCGGTTTTCGCATCTGCGTCGACCCCTCGGACTTTGCAGTTGGCCACACCGTGGCGCGAACTGCTACCTACGAGCCCGAAGTTTCCCATACCCTCCGTCGTTATTTGCATGCTGGTGAAACCTTTATAGACATTGGGGCCAACATCGGCTGGTTCAGCCTCCTTGCCGCCGCGACCGTGGGCCCAGAGGGCACGGTGGCGGCGATAGAGCCAAACCCCTCGAACACCGCTCTTCTACGGCGAAGTGCCAAGGAAAACGGGTTCGACAACATTGAGATCTTCGAAGTAGCCCTGTCATCGGGGCCCGGTGCCGCCGCGCTCGAGACAGACGGCAGCAATGGCCGTGTCATACCTGTGGAAGGGCCGCCTCCGAGCCCTGTGCAAGCAAGCTTCGTCGTTGCCCTGCAACCTCTCGACGCCGTCCTGTCCGGCGCAGGCATCACGCGAGCCGACGTGATGAAGCTCGATGTGGAAGGCGCCGAACCCCTCGTGCTGCGGGGAGCTATCGGGACTATTACCCGGGAAAGGCCAGTATTGGTGAGCGAAATTTACCCACTGGCGCTCGACTCTGCGCCCTGGGGCAGCGCCAAGGGGTACCTCGGGCAGCTGCGAGAGCTCGGGTACGTGCTCTCCATAATCTCTCCGGGCGATGGGGCGCCAAGAGCCCAGGGCGACGACGAGATCCTGGATGCGGCCGGCGAGAGCGGCCAAGTCAACATCCTTGCCTTGCCAGCCCAGTAGCCGGGCGCGAGCGGAGCACAGACCCCCCATGGCCCGAGCCGCCAACCCGATGTTCGCTTACGACAAAACCATGGCCGAGGCTGTCTTCGAATATTGCAGGAAGCGGTTGTCGCTCGAACCCGTCCCCCTCGACCACCCACGCCCGAAAGAACAACTGGAGGCGGTCCTCGCGGGCCTGATAACGCCGCAAGGCCGTGACCCTGCTGCGGTCCTCGCCACTTTCACCGGCAGCGTCGTGACATCTGTGATATCGGTCGATAGCCCAAGGTTCCTGGCCTTTGTACCCGCCGCCCCGACCAAGGCGTCGTTGCTTTTTGACATGGTAGTATCCGCTTCGTCCTTGCAAGGCACTTCGTGGCTCGAGGCCGCTGGAGCAATAATGGCCGAAAACCAGGCGCTCTCTTTCCTCGCGGACATGGCCGGCATGCCACAGGGCGCCGGCGGCTGTTTCGTGTCAGGCGGGTCGGCAGCCAATTTGTCAGCCCTCGTGGTTGCTCGCGACGAAGGTCGTGCCCGAACGGGGAAGCAAAGAGTGCGCGTGGCGGTTAGCCAGGACGTGCACAGCTCTGTCAACAAGGCTCTCCATCTGATCGGCGCCGGAGCTTACGTAGTGACGTCCCAAGACCACCGCCTGACCGGCCCCGCCCTCGAGGCAGCCTTGGAGGCCGACCCGGCATCTGACGACGTCGTTGCCGTCGTCGCGAGCGCCGGAACGACCAACGCGGGCATGGTTGACGACCTCGCGGGTATCAGCCGAGTGGCGCGAGAGCGTGGGTTGTGGGTGCACGTAGACGGCGCCTACGGCGGCGCAGCGCTGCTCAGCCGCTCCGAGCGCGTGCTCCATCTGTTCGCGGGCTCGGGCGAGGCCGACTCCTTCGTAGTGGACCCCCACAAATGGCTCTTCGCCCCCTTCGACTGCGCGGCACTGCTGTACCGCCAACCGGCTCTGGCAAAAAAAGTGCACTCACAACAGGCTTCTTACCTCGACCCTTACCACACGGGGGACGCGAGCGAATGGAACCCAAGCGACTACGCTTACCACCTCACGCGTCGCGCGCGAGGACTGGCGTTTTGGTACTCGCTGGTTGTAAATGGCTCGGATGCCTATCGCGACGCGGTTGACGCCGCGCTGGAGATGGCCGTCTGGACCGCGGACGCCATCTCCCGTCAACCACATCTGGAACTGGTCCGGGAACCGAGCTTGTCCGTGGTGCTCTTCCGCCGCAAGGGATGGGGCGCAGACGATTATTGGCGGTGGTCTGCGCGCCTCCTCGACGACCAAGTTGCCCTGGCCACGCCAACCAAGTGGGAGGGTCAAACGGTAGCCCGGTTGATTTTCCTGCACCCCGGCACGACGCAGGACATCGTGAGAGAGATCCTCGCCTCGATGGCACCGGCTCAGGGCAACGACCGATCATGAGGATGGGCAATATGTACGGCCCTGACGCAACCTTTTGCGGAGTGCCACCCGTCAACCCGGGTGACCCCGCCGCTCTCAGCTCCGCAGGGGCAGTAATCCTGGGCGCGCCTTTTGACGGTGGGACGTCACATCGTCCAGGGGCACGCTTCGGCCCTCAGGCCATCCGTTTCAGCGACTACTTGGCTCACGATGCGAGCAGGCCTCACCTGTCCCTCGGGGTCGACCCACTTTCAGAGCTCCCTGTAGTGGACGCAGGCGACGTGGAGATGCCGTCAGGACAAATGGAGAAGTCACTCCAACGCCTCGAGGCAGCGGTGGTCGCCGTTGCCCGGTCTGGCAGCCTCCCTGTCGTGCTGGGCGGGGACCACACGGTCACTTACGCAAACGCGACCGGGGTGGCGCGCCATGTGGGATGGGGCAAGGTTGCTTTAGTCCATTTCGACGCCCACGCTGACACCGCCGACACTCAGTTCGGGTCGCTTTACGGCCACGGCACGCCGATGCGCCGCCTCATCGAGTCCGGCGCCGTCCGCGGCGACCGTTTCTTCCAGATCGGTTTGCGCGGCTACTGGCCAGGTCCCGAAACGCTCGAATGGATGGCGTCGCAAGGGATGCGTAGTTATGAAATGGCTGAGCTTGTCGCAAGAGGGCTAGACAGCTGCCTCAACGAGGTCTTCCGGTCCTCGGTGCGAGATTGCGATGCCGTTTTCCTGTCGGTGGACATCGACGTCGTCGACCCGGGGATGGCGCCCGGCACCGGCACACCCGAACCGGGCGGCCTTACGGCCAGGCAGCTGCTCGACGCAGTACGTCGCTGCGGCATGGAACTGCCGCTCGCCGGGATCGACGTCGTGGAGGTCTGCCCGCCTTATGACCAGTCCGAGGTGACCTCCTACTTGGCGAACCGAACTGTCCTAGAAGCGCTTTCGGGGGTCGCGTGGCGCCGGAAGAAGGCAGCGGGCACCAAGGTCCGGGAACCCTCGGCACCGCTGCTCGGGCCGCCCAAAGGCGCCTACTAGTGCCGCACTGAGCAGCGCTAAGACAGCAATTTCGCCAGCCGGGCGATGCCTTCAGCCAAGTCGTCGTCGGCTAGCGCGTACGAAAAGCGAGCGCACCCTGGGGCACCGAACGCCTCCCCCGGGACGAAGGCTACTCTTGCTTCCTCGAGCACTATTTCGGCGAGCTCGAGGGTTGTCGCGGGAACTGCCCCCCTTGCGCCGACCGGCTTGCCGAGCAAGCCTGAGAAGCTCGGGAACGCGTAAAAAGCGCCTTGTGGCTCCGGGCAGACGGTGCCCGGGAGCTCCGAGAGCGCGGCGACAATCGCGCGGCGACGTCGGTCATAAACCGACCTCATCATTTCGACGTCGCTGAGGGGGCCGGTGACGGCGGCAAGGGCTGCGCGCTGTGAGACGTTTGCAACGTTGGAAACAGAGTGGCTTTGAAGATTGCCCGCAGCTTTTACCACGTCCGCCGGGCCGATCATCCATCCGACCCTCCAGCCGGTCATGGCGTAGGTCTTGGCGACGCCGTTAACGACGACACAGCGGTCGGCTAGCTCGGGCACCACGACCGGGACGGACCAAGTGCGGGCACCATCATAAACAAGGTGCTCGTAAATCTCGTCGGTGAGCACCCAGAGCTCTCTCTCAGCAGCCCATGAACCGATGGCAAAGGTCTCCGCCTCGTCGTAGACAGCTCCCGTCGGGTTGGAAGGCGAGACAAAGAGCAATACCTTTGTCCGCGGGGTCAGTGCCGCCTCCAGTTGGTCGACCGAGACCTTGTACCCGCTCGCCGGCGTGGTCGGCACCTCAACAACGGTCCCCCCGGCGAGGCGGACGGCCTCGGGGTAAGTCGTCCAATAGGGAGCCGGGACCAGGACCTCGTCGCCTGGGTCGAGCAATGTCGCAAAAGCTTCTTCAATCGCCTGCTTGCCGCCATTTGTCACGAGCACCTGCGACGAGCTCACCCGGTAACCAGTGTCTCGAACGGTCTTGGCAGCAATAGCCTCACGCAGCTCTGGCAAGCCCGAGGCAGGCGTGTACTTGTGGTTACGCGGGTCGCTGCAGGCTGCGATGGCAGCTTGGACGATGTGAGCGGGTGTCGGGAAGTCTGGTTCCCCAGCCCCGAAGCCGATTACGTCTTCCCCTGCAGCCCGCAGGGCCTTCGCCTTGGCATCGATAGCCAAGGTTGCCGATTCTGAGACCGACGCGATCCGGGCAGAAATGCGCCTCTTCGTAGCTGGCATCGTTCAATGCTCGCGCACAGCTCGAGTGCCCGCACGCTCTAGGGCGCACCTCCGGGAGACCAGAGCGGGCCAGTGCTCCGGATTGGAGGGCGCCCATTTGGCTATCCTCAGTCAATGCCCTCGAGACGGGGACGGCTCGGTGAGCGTCTCGCACGGTGCAGCGTGGCCGCTGCCGTCTTGGGTTCAGTCGCATGCGGGTTAACCCCAGTTGCGGTCGGGCTGGTCGCGGGTGGGCCAAGTGCGGCGGCTTCGGGGCTCCCTTCAGCGCCGCAGGCTCGGGCCTCCCTGCCCCCCTCAAGCGCTTACGTGCTCGTGGACGTGCAGACAGGCAATGTCATCGCGGGGTACCACGAACACCTCCGCCTGCCTCCGGCGAGCCTGACCAAGGTGCTCACGGCCTTGATAGCCGTCGGGTTCCTCCCGCCTGATGCCCGTGTCCCGGGGACTGTGCAGTCCCTCCACGCGTACCCCAATATCGTCGGGATCGAAAAAGGCGTGGGATGGCCGCTTAGCGAAGTGCTCCAGTCGATGCTCGTATTTTCGGCGAACGACGCCGCCTACGCCATCGCCCAACGAGTGAGCGGGGACCTTGACGCCTTCGGTCCGGTAATGGACCGGGCGGCTCGCCAAATCGGGATGTCCGACTCGCCTGTTTTTCACGACCCGGCGGGCCTTGACGGCAGCGAGGGAGTCGCGGGTGGCAACCTCGTGAGCGCCCGGGACCTCGCCATCGCCGGCCGGGACTTCTTGTCAGTGCCCGAGCTCGCGCGGATCGTCAAGGAACAGAGCTACGACTTCGTCGACCCCGCCGGGAAGCCTCACGACCTGCCGAGCATGAACTACGTTTTCCTGGAAAGTTATATAGGCGCGATCGGCATCAAGACCGGCTTTACGGACCGTGCAGGGGCATGCATCATGGCCGCCGCCACGCGAAATGGCAGGACAATGCTCGCCGTAGTGCTCAATGGTTACAACACGACCGAGAGCGCGATCGACCTGCTCAACGAAGGTTTCGCGACTCCCGTAGCCGATGAGAAGGCGACGGACCGCCTGCCCCCGCTCGCCTTGCCAACGCCGCTGCCAACGGCCCCCCGCCAAACCCCGGGCCAACGCCGCCCCGAAGGACCTCCGAGCTCGGCCGCACCGGGCAGCGGACGGAGCGCTCCAGGTGGCAAGGGGCTCTCTGTTGTGCCGGTCACTGCGGTGCGTACAAAAACGCGCCTCCGCGGGCGAGCGAGCGCGGGCGCGACGGGAGGGCGCGCCTCGACGGGAGGGCGCGCCTCGACGGGAGGGCTTACGAGCGTCCTCAGCTCGTGGCCTGCGCGAGCCCTCCTCGTGCTGGCGGCCATCGGCGCTCTTCTTGCGCTCGCAGAGTTGGCGGTGGCAAACCGTTCCCTCCGCAGGCGCCAACGTCCAGAGGGAGGCGCCGTCATGTTGAGCTTCGCCGGCAACAGGAAGCGGCGCCAGCAACTGATCGACAGCTACCGGCGCCACGAACGCCCGAACGCCTTCGACCACGCTTCGGCGCCAGGCAGGCGATAGTGGCCCGAGGCTCGAGGCGCCGGGCATAAACGTTCAAGGGCCCCCCGGAGGCTCAGTTCTCAGCTCGCCGTACGCGCCGGCGGGGACTGCCGGGCACTTCGGCGCCACGAGGGGGACCTCGGCACCCGCGCTCCACACCCGAGGCCTTGGGTCGGGCTCGCCCCGGTTTGGCCAGTGGGCGAAGGCTCGCTCGGCGAGAGCTGTGATCGTCAGCGCAGGGTTTACCCCTGGGTTCGCGGGCACCGCCGAGCCGTCGACGACATGCAGCCCTTCGTAGCCGTAGACCCTGTGCCAGGGGTCGACGACGCCAGAGGCCGCGGAGGCGCCGATGACGCAGCCACCCAGGAAGTGCGCCGTCATGGGGACACCGAGGATCTCCCCCCAGGTGGCTGCAGGCTCGCCCCCGATCTTGTCTGCAAGCCGTCTCACAACGTCGTGGCCGACCGGCAACGAAGTTGGGTTCGCCTCGCCGTGGCCATGTCGGCTCGAGAGCCGCGTGCCCCCGAACAGCCCGCGTTTGGCGAACACGCTCAGCGAGTTGTCACGCGCCTGCATGACCAGGGCGATGACGGTGCGCTCAGACCACCGACGCACGTCGAAGGACCGGAACAGTGCGCGCGGCTGGTGTGCTACCGCAGTAGCTGTTCGCAGGGCTCCCGAGAGCCCTGCGTTTGCCGGCGCCCCATCCTCTCTTGGGGGGCTCACCAAGGTGCCGAAGAGCCCCATCAGGTTGGAGCCTCGCCCGTACCGAACGGGCTCCACGTGCGTGCCGGGCTCGGGGTAAAACGACGAAGTGATCGCCACGCCCTTGCTGAAGTCGGGGTGGAGCGCTCCCCGTGGGACGATGGCGCCGAGGAGGGACTCAGAGTTGGTGCGCGTGAGCGAGCCGAGGGTCGGTGACAGGCGCCGTAGGCGGCCTTCTGAGACCATCTTGTGAAGCAGCCGCTGAGTCCCATAAGTGCCAGCTGCCAGCACAACGTGGTCGGCGCGGTAGTCGCGACCACGCCAAGCCCCTGCCCACCCAGTTCGGGCGGTGGCCACCACCCAGCCGCCGCCCGGTAGGGGGCACAGGGAGGTCACGGTCGTTAGCGGGAGCACCTTGGCGCCAGCGCGCTCAGCCAGGTAGAGGTAGTTGGTGAGCAGCGTGTTCTTCGCGCCCCAGCGGCAACCCGTCATGCACTCCCCGCATTGGGTGCAGGTGCGCCGCTCCGGGCCGGCCCCGCCAAAGTACGGGTCTGGCAAGCTGCTCCCTGGGGGCGTGCCAGGCGGCCCAAACAAAACGCCGACCGGCGTGGGGCGAAGGCTCGCTACCACGCCCAAGTCCTCGGCGACAGAGCGAACAGCCCTGTCGGCCTCGGTCACCGAGGGGTTCGCCGTGGCACCGAGCATGCGTTTTGCTTGGTCGTAGAAAGGCGCCAATACCGAACGCCAGTTAGCGATCGACGCCCATTGGGGGTCGTCGTAGAAAGGGGGGAGCGGCTCGTAGAGCGTATTGGCGTAGTTGAGCGAGCCGCCGCCCACTCCCGCACCCGCAAGCACGACGAGGTGGCGCAGCAAATGAACCCGCTGGATGCCAAAGCACCCCAAGCGCGGCGCCCACAAAAAGCGCCTCAGGTCCCAAGAGGTAGTGGGGAGCTCACTTGCGCTGAAGCGCTTCCCGGCTTCAAAGACACCAACCCGGTAGCCTTTTTCCGAAAGCCGGAGCGCTGCGACGGATCCCCCGAACCCCGAACCGACGACGATTACGTCAAAATCTGGCGTGGCACCTGGGGACGGCACTAGCCTCCCGAGACGTCCTCTGGCCTCGGGCTTCCCGAGGCGAGGAACGGCATCATCGCCCGCAGCTGCGCTCCGACCTTCTCGACGGGGTGCTCTGCACCTTCTTTTTGCAGCCGCTTGTAGTTGGGCAAGCCGTTGCGGTTTTCCTCGACCCACTCTCTGGCGAAAGCGCCGGACTGGATGTCCGCGAGGATCTGCTGCATGGTGGCACGCACTTGCTCATTGATGAGCCGGGGCCCGCGGGTCATGTCACCGTACTCAGCCGTCGTCGATACCGAATAGCGCATCCCTGTTATGCCGTGCTCGTAAATGAGGTCGACAATGAGCTTGACCTCGTGGAGGCACTCGAAATATGCCGACTCCGGCTGGTAACCAGCGGCCACGAGAGTTTCGAAGCCAGCTTTTATGAGCGAAGTAAGCCCTCCGCAGAGCACGACCTGTTCGCCGAACAGGTCAGTCTCGGTCTCTTCCTTGAAGGTCGTCTCGAGCACGCCAGCTCGTGTAGCCCCGAGCGCCCAGGCGTAAGCCAGCCCGAGCGCTTTTGCCTTGCCGCTCGCGTCGCGCTCGACAGCCAACAGGGCCGGCACGCCGCCGCCGCCCTCGTAAGTCCGGCGTACCAAGTGCCCGGGGCCCTTCGGCGCCACCATGACCAGGTCGATGCCCTCGGGCGGGTCGATCAGGCCAAAACGGATGTTGAACCCGTGCGCGAACATGAGGACGTCGCCCGGGCGGAGGCCCGGGGCGATGGACGAGCTATAAATCTCCTGCTGAGCAGTGTCCGGCGCGAGCACCATGACCACGTCTGCTTCAGACGCGGCATCCGCGGGAGCCAGGACACGAAGGCCCGCGACCTCGGCCTTGTGCCTAGACGGAGAACCTTCCCGCAACCCGACGCGGACGTCGACGCCGGAGTCTCGCAAATTGAGCGCGTGCGCGTGGCCCTGGGACCCGTAGCCGATGATGGCCACCTTGCGAGAGGTTATGACGGAAGGGTCGGCGTCACGTTCGTAGTAGATCGTTGCCATCTGTTGCCTTTCAGGTCTGCCGTTGGAGTTGTTCAAGTATTGCTCGAAGTGCGCCTCAACGGCGAGCGCTCCAATTTGGGCAGCGCGACACGGCCCGTCCGCTGGATGTCGATTATCCCGTAAGGGCGAAGCAGCTCCTCGAAGTCGTCGAGGGCCGACGGTGGCCCCGCGAGCATCACCGTGAGGGCCTCTTGCCCGACATCGACGATGGTCCCACCAAATATGCGTACGAGGTCTCCGACCTCGCCCCTGGACGGGCCCGGGGCGCCAGGGGCTGCGCAGCGTACGCTGAGCAGTGCCAGCTCGCGCTCGACCGAGGCCCCGGGTGCCAGCTCTGTGATCTTTACGACATGGACGAGCTTGAACAATTGCTTTGTGACCTGTTCGACGGAGATCTCCTCCAGGTCGACGACGATCGTGACCCGGCTGAAGGACTCGTCGTCGGTCGGGGCGACTGCGAGCGAGATGATGTTGAAACCGCGCCGGGCGAACAACGCCGCGACACGGGCGAGCACACCGGCCTTGTTTTCGACAATGATCGAAAGAGTTTGGTGCTGTTGACGCCCGCTGCCCGAAGCCCAGCTCGAGCTCGAGAGCGCCATCACTGCACCACCCTTTCGCCACCTGGCCGCAGGTGCGGGTGGACGATCACATCGCTGTTGGAGGCACCGGAAGGGACCATCGGGAAGACCTTCTCGCTCGAGTCCGTCCGGAAGTCGATCACTACTGGCCTGTCGTCTATCGAACTTGCCTTCTCGATCACCACAGGGACGTCTGAGGGGTGCTCCGCCCGGAAGGCTACGCAGCCCATGGCCTCGGCCCACTTCACGTAGTCGGGCAGGTCCGGGGAAAGGTAGACCTCCGAATAGCGCTCTTGGTAGAACATTTCCTGCCACTGGCGCACCATGCCGAGATAGGCGTTGTTCAAAATGGCCACTTTTATCGGGATCCGCTCGCTGGAGGCGGTGGCGAGCTCCTGAGCGGTCATCTGGAAGCACCCGTCG
This sequence comes from Acidimicrobiales bacterium, assembly GCA_035503915.1. Classification (GTDB taxonomy): domain Bacteria; phylum Actinomycetota; class Acidimicrobiia; order Acidimicrobiales; family Palsa-688; genus DATJMJ01. The sequence continues at coordinate 175,589 of DATJSU010000037.1, read as the reverse complement.
CCATCGATCGCCCAAACGGTGCGGTCCGGTCGCCCTACTTTTGCGCCGATGGCCGCGGGGACGGCGAACCCCATGGTCCCCAACCCTCCCGAGTTGACCCAGGTGTAGGGGTAGTCGAAGCGCCAGTACTGGCTTGCCCACATTTGGTGCTGGCCCACGCCGGCGACAACGGTGGTGTCGGGAGGGCTGGCATCGCGGATTGCCTCGATCACCGCTTGTGGCTTCAGAGGTTCGCCCTCGACTTGAGGTTCGTAATAGAGGGGGAAACGGTTCTTCCAATCTTCGATCTGCGCCCACCAGTCGCTGCGGTCTGCTTGCGCTTGCCCACTTGCGAGCAAAACTCGCACGAGCTCCTCGATCACGAGGCGGCAGTCGCCGACGATGGGGACGTCGGGCTTGCGGATCTTCCCGAGCTCTGCGGGGTCGATGTCAACGTGGACGACCTTCGCGCCTGGCGCGAAAGTGCCCGGGTGCCCTGTCACGCGGTCGTCGAAGCGGGCCCCAAGCGTTATGAGCAGATCCGCTTCTTGCATCGAGGTGATGGCAGCGTAGTTACCATGCATGCCGGGCATCCCGAGGCACAAGCGATGGCCGTCAGGGAAGGCGCCCCTCGCCATAAGTGTTGTGACAACTGGCGAGTTCGTGAGCTCTGCGAGCTTGAGGAGAGCCTCGCATGCACGGGCTTTCAAGATCCCTCCACCCGCGTAAATGACGGGCTTGCGCGCCTCGGTGATAAGGCGCACAGCCTCCCGCACCATCCGCGGGTGGCCCTTGATCGTAGGCTTGTAACCAGGAAGAGAGGTCGCGACCTCGTGGTCATTGGGCCAGTACCACTCGACCTTGGCCTGGAGGACGTCCTTTGGGACATCGAGGAGGACAGGGCCAGGTCGCCCGGTAGTTGCGAGCACAAAAGCCTGGCGCACTGCGAGGGGGATCTCTTCGGCGCTCATGATCAGCTCGTTGTGCTTTGTCACCGAACGTGTGATGCCCACCGTGTCTGCTTCCTGGAAGGCGTCGGTCCCGATAACCGGCCGGCCAACCTGCCCCGTGATGGCGACGACCGGCACCGAGTCCATGTACGCGTCACAAAGCGCGGTCACAAGGTTGGTCGCCCCGGGCCCACTTGTCGCCATGGCAACTCCTGGGCGGCCAGTCACATGGGCATAACCTTCGGCCATATGGCCCGCGCCTTGTTCGTGCCGGACCAGTACGTGGCGGATAGGAGAGTCCAAGATGGGGTCGTAGGCGGGGAGGATGGCGCCCCCTGGCAAGCCAAAAATGACCTCGGTGTGCTCCATCTCGAGGCTCTTTATTAGTGCTTGTGCTCCTGTCAGCTGCATCTGTGCCTCACTGGGTCCGGTTGGCAAAAATAAAACGACCTCCCATGCGGGAGGCCGTTGGACGCACGCGATCGAGCCGCGTGCGTCAGGTAAGTACCACGATCAGGCCGAAATCGCACGCGGCCTGCGTCGCAACCGCGGCAGAGACACCGGGTTTAGCCGTGCCCGCAGGTGCCGCTGCCATAAACGCCATACTGCCACACCATCCCTATTGACGCAACTTACTACGATGCCAGCATGCCGCCGGTGTGGGCCCCGCCCGATGGCGACCCCGAGGGTTTCGATGGCCTCGACCTTGGCTGGCTCAGGGCACGGCCAGGGGAAAAATGGGCGCAAGCGAGGGCCGGGGGCGACGACGTCCTTGCCTGCTGGGTAGCCGACATGGACTTCCCGGCGCCAGCCCCCGCCCGTGAGGCCCTTATCGGGCTGGCCGACCTTGGCGATTTCGGCTACCCGGACGGGAAAGAAGAAGATGCCCTGGAAAGCCCTTGGGCGGCTCGTATGGAGTCACGTTTTGGCTGGTCGCCCTCGCCGGGCAAGGTGCGCGTGTTCACAGACTTGGTACAGGGGGCAGAAGCCGTCCTCGAGGCGGGTACCGAGCGTGGCGACGGGGTGCTCCTCCTCACGCCTTCCTACCCACCATTTGTAGGGGCAATCGTGGCAATGGGCCGGCGCCTCCTCCCGGTCCCGGCGCTGGACACTGGCTACGGATGGGCCTTCGACCTCGACGCTGCCGCCTCAGGCGCGCGTGACGCGAAGGCGATCCTCCTCGTCAACCCCCACAACCCCACTGGGCGCATGCTAACGGTGCCCGAGCTTGAGGCCATTGCAGAGCTAGCAGAGCGGTACGACCTCTTGGTCATTTCAGACGAGGTGCACGCAGACTTGACGCTGGTCGGCGAGGTGCACGTCCCGTTCGCCTCGCTCGGCTCCCCGCTCGAGGCGCGCACCGTCAGCCTCTACTCGGCAAGCAAGTCGCACAACCTCGGTGGTATGCGCTGCGCGATCGCCCACATGGGGAGCGCTCGGGTCGAGAGGCGCTTGCGGGCGTTTCCTCAACACCTGCTCGGCCGCGTGAGCGTCACAGCGGTGGCTACCACGTTGGCTTCGTGGTCACCAGCGGGCGATGCCTGGCTCGAGCGGGCGCTCCAGAGGCTGAGGGCGAACCGGGAACGCCTCTCCTCGTGGCTTGGCGAGGGCGCCTTGGAGATAGCCACCCGAGGTTACCCGCCGCAGGCGACCTACCTTTGCTGGCTCGATTTCCGCAGCACCGGTGTACCCCCTCTCGCCGAGGAGCCTGGGAAATGGCTCCTCGACAAGGCCGGAGTGATGCTCAGCGACGGCGCCACATTTGGCCCGGGCGGGGCCGGTTTCGCGCGTCTCAACTTCGCGACCTCCCCTGGTGTCCTCGACGAGGTCCTGGCACGGGTGCAAGCGGCCGTGAGCGCGGCCCGGAGGGACAAAGCCACCAAGGACGAAACAGGTTGAGGACAAGCAACTACCCCTCTAGCAGCCCGCGCGTCGCCAGCTCGTCGCGCAATGGCCCGGCTCCCCTGAAGAGGATGGAAGCGATACCGAGGGTGCGAGCCGCGCTCACGTTGGCTGCGCGGTCATCGACAAAGAGGACCTCTTCTGGCCCGAGCCCAAAACGACCCAAGGCACGCCAAAAAAACCGGTCGTCGGGTTTCATGACGCCTTCGAGGCCGGAGATGAAATAGCCGTCGAACCAGTGCAGGAAGGGATATACCCCGAGCCGTTTGGCCCAGTTCTCACGTTCCATGTTGCTCAACGCGTAGCACGCGGCTCCACCGAGCTTGACTTCGGCGAGGAGGGGGACGGTGCCGTCAATCACGCCGTTTATCATTTCCTCAGAGCGCTCCCACCAGGCATCGATGAGCGCGCCGTGCTGTGGGAACTCGCCCTTGAGCTCTGAGCACGCGTCCAGGACATTGCGCCCGCAGTCTTGCTGAGCGTGCCACCGGGGACTGCATACCTCGGTGAGGAACTGCTCCATAGCGGCGACGTCGCCGCCGAAAAGCTTACGGTACAGGTGGCGCGGGTCCCAATCGAGGAACACGCCGCCCAGGTCCCATAGGACGGCTCCTGGCCGAACGTCGCTCAATGAATGCTCATTTGTCGATGCCGATCTAGGGCTCGGTGACAGCTCCGCGCTCGGCGCCACTGACAAGGCGCGCGTACTTCGCCAATGCGCCGTGGCGGTACCGCGGCTCAGGTGGTTTCCAGCCGGCCCGCCTCCTGGCCAGCTCTTCCTCACTGACATCGAGGTGGATGCTGCGAACCGGCACATCGATCAGGATCCTGTCGCCGTCGGCAATAAAGGCGATCGGGCCCCCGTCTGTAGCCTCGGGCGCCACGTGGCCTATGCAAAGTCCGTGTGTCCCCCCGCTGAAGCGCCCATCAGTGATGAGGGCGCAGTCGGCCCCACGCCCCGCACCTTTCATCGCGCCTGTAACTGCGAGCATTTCTCGCATGCCTGGGCCGCCTTTGGGCCCTTCATAGCGGACCACAACTACGGTCCCAGGTTGCACCGAACCGGACAGGATCGCCTCGAGAGCCGGCTGTTCACCGTCAAATACCCTTGCACGACCCTCAAATTGTGCGAAATCGATGCCCGCGACCTTCACCACGGCGCCCGCTGGGGCGAGAGAACCGTGAAGGACAGCGATCCCTCCATCAGGATGCAGGGGCTCAGTCAAAGGGTGCACGACTTGCCCGTCAGGCGCGGCCGGTGACAGCTCCTGCAAGTTTTGCGCGACAGTCTGCCCAGTGACGGTCAAGCAGTCCCCGTGCAAAAGGCCCGCCTCGAGGAGCTCCCTCATCACGACTTGCAAGCCCCCCACCCGGTCGAGGTCGACCATGTGGTAGCGGCCGTGGGGCTTCATGTCTGCAATGTGAGGGACACGCCTGCCAACGCGGTCGAAGTCGTGAAGGGACAGTTCGACTTCTGCTTCATGAGCGATTGCCAGCAGGTGCAGCACGGCATTGGTCGAACCGCCAAGGGCCATAACCACTGCGATAGCGTTGTCGAACGCCTCCCTTGTCATTACTTGTCTTGGCCTGATCCCCTTTTCGAGCAAGTTGACCACTGCCCGGCCCGACTCGTAGGCATAGTCATCACGCCTGCGGTCAACGGCGGGAGGCGTCGAGCTCCCCGGCAGTGCCATGCCGAGCGCCTCCGCAGCCGAAGCCATCGTGTTGGCAGTGAACATCCCGGCACAACTGCCCTCGGTCGGGCAGGCCCTGCGTTCAATGAGCGAGAGCTCTTGGTCGGTGAGAGCGCCCACAGCATTAGCTCCCACTGCCTCGAAAACGCTAACAATGTCAAGCGCTTCGCCTTGAGGCCCGCGACCTGGCAAGATCGAGCCCCCGTACAAGAACACCGAAGGCAGGTTCAGGCGGGCCGCCGCCATCAGCATCCCGGGCAGCGACTTGTCGCAGCCTGCCAAAGTGACGAGAGCGTCGAAGCGCTCCGCGTGGACCATTATCTCGACCGAGTCGGCGATGACCTCCCGGCTCACCAGGGAGGCGCGCATCCCTTCGTGGCCCATCGAGATGCCATCAGACACCGCTATGGTTACAAATTCGATAGGAAAGCCGCCCGCATCGCGCGCACCGTCTTTCGCGCGCTTGGCAAGCCTGTCCAAGGGCAGGTTGCAAGGCGTAACTTCGTTCCACGACGACGCCACGGCGACCTGGGGCTTGTCCCAGTCGGCGTCCGTCATGCCGATGGCTCGCAACATGGCACGAGCCGGGGCTCGTTCGCGCCCCTCGGTCACTTCGTGGCTGCGCAGTTTCAGATCGCTCGACATACCGGCAACCTTACAGACGTTCGCCGCTCAGCTCCCGCGGCGGTGACGAAGCAGCTCGGTTGCAGCCCGCAGGTCGGCGTTGCCCCCCGTGGCGGCCTTGACCTTGCCAATGAGAAAGCCGGCCACTTTGTCGTCGCCTGAGGCGTAACGCTGCCATTCCCGCTGGTTGTCGGCAATGACCTGGTCCACGGCCCTGGCAAGGGCGGGGGCGTCCATGGCTCGGAAACCGAGAGCCTCAGCTATCTGAGCGGGGTCGCCGCCCGCCGGCACGAGAGCCTTGAGCACGGTGCGTGCCTGGGCAGAAGTGAGCTCACCGGACTGCTCCATCCTGATTAGCTTGACGAAGGCTTTGGGGTCGATCTCGCCGCCCGCGGCGCCCGCCTTGTCGCCGATCTCACCCGCCACCTCGTTGGCAAGCCGCCTGAGCGCGAGACTGGCGTCGGACCCGGCGGCGACCGCCGCGCTCACGAGGCTGTCGAGGCCGAGACGGACAACCGTAGCCACTGCTTCCGAAGCGACGTCCTCGCCGGTCGCTTCAGCAACCTGGCGCCTCCTCTGCGCAGGAAGGACGGGGAGATCCCCCCTAACGTCCTCCACCCATTGGGGAGAGGGGGCCAATTTGACGAGGTCAGGCTCAGGGAAATACCTGTAGTCGAACGCTTCTTCTTTTGAGCGCATCGAGTGGGTGCGCCCATCGGCCTCGTCCCAGTGCCGGGTCTCCAGTACGACCGCCTCACCCGACTCGACGAGATCCACCTGCCGAGCTGCCTCATAGACGATCGCGCGCCCGAGGCTGCGCAAGGAGTTCATGTTCTTTATCTCACAGCGGGTGCCGAAGGCGTCTGAACCCGCGGGGCGCACCGAGACATTGCAGTCGACGCGAAGCGAGCCCTCCTCCATTTTCCCATCGGAGGCCCCCGTTGCCACCAGCACAGCGCGCAGCTCCTCCACATAGTCCCTAGCTTCTTCGGCGCTGCGCAGGTCCGGTGCGGAGACGATCTCAACGAGAGGTACCCCCGCCCGGTTGTAGTCGACGAGCGAGTAGCCCGCCTGGTGGATCCTCCCGCCCCCTCCCACGTGCGTCGTCTTGCCTGTGTCTTCCTCGATGTGGGCGCGGACGACCCCAACCCGCTTGCCGCTCGGGAGCTCTAGCCAGCCCTCTGCGTTGATCGGGACGTCGTACTGACTTATCTGGAAATCCTTCGGCATGTCAGGGTAGAAATAATTCTTTCGATGGAAGATCGAGGTTTGGACCCGGCAGTTGAGCGCGGTGCCAATCCTTATCGCGTAGTCGACGGCTTGCCGGTTGAGCACCGGGAGAGAGCCAGGCAGGCCCAGGCAGACGGGGCAGATGTTGGTGTTCGGTTCATCGCCAAAAGCATTGCGGCAACCGCAAAACAGCTTTGTCTTCGTCCGCAGCTCGCAGTGGACTTCCAACCCGATGACCGTTTCCCAAGCAGTGTCACTCATTTTTCCCTCGCAATTGCGCCGCCGCCTCGAGAGCCTCCGCCACCTGGAACATCACGGGCTCACCGAGCGCCGGCGCAAGGACCTGGACGCCAACGGGGAGGCCGTCGTCGCCCGTCCCGAACGGTACGCTCAGCGCAGGGTGGCCGGCCAGGTTTGAGGGGATCGTGCAGACGTCGTTGAGGTACATCGTGAGGGGGTCAGAAGTCTTTGCGCCGAGCGGGAAGGCCGTCGTCGGCGATGTTGGCGAGAGGAGCACGTCGCATGCGCGGTATGCCTCGGCAAAGTCTTCGATTATAAGCGTCCGCACCTTTTGCGCTTTGCCGTAGTAAGCCTCATAGTAACCAGCCGAAAGGGCATAAGTACCGAGCATTATGCGACGCTTCACCTCCTGCCCAAAACCTGCCGCCCGGGTGCGCATGTACATTTCGGTCACATCGTCAGCGGGGATCCGGAGGCCATAGCGTACGCCGTCGTAGCGTGCCAGGTTGGAGGAGGCTTCAGCGGGAGCGATCATGTAGTACGCGCTGAGCCCGTAACGCACCGAAGGCACACTGATCTCTTCGACCTTTGCACCGCCCGCGGCGAGGGCGTCCGCGGCCTCACGCACTCGGGCCGCGACATCGGGAGCTATCCCTTCCGCCTCGGAGAGCTCCGCTATTACGCCGACGCGCAGCCCGTCGGCGCCCTGCCCGAGCCTGGAAGCGGCCAGCCGCCCCTGGCCCGGCAGACTGGTCGAATCACGTTCGTCGTGGCCTGCTATCACATCGAGGACGAGGGCCGCGTCAGCGACGCTTGTGGCAAAAGGCCCGATCTGGTCGAGAGAGCTTGCGAAAGCCACAAGGCCGTAGCGGGAGACCATCCCGTAGGTAGGTTTGACACCCACTACGCCACACAGCGCAGCGGGCTGGCGGATCGAGCCGCCGGTGTCACTGCCGAGCGAAGCGGCGCAGAACCCCGCCGCCACAGCCGCGGCGCTGCCTCCCGAAGAACCGCCAGGCACTCTTTCAAGGTTGTGCGGGTTGCGAGTAGGGCCGAAAGCGGAATGTTCGGTGGAGGAGCCCATGGCAAACTCGTCCATGTTGGCCTTGCCGACGAACACGGCGCCGGCGTCGGCCAGCCGTGTGACGACCGTCGCGTCGTATGGGGGTAGCCAGCCTTCCAGCACCCGAGAAGAGCACGTGGTGGGCACGCCGCGGGTGCACAGGAGGTCCTTAAGGGCCATCGGGGCCCCTGCGAGCGGGCCGGGGTCGCGCCCTTGCGCCACTGCTCGGTCGATCTCTGCGGCCCTGGTGCGCGCGGCGTCCTCCATTACGAGGTTGAAGGCGTGCACGTCGCCTTCGTGCGCCGCTATCCGTCCGAGGTGCTCCTCGAGCACCTCTGCCGCCGTGACCTCGCCCCCGCGAACGCTTCGCGCGATCGCGAGAGCGCTGCTCCGCTGGAGCGGGAAGCTGCTCACGGGGCCTCGCTCAAGATGCGCGGGATGCGGAAGCGGCCTGATTCGACTTCAGGGGCCTGGGAGAGGACTTCGTCCCTGTCGAGGGAGGGCCCGGGGACGTCATCGCGCATGACATTGGACAAGGGGAGCGGATGGGCGGTCGGAGGTACGTCGGCGATGTCGAGGGCCTCGATGTCCGCCGCATGCTCGAGGACGCTTGCCAATTGGACGGTGTACCGCTCGAGCTCTTCCTCTGTCAGCGCGAGGCGGGCGAGGCGCGCAACGTGCGCCACGTCGGCTCTGGAGATGGGCTTTGGCACCGCGGCCATCGTAACTACTTGCCTCCAGGAGCACCGGGCCTTAATGGCCCTCCCGTACGACGCTCCCCCTGGGAGCGACGACCGGCGAACGTTCCCCGAGGCCGCACTAGTATCTTCGGGACAACCTCTCAGACGGGCCGCCGGCACCGTTCGGAGGCTGACCACATGGCGAAGTACCCCTTCCTAAGCGACGAGTGGGTGGCGGAGGCTCGTGCTATTTATGCAGAAGCGGGAGGAGCTGGCGCGCTCGCGGGCACGCTTCCCCCGACGTCGGTTCGGGTCAACCTCGTCGTAACGAATGTCCCCTTCGGCGAGGGGGCACTCAATGCTCACGTCGACACTTCGCTCGGGCGGGTAGCAATTGACACCGGGCATGTCCCCGCGCCCGACGTGACCGTCTCGCTCGACTACGTCACCGCCAAGTCGCTCTTCATCTCAGGCGATGTGCAAGCCGCGCTGGCGGCGTTCCTCTCTGGGCGCATCAAGGTGGACGGTGACCTCACCAAGCTCCTCGACCCAACCGCTGGCATTTGGCCCGGGAGGCCCTTTCCCGGGAGCGGCCCGGCTGGCATCGGGCAAGGTGCCTCGGCGGCGCCTGGCGCCCTGGCTTCTGGGCAGCCGGAGCCGCCCCGCCAAGAGCCATTGGGAAATGCTCCCCCTGTGCTCGTGGACGTCGCCGCGCGCCTTCAGGAAATAACCGAGTAACGACCGAGCTGGCATTGGTAGTAGCGGACGGCACCGATTGAGCCCGGGCTTACCTGGAAGCAGCCTGCCGGGGAGCCCCGATGGCGGCACCAGCACGGGTGGTCCCGCGCCCGCTAAGCCGGCCGTGCCGGTCGTGCCGGCCGTGCCGACGAGGGTCGACAAGTGGCTGTGGGCCGTGCGGATGTACAAGACCAGGAGCGATGCGACCGACGCTTGTCGGGCCGGGCATGTGAAAGTGAACCGCACGAGCGCCAAGCCGGCGGCGCTCGTCAAACCAGGCGACACCGTAGAAGCGCTCGCGCCGAGCGGTCAGCGTGTCCTCGAGGTGACCGCGATCCTCGAGAAGCGAAGCAGCGCCCCGACGGCCCGGAGCTGCTATATCGACCACACCCCGGCGCCTCAGCCTGAGGAAGCAGGAACGCTCAACTTCGTTCGGGACCGCGGGGCTGGGCGCCCGACTAAGCGCGAGCGCCGGCAGATGGACAGAGCGAGGCGTCGGTAAGGTAGGCGTCGGTTCCGCGTGAGCGTCGGTCCCCGGTAGGCGTCGGTTCCGCGTGACGTACTTGCAATCGCGTTACCGAACAGCCGTTGAACGCGTGTTCTGTAACGCGCTTGGCTAAGAGGCGCCACCTGATGTCCAGCTCGGCCAGCTCGGGCACGGACGGCTTGCCCCAAGGGGCGCGACGAGAGCGTCAGGAGGTCACGAGGACGATCGACGAGCCGTAAAGGACGGCTGTCCCCACGCCAGGTTCCGTGCTCGCAACCGGCGCCAGCGGGCTGCCTGAGACGCGTGAGACATAGAGCCCGAGCTCGGAAAGCGCTTTGGCGGCTTGTTCGACCGAGAACCCGACAATCGAAGGCGGGATCGTGACAAGGTGCTGCCCGAGCGAAACGTTCACAACGACAACGGTCCCCACCACTTCCTGGCTCCCGGGTGGGGGGTTTGTCGAAATGACCAGGCCTGGTCGCACATTGTCGTTGTAGAAGCGCTCGGGTTGAGCGACAAGTCCCAGTGTGTGCAGTTCAGCCGCGAGCTGCGAGAACGGCATGCCTACGGCGGCAGATGGCACGGTAGCCACAGGCTTACCGGCCGAGACAACCACGTTGACCGCTCTCCCAGGTAGTAGGCGCTGCCCGCGGTGCGACCACGAAATGATGAGCCCGGCAGGGACGGTCATGCTTGTCTGGCGCGCCAACGTCCCTAGCCGAAGCCCCGCAGCCGTCAGGAAAGCGCGGGCCTGCGCCACATCGAGCGTCACCAGAGAAGGGACGGCCACCGGCTCTGGCCCGAGAGAAACTGTGACGTCCACAGCCTTTTGCGCGAGCAACCTCGACCCCGGGACGGGGTATTGAGAGGTGATCGCTCCCTGGTCAGTCGTCGCGCTCCAAACCCGGCTCGTAACCGATAACAACAGGTGTTCCTTCGCGAGGCTCTCCGACGCGGGAGCTACCCTCTCACCCCTGAGGTCGGGGACAGGGTAAGTGGGTGGCGGAGGGGGTGGCCGGTTGAAATAGACGTAGGCGCCGGCACCGCCGGCGCACAAGACAATTACCGTCGGGACCATCAGAACCGTCCGCCACCGGCGGCGGCGTTTCGGTGCAGGGACGGCGCGCGCCGCGACGGGTGGCTCGGAGGACCGGGACCGCTGTTCCGGCACCCGTGCCGACGTCAGGGGACGGAGCGGGAAGGACGAGATCTCAGGCGGCGACAGCGGGGGCGTGAACAGCACGTCTGCTGACGCGCCATCCACGCTCGCTGTGGCATCCTGCCCCGCCTCGGCCACTACTTCGAGGTCGCCTGCGAGGATGCTGAGGCCTGCCCGCGGGGGTTTCTTGAACTCGGGCGGCAGCTCGGTCGGGGGGCCGGCATGAGGGTCGTGAGGCAAGCGGAGACCACTTAGAGGCAACGGTCCGGGTGCCCGCAGCCGCCTTGCGATCGTGGCGATCTCTTCCCCCATTTGCTCGGCGGTTATTCGGTCTTCTGGCTTCAAAGCCCCCGCTCGCTCGATGACCGGTCGGAGCGCTTCCAGCTCGGGCGAGACTGCGAGCGGGGTTGTCGAGCGCGCAATGAGCGCCGCAAGCGTCGTGTCCATTGCGAACGGGACTTGACCGGTAACAGCCTCGATCAAGACGAGCGCGAGGGAGTAGACGTCCGCTCTAGCGTCAAGAGGCTGCCCTGTCAGCTGTTCGGGCGACGCGTAGCGCGCCGTACCGACCAAGGCGCCTACAGGTTCGGTCCAGCTGGCCTCTGCCAGCGCTCGCGCGATGCCGAAATCGGCGACACTTGAGTGGCCTTCTTCGTCAAACAAGAGGTTCGCGGGTTTGATGTCGCGGTGCACCAGGCCCCGTGAATGCGCGTACGCAAGTGCCGCGGCGATGTCGAGGCCTACGGCAGCGGCTTGTGAGACGCTCAGGCGGTAACCCGTGTCAAGCAGCGCTCGCAGGCTGCCCCCCTCGAGGAGCTCCATGACCAAGTAAGCCTCGTCGCTATCTTCGCCCCAGTCGTAAACCCTCACGATGCCGGGGTGACGAAGGACGGCAACAGTTTGGGCTTCGGCTTGGAACCGCCTGAGGAACGACCGGTCCCCCGCCAGGGCGGGCTGGAGCACCTTGAGAGCGGTCCTACGCCGGAGCCGCACGTCCTCGGCTACATAGACATGAGCCGAGGCGCCACTACCGATCGCTCGCAGCAAGCGGTACCGGCCCCCGACTACCCTTCCCACCAGCTCCGACGCGCGCACCACCGACACTGGGAAAAGGCTAACCACGCCGGTCGCGCCGCAGGTGGATGCACCGCGGGGGCGGCGCTAGGGCAGCTCGCCCGTACTTAGGAGCTTGTCGAAGGCGGCTTCGTCGAGGACAGGGACACCGAGCTCGGTGGCTTTGGACACCTTAGCGGCGCCAGGATCTGTCCCTACCACGAGAGCGGTGGTCTTTTGCGAGACGCTGCCAGGAGATTTGCCCCCACGCGATTTGATCGCCTCTTCGGCCGCCTCCCGTGAGAACCTTTCGAGAGCCCCCGTCACGACGACCGACATACCCGCAAGGACTTGGGGGACCGACGGCGCGCTCGGGCCTTCGAAATTGAGGCCCGCTTCCCGCAAACGCTCGATGACCTGCCGGTTTCGCGGCATTGAGAAAAACTGTTTGACGCTGGCGGCTATGACCGCTCCGATGCCTTCTATTGCTGCGAGCTCCTCTTCGGGCGCCGTCATGATCCTGTCCAGGTTCCCCATGGCGCGTGCGAGCAACTGGCTCCCGTTGCCCCCCAAGTGACGGATGGAAAGCCCCACTAACAGGTTTGCCAGCGGGCGCGATTTGGAAGCATTGATCGCTGACTGCAGATTGGCCACTGAAAGGGGGCCGAAACCCTCAAAACCGAGCACGCGCTCGAAATCAAGGGAATAGATGTCCGCCGCATCCGCAAGCAAGCGCTCCTTGCAGAACAACGACACAGTCCGCTCGCCGAGCCCCTCGATGTCCATCGCGCCGCGAGAGGCGAAATGGCTTATTCGTTGGACCTGCTGGCCCGGGCACTCGACGTTGATGCAGTAGGTGTCCGCATCGCCCTCGAGGCGTTGGAGGGGGGAGCCGCAGATCGGGCAGGCGGTGGGGAAAGACCACGGCTCGGAGCCTTCTGGCCGTAGCGGGAGGACCGGTCCTCGCACTTCTGGTATCACATCACCCGCCCTGCGCACCACAACGGTATCGCCCGGTCGGACGTCCTTGGCGTGCACTTGGTCCTCATTGTGGAGCGTCGCCAAGCCGACCCGAGCCCCTCCAACGATGACGGGTTCGAGGACGGCGAAAGGGGTCGCCTTGCCCGTCCGGCCGATCGAGACCATGATGCCCTTCAGGAGCGTCGTTTTTTCCTCGGGGGGGAACTTGAAGGCGATCGCCCAGCGAGGTGCCTTCGACGTCGCACCGAGCTCTCGACGCTGCGCCAAGTCGTCGACTTTGACCACGACACCATCTATTTCGAAATCGATGTCATGCCGGCGCGCGAGCCAGTCGGTGCAATAGTGGTCAACTTCGGCAAGGTTTGGCACTGTCCTCATGGCGTCGCTCACCGGGAACCCGAGCTCACGCAACCAGTCCAGGGTTTCGTGATGGAAGCGGAACGTCGGGCCGCCGCTCAGGTCCCCCAACTGGTATGCCGTGAAGGAGAGATCCCGTCCTGCAGTAACTGTCGGGTCCTTTTGGCGCAACGAGCCCGCCGCAGCGTTCCTGGGGTTGATGAAGGTCCGGCCCCCCACTTCTGCCTGGCGCCGGTTGAGCTCCTCGAAGGCGCCCACCCTCATGAACATCTCCCCACGGACTTCGAGGACCTCGGCGCCGCCCGCCGGCAATTGTTTGGGCACGGCGGCAACTGTCGCGACGTTGGCAGTGACGTCCTCGCCGACTTCGCCGTTGCCCCGCGTAGCCGCCCGCATGAAGCGCCCGCCCTCATAGAGGAGCGACATCGCCAAACCGTCCACTTTGAGCTCGCAATTGAACGCGACGTCACCCGATATGTAGCGCTCCATCCGCTTGCCCCATGCCAGCAGTTCCTCGTAGCTGTTGGTCTTGTCGAGAGACATCATCGGAGTGCGGTGGCGGACCTCGGCAAAAAGGCCGATCGGGGCACCGTCGACCCGTTGCGTCGGCGAGTCGGCCGTAACCAGGTCGGGGTGGTCGCGCTCTATAGCTGCGAGCTCTCGGACCAGGTCGTCGTACTCGGCATCGCTCGCCTCGGGGTCGTCGAGGTCGAAATAGCGATGGTTGTGGTACGCGATGAGCCCCCTCAGCTCGTCGGCTCGTCTTGCGGCGCCGTTGTCGGGCATCGGGGTCAGGCTACAGAGGGTGACCGACCGCTAAAGCGCTCAGCGCTAGCGCGCGGTGCCGCCACCAATCACAGCGTCGCCATCAGCGCTCGTTTCGTACAGGACAACGGCTTGGCCGGGCGCTACCCGTCGGACGGGCTCGTCGAAATGCACGACGCCCGGTTGCCAAGTGATGTCCACGGGCCGGCCATGCGCACTCAGTTGCGCCTGTACCCGAGACCCGGGAGCCGGCTCGTGAAATGACCAGCTCGCCCCGAATATGTCGACCTCTCGGACGAGGAGGTCCTCGATTGAGCCGAGCGTTGCCGCCCGCCCCTCGAGGTCGACGTGCACCACATAGCGGCGCTCTGGTCGAACGCTCCCTTCCAGCCCGAGGCCGCGCCGCTGGCCCACGGTCACGACCTCGAGGGCCCCAACCGAGCCGACGTCCTCACCGGACTTGGCTACAAGCCTGCCCCGGTGGAGAGACATCCGGTCGCCGAGGAAGCCTTCACGCCCACCCGCCCGGGAGATAAAACAGACATCCTGGCTATCCGGCTTGGTAGCCGTCCGCAGGCCGTGCTCGGAGGCGAAGTCCCGGACACGCTGCTTGGTGAGCTCCCCAATAGGCAGCACCAGGTGGGCCAGCTCGCGCTGGCCGAGCATGTACAGGACGTACGACTGGTCCTTGGCCGTGTCCCTTCCGCGCAACAGCCGCCAGGCGCCACTTGCAGAGCGCACAGCTCTCGCGTGGTGGCCCGTGGCAATCGCGTCGAAGCCGAGCGCCATGGCCCGGTCGAGGAAGCGGTCGAACTTCAGGTGGGCGTTGCAGGAGATGCAGGGGTTGGGCGTCATCGCCCTCTTGTGCGCTTCGACATACGGGACAACCACGTCGCGCTCGAACTCCGTGGTGAAGTTGAAAACATAATGGTCGACCCCGAGCTGCTGGCAAACCCGCCGGGCGTCTTCCACGTCGGCGACCGAGCAGCAGCCTGTGTCGGAAGAGCCTCCCCAGAGCTTCATGGTGGCGCCGACCACCTCATGGCCCCCGGCGAGCAGGAGGGCGGCCGCGACGGAAGAATCGACGCCGCCCGACATAGCCACGAGGACGCGCATCAGACGACCCCAGCGCGCCGCTCGCTGAGCGCTGGCGCCGGGCGCAGCGTCGCGACCGCCGCAGCCACCGCGCGGGTCGCGATCTCGACGTCGGCCTGGGTGGAGGTATGTCCGAGGGTGAGCCGAAGCGCTCCCCGCGCCTCTGTGGCCGTGTAGCCCATTGCGAGCAGCACGTGGCTCGGGTCGATGGCGCCGCTCGCACAGGCGGAGCCCGCTGACGCTGCAAGGCCCTGCCTATCGAGGAGGACAAGAAGGGCTTCGCTTTCCACACCCTCGATAAGGAGATGGCAGTGGCCAGGTGCTCGTGGCGAACCAGACCCCGTCTCGCGGGCCCCTGGGATGGCCGATAGCAACCCCGCGGCAAGGTGGTCGCGAAGGGAACTGGCCCGAGCGGCGACGGCTTCCCTTCCCCGGGCAGCCGCGGCGAGCGCCGCCGCCAGGCCAACGATGCCGGCGACGTTCTGCGTCCCTGCCCTCCGCTCGCGCTCCTGCGGTCCGCCGTGGAGCAGGGGCGCCAGCGCCACTTCGCGCCGGAAGGCGAGCGCTCCGACGCCGGAGGGCCCCCCGAACTTGTGAGCGCTGATGCTCACCATGTCGGCACCGCGAGCCAGCTGGGCGACGTCGAACCAGGGGACCGCTTGGACGGCATCGGTGTGAAGGACAGCACCCGGGGCGCGCCGCCTGACTAGCCGGGCGACTTGGTCGAGGGGTTGAACAGTCCCCACCTCGTTGTTGACCAGCTGGACCGAAACGATGCTGACCGTGCTGTCCAAAGCCTCTGCCAGCTCGGACAGGTCGACCACGCCGTCGCTGCCGGCGCCCACAACTCGCAGCTCGGCTCGGCCGAGGCGAGAGGCCGCGTCGGCAGCTCGCAAGACCGCATGGTGTTCGACAGCGCTCACGACCACGGCGCCGGGCAGAGCGAGGGCTCGGCCGAGTACCGCGAGGTTGGCCGCTTCCGAACCACCGCCCGTGAAAACCACGTCGCCGGGGCGCGTGTCGAGGACCTCCGCGACAACGTCACGGGCTTCGTCCACGGCTTTGCGGGCCGCGCGCGCCGCCCAGTGGGCCCCCGAGGGGTTCGCGAGACTGCCGGGAGCGAGCCAGTCCCCCATGGCTTCAGCTGCTTCGGGACAAAGGGGGGTGGTCGCCGCGTGGTCGAGGTAAACGCGCGTCACTGGTAGCCAAGGTAGCGCCCGAGCGCCCTCAGAAGGCCAGGGACCTCAAAGCGCCGTGGTCGTCGAAGTGCTCGAGCTTGAGCCGCTCGTACCGGGAGAAGTGCTGGTGACGGTGGTCGTTGCCGTCGTGCCGACCGTCGTCGACGGCTTGGCGGCCGTTGTGGTCGTTGAGGAGCTTGTCGTGGTCGGGGCTGTCGTGGTCGGGGCTGTCGTGGTCGGGGCTGCCGTGGTCGTTGGCACAGTGGTCGTCGCCGGCCGAGCCGTGGTGGGCGGTGCCGCGGTCGTGGTGGTGGGCCTTGAGGTGGTCGTAGTTGCAAGCGTCGTTGTCGTGCGCGGGACAGCTGTAGTCGTCGCTGGAGTGCCACTCGTCCGAGGCGCCGCCGTGATAAGCGTTGTTGCCACCGGCGGCGTGGTTGTGGTCGTGAACGGAACAGTCGCGGCCGTCTGCTTGGGCGCGCCCTCGACGCGTGTCCGCGCGCCTGCCGGCACGCTAGAAGCCGTTGGGACGGTTGCCGATGAGGTAACCGGAGCCGGCTCAGCCGTCGTCGAGGTCACGGGCGCCGGAGCTGTGGTCGACGCTCTCCGCTGCGCAGCGGTAGTCGCAGTAGACGAAGGTGGCGTCGAAGCCGTCGTCTCAGTGGTGCCGGGCGCTGACGTGGCCGGAGCGACCGGCGCGGTAGTCGTAGCCGTCACTACCGGCGCCGTGCCGGTCTCGGGGCTTGGGCCACCGGCTGGCGGCAGGGTGGTCGGGAAAGAGGGCGCACCTGCGGGAGGCGGCAGCGTCGTGGTCGGGATGATCGTTACGGGGCTGTCGAGCAAGGTCGCCCTGGCAGGCGTCCATATCACCTCGGAGGTGGGGAAGGACCAGTCCATGACCCCGTGGTCGCCCTGGGCCGGAGGGCGCGGGCCGCCCTGTATGATCACCAGGTCGCCTACACGGCTGAAGCGGAAGAAGGTCTCCGCTCGCGCAACGCTGAGGTTGACGCAGCCGTGTGACACGTTGACTATCCCCTGGTCTGTCACCGACCAAGGGGCGGCATGGACGTACTCACCGCTGTCGGAGATGTGGACGTCCCAGTACACGTACTCGTCGTAGCCAGCCGCAGAATTGACTGGGATGCCAACGGTCGACGACACCATGTGGACCACTGATTCCCTGTCCAAGACGATGTGCGTGCCGTCCATTGTCGGCCACTGTGGCGCCCCGGCGCTGATAGGCCAAACGTAGACAACGCGGCCATTATCGGTCACCGTCATTTCGTGGGTGGTGAGGTTGACATAGGAGATATGGCTGTCCCCGACCACGAAGTCGGTAGCGAACTGCCCTTCACCCCATTCGCCGCCTCCGATGTGCCAGCCGTCGATGTCGCCCGTCACGCTCACCTCTTCGCCCACAGGCCATAACGAGCTCGGGCGAAAGTGAAGTTCGACGGAGCTGAACCAGTGCCACCCTCCGGCCACCGGCTTGCTCATCGAGATCCGCAAGTGCGACAACACGGCTTGCTGTGCGGCATAAGTGCCCACCGGCTGGGAGAACATGATAACGACGGGCTGTCCAACGCCCACAACGATGCCCGGCGATGGAAAGACGCTCGCCGTTACGGGCAGAGCCGGCGGTGACGTCCTGAAAATCGCTGACCCAGTGGCATTAAGGCCAAATCCTGCGACCTGGTATGTGACCGTATAGGTCGCGCCCGGCAGGAGCGAGCCGGTGGAGCGCCATTCGTCACCGGTCGGGATGAACCTGCCGAGGAGGGAGGTGCCGGTTGGGGAGGCCTCCACGTCCACGCGCACAAGGCGGGCACCATTTGCTCGGACCCTAACCACAGTCAAGGGGCTCTGGTTGCGCGCCCCGTCGGGTGGAGAGAGCTCCACAAGCGAGAGCAAGTGCTCCTCCGCTTGCGCGCGGGTCGTGGTCGACGTAGTGCTCGAGGCCGCAGCAACTGACGTTGGAGCCGGGCCGCCTCCGCCAGTGCGCCCTGGCAGAGCCCCGCTTTCCTTGGAGCGGGGACCGTGCGCCGTGGAGAGCCCACCGACGATGGCGACAGCGACAAGGCCGGCCACAACAGCGACGCCAACAGCAAGAACGGCTTTGCCGGTCGCGCTCAGACCGGCGCGCCCCATCCGGCCCCGCCGCGCTGCATCGCTCACACGCTCCAAATTAGGGGCAGATCGCGCCCGGGCGGGCTCATCCCCGAGGGAAGAGCTACCTAATGGCGCGGATAGCCCTAGTTAGTGCTAACCGACCGGCGCCAGCCAGAGCACTGCCAGCGGTGGGAGCACCATTTCGGCAGAAAAACGCTGCCCGTGCCAGCCCACTTCCTGCGCCCACACCTCGCCCATGTTGCCGAGCCCGCTGCCTCCCCATTCCTTGGCATCGGTGTTGAGCAGCTCTAGCCAGCGCCCGGCTCGCGGCAGGCCCACGCGGTAACCGAGCTGGGGGACGGGCGACAGGTTGGCAACGCACGCCAAGACGTCAGCGACGGGCACCGAAGGCCACGATGTGGCTGTTTGGCCTTCCTGGGGCGGTCGAGCACCGCGACGAGCGCGGTAAAACGACAGCACGTTGTGGTCCGCGTCGCTGGCGTCGATCCAGCGAAAGCCGTCGGGGGTGAAGTCCTGCTCCCAAAGAGCCGGCTCCGCCCGGTACAGACGGTTGAGCTCGGCGACGAACAACCGGAGAGCTCGGTGGTCCGCCCAATTGTCCAACATCCACCAGTCCAGTGGGCGCTCGTTCGACCACTCCCGCTCCTCGGCCATTTCGCCGCCCATGAAGAGCAATTTCTTTCCCGGGTGCGCCCACATCCACGCGTAGAGTGACCGGAGATTGGCAAGCTGCGACCAGCGGTCGCCCGGCATCTTGGACAGGAGCGACCTTTTGCCATGCACGACCTCGTCATGTGACAGCGGGAGGATGAAGTTTTCGAAAAAGGCATAGAGGAGCCCGAACGTGAGGTCGTTCTGATGGTACCGGCGAAAGAGAGGGTCGACTTCGAAGTACTGCAGGGTGTCGTGCATCCAGCCCATGTTCCACTTGAAACCGAACCCGAGGCCCCCCAAGTACGTGGGCCGCGATACTCCAGGCCAGGACGTCGACTCCTCCGCGATGACCGTTGCCCCAGCGCAAGTCCCGAACACGGTCTCGTTGAGCTCCTTCAAGAACGAGACCGCTTCAAGGTTCTCGTTCCCTCCGAACTCGTTTGGGCTCCATTCACCTGGGCCGCGCGAGTAGTCGAGGTAGAGCATGGAGGCAACGGCATCTACTCGCAAAGCGTCGATGTGGTACTGGTCGACCCAGAAAAGCGCGTTCGCCATGAGGAAGTTCCGCACCTCGTGCCGGCCCAGGTTGAAAACCAGGGTCCCCCAGTCCGGGTGCGACCCCATCGGCCCGCTGTGCTCGTAGAGAGCGGTCCCGTCAAAGTGTGCGAGCGCGAACTCGTCACGGGGGAAGTGCGCCGGTACCCAGTCCACTATCACCCCGATACCTGCTCGATGGAGAGCGTCAACAAGTTCCCGGAAATCGTCAGGGCTCCCGAAACGTGCGGTTGGCGCGTAATAGGCGCTCACTTGGTACCCCCACGAACCACCAAATGGGTGTTCCGCAACGGGCAGGAACTCGACGTGCGTGAACCCCATCTCGGACACGTACTGCGGCAGTTGTCCCGCGAGCTCTCGGTAGGTGAGCGGCCGCTGACCGCCGTAGCCGTCGTCAGCCCACTTCCAGGACCCGAGGTGGACCTCGTAAACCGACATCGGTTTGGCAAGTAAGTCACCTTGCACGCGCTCGGCCATCCAGTCGCCGTCGCCCCAACGGTGAGCCGGTGGCTCGCCGATGACCGACGCTGTCCCGGGAGGCACCTCGGTCGCGAAGGCCATTGGGTCAGCCTTGAGCGTAAGGTGCCCGTCGACCGTGACGATCTCGTACTTGTAGCGGTCGCCGGCTTCGACCCCGGGGATGAAGAGCTCCCAGACGCCCGAACTGCCCAAACTGCGCATTGGGTGCGTCCGCCCATCCCAGTAGTTCCAGTCGCCTACGACTCGGACGGCCTTGGCGTTCGGCGCCCACACGGCGAATGCCGTACCGGCGACGCCCTCGTGGACGCGCGGGTGCGCTCCGAGCACATCCCATAGCCGGCGGTGCCGGCCCTCGTTGAAAAGGAAGATGTCGAGGTCTCCAAGAGTGGGCCAATGGCGGTAAGGGTCATCGAAAACAAAGCTGGGCGAGCCCTCGGCACCGAAGACGGCCTCCAGGCGGTAACCACGGGCTCCCTCGTCGAGAGGTGCCTCCCATACGCCCGCACGGTGTACCTTGCGCATCTCGGTCCGGCCAATGACCGGCCTCTCCGGGCCCGGCCCGCTAACGAGCAGGTACATCTGGGTCGCTTCGGGCCGCAGGGCCCTTACGACGCCGGCGTGCCTACCGAGCAGAGAATGAGGGTCGTGGTGGCGGCCCTGAGCCAGCTGCTCGAGCTCGCGGGGGTCAACCGAAGGGCCCTCGGTGCCACTATGCACCTCCGGCTCTTCGGCGCGCAGTCCTGTCGTAGTCATGCCCGTGGTCTTACCCTTCTTCGTGGGGCGAGGCGCTCGCTTTGCCGCCTGGCCGTCAGACATCTGCGTTCGCGGGGACGTCGGGGACCCCGAGAGCCTCGGCGGGCCGGGAGAGCAGCACCTGCACAGGCTGGCTCAGCAAGCGGCGCAGAGCGGCCATTGGTATCCGCGCCCAGTCCGGGCGAAATGACCTTTCGTATTCGACCTCGTAAAGGGCCTTTTCGAGCTCGAAGGCAACTCGGACAGCTTCGCGGTCCTGGCGGCTTGGGGGCAAAAGCCGCTCGATCCCGCTCGTCTCGTAGTAGCCGTGCATGAAGGCTGCCGAATTTCGTTCCTCCCACGCCTCAGCGCGCGCCTCGAGGTCAGCGGAACCGACGTCAGAACGCTCTCCCAAGGCAAAGCGAGAAGCGTACTGTAAGGACCTCAGCATGCCGGCGACATCTTTCATCACTGATGTCGGACACAGACGCTGCTCGAGAGGCCTGTTGGGCTCCCCCTCGAAATCGAGGACGTACCAGCCGGCGTCGGTGCGCATGACTTGACCGAGGTGGAAGTCGCCGTGTGTCCGCACCGAAAGCCCCGGGCCCTTAACCTCGTGGAGGCGGTCGAAGAGTGGCCTCCCCGAGGTAGCTAGCTCAGGCACCAACCGTTCGACCTGCGCCTCGAGCCGGCCGACGAGCTCCGCCCAAGTGTGCCCCAGTTCTTCCGAAGTTGGGTAGGCCGTGGCCATGGCGAGGTGCATTTCCCCAGTCACCTGGCCTAGCCGAGCTGCCTCCGCCGCGAAGTCGCCGCCCGAGCGCCCGGGGTGCGCCCGCTTTTCGGTTGCGCCGTAAAAGTCGCGCAGCGAGGTGAGGGCGAGCGCCCAACCATCGGTGCCGCCTGCAAGGTACTGCTGGCCAAACGCGAGGTCTCTCCCGTCGCGTTGCCACCGCACAATCGGCTTGGCTACGTGCTTGAACCCGGTAGCCGCGAGTGCAGAAGTGACCTCGACATCGGGGTTCGCGCCCATCGAGAGCCGTCTGAAGACCTTGAGGATAAGGCGGTCGTCGTAGATGACCGACGAATTGGACTGCTCGGCAACCAGAGGCCGTGCCCTCTCGGCCCGCTCTGCGCCGCCGCTGGCGGCTTCGAGCAGCACGAGGGCCATCTCTGGGTCAACCGTGGCATCTATGCACCGCCAACCAGCCGAGCTGCCGATGAGAGCCTCCTCGTGGCCCGTCAATATCTCGGGCAAGCCCATCCCTGGCCGCTTGGAGATCACGAGCTGGTACTCGCAGCCGTCCGCGTCCACCACCGCCCAGAGCAGCGACGCCGCGCCTCGCGGCTGGCCGAGGCGCCCAGAGGAGACGACCTTGAGGACGACCGGGGAGCCTTCGCCGGCGTACCACCTCTGGCGAGCGAGGTACGGCCCGATGAGCCCTAAGAGAGGCTCGGGTAGGTCCTCGGCGACCAGCTCATCCATTTTTCACCCTCCAGTCGAGCCCGCCGGCCGCCCGACCAGGCCAAACCAAAAGAACCCGTAGGGCGGCAGCGTTATGAAGTACGGCAGCGCTCCTACCACTGGGAAGGGGACGCGGCCGGTAAGTTCAAATGGCGTCATACCCTCCCAACGCTGAAGCGGAAGCTCAGCCGGCTGGGCAAAGCGCGAAAGGTTCGCGACGCACAGCACCGTCTCGGTAGCGAAGTGACCGGCATCATCGGGCTGCATTGCAGTACTGGGAGCAGCATCGCACGCCGCGGCACCGGCGGGAACCCTGACGTAGGCGAGGACCGACGGGTTGTCTGTTGAGACAACCTCCATCGCCCCCCTGCCGAAAACCGGGTGCTGGCGCCGGACCTCAAGCATCCGCCGCATCCAATGCAGCAGCGAGCTCGGGTCGCGCATTTGGGCCTCGACGTTGACCGCTTGGTAGCCATAGACGGGGTCCATGAGCGGCGGCAGGTAAAGCTGCGCGAAATCGGCTCGGCTAAAGCCTGCGTTGCGGTCGGGTGCCCACTGCATTGGCGTCCGGACCCCGTCACGGTCGCCGAGGTAGATGTTGTCGCCCATCCCGATCTCATCCCCGTAATAAAGGATGGGCGAACCGGGGAGACTGAAAAGAAGGCTGTGGAGGAGCTCGGCCACCCTGCGGTCGTTGTCCACCAAGCTCATGAGCCTGCGGCCTATGCCGATGTTGCGCTTCATACGCGGGTCCTTGGCGTACTCGGACCACATGTAGTCGCGCTCTTCGTCTGTGACCATTTCGAGAGTGAGCTCGTCGTGGTTGCGCAGGAATATGCCCCAGCTGCAGCCGTCGGGGATCTCGGGCGTGCGGGCGAGGATCTCGGTAATGGGGAACCGCTGCTCGCGCCGAACGGCCATGAACATCCTCGGCATAAGCGGGAAATGGAAGCACATGTGGCACTCGTCGCCGTTGCCGAAGTACGCGACAACGTCCTCGGGCCACTGGTTGGCCTCGGCGAGGAGGACCTTGCCGGGGTACAAGGAGTCGACTTCCTTGTGCAGGCGCTGCAAGTAGGCGTGCGTTTCAAGCAGGTTTTCGCAGTTGCTGCCGTCCCGCTCGAACAGGTAAGGCACAGCATCGAGACGGAAACCGTCAAGGCCGATGTCCAGCCAGTAGCGCACGACGTCGAGCATCGTGCTCGCCACATCAGGGTTGTCGTAGTTGAGGTCGGGTTGGTGGTGAAAGAACCGGTGCCAAAAGTACTGGCCACGCTGAGGGTCCCAGGACCAGTTGGACTTTTCGGTGTCCACGAATATGATGCGCGCCTCTTTGTACCGCTGGTCGTCGTCGCTCCATACGTACCAGTCCGCTTTTGGGTTTGTCCTGTCCTGGCGGGACTCTTTAAACCAGGGGTGCTGGTCGCTCGTGTGGTTCATGACGAGGTCGGCGATAATACGTATGCCGCGCCTGTGCGCCTCGTCCACCAGTTGCGCGACGTCGGCAATCTGGCCGTACTCGGGCAGTACCGTCCAGTAGTCCGAGATGTCATAACCGCCGTCACGCAGTGGCGACTGGTAAAACGGCAAGAGCCATATGCAGTCGATGCCCAACCATTGCAAGTAATCCAGCTTCGCGATTATCCCTTGGATGTCACCCGTCCCATCGTTGTTGGAGTCGTAAAAACCCCGGACGAGTATCTCGTAAAAGACGGCGCGCTGGAACCAGCGGACATCAGCGGTGGCGGTCCCGGAGACCGGCACTGGGTTCGTCACGAGGGGTCCCCCCTTGTCAAGGACGGGTCACATCGAATATGTGGGCCACCCTGCGGTAAGGGTCCAGCCTTACGTAAGGGTGGAGCCCCCAATTGTAAGACTCGCCCGAGAGCTCGTCATGCACGACAAAAGGCTGGTCCGCAGGGACGCCCAGCTGCAGCGGGCCGAGGTGGAGCGTCGATTCTTGGGCCACATAAGGGTCGAGCGTCACGACAACGAGCACGACGTCGGCGCCGTCGTCAGAAGCCTTGGAATAGGCAATAATGTTCGGGTTCTCAGAGCCATGAAAATATATGTTGCGCAACCGGGAAAAGGCAGGGTGCCTCCTGCGTGAGCGGTTGACGGCTCGAAAAAGCGGGCCGAGGGTCCCGGGACGGGCAAAATCTCTGGACTTGAGCTCGTACTTTTCGGAACCCATGTACTCCTCGTTGTCCGGCGAAGCCGGGACGTTCTCACACAGCTCGTAGCCGCTGTAAACGCCGTACAGAGGCGAGAGCGTCGCAGCAAGGACATACCGCAATGCAAAGGCGGCGGGTGGCCCGCCACGCAGTGGCCCTGAGAGGATATCGGGGGTGTTGGGCCAGAGGCTCGGCCGCATGTAATCAGCGAGGGGCCCGTGGGCGAGCTCCTCGAGGTAAGTCCTGAGCCCCTCCGGCCCGTACTGGACGGCCCGCCAGGTGAAGTACGTATAGCTCTCGGAAAAGCCGACTTCGGCCAGCCGGGCCATCACTTTAGGGCGCGTGAAGGCTTCTGCCAAGAGGACCACGTCCGGCCTTGCCCCACGGAGCCACTGGACCAACCATTCCCAAAAAGCAAAAGGTTTTGTGTGCGGGTTGTCCACCCGGAAGATCCGGATGCCTCGCTCCGCCCAAAAGTCCATGACTCCGCGGCACGCTTCCCAAAGGGCCTGGCGGTCTTCCTCCGATGGCGGCCAGAAGTTGAGCGGGTATATGTCCTGGTACTTCTTCGGGGGGTTCTCGGCGTACGCGATCGTGCCATCAGGGCGTTTGTGGAACCATTCGGGGTGCCCTTGCACCCAGGGGTGGTCCGGGGAGCAGTTCAGCGCGTAGTCAAGCGCTACTTCCATCCCGAGATCTTTCGCGGTCGCCACGAAGAAATCGAAGTCCTCGAAGGTCCCGAGCTCCGGGTGGAGCGCAAGGTGCCCGCCCTCCTCTGAGCCGATCGCCCAGGGGCTGCCCGGGTCCCCAGGTCCGGCGACGGTAGCGCCATTTTTACCTTTGCGGAAGGTGTGGCCGATCGGGTGCACCGGTGGGAGGTACACCACGTCAAAGCCAAGCTCGGCGAGCCGGGGGAGCTGCCCGGCAGCGCCTCTCAACCCGCCGTAGCTGCGCGGGAACAGCTCGTACCATGCGGCCACGCCCGCGCGCTCCCTCTCTACCCAGATGGGCATCGCCGTGCCGGCGGTCAGGTCGCTCGCTAGTAATGGGCCAGCGAGCGCACGAGCTACCGCCGGGGAAAGCGCGCGACCCAAGCGGCTTGCATCGTCCAGGCTCCCGTCTTCGAGCGCGCTCAGCGCCTCTAGGACAGCTCCCCGGCTGCCGTCCCCGTCGGCCTCGGCTTGAGCATTCAAGGCCCATTCGGACAGGAGCTCGCGTCCTTCTGCTATCTCTGACTGGACGTCTTGGCGCGCTGCCAACTTCACCGCCGCTTTGTGCGCCCAAGTCGCGTAGTGATCGGTCCAGGCTTCGACTACCAGTTCAAAAAGCCCCGTCGCGTCGGGCGTCGCCCACCCCGCCCACTCATCGTTGCCGAGCCGGGTCATGGGTGAAGATGTGGCCACTCGGGCACCCTGGCGTAGGACGGCGCGCGCCGCCAGCACGTCGTGGCCCTCGCGGAAGATGTTGGCGGACACCGGGACGCGCTCGCCGACGATGGCCTTTGCCGGGAAACCGTGCGGGGTTGCAGGGCGGACATCCTGGACGACCAGCCTGGCGAGGGAAGAGCCCCCCGTACCCACCGCTGCTTCGCCTGCAAGCCCTTGAGCGGCTTGGCTGGCGGTGCGTGGTGGGGAAGGGGGTCGCTTCGACGTCGCCTCGGCCCCGGTCGTCATCGTCCCCAAGCTACTGCCACGACAGGCAACCTTTGCTGGGTTGCCGGCAAGCGCCCGACGGTGACGGGCAGCCTCGGCTGGGGGCAACGGGCCCGCAGTTGCTACGTTGGGCCCAGATGAAAGCCTTCAGGAGCTTCACTGTCCGAGCCCGCCTCCCCGAGCCGCTCGTCCCGCTCCAGGAGCTCGCGTTCAACCTTCGCTGGTCCTGGGACGAACGTACCCGTGACGTCTTCCGCTGGGTCGACCCGCAGCTCTGGGAGCTCACCCAGCACGACCCCGTGCAGGTGCTGTCACTCGTCGCTCGTGAGCGTTTGGAAGCGTTGTCCAAGGACAACGCCTTCATGTCTTTCCTCGGCGAGATCCACGCCGACTTAGGGCGGTACATGCACGCGCCGCGCTGGTTCCAGAACCGGGGCCGCTCGGCCCTCGTAAAAGTGGCCTACTTTTCGCCTGAGTTTGGGATCGCGGAAGCCTTGCCGCAGTACTCGGGGGGTCTCGGGATCCTCGCGGGCGACCACTTGAAGGCCGCCAGCAGCCTCGGGGTGCCCATGGTCGGCGTCGGGTTGTTGTACCGCGAGGGTTACTTCCGCCAGCGTCTCAATGCGGACGGCTGGCAGGAGGAGCGCTACCCGGTCACAGACCCACACGGTATGGCACTGACGCCGATCGAGGAACAACGCGTGGCCGTGGACCTTGCCGGGCAGGTGCTCACCACGCGGATATGGGTGGCTGCCGTCGGGCGCGTCAAGCTCTACCTCTTGGATGCCAACGTCGACGAAAATTCGGATGAGCTGCGAAGTGTCACAGACCGGCTCTACGGAGGAGGCACCGAGCACAGGCTGCGCCAGGAGATCCTGCTCGGCATCGGAGGTGTCCGGGCGCTCAATGCCGTCGGGGAAAAAGCACAGATTTTCCATTCGAACGAGGGGCATGCCGGGTTCCTCGGCCTCGAGCGCATCCGCCAGCTCATCACCTTGCAGGGCCTCAACTTTGCCGAAGCGATCGAGGCGGCCAGGGCGGGCACCATCTTTACGACTCATACGCCGGTCCCCGCCGGGATCGACCGTTTCCCGGCCGAGCTGATGGAGAAGTACTTCTCCGGCTGGGCGCACGACTGTGGAGTTGACATCTCAGACCTGATGGCGCTCGGGCATGCCCCCGGGGAACCGCCCAATGCCCCCTTCAATATGGCCGTCATGGGCTTGCGGCTGGCGGCAATGGCCAACGGGGTCGCCAAGCTCCACGGGCGCACGAGCCGCTCGATGTTCCAGAGCCTCTACCCCTCGGTGCCGGTCGAGGAAGTCCCGATCACCTCCGTCACTAATGGGGTCCATGGGCGTACCTGGACCTCATCAGGCATGAACGACCTTTTCACCAAGTACGTCAACCCATCCTGGGAGGATGCAGGGCCTGAAGACTGGGCAAGGATCAACGACGCCCGGGACGACGAGCTCTGGCGAGCGCGCGAGCAGGGCAAGGAAGCGCTCGTTGGCTACGTCCGCTCGCACCTCAAGGCGTCCCTGGTCGAGAGGGGCGTCTCGCCGATCGACGCAGCCTGGGCCGACGATGTGCTCGACCCGACAGTGCTCACGATCGGCTTCGCCCGGCGCTTTGCCTCCTACAAACGGGCGACGCTCCTGCTCTCACAACCCGAGCGGCTCAAGGAGCTCCTACTGGACAGCAAGCGGCCCGTACAAGTGATCTTTGGCGGGAAGGCACATCCAGCCGACGACCTCGGCAAGGAAATGATCCGTCAGATCGTCCAGTTCGCCAGCGAGCCAGCCGTCCGGCACTGTATGGCCTTCATCGAGGACTACGACATCGCCGTCGCCCGCACCCTGCTCCAAGGTTGCGACGTGTGGCTCAACAACCCGCGCCGCCCGATGGAAGCGAGCGGCACGAGCGGCCAGAAAGCGGCGCTTAACGGTGCCATCAACTGCTCGGTGCTCGACGGGTGGTGGGACGAGATGTTCGACGGCAAGAACGGCTGGCAGATCGCCTCCGCCGAGTCATACGCCGACCTGCGGCGCGACGAAGTGGAAGCGAACAGCCTTTTCGAGATCCTCGAGCGCCAGATCGTGCCGCTCTACTACGACCGTGGTGGCGACAGGTTCCCCCGCCAGTGGGTCGCGCGCATCAAGGACTCTCTCAGCTCCCTCGCTCCGCGCGTCCAAGCTTCGAGGATGGTGCGGGACTACGTCCAGACTATGTACGAACCGATGGCCAAGCGGGCAGAGGCCCTCAGCGCGAACAAGTTCGCTCGCGCCAAAGAACTTGCTACCTGGAAAAGACGGGTAATCGGCGGCTGGGAGACGGTGGCGGTGCTCTCCGTGGACATCGACTCCTCAGCCCTCGTGACCGACCTCGGGGCTACCAGGCATGCCACTACCGAAGTTGCGCTGGGCGAGCTCAGCCCCAGCGAAGTCGCAGTCGAGCTCCTCCATGGCCCGGTGACGGGAGCCGACGAAATGTCTGACTGGGACGCCATCGCGAAGGTCCGCATGGAGCTTGTGAAAAAAGACGATGTGCAAGGCACGAGCACCTGGGGAGGGAGCTTCGTATGCGACCTGGCAGGCCGCCACGGGTTCACCGTGCGCGTGGTGCCTTCGCACTCTGACCTGCCGAGCTCTGCGGAGATGGGCCTCGTCGCTTGGGCGAAGTCCACCTAGGGTGCCAGGTGCAAGAGCACGTCGACCGAGAGCGTCTCGTCGCGCTCACTAGTTCCCTGGTCGCGGCCGCGACTGCGAACCCGCCTGGCAACGAATCGGCTGTCGCCCCGGTGCTCCGCGAGGCGCTCGCGCCATGGTCCCCTACCTGGACCGAGGTGGAACCTTTGCCTGGTCGCCTCTCGCTCATCGCTCGCTTGCCAAGCCCTTCCAGCGCGGGTGCTCCCGCGAAGTTGCCGACGCTCATTGTCAACGGCCATACCGACGTCGTGCCCGTGGTCGCCGAACGCTGGTCCAGGGGGCCCTTCGAGCCGGCCGTAGTCGACGGGAGGCTCTATGGGCGCGGGAGTGCGGACATGAAGGGCGGGGTGGCCGCCGCCATTTGCGCCTTGGCGGCCCTCGACGCCGCTGGGTGGGAACGTCGCTGCGAGATCGTCTTTCAGTTCGTGGCAGACGAGGAGCGCGGCGGGGCCCTTGGGACTCGGGTTCTCATGGAGTCGGGCTTGATCATCGGGGACGCATGTTTGGTGCCCGAACCCACAGGCCTTTCGGTTTCGGTCGCAGAACGGGGGCGCCTCGAGGGCGAAGTCGTGCTCCGGGGCCAGCCTGGCCACGGTAGCCGTCCTCGAGAAGGGGTATCAGCGATAGAGCACGCTGCCAGGGTCGTGCTCGCGCTGCACGCCGCCGATTTCGGCGATGAGCCGCACCTACTCCTTGGGCAACCGAGCGCGAACGTCGGCACCATCCAGGGCGGGAGCGCCCCAAACGTGATCGCCGAGGAGGCCAGGATTGGCTTCGACCGGCGGTTGCTTCCTGGGACGAGCCTCGACGAGGCGGTTGCTGCACTCCACGACCGCATAGATGCCGCTGGTGTCGACGGGATCGACTATCAGGTCACCGTGGGCGACTTCGGTGAAGGGAGCGAGATGGCGGCCGACCACCCCTTCGCCGAGCTGGTGAAACGATGCGTCCGTGACGCCACCGGGGCCACACCTGCGACGATCGGCATGACCTTCACCACCGACGCACGGTTTGTGAGGAACCAAGCAGGGCTACCTGCGGTTGTCTGCGGACCTGGCGAGCTGGCACAAGCGCACGGGATCGACGAATGGGTCGACGTCGGGCAGCTGGTGGCGGCAACAGCTGCTTTCGCCGAGCTTTACCGAGCGTTTGGCCCGGGATGGGACGAAACCCCCAGGACTTGAGCGCCGGCTCTCTCTCGGGCGAGGATCCAGCGGCTCACGGTCTCCGCGACCTCCAAGTCGCGCCCACGCAAGGAGTGGTCACTGCCGTCGAACCAAACCGTCGAGGTGGCGCCCGGGACGGCAGCCAGTGCGGCGTTCAGCTCGCCGGGAGCGCCGAAAGCGTCGCGTGTCCCAGAGACGAAGAGGCACGGGAGCGTGAGGGAGCCGAAATGTTCAGATCGGACTTGTTGAGGCCGCCCAGGTGGGTGCAGCGGGTAGCTAACAAGCACAAGCCCTGCGGCAGGTAGGCCGGCAGCCACGGCGAGAGAGGCGGCTCGGCCGCCCATCGAGCGGCCTCCGAGATAGACCCTTTGCTGGTCGACACCGACCTCGGCCGCCAGTGCTCGTGCCACGCTGACGAGGGAACCGACGAGCACCGGCATGCGGTCCGGGGCACGCCTGCCCGCAAGCCGGTAGGGGAAGTCCATCCGGCGGACGGCACCTCCGGCTTCGCTCACGGCTCCGTCAATGGCGACCAGTGCGGGGTGCAAGCTGCTGGAACCTGCTCCGGGCGCCAGCAGCAGCCCGAAGCCTCGAGAGGCTTTCGCCATCTGGTACCGCCTCGGCTACCCTAGCTCCTGCCCGGTCAGACCATCTCGTGGAGCATCTCGGCGAGGAGCGCGGCCTCGCGGGAGATCTCTTCAATCCTCGCGTCGTGTTCGAGCGCCGCCACCAGCGCGTGGCCCTGGCTCCGCACTCGCCACCAAAAGGCGTCGTCAACTCCCACCGGCGTTGGCAGCTCGACCGCGCCGACGGCCTCCAAGAAGACCCGCTGGCGCTCGTCGTTGCCAGGGTCGTTGGCAAGCCGGTCAACGGCACCGAACAGCTCTTCGATCGAGCGGTAACGAGCTTCGTCGTCGTCGTCCACGAGACCGTGGACCTGCTCGAAGAGGCCCTCCACTTCTGTTTCGTGCTCCTCGGCGACGGTGAGGTCGGCCCCGTCCCAGTTGTACGCGATGCCGGCCGATTCGAGGAGGAGAGAAAGCTCCACCCTTTGCTCAGGGAGCCACTCGCCGAGCTCGTAGACGATCTCGCCCGTCCCGTCCTCGTCATCATCGACGAGATCGTCGGTGCTCGGCTCGTCATCGACGTCACCTACGACAGCTACGGCTTCGGTCGGAGCTACACCGACTGAAGCTAGGCCATCCTCGGCTTGCGCTGGCACAGCTTCGCCCTCTTCGGGCCCGCCTCCCGTGAGAGCAGCCGGTGTTACCTCGCCGCCCGGGGTCACCTCGGATTGGGGGAGCTCGACCAAGCGCCCCTTTTGCCTGGCGGCCGTCGTGAGCCTCGAGCTCGCTCGCTCTGCCTCAGCCTCGACGGCGGGCGGCCCCGCGCTCGGCGCTATCAGCCGGCAAAGAACCTCGGCCTCGTGGCGGATCTCTGCCTCGAGAGCCTCGTCCGCCCCCAGCGCACCGAGCAGGCGGCGCGTCACGCGACCGACGGCCGCCATATGGGCTTCGTCCAGATCCGGCAGGTAATCGACAGCAAAAACTGCCCCGGATGCTTCTCCCAAAGCGACGTCGGCCTGCATATCTGTTGGGTCGTCGCGGAGCATCTTGGCAGCGCGATAGAGCTCCTGGGAGGCAGTCGCATCGACTGGGCCAGCCGGTGCTTCGGCCTCTTCGTCTTCGAGGCCGGCCAGGCCCGCTGTCGCCCGGGCGACCACCTTGTCCACCTCGGGCTCGTCGACGGCAAGGATGACGAGCTCGTCTTCTTCGAAACGATGAGGGACTCCGGCATTCACGAGCAAGCGGATCAAGCGTGCCCTGGTCGGGTCGTCCCACTGGTCGAGCCGGTAGCCGACCTCGTCGTCGTCGGGACCGGACTCGAGCTCATGCAAAGGTGAGGCGACGAGCCGCTCACCGCAGCTGTGGCACCTCCCCCGGCTGTTGACTTCGTACCCGCAGTTCGCGCAGTACCAGACTTTCGTGCTCACTTAGCCTCCTGCGCAGCTCTCTTCGGCAACGTCGGCGCCCAACGGCCTCCCCCGGCCATGGCACCCGCCCGGTCACCGTCCGCTGCCTTTATCTCTTCGTGGTACTCCTCTTCGACGTTGACCGACCAAACGTCGTGGCCGGCCCCGAGGATATTTTGCACGCTCAACATTGCGGTGTACATCGAGTGGTCCTGGTTATTGTACCGGTGCATCCCGTTACGTCCTACAGGGTGGACGTTTGAGACGTTGACCTCGAGCCACCTTCGCACGAGCTCTACATTTTGCCTGTAGTCCGCGTCATAGTAAGGGTAAGCCTTGGGCATGCGGACCGCGTAGCCTACTTCGACGCTTGCGGGGTCGACGAGGCCGAGGATCCCAAGCTCTCGCTTGCCTAATTCGACCAGCTCTGGGTCGGGCAAGGACCAGATGTCGTCTCCCTCGAAGACGAAGTACTCCAAACCCAAGCAAGCGCGCCCGTCTTTTACCATGTAGGGCGACCAGCGGCCGAAATTCTGGATCCGGCCCATCTTCACCGAAGGGTCATGGACGTAAACCCAATTGTCAGGGAAGCTGGCCGATTCCGGCACAACCAGAGCGACGGTAAGGTGGTCGCGATAATGGAGGCCGTTAGCCGCCGCGAGCACCTCGGGAGGGGGAGCCGGGTCGAGAGCCTTTACGAGAGCCGACAGGGGCATCGAGGAGATCACTGCGCTCGCCGCATGTTCGGTGACGGCACCGTCGGTCTCGGCGCACACCGCATAGGCACGGCCGCCGGCATGACGGACCTTTGTGACAGCTGAGCGCAAGTGGACCTTTGACCCGGCTGCCTCGACTATGTCCCGGCAACGCTCCCACATCATCCCGGGCCCGAGGCGCGGGTACTCGAACTGGTCTATCAGGGTCGTGATATCGCGCTGGCCCTTCTTGGGGAAAAGAGCGCTCTTCACGGCATTGAAGAGGTTGAGGTTCTTGATGCGCTGTGCTGCCCAGTCTGCCTGGAGCTCAGACCCGGGGTAGCCCCACACTTTTTCCGTATAGGTCTTGAAGAAATGTTGGTAGAGGCGCCAACCGAACCGAGCCGCCACCCAGCCCTCAAACGTGGTTTGGTCCTTAGGCGGGCGAGCTCGGGCCCAGGCGTACGAGCCCGCGCAGCGCAGAGACTCAAAGAAGCCCAGGTTGCGGAGGGCGTTCAGCGGTTTGAGCGGGTAGTCGTAGTACTTCCCCTGGTAATAGATGCGCGAAAGACGGGGCCGGCGCATGAAGTCGGCGCCGGGGAGGATCTCATGCCAGAGGTCTTCGACGACCTTGACCTTGGTGAAAAAGCGGTGGCCCCCGACATCGAAGCGCCAACCATCCCTCTCCACGGTGCGCGATATCCCACCGACGATGTCGTCTGCTTCGACAACAGTGCACGTCTTGCCCAGCCGGGCGAGCTCGTACGCCGCTGTCAACCCGGCCGGCCCCGCACCGATAACGACCACGTTGTCGCCGGTCCCGTTGTATGCCCTCTGTTCGGGCCCGAGGCCGTCCTCGGCTTCAAGCGGCATGCGCCGTCCTCCCGGCCACGGGGCAGGAACTTGGATCTCGGGACAAGTGCACGTCACTCCTGAAGAGAGAGGACCAGAGGCTATGGGCCACCAGCAGCGCCGGAGACCATTTTGGACTCTATCAAGGCGGCAGTACGGCCACGCCAGGCGCCCGGGAGACGGCCACTGGCCAGACGGGGGTCAGTTCTGGTAGACGGTGAGGTCCTCGTACTCGTAATAAGCTCTGTTGGCCTGGACAGCGGCTTCGGAGACGGGGAGGTACCAGCCCAGCCAACTTGCCAGCATCCCACAGCTCCCGCCAAGGCCTTGGTAGCCGTTGCGCCAAACAAACCAAAGCCTCGCGCCGGGGTTCAGCTCCTGGACGATCGTATAGGCGAACTTTTGAACGTTTGTCGACTTGATCGTAGAAACGTAGTTCACCCAGTCCACCCTCTGCGGCCCGAGCATGCGCGGGAAGGTCAGCTCGGTGACGTCGGGGACATTGAGCAGGCGGTCGACGGCGGGCCCGAGCTGGTCGGGGCAGTAGACGACCATATCGCCTGGTTGTGCCTCTTCGTTGAGGACCGCTGCGACGACCACGGCTTCTGTGCGCGGTTGGGAACCCCACTGGTCAGCAGAAAACAACCCCGCGAGGCAGGCGACCGTGAGAGCGCAAGACGTGACCACCCGAGACTTGAAGGTCGTCAAACCAAGCGCGCAGACAAGGACGAAGGCTGGGAACACGACGGCGATGTAGCGCTCGTCAAAGGCGGCGCCCGTTACCGCACCAACGACCACAGCAACTACGAGGGACCCCAGCAACAAGAGCCCAAGAAGCCTAGTGCGCGGTTGCACCTTGAGCTCGACTACAACGCTCCTCGCGGTTGCCCCCGGCCTCGCGAAGAACGCGAGCCCCACCAGCACAAAGAAAATCAGGGCAAGCAGTTGCGACCAGTCACCCTCCCCGGCAAAATATCCCGTAACCGCAAGCAGGTTGGCCGGGCTCGGCGGCGCGCTCCAGGGCGAACCGGTGTGTAGTACTTGGAAAACAAAGACCGGGGACCAGGGGAGGAAAAGCAGCCCACCGCCCAACATCGCCCACGCGATCTTGCGGGCCGCGCCAGGAGCATGACCTGGGGCCGGGACCTGCCTGGCAGCTTCGGACACAGCCCGCCAGAGCACCCAGGCGGCTACAACACCGAGCAGGTAGAGGTTCCAGTAATGGGTGTACATGCAGGCGGCGGTAAGGACCGCCATGCAGGCCAGCCGGCCCCGCGTCGGCGCCTCGAGCGCCCTTAGGAGCGCCAGGTAGAGCAGGACGGCCTCGAGGGCCATCATCGAGTACATGCGGGCGTAGGAGCTGTAGTAAATGGCCCACGGCGAGCTCGCGCAGAGCAACAAGGCCGCCCAGGCTGCCCGGCGCCCTCCCGCGCGCAAGCCCGCTACCCAAAAAAGCGGGAGAGCGAGCACAGAAAACACTGCCGACATCGACCTGACCGCAAACTCGCCCTGCCCGAAGAGAAGCATCCAATAATGCAGGAACAGGTAATAGAGCGGGGGGGAGCCGTCCTGGACGAGCGCCCCGGGCATCTGAGTGAGCGGCAGTTTGGCGATGTTGACCGACAGCGCCTCGTCCAACCACAGGCCGTTCGGGGCCAAAAAACGGGCAACTAAGCCAACGACGACGACGGCACAACCCAGCAGCACCGCCGTTGCTGACATCGCTCTGTCAAGGCGCGCCAATGCGTGCCTGTACGGCGCACGCGGCAGGTCTTCGACAATTGTCGGCTCACCCGTGCGCTGAGCGCTGATGGGAGGGGGCGTGACGGCGGTCGCCACGCCACAACAATACCCTCCCTCCCAATCTCGAGCTTCAGCCCCAAGCTCGCACCTGGTGCTCCTCAGCCCCCGCTGCTGGGAGCGAACTGGCACACCCAAGCGCTGTTTTTCTGAAAGAACCCCGGGGGGCCGTGGCCCCACGCGCTCTGCCCGAACTGCCATCCCGCGTCGCGCGCGGCCGCTTCTAGGGCCTGGAGCAAGGCACGTCCGACGCCTTGGCGCCGGGCAGCGCTGGGGACAAAAACGCCAACGTGCACCGGCGAGCCGGGGGCCAGGTCACAGGCTGCAAACCCTACGCCGACGGCCCGCCCCTCCCGGCGAGCGGTCAGAACGATCTGTCGGCGCCGCTCGTACGATGCCCGTGCTCGGGGTGGGCCCTGCCAGCCAGGCCATCCACTGTCCGGCCAGTTCACGTCCTCGCCTGCGAGCACCGCGAGGGCGTCAGGCCCGGGCACGCGGCCCTCTGTGAGCTCGAGCTCCAGCCCGCCGCGGCCGATTGTTGCCGGCGCTGCGAAAGTGGCGTCCGCGAGCTCCCACCACCGCGCCTCGGATTCCTCGAGCAACACCACACGGTCGAAGTTGGCTTCGACCGTGTAAGAGCCAAGCAACGAGGGCGCCACGAGCAGGGCTTGGGGAGCCGCCGAGTCGCAAATGGTCACATGCGGCACCCAAGGCCAGCGACCCGGCCGCTCGAGCGGGCCAGCAAGTAGGGCACCTCTCAGGCGCGCGAGCCGCTCGAGAGCTTCAGGGGCCGATTGGCCGGCGGCAAGGTAGGTGACTGGGCTCGCGGGGGCAAAGGTCGCTACCGGCCCGAGCACCAGCTGCAAGGGCGCCCGCTGCGCGCCGGCGGCTTTTCGGACGACCTCGAGTGCCTCGTCGAGGCGGTCTCCGCGAACGTTGACAGGCGGCACCAAGGTCAAGTGCGGGGCCACGGCACCGAGCGCAGCGTCCCCAAGTGCCCGCCGGAGGCCGTCGACTTCGTCAGAAACGGGCGGGTCGAGCAAGAGCGCTGCCCCAAGGCGGGACCTCCGGTTAGCCATCAGGTTCGAGCGGGGCCGGCGACGCCTACCCCGAGGGCTCGGCTACGTCGCAGAGCAGCACGACGCGGTTTTCGTTGACTTCGACAAAACCACCCTGCACGTCGTAGCGCAGCTCCTCGGGGCCGCTCTCGGGGTGCACGATCCTCAAGGGGTGCGCCTCGATGGCCCCAACATAGGGCATGTGGTTGGCCAGGAACGCAATATCGCCGCCCGCTGTGCGGCACACGACCATCTCTGCTTGCCCAGAGAACAGCACCCCGGCCGGGGTGACCAGCTCTACCTGCGTCGTGGCCAATTTGGCCTCACGCTCCCTTTTCGAGCTCGTGGGCCTTAGCGAGAGCGCTCTCGGCGCCGCCGACGTTCAAGAACGCCTGTTCCGGCAAATGGTCGAGGTCTCCGTTCACGAGAGCCTCAAAAGATTCGATGGTCTCCGAAACTGCGGTGTAAACACCCTTTATCCCAGTGAACACTTCCGCCACGAACATGGGCTGGGACAAGAACCGCTGAATTTTCCTGGCACGCAGTACAGTCGTGCGGTCTTCTTCGGAAAGCTCGTCCATGCCGAGGATGGCAATAATGTCCTGGAGCTCGCGGTTGCGCTGCAAAACCTGCTGCACCCTGCGAGCCACGAGGTAATGGCGGTCGCCAACCACGTCGGGAGAAAGGATGTTGGATGTCGACGAGAGCGGGTCAACTGCGGGGTAAATGCCGATGGCCGCTATGTCACGAGAGAGCTCGGTAGTGGCGTCGAGATGGGTGAACGTGGTGAAGGGCGCGGGGTCCGTGTAGTCGTCAGCGGGGACGTAGACGGCTTGGACGGACGTGATCGAGTGCCCTTTTGTCGAAGTGATGCGCTCTTGGAGCTCGCCCATCTCGTCCGCCAGCGTGGGCTGGTAGCCCACTGCAGAAGGCATCCGCCCAAGCAGGGTGGAGACCTCTGAGCCCGCTTGCACAAAGCGAAAGATGTTGTCGATGAACAAAAGCACGTCTTGGTTACGCACGTCCCGGAAGTACTCTGCCATCGTGAGCGCCGAAAGGCCCACACGGAGGCGTACGCCCGGCGGCTCGTCCATCTGGCCGTAAACAAGCGCTGCTCGTTTGATGACGCCGGACTCCTTCATTTCCAGCCAGAGGTCGTTACCCTCACGAGTCCGCTCGCCGACGCCGCCGAACACCGATACCCCACCGTGCTGCTCGGCGACGCGGTGGATCATCTCCAAGATGAGGACCGTCTTGCCCACCCCGGCGCCCCCGAAAAGGCCTATCTTGCCACCTTGGACGTACGGCTCGAGCAGGTCGATGACCTTGATCCCGGTTTCGAACATCTCGGACTTTGGCTCGAGAGCGTCGAAATCCGGCGGCGGGCGGTGGATCTCCCACCGGTCGTCAATCTCGCCGAGCGGGTCGGAGTCAAGGACGTCGCCCACGACGTTGAAGACATGGCCCAAAACCGCCTCCCCGACAGGGACGGTGATGCCGTGGCCGAGGTTGCGCACCGGGGCCCCC
Organism: Acidimicrobiales bacterium; assembly: GCA_035503915.1. Lineage (GTDB taxonomy): Bacteria > Actinomycetota > Acidimicrobiia > Acidimicrobiales > Palsa-688 > DATJMJ01. The sequence continues at coordinate 137,800 of DATJSU010000037.1, read as the reverse complement.
CGGCGGAGGCCGTCGGTCGGGCGCAAGCAGATGCAGCGCGCTCTGCCCTCGCCGATCTGGAGAGCCACTTCGGCCATGACCTTGGTCCGGGTGCCCTCGAGCTCGACCTCCATCTCGACGGAACTGTTGATATCGGGGAGCGCTTCGGGTGGGAACTCTACGTCTACTACGGGGCCGGCAATTGCCACGACGCGCCCGTCACTCTTTTTGTTGTCACCCGAAAAGGTCGAAGTATTGGATGTTGTGGTGGTGCTCACTTAGCTCCAGTCAGCTCGCTTCTGGGAAAACGTAAACATCTGCATGCCCGGCGCCCTCGGACGTCTCGCCCTGACGGAGAGCTTCGGCGCCACCGACGATCTCCATTATCTCAGTCGTGATCGAGTCCTGGCGGGCACGGTTCATCGATCTCCGCAGCGTTTTTATAAGGTCATCGGCATTGTCCGTGGCGGATTTCATCGCTCTTTGTTGAGCAACATGAAAAGAAGCGGCTGACTCGAGCAGCGCCGTGTACAGCTCTGCTTCGAGCCAGCGTGGCAGCAAGCGGTCCAAGATGTCGGCGGGGTCAGGCTCGAACTCGAAAACAGTCGTCCGCTGTCCCTCCGGCCGCTCGAGCGGTACCAAGCGGCGAACCTCCACGCGCTGGCTGCCGATGCTGCGAAAACGCGTCGACACCAAGGTGATCTGGCCGATGCCCTCCGCCGCGACCATCTCGCTCAGGTCCCTCACGGCGCGTTGCGCGTCTTCGAACTTAGGCTTGTCCGAAAAACCTTGGAAGCTACCGGCAAGGGCACGCTGGCGGAAGTTGAAGTAGCTAACCGCCTTCCGTCCGATCGCGATTACTTCAGGCCGCAGCCCTTGCTCGGACAAGTGCCTGACAGTTTCGTCAGCGCTCCGCAGTACCGAGACGTTGAACGCGCCTGCGAGCCCACGGTCTGCGCCAATGACGAGCACCAGCGCGCGGTTGCCCTGCCCGGTAAAGACCCAGTGGTCGTGCGACTCGGGCGTCGCTGCGAGCTCCGAGGTGACCTCCTGCATCCATTGCGAATAGGGCCTCGCGGCTTCTATAGCCTGCTGTGCGCGCACGATACGTGAGGCAGCGATGAGCTCCATCGCCCGCGTGATCTTCTGGGTCGACTCAACGCTGCGGATCCGGCGCCGCAGGATCCGTTCTTGGCCGGCAGGCACTTACTGCGCTCCCCCGACGGGGACAGCCGGAGCAGCCGGGTTCGTGCCGTCCCCCTCCTCGCTCCCTTGCGGCACGACTTCTTCTCGGCCCACCGCGGCTTCCCCGGCTCGTTCGACTTTGATCGCCTGGAAGCCCTTTTTCACTTCGCGTATCGCTTCTTCGAGCTCCTCGGCCGGCGGCACGTCCTTCGTATCGCGGATATGGGCCAAAAGGTTCGGTTTGTTGGCCCGCAAGTACTGGATGAAGGCCTCTTCAAACGCTTGTACGTCTTCCACCGCGAGGTCGTCGACGAACCCGTTGGTCCCAGCGTAAATTACGACAACCTGCTCCTCGACTGGCATAGGGGCATTCTGCGACTGCTTCAACAGTTCCGTGAGGCGGGCGCCTCGCTCGAGCTGGGCACGCGACACACGGTCGAGCTCCGAGCCAAAGGTGGCGAAGGCTTGCAGCTCCCGGTACTGCGCGAGGTTGATCTTCAAGGCACCAGAAACCGACTTCATAGCTTTGATCTGAGCATTGCCGCCAACCCGGGAGACCGATTGGCCCACATTGATCGCCGGCCGGATACCCGCGTAAAAGAGGTCCGTTTCGAGGAAGATCTGCCCGTCGGTGATCGAGATCACATTTGTCGGGATATACGCAGAGATGTCGTTCGCTTTGGTCTCCACGATCGGGAGGGCGGTCAAGGAACCTGCGCCACGAGCGTCAGAAAGCTTCGCAGCGCGTTCGAGCAAGCGGCTGTGAAGGTAAAAAACGTCGCCCGGGTACGCCTCTCGCCCAGGCGGCCGGCGGAGCAAGAGGGAGAGAGCCCGGTAAGCTTCCGCCTGTTTGGAGAGGTCGTCGTAGACGATGAGCGCGTCCTCTCCGTTGTCCATCCATCGCTGCCCCATCGCGCAGCCCGAATAAGGCGCGAGGTACTTGTAGGACGGTGCGTCGGAGGCGGGCGAATTTATGACCACGGTGTACTCCATGGCACCGTGCGCCCGCAGCGTGTCAACCGTCTGGGCGACGGTTGAACCCTTTTGCCCAATAGCGACATATATACACTTCACGCCCTGGCCGCGCTGGTTGATGATCGTGTCGATCGCTATTGCTGTCTTGCCGGTCTTGCGGTCGCCGATGATGAGCTCACGCTGGCCTCTCCCGATGGGGGTCATGGAGTCGATCGCCTTGATCCCGGTTTGGAGAGGCTGCTTGACGGGCTGGCGGTCGATGATCCCAGGAGCCTGGATCTCCAAGCGGCGCGTTTCGGAGGACTGCACCGGGCCAAGCCCGTCGATCGGGCGGCCGAGGGGATCCAGCACGCGGCCAAGGAGCGCGTCGCCTACGGGCACTGACAGGATGCGCCCGGTCGCCCGAGCCAATTGGCCTTCTTGTATACCGGCCGTCTCACCGAGCACGACGGCGCCGATCGAGTCCTCGTCGAGGTTGAGCGCCAGGGCCATGAGGCCCCCTTCGAGCTCGAGGAGCTCGTTCACCGCGACGTTTGGTAGCCCGGTTATCCGTGCGATCCCGTCGCCGACGTCACGGATGCGCCCGACTTCTTCCGCGCTCACACCAGGTGTGAAACTTTCCACGTTGCGCCGCAGGATCTCGGCGATCTCAGTGGCATTGATGCTCAGCTCAGCCATCTGCTGGGTCCTTTCGGTGTTTCATTGGGCTGCGGGGCCACCAAGGCCGCCAACTTGCGTGATTGGTGGGGCAAGGAGAGCGTCTCTCGTGCGCTCTAGGCGGTGGCGCAGGCTTGCATCTACGAGGAGATCCCCAATCGTAGCGACGAAACCCCCGAGAAGGTCCGGCTGCGGCGTGAGGCGCACTTCTACAGGGAAACCGGCGATCCGCGCGAGGGCCGTGGCCAGGCGCGCGCTCTCGGCGTCGTCCATAGGGGCCGCCGTGCGCACATCGGCCACGCGGCGGTTGGCCTCCTCGGACACCCGCGTCACCAGGCCGTCCAGGAGGAGCAGGTAATCGCGGGGCCGGCCCGTGCGCGCCGCGTATGTGGCCATGCGGGTGGCTTCCTGGCTGGCCCGGGGGGCGAGGAGGTCGTGGACCGTCCCCTCCCGGGCGCTTAGCGGCAAGTGCATCGTCGTGAGCGCTGTGCGCAGGTCGTTGTCGCCCTCGACAATGCGCATGAAGCGGAAAAGGTCGTCTTCGGTACGGCCGAGCTGGCGCTCCTTCAGGGGCGCGAGCACCGCCGTGGCGTACCCCTCGAGCCGTTCGCCGGCGGCGGTGCGCCCGACGGGGCCCTCCAAGAGGACCTTGCCGTCTCGCCTGGCAACCGCCGCAGCCGCGATCCCGGCCGTGTCCGCGATGTAGTCGGCCGAGGCCCCCCTCTGTACGGCAAATGACAGGAGCTGCACGCTCACCTGCGACAGCCGGCCCTGCAAAACCTCGTGCACGATCGTCCGCCTCACGGCGACAGGGATGGTCGGGTTGGCAAGCACGGCGCTCAAGTCCCCCGAGCTAGCCAGCAGCCCCAGGAAGCTCTCGAGCTCGCCGGCAAGGTCCGCGACGTGGCTGCCCGCCGTCTCCAAGACAGCGTCTGTGTACCCGCGCACCCGTTCGTGCATCTAGCTCCCTACGGGAGTGCCGCCAGTTGCAGGGCCTGAAAGAGCGCCCAGGGCACCGACGCTCCCGGAAGCTGCTTGGGACTCCACTTCAGCAATCGCCTGGTCGATAAGCCTTTGCTGGTCAGCGAGCGTGAGACCAGCCCCAAGCACCCTCTCGACGACAGTCATCACCAGCTCCGCCACCTCTGTGCGCAGCTGTTCGGCCGCCTTGCGGGCAGACGCTTCGATGTCCGCCGATGCCAGGGTGACGAGGCGCTGGTACTCGTCCTCGCCTCTTTTTTGGAGCTCTTGTCGCAATTGGTCGCCAAGTTTGGCCGCCTCGTCCCTCATAGCGCGAGCCTCTTGGCGCGCCTCCTCGAGTGCTTTGCGCTGCTGTTCCTCGACCTCGAGAGCGCGCTTTTTGGCGTCATCGGCTTCTTCGATGGCCCGCTCGATCGCCTGCTGGCGTGCTCCCATCACCCGGTTGAGCGGAGGTAGCACATAGCGCGCCAAGATCCAGAGCACCAACAAGAAGATCGCGAGCTCGACGATAAAAGTCGCGTTCGGGACTAGGAAGTTGGAACTTGCGATCAGCACCTGCGCAGGCCCGTCCTTACTAACCGGTCGCCAAGACGAAAACGAACAGTGCCGTGAAGGCAAGGTTGATGAAGTACATTGCCTCGACCAAGCCGACGATGAGGAACATCGTCGAGTAGAGGCGGCCCTGGACCTCGGGCTGGCGGGCGATCCCCGCGATTGTTTGGCTACCGGCTAAACCGTCACCAACCGCTGCGCCGATGGCGCCGCCTCCGAGGGCCAACCCGCCACCTGCGAAGGCGCCGGCAAGCTCGACGGCCTTCTCCATGGTTGCAGCCATTTAGTTTTCTCGCTTTCTTTTCTTTTCTACGTGGTTCTTGGGTCCTGCAGCTGCACGGGTTGGGCCCCATGCAGTGTGTACGTGGAGGGCCCCTTACAAGCTCAATGCGCTTCCTGGGCGACAGCGAACTGATAGTAAAGGATCGTAAGGAGGGCGAATATGAAAGCCTGGATCCCGCCGATGAACATGTCGAAGAGCTTCCAGACGACGCTGAAAAAGATCGTCGCTGGGAAGAAGTAGATTGGTATTGCCAGGAGCAGTGCGATCATGATCCCGCCGGAAAAGAGGTTGCCAAAAAGCCGCAAGGACAACGTGACCGGCTTCATGAGCTCTTCGAGAGCCCGGATGGGCGCCAGCCAGCGAGGCTTCACGAAAAACGACTTAATGTAGCCGGTGAGGCCCTTGGCCCTGATGCTCTCGGCGTTAGTGAGCACGAACACGGTGGCACCAAGGGCGTAGGTGAGGTTGACGTCGGCGGACGGCGACGGCAGGTAGTCGGTGTTGTGGTACAACCCGGGGAAAATCTCTACCCAGTTACAAGCCAGGACGAGCACAAAAATCGTGACCGCAAGCGGCACCACGTGCCGGTAGCGCTTGCCGAGCCCAGCTTCGACCTGGTCCGAGACCCACCCGATGAGCACTTCCCAGAAGAGCTGGACCTTGTTTGGGGTCGAAGCCGTGACCCTCGCGCGCACGTAGAAGCCGAGCCATAACACGGCCACGCAGGCGATGAGAGTGGTCCAGATCGTATCGAGGTTCAAGGCAAGGCCCCCGAGGGAGCGCTTCACGTGGTCACCGACGGGGATGGGGGGCACGGCGAGCAAGCCGTGCAATGCGCTACCCATCGGACGCGCCCGGGCCCTGCGGCGGGGGCTGCCGGGGAGGCGCGTCCCCGGTGCCGGCCTTGACGCCCAGTCCCGACAGTTGCACTCGCTGGTAGCGCCAAAGGGTGCCGAGGGCGTTCGCCATCAGGAGCACTTGGAACGCCACAAGGCCAGCAATCATGCCGAACCCCATCGGTCGCAAGAAGTAAAGCAAGGCAAAGGCGACCACGGTGAGAGTGCCGAGGCGGGCAGCGACGCTGCCGAAGTAGGGCTTGCGCTGCAAGTGGCCCTCGGTGCTGCTATAGCGAACTGTGGAGAGCTGGAAAAGGCGATGGTTGAACGTAGCCCCTGCGAGGCCGGCCACGACGCCTACCCCCGCGAGGTACTGGCCCAGGAAGAGCGTGAGAGCGACGGCGGCAATAGCCAAGACGATGCACGAGCCGATCGTGCGCCGCACTATGAGGTCAACGTACGAAACGGGAAAGTCAGTGAGCATTAGAAAGACCCGGCGTGAGCCCCCTCAATGGCAATCGGCGAAGCCGGGCGTCACCCCCCACCAACCCCCCTGCCGTACCGCCGGAGCTCCGCGCGGGTACCGAGCACCCCGACGACAGCACCGAGCAAAAGCCCGACGAGCAAGAAAAGCGGGAGCGTCCCGGTCGCCCGGTCGACCAACCACCCCAAGGCGCCACCTCCGAGCAGGCAGATCGCGTTGAGCATGCCGATCCCCGCGTATGCCATCGGCCCCGGGTAGGCCTTCGCCTGCCTACCGCTGCCCGCCATGTCAATGGTGGGCCTTACCGCTGATGGACACGTCCAGCCAGGCTACGAAACACATCTGTAACACTGCAACTCTTGCCTATTGCCACGGCGGGCAACCCCGAGGTTGCCCCAGTCGCCCTCACTCGCTGCTGCCGGCGCGCGCACCAGGGCCGCGGCCGGGACGCGCGGCGGGTTGCGCCGGCTGCGGAAGTCCTGGCTGTGGAGCAGGAGGTTCGGGCGAAGCGGGGAGCAAGCGCACGTGCGGCAACCCGAGAGCAGGCGTCGACGGCGCCCTACCCCCGCCGGCCACGGCCTTGCGCTGCACCCGGATGGCCCGCGCCGCCGCGTCCGCGCGCCTGGCTGGCGCCACCGGCCGTGCCGGCGTCGATCGTTCGGGCACCACCTGGGTGGCCGGGGCCGCCGGGCCGAAACGTGCTCGGGGGCCGCCTCCTACGGAGACGCCAGCCGGCCGTCCTCGCTCCTGGGGGCCGGTCCCGGCTCCGGCGGCAGGAAGTTGCTCTGCAGCTGTGCTCGCATTGCCATTTCCGTTGGAGGCCACTGCGCCCGTGGCGCTCGCGCGGCCCCTCGGCGCGAACAGGGTATAGAGCAGGATCGACAAAGCGGCTACGGCTATCGGCGGGATCTCGTTGTGCGAGTTCGTGACCCCGGGCCAGAGCACCAAGCCCGAGAGCAACGCCGTCCACGCCCACAGGATGATGACGGCTTGACGGTGGCCGTGGCCCAGGCGTATGAGGCGGTGGTGAAGGTGGTTGAGGTCCGCCACGGCAGGGCTCGTGCGTTTGCCTGCCCTCCGTATGATCGCGAACAGGGTATCGAGGAGAGGGATGCCGAGGATGAAAAACGGGATGAGTATCGGCGCGAAGAAGAAATAGGTCCGCCCGCTGAACTCGTAGCTGTCCTGGCCTACCACAGCCAACGTCGAGCCTGCCACCAGCACGCCGAGCAACATCGCGCCTGCATCGCCCATGAATATTTTCGCCGGGTAGAAGTTATGCGGAAGGAAACCCACGCAAAGCCCGACTGTGATCACAGCGATCAGCGGGCCTGCGTTGCTCGCTGTTATGTTGTCGACTGCCCCGAGCTGGTGAGAGTAAACAAAAAATGCGCCGGCGCCAATGGCGACCACACCGGCGGCAAGCCCGTCGAGGCCGTCGATGAAATTGACCGCGTTCGCCATGACAGCAACCCAGAGCACTGTAGCAAGCGGGGCCCAGGCGTCCCCAAGGACAAGGGTCGTCTCAGCCAAGGGGACATGGAAATAGATCATGTTGATACCGAAAAGGTAAAGCACCGTACCCGCAAGGATTTGGCCTGCAAGCTTCGCCGGAGGCGACATCTCCCGAAGGTCGTCGGCCATGCCCACCACAAAGATCACGCTCGCGCCGAGGACGATGCCCATTGGCGCGGAGTTCCCTCTGAACACTGGAGCGAAAGCCGGTAGCTGCGAGGCGACCGCGACGGCCACCAAGAGCCCGAGGAACATCGCCGCCCCCCCACCGGTGGGGGTGGGCCTCTCGTGGACGCGGCGGAGGTCCGGGACGACTATCAAAGCGTGCCGGCGTGCCATCGCCCGCACGGGGAAGGTGGCCAGCCAAGTCGCTGCGGCGGCCACCGCAAATACGATTATGTACTCTCGGAAATGGATCAAAAAGGCTTCCTGCAGGCAGGTGGCGCGCGGCCTAAGGGAGGCGCGCCTGTGACCGGCTCATGGGTACGGGGGGAACTTCGAACAAAGCGTGGCGACTTCATCCCGCACTGAGGCCAGTTCGGCGTCGTCGTCACGGGCACTAAGCGTTCGGGCAATGAGCTGCGCGATCTCTGCCATCTCGGGCTCTTTCATCCCCGTCGTGGTCACCGCGGCGGTACCCAGCCGGAGGCCGCTGGTGACAAACGGGGACCTCGTGTCCCCGGGGATCTGGTTCTTGTTGAGCGTGATGCCTGCCCGGTCGAGGACTTCCTGCGCAAGCTTGCCAGTGAGGTCGGCGTCGAAGGTGCGGAGGTCGATGAGCATGAGGTGGTTGTCGGTCCCGCCCGAGACCACCCGGAAGCCGTACCCCGACAGCGCTGCTGCCAAGGCTCGAGCGTTGCGCACGACCTGAGCGGCGTACTGCGCGAACTCGGGCTGCGAAGCCTCGTAAAAAGCCACGGCCTTGGCGGCGATCACGTGTTCGAGAGGGCCGCCTTGCAATCCCGGGAAGACCGCCTTGTCGACCGCCTGTGCGAGGCCCTGCTTGCACAAGATGCAGCCGCCACGAGGCCCGCGAAGAGTCTTGTGGGTGGTGAAGGTGACGATGTCGGCGTAGGGCACAGGATTTGGGTGCACCCCGCCGACGATGAGCCCCGCGATATGCGCTGCATCAAAGAGCAGGAGCGCACCGACAGAATCGGCAATGCGCCTGAATGGCTCGGGGGGGATGACCCGCGAGTAGGCCGTTGCGCCCGCCACGATCAGCTTGGGGTTGTGCTCCCGCGCAAGCTTGCCCAGGGCGTCGAAGTCGAGCCTTTCGTCGCTTTCGGTCACGCTGTAACTGACAAAGTTGTACCACTTGCCGCTCGCGTTGACGGGAGAACCGTGCGTCAGGTGACCACCTTGGTCAAGCCGCATGCCAAGCACGGTGTCGCCCGGTTCGAGTACTGCCATGTACGCCGCCAAGTTGGCGTTGGCGCCGGAGTGGGGTTGCACGTTTGCATGCTCGGCGCCGAACAGTTGGCAAGCGCGCTTGCGGGCAAGGTCCTCAACACGGTCAATGACAAAGTTGCCGCCGTAGTAACGCTTGCCAGGGTACCCCTCGGAGTACTTGTTGGTCAGAACCGACCCCGTGGCCGCAAGCACCTCGGGGGAGGCGAAGTTCTCGGACGCGATGAGCTGGAGGCTTGTGTTCTGGCGTTCTCTCTCGGCCTCGATGATTGAGAAGAGGTCTCGGTCAGGGTGCACGGCCAAGAGCCTAGTAACTGGCCGCCGCCATCACCCGGTCCCGGGTAATGCGGCCCTCCCGTAAGACTCGTGGGGCCTCCCCGGTGCAGTCGACAACCGTGGAGGGAAGGCCGTTGCAAACCCCGGCGTCGAGCACGAGGACGACCTCGGCGCCGAGAGCCGCGACAAGTTCGCCAGCAGTGGTCGCCGGGGGTTCCCCGTGGCGGTTCGCGCTCGTAGCCGCAATAGGGCCAGCCCGAGCGCAAATCGCGAGCGGGACTGGGTGGCCAGGGCAACGGATGCCGATCGTTGCGTCATCCTCACCCAGGTCGGCCTCGAGGTCAGGCCGCCGCGGGAGGACCAAAGTGAGAGGGCCGGGCCAGTACTTGTCCATGAGCGCCCGGGCGCTCCGCGGCACGGACGTGCATAGTGCCAGCGCTTGACCAACGTCTGCCACGAGCACCGGGAGCTCCACCGAACGTGGGCGCCCCTTGATGAGGAACAGCCTGTCCGCGGCGCCGGTGCGGAACGGGCCCGCGGCGAGGCCGTACACCGTGTCCGTAGGTACCCCTATGATGTCCCCGCGGGCAAGCGCTTCGACTGCCAAGAGCACAGCCTCTTCGGGTGGTGGGTCACCGCTGGCGCTGACTAAGGGCATCGCAAAGATTATCCCTGCCCCCGGCGGCTAGCGTCGAGCGACCAGGGCACGGTCCCTGCCAGACATGTCTTGGACTACGGATACCTCTTTGAAACCGCTCGCCCGCGCGAGCGCCTCGACCTGGGCCGCTTGCTGAGGAGCGATCTCGCAGACCAGAACCGCGTGCGGGGAGAGCCACTCTCGGGCGCTCGGCACGACAGCTTCGTATGCCTCGAGCCCAGTCGGCCCGGCGATGAGAGCCTCGAGCGGTTCCCATTGGGCGACCTCCGCCGGCAGGCGGGGGAGCTCGGGCGAGGAAATATACGGCGGGTTGCTGACGGCAAGGTCGACAGAACCCTTGAGGCTGGTCGGCAACGCATCCCACCAGCTGCCGTGAACGAGGTGGACGCGGCCTGCGCACTGAGCCCCAAGACCTACGAGGTTCGCTGATGCAACCTCGAGCGCGTCCGCCGACGCGTCCCCCGCCCAGACAGCTGCATTGGCCCGCTCGAAGGCGACCGAAAGAGCGATCGCTCCTGAACCCGTCCCGAGGTCCACGACAACGGGCTTGACCGCCCCGAGCTGGTCGAGCTCTCGGAGGGCCACTTCCACCACCACTTCGGTCTCTGGCCGCGGGATGAGGACTCTTCCGTCAACCAGCAGGTCGAGCTGCCTAAAGGCCCAGTGGCCGAGCACGTACTGCACGGGTTCACCGGCAAGGCGGCGCGCCAGGAGCGCGTGGAAAGTTGACGCCGCTCGGTCGGGCGCCCCGCAGCCGAGAGCGAGAGGCCACCTGTCGCCCGAGACCTCTTCCACCAGCCAGCGAGCCGCTTGACGGTCCGCGAGGCTCGTTAGCGCTTGCTCATAAAGCTCGCGCCAGTTCACACGGCGTCGGCACTGCCGAGCTGGCGCGCACGCTCATCGGCCAGCAAGGCGTCGATGATCTCGTCGAGCTCGCCCATCAGCACCTTGTCAAGCTTGTAGAGGGTGAGCCCGATCCTGTGGTCCGTGACACGGTTTTCCTTGTAGTTGTAGGTGCGGATCTTCTCAGACCTGCCGCCACCGCCCACCTGGCTCCTGCGCTGCTGGGAGAGCTCTGCTGCTTGGCGGTCCTGCTCAGCCTTGAGCAGCCGCGCCCTGAGGACTTGCATTGCCCTTGCCCGGTTTTGGATCTGGCTCTTTTCGTCCTGCATCGACACGACGATGCCCGTGGGTAGGTGAGTGACCCGTACGGCAGAGTCGGTTGTGTTGACCGACTGCCCGCCAGGGCCTGTGCTGCGGTAAACATCGACGCGGAGGTCCTTTTCCTCGATGTGGACGTCAAGCTCTTCCGCCTCGGGGAGCACCGTGACGGTCGCTGAGGAGGTGTGCACGCGTCCCTGTGACTCGGTCACGGGTACTCTTTGCACGCGGTGCGGGCCCCCTTCGTGCTTAAGGCGAGCCCAAGCGTCCTCCCCCTTCACGAGCAGCGTGATCTCGTTGTAGCCGCCCATTGGCGAGGGGTCGCTAGAGAGGACCTCGAGCTTGAGGCCTGTGCGCTCGGCATACCGGGAGTACATCTCGAAAAGGTCCCGCGCGAAAAGGTTCGCTTCCTCTCCCCCCTCGGCACCCCTGATCTCCATGATCACGTTGCGGCCGTCGTTCGGGTCGCGTGGGAGGAGGAGGACCTTGACCTGCTCCTCAATGGCTTCGAGGCGCACCTCAGCCTCGCGGACCTCTCCGGCCAGGGCTTCGCGGTCATCGCCTTCGGCGATCGTGAGCAGCTCGCGGGCGACGTCGAGATCTCCTTGCGCGCTCTGGTACGACCTGTACGCCTCGGCGACTGGCTCAAGCACGTGGTGACGCCGGGAAACCTCCCGCAGGCGGCGCTGGTCGGCGATCACCTCTGGGTCAGAGAGCTGAGCGAGGACCCTGTCGTACTCCGCAACCAGCTCTGTGAGCCGCTCGAACACGAACTTGCAGGTCTACTTGTCGGCGCCGGACCTCGTGGCCCGCCGCCCGTAGCGGCGCTCGAAGCGCTCGACGCGACCGCCTGTGTCGACGAGCTTCTGTTTGCCCGTGAAGAACGGGTGGCACTCGTTGCACAGCTCGGTGTGCAACTCGGGCTTGGTCGACCTCGTCGTGAAGGTGTTGCCGCACGAGCAGACGACCCTCGCCTGCACGTACTCAGGATGTGTGTCGGCTTTCATGGCTCCTACAGAATACGGCTAGATGGCGGGAGCAGGAGTCTTGGCAATTTCGGCCAAGAACTGGTCGTTGCTCCGCGTCGTACGGATCTTGTCCACCAGGAGCTCGAGCCCGGCGGCGGCGTTGCCGTCGGTGGCCAGGGCGTTGAGCACGCGGCGCAGCTTCCAGACCTGCTGGAGCTGCTGGCGGTCGAAGAGAAGCTCTTCGTGGCGGGTCGACGAGGCATTGACATCGAGGGCGGGGTAGATGCGCCTCTCGGCGAGCTTGCGGTCGAGGCGGAGCTCCATGTTGCCCGTGCCCTTGAACTCCTCGAAGATCACCTCGTCCATCCGGCTCCCGGTCTCGACAAGCGCCGTTGCGAGGATCGTCAGCGAGCCGCCCTCTTCGATATTGCGGGCACTGCCGAAGAACTTCTTCGGCGGGTAGAGGGCCCCGGTGTCAATACCACCTGACATGATGCGCCCGGTTGCCGGCTGCGCCAGGTTGTAAGCCCGCGCAAGGCGGGTGATGCCGTCAAGGACTATCACAACGTCCCTGCCGACCTCGAGGAGGCGCTTGGCCCGCTCGATCGCCAACTCAGCGACCTGGGTGTGCTCGTCCGAGGGCCGGTCGAAAGTGGACGCGATGACCTCGCCTTTGACCGAGCGCCGCCAGTCCGTCACTTCTTCGGGCCGCTCGTCCACGAGCAGGATCATGAGGTGGACCTCGGGGTTGTTGGCCTCGATGGAGTGCGCGATCTGCTTGAGGATCGTGGTCTTACCTGCCTTTGGCGGTGAGACGATGAGGCCGCGCTGGCCCTTCCCGATCGGCGATACGAGGTCGACGATCCGGGCCGTCACGTTGGCGGGGTCGCCCGGCACCTCTAGGGCGAGCTTCTCGTCAGGGAAGAGGGGGGTGAGGTTCTCGAACTTAGGCCGGCTGCGAGCGTCGTCGGGCACGAGCCCGCTGACAGAGTCGACGCGCACGAGCGCCGGGTACTTCTCGTTGTTGGCCGCGGGGCGAAAGGCGCCTTCGACGACGTCGCCCTTGCGGAGGCCGTAGCGTCGCACCTGCGTGATGGAGACGTACACATCGGCCGAACTTGCGAGGTACCCGTTGGTACGAAGGAAGCCGTAACCTTCCTCGCGCAAGTCGAGAAGGCCCGCGCAGGTAACGAGCTCGCCGGAGTACGGCGCCTCGGCCGCCTGGGCGGTGAACTCTCGCTCGCCCCGCCCTTCGCTGCCTCGAGGGCCCTTCTCCCGGTTGCGCCGGCGCCGGCGCCGGCTGTTGCCCAGGCCCGGGTCAAGGTCGCCACGATCTGCCCGGTCGGTTCGCTGGTCTGCCCTTTGACGGGCCCCATCAGACCGCTGGAAGGCCTGGGGGCCTTCCCCTTCCTCGCCGGCAGAAGCGGGGCTGGCGCTCGGCGCGGTGCTCGCCTGGTCGCCGTTCAGGCCCGGGGCGCCCGGGCCGCTCGGGCCATTCAGTCTCCCCTCGGCGCTGGTGCCGCCCGCGGGAGCAGCCCGGTCCCCTCTCGAGCGCTCATGCTCTTGCGCCTCGAGCGCCTGGGAGCCGTTGGCGCGCGCCTTGCCGTTCGTGCTTGCCGGGCTGGCGGCTTCGGTTGGCGGCTCAGCCAGCTCCAGCTGCTCTGCCGGCCCATCTTGGGCAACGGCCTTGCGGGCCCTCGTGCGGCGCGGCTTATCCGCTGGCGCTGCGGCCGCCTCGACGCCAGTGACCTGGAGAATTTGGGATACCAGGTCAGCCTTTTTGGTACGAGGCCCGGGTTTGGAGCCCAGAGCCTGGGCGATTGCCAAGAGCTCGTCCCGCTCCTTTGCTTCGAGCACGGAACGCTCGAGCTGCAGGTCGCTCATTTACTACCTCTGTCGTGGGTGTGAGTTTGCGATTAATTACCAACACGGCGGAACAGCACAGAGACTGATAGCTCCCGTAAACCCGGACCGCCACTTTGGGTGGCGGAGTAGACCACTTGGACGCCGGGAGATGCCGCTCCGGATGAGGTCCTCGCCCGGGGAGACCCCGAGCCGAGGCAAATACATATTACCTGCTGTTTGACCGTCGCGCCAGGAACCCTTCTTTACGGCGCGCGACCTCTGCTCCCTCTACAGCCCGAGCTCCTCACGCACGGCCCCGATGTCAGCCTCGACGGCTTTCGGCACGGCAATCTGGCTGATTGCAACGTCGGGGTCCTTCAAACCATGCCCGGTAAGCACACAAACGACCCGTGAACCCGCTGGCGCGCCCACCTTGAGGAGCCCGGCGACCGAGGCAGCCGAAGCAGGCTCGCAGAACACGGACTCCTCTTTCGCCAGGAAACGGTAGGCGTCCAGGATGTCCTCGTCGCTGACAGCATCGATAAGGCCACCGGACTCGGCGGCGGCCGCGCTCGCCCCGTACCACGAGGCAGGTTTGCCGATGCGGATGGCGGTCGCAATTGTCTCGGGCTTTTCGACCGGGTGACCGAGGACAATCGGGGCGGCCCCGGCAGCCTGGAAACCGAACATACGCGGGAGGCCCTTGACTTTGCCCGCATCCTGGTACTCGCGGTACCCCTTCCAGTACGCCGTTATATTGCCCGCGTTGCCGACCGGCATGCAATGCATAACGGGTGCTGCGCCGAGCACGTCGACTATCTCGAAAGCCCCCGTCTTTTGGCCCTCGATCCGGTAAGGGTTTATGGAGTTGACGACCGTGACCGGCTCAGCCTCCGCCAGCTCCCGCACCAGTGAGAGCGCACGGTCAAAATTTCCCCGCACTTGCACGACTTTCGCTCCGTGAACGAGGGCTTGGGCCAACTTGCCAAGAGCGATGTAGCCATCCGGGATGAGCACAGCACAAGAAAGCCCGGCGCGCGCAGCATAAGCCGCCGCTGACGCAGATGTATTGCCAGTCGAACCACACACGACTGCCTTGGCGCCTTCTTCGGCCGCCTTTGAGATCGCCACTGTCATCCCACGGTCCTTGAACGAGCCCGTCGGGTTGGCCCCCTCGATCTTCAGCCACACCCGGGCACCGGTGCGCTGCGAAAGGCGCGGCGCCTCCAAGAGGGGGGTACCTCCCTCCAGGAGGCTTACCACCGGTGTGGCTTGGCTGACCGGCAGGTGCTGGCGGTACTCCTCGATGACACCCCGCCACACCTGGCCCTCGGTCAAGAACCGGCCACCCGCAGCAGGCCGCCTACCCGGCGCACGGCATCGAGCTGGCGGAGCTCGTGCAAGCACGCCTGCATGTCACGTTCGTAGGCCGGGTGAGTGACGAAGACGAGGTGGGCCTCTCCCTCTCCGGGCGTCCCGGGCCTCGCCCACGTCGGTGCCACGATGCCGTCCTCGGGCTCGGGGGCATCCTGCTCCATCGAGCGCACCGAAACCTGGTGGCGGCCGAGCACGCCCGCTATGGCTGCCAGCACACCGGGTCTGTCAACGACGAGGAGCCTCAGGTAATACGCGCATCGCAGGTCGTCGATGGGGCGGATGCGTACATCGCGGAGCTCGAGCTTTCGGGCGGCTCCCTTCATGGTGAGGTTGTGAGCAGCGTCGACGAGGTCCCCCAGCACGGCGCTTGCGGTCGGCGGCCCTCCGGCGCCCCTGCCAAGGAGCATCAATTGCCCCAGGGCGTCCCCTTCGACAAAGACCGCGTTGAACGAATCGCGCACGGACGCAAGTGGGTGCGCGTTCGGGACCATAGCCGGGTGGACGCGTACGCCGAGCGCTCCATCGGCGTCGGACTCGATGATCGCGAGCAGCTTGATCTCGAAACCCAGCCGGGTCGCCGCCTGGATGTCTTGGCCGCTGATGGCGGAGATGCCCTCCCGGTAGACGTCGCCTGCGACAACCTTGGCGCCGAAGGCCACGTTTGCGAGGATCGCCGCCTTCGCGGCGGCGTCGAAACCTTCGACGTCGGCCGTCGGGTCCCGTTCCGCATAGCCGAGCCCCTGCGCCTCTGCGAGCGCTTCCTGGTAACTCGCCCCGGAGGCAGACATCCTGGTCAGGATGTAGTTGGTCGTCCCGTTGACGATGCCCATCACCCGGTGTATCCGTTCGCCCGCGAGAGATTCGCGCAGCGCCCTGATGAGCGGGATCCCCCCCGCAACGGCTGCCTCGAAGAGCAAGTCGACACCCGCCCGGCTGGCTGTCTCCCAAAGCTCACTACCGTGGTTGGCGAGCAGCTCCTTGTTCGCACTTACTACGGGCTTGCCCTTGCGGAGCGCGGCGAGCATGAGGTCGCGCGCCGGCGAGATACCACCCATGACCTCGACGACCACGTCGATGCTCTCGTCGTTGACGACGGCGGCTGGGTCGGTTGTAAGCAGGGGCTCGACGCCGGGGACGCCCCGCTCTTTGGTAGCCGAGCGGACGGCGACCCGTGCCAGCTCGAGGCGCATGCCGGTGCGGCCGGCGATGTGCTCGGCGTCCGTGAGGAGCATGCGGGCCAAGGCCGCGCCGACATTGCCGCAGCCCAAGAGGCCTACCCGTACCAGCGGTCTGTCGGGATGTACCCCTCCGGCAAGGCTCGGTGAAGTGGTCTGGGGAGCGGTCGCTATGACACGGCAGGCTAGCTATCGAAGTGGGCTCTTTGCCAGGAAGACGGCTCGGCGGTCATAGGCGCGGCGGTCCCTAGACCGCTTTCCTTAGCTGTCGAGGGCCAGCAGGTCCTCATATGTCTCTCGCCGGACGACGGTGCGCCAGCCACCGTCCCGCACGAAAACCACTGGCGGGCGCGGCACTTTGTTGTAGTTGGAAGCCATCGAGCGGCCATAGGCACCGGTGACCGGCGTGGCCAGGACGTCTCCAACCGCGAGGTCCTCTGGCACCCTGGCGTCCCTTATAACTACGTCACCCGATTCACAATGCTTCCCGACGACGGTGATGCGGCGCGGCCTTTCTGCGCTTGTTGCCCGGGGGAGGAAGGCCTCGTAGCCCGAGCCGTAAAGCACCGGGCGAGGGTTGTCGCTCATGCCACCGTCGACACTGACATAGGTACGTAAGCCGGGTAGTTCCTTGATCGTGCCAACCGTGTAACAGGTAATAGCCGCGGCAGCGGCTATCGCGCGGCCCGGCTCGGCCGAAATTACGACCCTATGCGGCAAACCGGCTTCCTTGGCTGCTTGATGGACGGCTTGCGCCCATTCGGTGATCGATGGCGCGGTCTCGCCCGTGACGTACGGGGCCCCAAGGCCGCCTCCGATGCAAAGCTCGTCCAGCTCGAGCTCCAGACATAAGGGTGCAAGAGCCAACAGCGCCCGGCGGAAGCTGTCGAGTGAAAAAATCTGCGACCCGATATGGGCGTGCAAGCCAAGAAGATGGGCACCCGCGACCGGGTGGCGGAGCCTCTCGGCAGCTTCGGCTGCAGCGCCGGACATCAGGCCGAAACCAAACTTGGAGTCTTCTTGCCCGGTCATCACGTACTCGTGGGTGTGAGCTTCGATGCCGGGCGTTACGCGTATCAGTACGCCTGCGAGCGGCTCGCCCCTTCGCCGCCCGGAAAGTCTTGCTAAACGGTCTATCTCGTCGAAAGAGTCGACCACTATCCGGCCAACGCCCGCGCTCAGTGCTCTCTCAAGCTCCGCTTCGGACTTGTTGTTGCCGTGGAGGACAAGCCTCTCGGCCGGCACGCCGGCCGCCAAGGCCACTGTGAGCTCGCCGCCGGTAGAAACGTCAATGCAACAACCCTCTTCGTCAGCAAGGCGCGCCATTGCCTTACAGAGAAAGGCCTTGGACGCGTAAGCGACCCGGGGCCCGAACGCGTCCCGCGCCTCCCGGCAGCGGGCGCGAAGGTGGCCCTCGTCGTAGATGAAGACGGGCGTCCCTACCTCTCTCACCAAATCCAGGACGTCGATGCCCCCGACGAGAAGGGCACCGCTGGGGTCAACTTGAGCGCTGTCCGGGAGAAGGTACCTCGGGAGTGGCGCGGTGCTGGTCCCGTCAATTATTGCGCCGCGCTGCCCCTGAGCGGAGAGCGATCGCGTACCTCGCTTACGGGGAGGCGCCGGTTCGGCGCCCGGGTCAGGGACCATGTGACGTCCATCGTGCCAGGCCGAGCTACCCGGCCGACGGCAATTGAGGCTCGGCAGAGATTGACGAGCCCGAGGCCGCGTGCATGTTCTGGGCTACGGGTTGCCGTAGTCAGGGCCCAACTGGTCTCCCGGTAGTTCCCGGCCACCCTGAGAGCAGGCCCCGGGCACACAGGTATGCTTGTTGCGCCGCCCCCGTAGCTCAGGGGATAGAGCGCCGGCCTCCGGAGCCGGGTGCGTGGGTTCAAATCCCGCCGGGGGCACCCGAAAATACACCCTCTACCATCACGCAGAGATGCCTGGCTCCATACGCACGCCGACCGGCACGAGCGACATGATTTTCCTGCCGATCGCCTCGCGCACCGTCACCGCCGCGGAAATGGGGAGCCATTCCAAGGCGACGCTGGCCCACTTTGGGCCCGATGAGCGCGCCCCGGGCCGTTGACGAGGGTGCGGTACCGCCGGTACGCTCTGGCCGCATGTTGGGGCGCGTCGAGATCTACTCGCGCATTGCGGTCGCGGTGATGGCAGTGCTGTTCCCGCTCTCCTTCGTCGGTCCCGCCGCCTGGGCAGAGGCGCCGCACGGGGACACCTACCTCGTCACCGGCACCGTCTACGACGGGGCGTACCCCGTCACCCAAAACGCGTGGAGCGCCGTCGGCGTGCAGTTCGCCGTGACGCCCGGGGACCGAGTCGTCAACATCGCCCCGGCGGCCGCGTTTTGTGCGCCGACTCAAAGCTTCCCCCTGGCGGGGGCTGACGTCCGTGATGACACGTTCAGCTCGTACACCTCGCCCGCACCCCACTACTCGGTGACAATGACCGGGATCTTCGAGCGCGACGGCAAGGCGAAAGGAACCGGGGCCCTTCGCGCCGAGACGATCCAGGACCAGCCCTGCACGGAGGAGGCCGACTGGACCGCAGATGCCCTCCCCAAGGGGACCGAGCTGTGCTTTTCGGTCGAGCCCGGCCTCCTCTTCCACACGACAGTAACCAACATGACCTGCGGCGAGGCCTACGTCGCTTGGAACGAGGGCTCCACCAGCTCGAACGGAATTAGCTTCTCCACCCCTGGATGGGACTGTGGCTCCGGCTCCCACGACCCCGTAGTACGCAACATCTGCACGCAAGGGGACAAGACCTTCCGCCTCCCCTAATGAGGTTCTCCGACTGCTCCTCGAGGATATGGGCGTTTGTTGTGGAGCACCCCAGCAGCAGAATTTCCCTAGTCGTTCATGCCGATCGAAGGCAACGACCGGCTCGAGCTCGCCCGCGATCGTCGGGGTCACGATAAAGGACGTCCCCAGCCACCACCCAAACCATTTTCGTGACACCCGAGGGAGCAATTTTTACGTTTCCTCGGCCCAGTGGCGTCGGGCGGTGGGGCGCCGGCCCGGTTGCTGTTCGCGATCGCGACATCGTCCTCGAGGATGAGCCGAATTTCAGACCTGGCGCCGATGCGCAACGTAAGTAGCCGGGACACGATGGTACCGAGGCCGCGAACGCGGCTCACAGACGAGGAGGTACGTGGATGATCGAAGTGCGCAACCTTACAAAGCACTTCGGCACGACTGTGGCGGTGAACGACCTGTCGTTCGACGTGAGCCCGGGCATGGTCACGGGGTTCCTGGGGCCAAACGGTGCCGGCAAGACCACCACGATGCGCGCCATCATCGGCCTCGACCGGCCGACTTCAGGACATATAACAGTGGACGGGCGGGCTTATGTCGACCTGCCGGCACCGTTGCGCGAAGTCGGGGCCCTCCTCGACGCAGGCGCTCTTCATGGCGGCCGTCGCGCCTATTTCCACCTATTGTGCCTGGCGCAGAGCAACGGCATCCCAGGCCGGCGAGTCGATGAGGTCCTCGACATGGTGGGTCTCACCGACGTGGCCCGCAAGCGGGCCAAGGGGTTCTCGCTCGGCATGAGCCAGCGCCTGGGCATAGCGGCGGCCTTGTTGGGTGACCCGCCGGTACTGATGTTCGACGAGCCGGTGAACGGCCTCGACCCGGAGGGCATCCGCTGGATCAGGACCCTCATGCGCGCCCTCGCCGCCCAGGGCCGCACCGTGCTCGTGTCCAGCCACCTCATGAGCGAGATGGCCCTCACGGCTGATCACCTGATCGTGATCGGCAAGGGGCGCCTCATCGCCGACTCCAGCGTGGACGACGTCATCAAGCGTGGTTCTGGCCGTGCAGTCCTCGTCCGCACACCCGACGCCGCTGTCCTCCAGGTGCGGTTGGAGAACGCTGGCGCCTCGGTGGAAGCTCACCCCGACGGGGCCATGATGGTCCAGGGCTTGGAAGCTCCGTCGATCGGCAAGCTCGCCGCCGAAGGGGGCGTGGTGCTCTACGAGCTGACCCCCCAGGAGGTATCACTGGAGGAAGCCTTCATGGAACTGACCCAGGACAGTGTGGAGTTCCACGCTGGCGCCGGCGCAGCTGACCCGGTGCCGTTGGGCGCAGGTTGGAGGTAGGTCAATGGCCATAACCACGCTGCAAGCACCGGCGACCGTCACCCGTCCCCCGTCGGCGAGGGGCTACCGGCCCGCCACGTTCTCCGACGCCTTGCTGTCGGAGTGGACCAAGATCAGGACCTTGCGCTCCACGTTCTTCACCCTCGCGGCCACCGTGGTCTTTGTACTGGGGCTGGGGGCGCTCATCTCCTACGAGTCGTCGGTCCACTACGGCCCCGGGAACGGGCCTTGGGACCCGACTTCCATAAGCCTCTCGGGGCTTGTGTTCGGCCAGCTCACCATCGCCGTGCTCGGGGTTCTGGCGATAACCGGCGAGTACAGCACGGGCATGATCCGCACCAGCCTGGCGGCGGTACCCCGCCGGGGCCGGTTGCTGGCCGCCAAAGCCGCCGTCTTCGGTGCCGTGGCTCTTGTGACAGGTGAGCTGGTGAGCTGGGTGGCGTTCTTCGTCGGCCAGCTCATGATCAGCGGCCATCAGCCGACGGCCTCGCTCAGCCAGCCCGACGTCGCCCGGGCGGTGATCGGGGGCGGGCTCTACATAGCGGTCATCGGGCTCATGGCCGTGGCAGCAGGCACCATCCTGCGGTACACCGCGGCGGCCATCACCTCGGTCATCGCTGTCCTCTTCGTGCTCCCCGGAGTGCTCGAGGCGCTACCTAACTCCTGGCGGCTGCCGGTGGAGAAGTACTGGCCCACGGGGGCTGGCGAGCAGGTCGTGATGGTGACCCGGGACGCCAACACCTTGCCCGCTTGGCTCGGGTTCGGGGAACTGGCGCTTTTCGTCGCCGTGCTGGGCGCCCTCGGCTACTTCCTGCTCCAACGCAGGGACGCGGGAGGAAAGTGAGATAGCCATGGCTGGGGGCGCCACCGGGCCCGGCCCCTCGGCCCCGGGCTGGGGTGGGGGCTTGCCGGACACAGTCCGGCTCCCCACCCCGGTTTGGCTTGCTGTCAAGTGGGCCGCCGCCGCATCTTACGCCCTCGTGCTGTTGAGTAGTACCGCCCACCAGCTGCACACCCGCAATGCCGGTTGGGGGCCACACGCCGCAGTCATCGTTCCCCTAGAAGTGGCGGCGCTGCTCGCCCTACTCTGGCGAGCGACGCGCCCCGAGGCCACCGTCGTGTTCGTCACCGGTGTGCTGGTGGCCTGGGCCGCCGTCAGCGGTCCTGGCACCAACCTTCAGTTCACCCTGCTCACCCTGGCAACGTATTCGCTGGTGGTGCGGCGGCCCCCGGCCCGCGCCCTCGCCATGGCCACCGCCGCGTGGGCCATTGTCTCGGTGGCCGGAGTGGTGGCTGGGGGAGCGTTGGTGACCCCGCTGGCCCCCAACTTGGTGTTCCTGGTGGCCGCCGTAGCGAGCGCCTTGGTCATAAGCTCTCAGCGCGCCCTGTTGGCGGCCGCCCAGGAAAGGGCCGAGCAGGCCGAGCGCGCGCGCAACTATCACGCGGCTCAAGCGGTGGCTGAAGAACGAGTGCGCATCGCCCGGGAGCTGCACGATGTTGTCGCCCACCACGTAAGCCTCCTGGTCGTGCAGGCGGGCGCCGTACGCGAGACTTTGCCCGCGGGCCATGAGGGCCGAGAAGTGCTCGACTCCATGATCCAGGGAGGCCGCCAGGCCATGGCCGAGCTGCGCGCGATGTTGGGTGCCCTGAGGGAAACGAGCGCTGATGACAACACCTTGCTGGTGGGCCCTGGCGTCCCGGCCAAGGGAGCAGCGGCAGCGGCCGCCGCTCTGGCCCGTGCTGGTGCGATCGGAGGTGCGCCGCGGGCCCCCCAGCCCACGCTCCAGGACGTGGGCGCCTTGGTGGAAGGGGCAGGGTTGGCGGGGCTGCCGGTGACGCTCGAGCTCAGCGGTCAGAGCACCGACCTGCCTCCGGCCGTCGCGTTGGCCGCTTACCGGGTCACCCAGGAGGCTCTCACGAATATCGTCAAGCACGCCCCGGGGGCAGAGACGGTCGTGGCCATCGATTGCGGGGGCAGCGGGGTCTCGGTGCGGGTCCGCAACGGGCGACCGCTGGTCCGGGTGGCTGCCGTCCAGGGTCACCAAGGCCAAGGCTTGGTGGGCATGGCTGAGCGGGCCGCCCATTGCCACGGGTGGGTGAAGGCGGGGCCAGAGGGCGAGGGCTTCGCTGTGGAGGCGTGGCTGCCGGTGGTCGGGCAATGAGCGAGCGCGCAAATCACCCTGTCCGCGTGTTCATCGCGGACGACCAACCCCTGATGCGCCAAGGGTTCAGGATGATCCTTTCAAGCCAACCCGGCATCGAAGTCGTGGGCGAAGCAGCCGACGGCTTGGCGGCCCTCGAGGGCGTCGAGCGTACCCACCCGGACGTGGTGCTCATGGACATCCGGATGCCGGGCCTGGACGGGATCGAGGCAACCAAGCAAATCTGCGGCGCACGGGTGCTCATACTCACCACCTTTGGCCACGACGAGTACGTGGTCGAGGCGCTAAGAGCGGGTGCCAGCGGTTTCCTCTTGAAAGACGCCACCCCCGAGGAACTGGTACACGCCGTGCGCGTCGTGGCCGACGGCGGGAGCTTGCTGGCCCCCGCAGTGACAACTACCTTGCTGGCCCGGGTCCTGCCTACGCTCGGGCAGGCGCCTGGTGACGGACCGCCAGTCCCGAACAGGCTCAGCCAGGAGGTGCTGGCACAGCTCACCGACAGAGAGCTCGAGGTGCTCAAGCTGGTGGCCAAGGGGCGGAGCAATGCCGAAATAGCGACGGACCTTTACATATCGGAGGCGACCGTGAAGACCCATGTCTCCCATCTGTTGAACAAGCTCGCCCTTCGTGACCGGGTCCAGGCCGTGGTGCTTGCTTTCGAAGCGGGTCTGGTAAGGCCCACAGGGCCCTAAGCGCGTTGGGCTCGGTGCTGGCTTCCCCCAAGGCAAGCCTGGCTTCCCCGTCCCTATGGAGTAGCCGATGTTCCCCTGAGCTTGGCCAGGCCTTCGTTCAACTGGAGGACGTCAATATAGCTGCTTCCGAGAAAACCCCACTCTGCACTGTGAGTTTCGCGAGAGATCAATTTCTCGAGCGCCGACGGAGCGATGCCCGTGGCCTTGGAGACCATGGGGATCTGGGCCCTGGCGTCCTCGGGCGCGATGTCGGGATCGAGCCCGCTCCCCGACGTGGTAACCAAGTCGGGCGTCGGGTGAGGGACTCCAAGCTTGTGCCAGAGGGCGATCAGCGCCTCGGTATTTTGGAGGAGGATCTCCGAACGCGGGCCCAGGTTTGTCGCCGCTGATTCGCCGTCTACCAGGGCGCTGGACCCTGGCACGTTTGCCACCAAGGGGTTGTCACCTCCAGGCTCGTTCTCTTTCGGGTTGGCCGCGTACGGCCCCATATCGTCGGGGCGGCCGAGGAACCACTGGCCGTGGAAAGTCTTCGAGTTGTACCAGTTTTGCCCGATGAGAGTCGACCCGTTCGCCGTGATCGAGCCGTTTGCGGTTTTGCTGAAGACGAGCTGCGACAGCCCCGTACCAGCGAGCATGTAGATGAAGGTGATCACCATGGCGACGATGGCGAAGACGAAGGAACGGCGCAGGTTTAGTAACACGTTTCGGCCTCTCAGTACCAGTGGATGGCGACGAGGAACAGGTCAATGATCTTTATGAAGATGAACGGCGCGACGATCCCCCCCACTCCATAAATGAACACATTGCGCCGCAGGATCGCTGCGGACGAGGCTGCGCGGAACCTTACCCCCCGGAGTGCCAAGGGGATCAATGCGACGATCACCAGGGCGTTGAAGATAACTGCCGAGAGGACCGCTGACTGGGGGCTGTGCAGGCCCATGATGTTGAGCGACTTCAACTGCGGGTAGGTGGCCACGAACAAGGCCGGGATGATGGCGAAGTACTTGGCCACGTCGTTCGCGATCGAAAAGGTTGTCAGCGACCCCCGGGTGATGAGGAGCTGTTTACCTATTTCGACCACGTCGATGAGCTTGGTTGGGTTGGAGTCCAGGTCGACCATGTTGCCGGCTTCTTTTGCTGCCGTGGTGCCGGTGTTCATGGCAACCCCAACGTCGGCTTGCGCGAGAGCGGGCGCGTCATTGGTGCCGTCGCCCGTCATTGCGACGAGCTTGCCGCCTTCCTGCTCGCTCTTGATCAGTTCCATCTTTGCTTCGGGAGTGGCCTCAGCGAGGAAGTCGTCCACGCCAGCCTCCTGGGCGATCGCCGCAGCTGTGAGGGGGTTGTCGCCCGTGATCATCACGGTACGAATGCCCATCTGGCGCATCTGGTCGAACTTTTCCCGGATGCCTTGCTTTACCACGTCTTTAAGTTCGATAACGCCGAGGATCCTCGCCCCGTCGGCGACCACGAGCGGCGTCCCGCCCGAACGGGAGACCCTTTCAACGATTGGGTCGACATCGCTAGGGACGGTGCCACTTTGCTCGGCCACCCAGTGTTTCACGGATTCGGCGGCTCCTTTGCGGATCCTCTGGCCGTCCATGTCGAGGCCGGACATCCTCGTGGTGGCTGAGAAGGGCACAAAGCTGTGCCCTTCGCCGAGCTCGCGTTCGCGGATGCCAAAACGCTCCTTGGCTAGCACGACGATGGAACGGCCCTCCGGGGTCTCGTCCGCCAGCGAAGCCAGCTGGGCGGTCGCCGCGAGGTCCTCCTCCTTGACCCCTTCGACAGGCAGGAAAGCCGAAGCCATCCGGTTCCCCAACGTGATGGTCCCGGTCTTGTCGAGAAGGAGGGTCTGGACGTCCCCCGCCGCTTCGACGGCGCGCCCGCTCATGGCAAGCACGTTCTTCTGCACGAGCCGGTCCATCCCGGCAATTCCGATCGCCGATAGGAGCGCGCCGATCGTGGTGGGGATGAGGCACACGAGCAGCGATACAAGGATGACTACCGATACGGTCCCACCGACGGTGTGAGTAAGGAGTGCCGCATAGTGGCCGAAGGGCTGCAAGACCACGACTACGGGCAGGAACACGATTGTGAGCACGGCGAGAAGGATCGTGAGCGCTATTTCGTTGGGCGTCCTTTGCCGGTTGGCCCCTTCCACAAGGTTGATCATCCGGTCAAGGAAGGTGTGGCCTCTCTCTGCTGTGATGCGGACCACGATGCGGTCGGAGAGCACCTTGGTCCCGCCTGTCACTGCCGAGCGGTCCCCGCCGGACTCACGGATGACGGGCGCCGACTCCCCCGTGATGGCTGACTCGTCTACCGAGGCGATGCCTTCGATGATCTCCCCGTCTGATGGGATGATATCCCCAGCCTCGCAGACCACACTGTCGCCTTTGAGCAGCGCCGATGCCGGCACTCGCTCTTCGCGCCCGTCGGGTAGCAACCGCCGCGCCTCGGTCTCCGAGCGCATTTTCCGGAGCGTTTCAGCCTGCGCCTTGCCCCGGCCTTCGGCCATAGCTTCAGCGAAGTTGGCAAAGATCACGGTGAGGAACAACCAAACCGTAATGCTCCAATCAAAGACGCCGGGGTTGCTCATGGAATAGATCAGCGTGACCACGGTGCCGACGAGGACTACGAACATGACGGGGTTTTTTACCTGGACCCGCGGGTCGAGTTTCTTGAACGCATCGACAAGCGCATGCCGCAGGATCTCGCGGTCGAACAGGCTTCGGGATTGAGCGACGCCGCGTGGGGTTGGCGGAGTGGAAAGCCGTGAAGTTGCCGGGTCGTCCGGCTGAACTGCCTCGGAGCCCTGCCCCGTCATGGCGGCGCCTTTCGAGTTGATATCAGACGAGCTCATCAGAAGAACTTCCCATGAGCCAGCGCTTCGGCGATCGGCCCGAGCGAGATAGCAGGAAAGAAAGTAAGGCCACCGATAATGATGATGACACCGATGGTCAGGCCGATGAACATAGGGTTGTCAGTCCGGAACGTGCCGAGTGACGCGGGGACTACGTTTTTCGCGGCCAACGACCCGCCCAGGGCAAGTGCTGGGACCAAGATCCCGAAGCGGCCGACCAGCATGTCGATGGCCCCGACGACGTTGTAGAACGCCGTGTTCCCGCTGATGCCGGCCATGGCTGAACCGTTGTTGTTGGCCTGGGAGGTCAGCGCATAGAGGATCTCGGTAAACCCATGCGGGCCCCCATTGAGCGGTCCCGCCCTCCCGGCATGGATAGACACCGCGATGCCCGTCAGGACGAGCACGATGACCGGCATGACAAGGGCACCGAAACCGGCCAGTTTCACCTCCCTGGCCTGGATCTTTTTCCCAAGGTACTCCGGGGTTCGGCCGATCATCAGCCCGCCAATGAACACGGCGATTATGGCGTAGATCAGCATGGTGTACATCCCGCTCCCCGTGCCGCCAGGGGTCACTTCACCGAGCATCATGCCGGTCAAGGGCCCGAAGCCGCCCATCGCGTTGTACGAGTCCGTTGCACTGTCAACGGCGCCATCGGAGGTTTGCGTCATCGACACGTTGAAGAGAGGACTAGTCGTGTCGCCGAAGCGGACCTCTTTGCCTTCTGTGTTGCCCGTCGAGCTCTGCGTCACCCCGGCCGCGACGACCGCTGGGTTTGGCTGGTGCTCGGCAAAGCTCGTGAAACCGACCCAGGTGCCGAAGATGAGCACCATGACTGCCAACAGGGCAGCGCCGTGGCGGATGCTCCCCACCATCTTGCCGAAGGTATAAGTCAGCGCAAACGGGATCGAAAGGGTGAGCCAGATGTAGACGGCGTTTGTCAATGCTGTGGGGTTCTCGAGAGGATGGGCCAGGTCGACATCGAAGAACCCGCCGCCGTTGGTCCCCAGTTGCATAATGGCGCCCATAAAGCCTGCTGGGCCACGGGCGATGGTCTGCGTGACGCCGTTGAGCGCGTCATGTATGGTCACCGGGCCGGCAAGAGTTTGCACGGCGCCCTGGGAGACGACCACGATGCCGGCAATAAAGGTGATCGGCACGAAGATATAAAGGATGCACCGGGTGATGTCGACCCAGAAGTTCCCTATGGTGGGGGAGTTCCTTCGGGAGAACCCACGCACCATGGCGATGGCAGCGGCGATGCCGACCGCGGCGCTCACAAACTGCTGCACCGTGAGCGCGCCGATCTGGGTGAAGTACGACATCGTCGTCTCGCCGCCATAGTTCTGCCAGTTGGTGTTGGTGACGAAGGACACGGCCGTATTGAAGCTGAGCGCAGGTGTAACCGCCCCAAAGTGCTGGGGGTTGAGCGGCAGCGATCCCTGGACGCGCTGAATGAGGTAGGTGAACCCAATCGCGACAGCCGAGAAAATGACCACCGAGCTCGCGTAGCGCTGCCAGGACTGCTCGTTGTCCGGGCTCGTGCCAAGCAGCCTATAGACGGGCCTCTCGGCCCAAGAGAGGAACCGCGCCCGGCCCTCGAACACGTCGGCCATGTACGAGCCCAGGTACCGCCAGGCAAGACCCAGCGCAACGACCAAAACGACGATGGTGAGGGCGAAGCCCATCTAGAACCACTCGGGCTTGAACAGCGCCACGCCCAGGTAGACGAAGACGACGATCGACAAAGCGAGGAGGATCCCCTGCGCGACGCTCATACCCGTTCCAGTCCCTTGATGAGGGCGAGCATCGCCAGTGTGAACACGACCATACCCAACACGGAGAGAAAATCTGCCATGGCGGCATGTTGCCCCCCGACGTTCTGAACAGGACCTTAATAAGTGGTAAGAGTTATGAAAAACATCTAAACCGCCGTTACGTACCGCCGGACGCCTTCTAGGTAACGACGAACTGTCCGGCGCTGGATGGCGCGCGCGGCGGGCGCGCCCAGGCGAGCAATTGAGCTGGCCGGGCGAGAAAAGAGAACGACCTCGAAGCGCACCTCGTCGTTTTGGTCCCGCACCAGTTGGAAAGCTTCCTCTCCGCTTTCGGGATGCCCTGGCAAAGTGCCGTAGGCGAAGCCAAAATGCGCGCTGTCATCTGTCGCGTAAGCGATACGGCAAGGCGCGACCACCCACAACGGCCGCACTGGCATCGTGACAATGACAAGCGTCCCTTGGGTAAGGGGCGCAGCAGTTGGATGGACGTAGGCGCCTGCGCCACGGTGCGCTTGCCAAGTCAAGAGCGCCTCCTTGGCACGTTCCCAAACGGTGGGACCGAAACCGAGGGCAGTGGCGTGCCGCTGGACTTGGTAGGAGGACGGAATTGGCCCGGCGGTAACACCCACTTCGGGGTAGCTAAACGAGACGTCCCTTAGCGTCCTCTCGAGGCGCTCAAGAGACGCCTCGCTCGGGCGGGTAAGCCGGAGCGGCATCGCCGCAGAGGATAGTGGACGGCTCGATGCCACAGAGACGAAGGCGTCACCTACTCGTGCGGGAAAGCCCTCCGAGATGGACAATGGAGCGTGCGCAAGAGTCTGCTCGGCTCAGGGATCGGAGCTCTCTCCTCCGTCGCTCTCGGGGCCGCGCTCGTGCCTGCTCGCAGGTACCTCCCCGTGGGGACTCCCGGTCTCGTCCTAGTCGTGCCGGTGGTGATCGGCGTGGTCACCGGAGGCCTCGCGGCGGGCCTCGTGAGCGTCGTCGTCGGCTTTGCAGTTTTCGAGTTCCTTTTTGTACCCCCGTACGGGAGCTTCACGGTCGGGCGCTACGAAGATTGGCTCACTCTCGGCGTCTTCGTCGTCGTGATGGCCCTTGTCGCGAGGGTGGTCGCCGGGCTCGAGGAAGCCCGCCAGGCGTCGGCCATGCGAGAGTCCAACGCCCGTCACCTGCTCGAGCTCTCGGAGCTGCTCCTTGCAGACAAGTCGAGCACCGAGCTCGGTCAGGTGCTCGTGGACTGGGTGTGCGAGACCATGGAGCTGGAGGGAGCGGCACTGCTCCTGCCAGCGCCGGACCGCCTCGAAGTCGTCGCCTCCTCGGGGAAGCCCCTTACCGAACAGGAGCTCGCGCGGCTCCGGCCCGGGGCGCACAAGCCGGTCGCGCTCAGCACAAGCGGCTCGGTAGAGGTGGTCCAGGCGCTGGCGCTGGCCTCGTCGGGGAGGCCAGTGGGGCTGCTCGTCATGCGCAACGTGCCCGCAACCTCGGCCGTCAGAGAGCTGACGCCCATTTTGGCGAACCATCTGGCCATCGCCCTCGAGCGCGCAGAGCTGCGCGAGAGGGTGATCCACGCGGAGCTGCTAGAGGAAGTGGACCGCCTGCGCCGGTCCCTGATCGGTGCGGTCTCTCATGACCTGCGCACTCCTTTGGCGACCATTAAGGTCGCCTCGTCCACTTTCCTGGACAAGTCCAACGACCTTACGGAGCAGGACGCTGACGAGCTCCACAGCCTCATCGACATGCAGGCTGACCGGCTCAGCCGCCTGGTCAGCAGCTTGCTCGACATGACGCGCATCCAGTCCGGGACGCTCGAAGTGCGCCGCCGCCCGCGAGCGCTCCGGGACCTCGTCGACGAAGCTCTCGCTGAGCTGCACTCTTCCTTCGCCAACCGCGACGTCCAAATAAAGATCCCCAAGGCCTTACCGCCAGTAGATGTGGACCCTCTTCTCATCGTGCAAGTGCTCGCCAACTTGCTCGATAACGCCAATCGCCATGGCCCCGCCGGCACGCCCATCACGGTTCAAGCAGGCCTTATGAGCGGGGAACGTGCCAGCGTCTCGGTGAGGGACTACGGCCCAGGCGTCCCGGTGCGGGAACGTCAGGCGGTGTTTGAAAAGTTTGTCCGCTTCGACACCGGTGGTCGCTCCGGGCTCGGCCTCGCTATCGCCAAGGCGTTCGTCGAGGCGCACGGGGACCACATCTGGGTCGAGGACGCCCCCGAGGGCGGCGCGCGCTTCGTCTTCACGCTCCCGATCGCACCCCCCGACGTCGAGGCGGCTTGAAGTGGCACGCATCCTTGTCGTCGACGACGACCCTGCATTGCTGAGGGCGCTGCGCGTGAGCCTCGGTTCGAAAGGGCACGAAGTTGTCACAGCCGCGACAGGAGAGCAAGGGATCTCCCAGGCGGCCCTTGCCCTACCTGACGTCATTGTCCTCGACCTCGGCCTGCCTGACCTGGACGGGTTGACGGTGTGCCGCCGGATCCGTGAATGGGACGACGTGCCGATAATCGTGCTTTCGGCTTTCGGGACAGAAGACCGCAAGGTCGCCGCACTGGACGGGGGTGCCGACGATTACATGACCAAGCCGTTCGGCACGGCCGAGCTGGAAGCCCGTATCCGCACTGCTATCCGCCACCACCGCCCGCAAGCAGAGCTGGCTGAGGCTCCGACGGTTTCGGTCGGGCCGCTCGAGCTCGACCTTGTCCACTGCGAGGCCCGCTTGGACGGCAGAGCGCTCGAACTGACGGCAAAGGAGTTCGAACTGCTCTCGTACCTAGGGCGCTTCGCCGGCAAGGTTTGCACGCACCAGATGATCCTGGGAGAGGTGTGGGGCCGAGGCTACGCGAAAGAGGCCCAGTACTTGCACGCTTATGTCCATCGGCTGAGGCAGAAGATCGGCCAGGGTACCGGGGTGAGCATCAGGACTGCGCCCGGGATAGGGTACTTGCTCAGCGTCGAAGGCAGCACCAGTTCCGCAAACCGCCGGCCTTGAGAGAGCACCCTTGCGCCCAAGAGCTGGCGCCCCGAGCCCGCCTGCCCCTCAACGCGGCCTGCCACCCAGATTTCTGGCTCGATGGGGAGTGGCGTACCTACAGTCGCGCGTTGGCTCTCCCACAGGACGAAGGTTGGTACCACCGAAAAGCCTGGGAGTGGGCGCAGTGCGTGTACGGGCTGGAACGTCTGGGTTCGCTCGGGCCCGAACGGCTGGCCCTGGGAGTCGGTGCTGGGCACGAGCGGGCCCTCTACTACCTCGCCAACCGCACTTACGCCACCGTCGCGACAGATCTCTACAAAGGCGACTTTGCCAGCAGCCCCGCAGCAGAGGCGGACAGCGCTTTCCTCCACGACCCTGCAAAGTTTGCACCCTTTCCTTACTACCGGGAGCGGCTCCTCGGCCTCCCTGCCGATGGGTGCCACTTGCCTTTTGTGACAGGCACCTTTGACGTCGTGTACTCCCTCAGCTCGATCGAGCACTTTGGTGGCCACGAGAGCGCCAGCGAGGCGATGCGCGAGATGTGCCGGGCCCTGCGCCCAGGTGGGTTGGCGTGCGTCGCAACCGAGCTCGTGCTCGACGGTGGGCCGCACCCGGCCTACTTCACCGAGGACGACCTGATGCGCTATGTCGTGGACGCTTCAGGCATGGACCTTGTAGAGCCGCTGAGCCCGCTCCGCCCACCGGCTGAGATGGTGGCCAACCCGGTCAAGTTGCCAGAGGAATACTCGCGGACGCCGCACATCGTGGTCCAAGAAGGCAGCTGGAAGTTCACCTCCGTGTGCCTGTTCATGCGCAAGCCAAAGCTTTCATGGTGATGCCGGGGACGCCCTGGTAGGTTCCCTGCCGTGCCCCGCGCGCGCTGCCTCCTCGCTTCATTGCTAATCGCCTCGTCGAGCTTGGCCCTCACTGCTCCTCTTTTGGCTGCGAGCGCGACCCCTACGGCCGCGGCCGCGATCTCCCCCAGTTCGAGCAACCCGTTGTCCAACCCCTCGGCTAACCGCTCACTACCCGACTTCGCCCGCAGTACGGGGCTTTGCTCTCAGGCTCCGGGAGGCTCGATGACGTGCCAATCGCCCTGTTTCCCAAAGGGAAATTTCTCCTACAACTCTTCCCGCGCCTGTACGGGGCTCCTGCTTGGTGCCATCAACAGCGCTCAAGCGGCCGAGCATCTCAAGAGCCTCACGATGCCCTCGGACTTCTTCGCGCTGAGCGCTCCGGAGCAGCTGTTCGTGCTCATTGACCTCGAGCGGATGTCAAGAGGCGTGCCTCCGGTCGTCGGTTTGTCGCCGTACCTGGGCACGGAAGCGACGAAGGCGGCGCACAACAGCGAAGACCCCACGTTCCATACCGCTTACGGGCCAGTTCAAGTATGGGCGCCCCCGGGCGGCGGAGCGTACGCCTTTGGAGGTGCTTGGGCGGGTAACTCGGTCAACTCCGCCGCCGCGGTGTTCGAGTGGTTCTACGACGACGGGTGGGGCGGCCCGAAGGGCACTTGGAACTTTGCTTGCACGAGCCCCTCGGCGACGGGGTGCTGGGGGCACCGCGACGAGCTCCTCGGGGAGTGGGCAGGGGCCCACTGCGGTGACTGCGTGGCCGGCGCTGGCTACGCTTCACCGGCCGCTCGAGGTTGGCTGGAGTCCTATGTCTTCATGGTGGTAAGGCCTGTTCAGTTCCCCACACCATTGACGTTCAGCTGGAGCGGCAACGTCGTACCGTTCCTGCCGGCAGGGTGGGAAAGGGCGAGCGTACCGTAGGCCCTACGGGCCGGGGAGACTGACGGGACATGATTTTTGAGGACGCGCGGGTGGGCCCAGTGCTCTCGGTCCTGCGCGGAGCCTCAGTGGTCGAGGTCGCCGAGCAGGCCGGCGTAACCGCGCAGGTGCTCATCGAGTGGGTGGACCTGTTTTGCGCCGCTCGGAGGCCGGCGCTTCGGTTTTCTGGTTCAGCCTGCCGAGGGGCGGGCCACAGCCTGGCCGCCTGCTGCAAAGGAGTTAGACGCCAGTTGCCATGCACGGCCGATTACCTGGTCGAGCATCTCCTCAGTCAACCGGCCCGTGAAAGTGTTCTGTTGGCTCGGGTGGTACGAGCACACCAGCCAGCGCCCGTCCGCTAGGCGCAGCTCGACGCCATGGCCGAAACGTGGGTGCCGCCGGGCCCCGAACAGCTGGCAGCAAGCGTCGTAGGCGAAGGACCCCAGCGCCAAAGTGACCCGAGCGCCTGTAAGCACCTCGAGCTCCCTCCCCAGGAACGGCAAGCAATTATCACGCTCTTCAGGCGTGGGACGGTTAGCGGGAGGAGCGCAGCGCACAGCCGCGCTAACCCAGACCCCGTTAGCGACGAGCCCGTCGTCAGCTCCAAAGCTCTTGGCCTGGTTCGCCAGTCCGGCACGCCAAAGGGCTCGCCAAAGCCAGTCCCCGGAACGGTCCCCGGTGAAGATCCGTCCCGTGCGGTTGCCACCATGGGCAGCCGGGGCGAGGCCGACGAGCACTAAGCGCGCAGCGAGATCGCCAAAGCCAGGCAGAGGGCGCCCCCAGTACTCCTCGCCCGCGTACGCGGACCGCCGCCGAACAGCGACTGCCTCCCGCCAGGCGACCAAGCGCGGGCAACGCCTGCAGTCGACTATCTCCCGGTGCAGTTGCGCCATCGTCGGCGACTGTTCCATGTCTGCCTTCATCTCCAGCTCCATTCTCTAGCTCCATTGTCGGCGAAGTGCTGCCGCCTCGATGGACCTTTGCGCGGCGTTGCACTATGCGCCCGTCGGCATGGGGGCCCGGAGGCTAGTTTTGGCAGGAAGTGCGCAGGAAACCTCCCCCCTCGACCGTGGCCTTGCTCGTCCGGCACGGCCTCACGCCGACAACCGGCACCGAGATGCCTTACCCGGGACCTGGCCCTTCACTGACAGAGCAGGGCCGCCGGCAGGTAGAGGACGCGGGCCAGCACATTCTCGAGCTGCGCCCGAGCCTCCCGCCCATCACGGCCCTCTATTCCTCGCCCCTCACTCGCACCAAGGAGACCGCGGCGATCCTGGGCAAAGCCCTCGACCTCGCCCCCCTCGAGAGGGTCGCCCTGAGGGACTGTGAGATGGGGGAGTGGGCAGGGACGCCGCTGAAGGACCTGGTCAAGAAGCCTGAGTGGTCGACGGTCCTCCACTACCCAAGCCAGTTCACGTTCCCCGGGGGGGAGACCCTGAGGGGCATGCAGTTCCGGGTCGTTGAGGCCGTAAGCGAGGTCGTCGCGGCTCACGAAGGCCGCACGGTCGTCGTCGTCTCGCACGCTGACCCCATCAAGGCAGTCCTTGCCGAGGTTATGGGGATCCACCTCGACCTGTTCCAAAGGATCCTCGTCTCGCCCGCCTCGGTGAGCGCGATAGCGTTTAGGACCGGCGGGCCGAGCGTGATGTTCACGAACTGGGTAAGTTCTCTGCCAGCTCTCTCCGAGCGCCAGGCCAAGGGCCCAGCGAGGCCCGGCACGGCTCGATGAGCCAATCATTCGACCTCCCGAGCCCTGCCCGTGTCACGGTGGGAGCTGTCGGGCCACCAGGCAAGCGAGTCTTTTACCTGCAGGCCCGCCAGGACGAAAGCCTCCTGTCTCTCAAGCTCGAAAAGCAGCAAGTCCTCTTTCTGGCCGGAGGTCTCAGCGAGGTACTGGCGGACCTCGCCTCTCCATCTGCCGTGCCACAAGAGGGCGAGCTCGCCCTCGAGGAGCCGGTCGAGGCTGCTTGGGTTGTCGGGTCGATGCAGCTCGCTTACGACCCGGGTGCCGACAGGGTCGTCCTCGTCGCGCGTGAGGTGGGCAGCGGGGACGACCAAGGTGGTGACGAAGGGGACGAGGGCTTAGGAGAGGAAGAGGCCTTAGGAGAGGAAGAGGGTGCCAGTGCCCCAGCGGTCGGAGCTGACCTGGGGGAAGGACCGAACCTGCAAGGACCGGGGACCGTAGGGGAGCCTCGCGGGGTCGCCCGGGTACTGCTCACCCGGGAACAGGCGGCCGGAGTGATCGAGCACGGAAAGAGGTTGCTCCGCGGCGGGAGGCCGCCCTGCCCTTTATGCGGGTACCCCCTTGACCAGGAGCACTCCTGCCCAAAGACGAACGGTCACCGCGCGCCGTCGTTATGAGCGGCACATGAGCGAAGAAGCGACGGCTCAGTCAGGAGCAGGATCCGGCTCATGGGGGCCCGGAGCTGATGCAACACCGGTCCTCGATCTCTTGCGCGCCGGTGAAATGGGCCTCAAGGGACGTCTCCCCTGGAGCTCCAACGCCACGTTCCTCGCCTCCGTCAGCTCTTCGACCGGCGCCGAGGTGCTCGTAATCTACAAGCCGGCCAAAGGGGAAAGGCCATTGTGGGACTTCCCGGGTGGGCTCTGGAGGCGGGAGGTCGCCGCGTACCACCTTGCTTGCTTCCTCGGCTGGCAAATAGTGCCGCCGACGGTCGCCCGCGCCGAGGGACCTCTCGGCCCCGGGTCTGTGCAGCTGTTCATGGACTGCCACTTCGAAGAGCACTACTTCACGCTCCTGGAGTCGCGAGAGCACCATGGCGCGCTCCGACGGATCGCGGTCTTTGACATCGTCGCCAACAACGCCGACCGCAAAGCAGGGCACTGCCTCCTGGACAAAGAAGGCCGCATCTGGGCCATCGACAACGGCCTCTGCTTCCACAGCGAGCCCAAGCTCCGGACGGTTATATGGGACTTCGCCGGGGACAGCGTGGCCGCCGACCTGCTCGACGCTCTTGGCCCGCTCTCATTGGGCGAACGGCCACACGCGCTCGAAGCGCTCCTCCAGCCCGAAGAAATAGCAGCCCTGGTGCGGCGCGCGTCGGCACTGCGGCGCAAGGGCAGGTTCCCTGCCCCGAAGACCGAGCACCACTACCCCTGGCCTCTCATTTAGGAGCCCCAGCCATCAGCGCGGTCAACCGTCGTCTTCCTCGGGGACAAACGTCTGTGCCCCCAGCGAAGGGGCGCTCGGCGGCATACGAGCAAAGGTTGCCGGTCGTTCGCACTAAGTTGGCCTCGCGGAACGGGCCAGCCCCAGCAGGGGACGGTTGGCCAGGGCGTCAACTGGCGAACGTGAGAGGAGCTACCTTCCGTTGGGAAGCGAAGACGAAGTGCGTTTGGCAGTCCCGGCAAGGCCCGAGTTCCTCGGCTTAGCGCGAGTCACTGCGGCTGGGCTCGCGAGCCGGCTCGGGTTCACTTATGACGAAGTCGAGGATCTCCGACTGGCAATTGACGAGATCTGTTTCGGTATAACGGGCAGCAAAGGGATGGACGGCATCTTGGAACTCGACTTTGCACTGGGCACGGACGGGCTCACAGTGCGAGGGTACGGCAATTTTCCCGCCCCAGGACCTGTCCGCCTATCGGAACTATCCGAAGTCATCCTCAACGCTCTCGTGGACGAGCACTCGGTCGATGACGGCGCCGACGGGCCGAGGTTCTACCTTTACAAAAGGCGCCGGGCCCCTGAGAGGGAGGAGAACGCTGCTCCAGGGGATGGCCCGTGAGCCTGGAGCCAAACAGGCGCCAAGAGATCAGGGAGCAGTTCGCGGCTTATGCGCAGGACCGCGACCCGGTCCTGCGCGAGCAATTGGTTGCCGCTCACCTGGGGTTGGCCGAGTACCTCGCACGCAGGTTTGCCAATCGCGGCGAGGCGCTCGACGACCTGGTGCAAGTTGCCTCGCTCGGGTTGATAAAGGCCGTCGACCGCTTCGACCCTGAACGCGGTGTCGAGTTTTCCACTTACGCAACTCATACGATCGTTGGTGAACTCAAACGCCACTTCCGCGATAAAGGTTGGGCCATAAGAGCGCCGCGTCGGATGCAGGAGCTGTACCTGCGCCTCGGAAAAGTTGTTGGGGTACTCGGCCAGGAGCTGGGGCGTTCGCCCACGATCGCAGAACTGGCGGCGGAGGTGAAGGTCTCTGAAGAAGAGGTCTTGGAAGCGCTCGAAGCGGGCCAGGCCTACCGTTCCACCTCCCTCGACGCTCCCTCCGAAGAGGGCGAGCCGCTCGCGGCGCGCATCGGCGAGGACGACCCGTCCATCGAGATCGCAGAAAGTCGCGCCACCCTTTCACCGCTCTTGGCGCAACTACTCCCGCGAGAACGGCTTATCCTGCACCTGCGGTTTTTTGACGGGCTCACCCAGTCCGAAATTGCGTCCCGCCTCGGCATCTCACAAATGCACGTGTCGCGCCTCCTAGCGCGAAGCGTCGCCCAACTGCGCTCGGCGGCCGAGGCCCCGACCCGCTAGCGCCCCAAATGCGCTTGCTGCTGATCGTCAACACGTCTGCGTCGTCGGTGACCGCGCGCGCGCGCGTTGTCATCCAAAAGGCGCTTTCGGCCGACCACGAGGTGGCTCTCAAGGAGACCAACCGCCGCGGCCATGCGGCTCGCTTAGCCCAAGGTGCCGCTGCTGACGGCGTGGACGTCGTGGTCGTCCTCGGAGGCGATGGGACCTTGAACGAGGCGGCCAACGGGCTCGCCGGGTCGCGCACGGCGCTTGCGGTACTGCCAGGGGGTTCGACGAACGTTTTCGCGCGCACCATAGGTATGTCGAACGACCCGATCGAGGCGACGAGCCAACTACTAGGGGCGTTAGCCACCGGGCCTGCCGGGCGGGTGGGCCTCGGGCAGGCGAACGCGCGCTACTTCCTCTTCCACGCCGGCATCGGCTTTGACGCCGCCGTCATCGCCCAGGTGGAGAAACTGGCGCCGCTCAAGCGATATCTCGGCCCGGCTCTTTTCGTCGCGGCAACGCTTCTTACCTGGGCGCACGGCTACGACCGCAAGCAGGCCCGCTTCCACGTGAGCAGCGAAGGCTTTTCAGAAGCGAGCGCCGCGTTTGCCGTCTGCCTCAACACTGACCCGTACACCTTCTTCGGCAGCCGCCCAATGCACCTGGCCAAAGGGACCGCGCTCCACACGCCCTTGAGCCTCGTCACGGTCGACACGCTCAACCTCTGGGCGCTTGCCCCCCTCGTAGCCGCCACCTTTGCCGACGGCCCAAAGACCGGACAAGGGCGGCACGTGACCGTTTCGGTGGGCGTGGCACAGGCGACGGTCAAGTCGGGCCAGCCGCTCCCCTACCAATTGGACGGCGACTTCGTAGGCGAGGCCGAGCAGATCGAACTGCGCTGGGCTCCTGACGCCCTTTCCCTGGTCAGGCCGGTCTAGACCTTTTTGGCAGCAATAACCGTCCGCTAGCCCCTTGCGCGCAAAGGTGCCGACGCTATACTGCCTTCGCGCACAGCTCCTTGTTGTTTACCCGCTGTATACTCACACGTGAAGAGATTCACAAGCTGGTCGTAGGCCGGCTGCCCGTTTGAGGCAACGGTCATTTGCCTCGAAGTTTGGCAGGAGGATAGTTAGTTGGCCCTGACTTGGACCCGGACCATCGAATGGGATGTCGAAGATTGGCGACAACGAGCCGCCTGCCGGGATACCGACCCTGATTTGTTCTTCCCCGTCGGCAGCACTGGGCCCGCAGTCGAGCAGATCCACAGCGCCAAGGGGGTTTGTGAGACTTGCGAGTCGCGAGCGAGCTGCCTCGAGTTCGCGCTTGCCACCAACCAGGAGTCAGGCATCTGGGGTGGGACAACCGAAGAAGAGCGGCGAAAACTTCGCAAGCTCTGGTTGGCGCGCCAGCGCCGAGCCGGCTGAGGACCTCCTAAACCTCGCCGAGGCAACAAGGCCAGGAGCTAGATCTTCGTCAGGTCCGCGCGGTCGGCGGACTTGATGGGCACCACTAATTCGACGACCGCTCCCTCGTCGTTGTACAGCCTGATCTTGCCGCCAAGCTGGGTGCTGACGAGCCCACGGACTATTGAAAGACCCAGGCTCTGGGTGGCGTCGATCGAAAAGCCCTCCGGCCAACCGACGCCGTTGTCCCGCACCTGAACTGCGAGGACCCCTCCCCGCCTGAGGAACGACACCTGTACCGTCGGCTCGGGCGGATGGCTCACAAATGCATGTTCGACGGCGTTTTGTAGCAGCTCGTTCAGTGCCACCGCAAGGGGCGTCGCAACCTGCGCGCCCATTGACCCCGCCTCTCCTGACCAAGTGACCTCGACCGGGGCCCCCGTGGGAGACAGGTCTTCGGCCATGCGGGCCAAAGAGGGCACGATGTCATTGAAATCGACTTCGTCGGCCGTGTCGCGGGAGAGGATTTCGTGGACCACAGCGATGCTGCGCACACGTCTCTCAGCCTCCTCGAGAGCATGGCGTGGCTCACCCTTTGGCAACCGCCGGGCCTGGAGGCGGAGGAGAGACGAGATCGTTTGCAGGTTGTTCTTGACGCGGTGGTGCACTTCACGGATCGCGACTTCTTTGCCGAGGAGCAAGCGGTCGCGGCGGCGCAGGTCGGTCACGTCACGGACAAGGACCAGCGCACCAGATGTCTTACCCTGGTCGAGCAAAGGGATGCAGCGGATAAACACCGCCACGTCCCCTAGCTCCAGCTCGAGAGATGCCGGCAGGCGGTCCCGGAACGCCGCTGGCACGGGCGAGTGCTCGAGGCCGAGCTCGTCCAAGCTTGCCCCCAACACTGCCCGGGAAATCCCCAACCGGTGCATCGCATTGACGGCATTGGGCGACGCGTACTCAATACGCGCCGAAGCGTCAAGGGTCATTACGCCGTCGCCGACCCTCGGCGCCTCGCTCGAAAGCAGCTCGTCTACCGGAAAGGGAAATGTCCCGGCACCGAGCATCCTTGCTATCCGGTCAAAGACGCCGACATAAACACGCTCGAGCTCGCCCGGGCGCCGCCCGACAACCAGCGGCGCCTCCCTGGTCATAATGGCAACGACCGAACCGGTAAAGCGCACGGGTATGCAGACGACGCGGGCGCGCTCTCCCCGCGGCACGACAGGGAGCTCTCCTTCGACAACGCTGCCGAGCGCCCATGCCCGTGGCAAGAGGGGCCGCTCACGCTCGCCGAACTGCCGGCCCAAAAGGTCCTCGAGGTACAAGGTCTGACTTGTGGTGGGCCTCACTTGCCCGACGACCACGAACTGGCCGCTTTCATGGGCTGTGGGGACAAATAGCAAGAGGTCCGAAAAGGACAGGTCCGAAAGGATGCCCCAGGTCGCGACAAGGCGCTGTAAATGCTCGACAACCGCCTCAGGCACCTCTGCCCTGTCCCTGAGCAGTTCGGCCAAGGTCGCCATGGGCCTCCTAATCTAAACGTTCTCAGGCGGCGCGGGCCGACCACAGGTGGCGTCCGAGCGCGAGCACACCGGCGAGGTCGTGCACGTCCTCGTCGAGCTCGGGGATGCTCGAGACAAGTTCGTGCGCCCAAGAAAGCTCGGCGCGCTGCGCCGCCTCCCGCTTGGCAACGACCGCGATGTTGCTGAAGTTCGCCGCGATCTCGCCCAACACCCTGTCCACAAGCGCCTCCTCACAAGCCTCGAGGGGGCCTCCCGGTGCGCAGAGGCGTTGGGCCACCTGGGCGGAGCGGGACTGGAGCCAATCCGCTTGTTGGCCCACTGCCGCTTCGGTGAGGTAGGACGGGAGCGCCCGGTTCAGGACGACGCCGCCAAGGTGGAGCCTCCTTGCGGGGAGCAACCTGATGAACGCTTCGGCTTCGCGCACCGGCACCGGCTCGAGGGTGCTCACGACGATGAAGGTAGTGCGCCGGTCTGCGAGGAGGCGTTCGACGTGCTTCGCGCGCTCTACGAAGCCTTCTGACAAGGTCTGGAACAAGATGAAGAACTCCGCAATGTCTTCGAGGAACTGGGTACCGAGGACCCGGTCTGCGACGTAATAAAACGGTCGCGATGCCAGGTCGACGAAGCGGCTCCGGTATGGCACCGTCAGGATGCGAAGCAGGCGAGAGGCGAAGAAATCAGCCATCCGCTCTGGCGCGAGGAGGAAGTCGACGGCATTGCGGGTGGGAGGTGTGTCGACGACTATGAGGTCGTAAGCACCTTCAGAGTGAAGTTCATAGAGCCGCTCGACCGCGATGTAGTCGTGGCTTTGGACAAACCGGCCGGAGATGTTCTGGTAGAGCGAGTTTTCCAGGATCCGCTTCGCCGTCGCGGGATCAGGCGCGTGGAGTGAGACGAGATTGTCCCAGCCGAGCTTTGTATCGAGCATTTCGGCCCAAAGCTCTCCCCGCGGTGACGCTCCCACCTGTTCGAACGCGCTCGGGGGCACCTGCAGAGCGCGCGGACCTCGCAGTCGGGCTGACCCGGAGCGGGGTGGCGCAAGTGCCGTGCCCTGCTCGCCGTCCCTGCCCCCCAGCCCGAGCGCCTGTGCCAGTCGCCTCGCAGGGTCGACAGTCAGCACCAGCACACGACCCCCTTGCTGGCAGGCCGCCATGGCACCGATCGAGGCTGCGACGGTCGTCTTGCCGACTCCGCCTGGCCCGCAGACGACGACAATCTCCTTGGCAGCTACGAGATCTTCCAGGGTTGCGCGAGATGGGGCTGTCAAATCTCAAGCTCCGCTGCCAGCGCGGCCGCCACTTGGCGCGTGGCGCGCATCCCGTATGAACGCAGGAAGAGGTAAGGCACATAGAGCATCGGCGCGAGCCCGGGAGGACCACCAGGGGCAATTGCGCTGCGCAGGCGCTCGAGGTGGGAGGCGCGTGAACGGCGCGCCCTCACCATGAGCCGCGCCGCTGCAAGCAAGGGCTCGGCGCCGCCACGGAGCTCATCGGCGAGGACTTCCATCGCCTGAGTGCTGCTGAGCGCATCGAAAGCTTGCTCCTCGCGTGTGCCAAACAGCTCCGGCAGCACGCGGTTCACAACGATCGCGCCAACTGGGGCCGAGGTCTTGGCTTTCAAGTCGTCGACAAGCTCGATGGTCTCAGTGACAGGCATTTCCTCCGGCGTGGCAACGACCAGTACTGCGGTCACTGCAGGGTCGGAAAGGATATCGAGCATCCAATCGGTCTGTTGGCGGACAAGGCCGACCTGGACAAGGTTATTGATGGTCTGCGGAGCCGACAATTGCCCGACAATGTGACCGGTCGCAACGGCATCAACAACAACCATGTCGTAGTGGCGTTCCCTGACTTCCCAGCAGAGCTTGCCTATGCTCACGATTTCCCGGACACCTGGAGCGGCGGAGGCGACGAAGTCGAACATCCTCGCCACGGGCCCGATAACGGCCGAGCGGGGCAAGCGCAGCTGCAACGAAAGGTACTGGCGAAGCGATGATTCCGCGTCCATCGACATGGCGAACAAGCCAGGTAAGATTTCGCGTTCCTCAAAAAAAGTGGGGCCGGTTTCAAAGCAGGCGGCGAGGTCGCCTTTGGCGTCCATTTCGCATACCAGGACGCGCCTGCCCCGCATAGACCCAAGGAGTGCCAACCCTGCAGCTATCGTCGTTTTGCCGACGCCGCCCTTCCCGGTGACGAAGAGAAGGGAACGCGCGAGCAGTGAAGGATTTGCCGCCGTCTCAGACCGCAGCCCCAAAGCCCACGCGGCGCGTTTCGGCTCCCGGATCGAGCTCGATATAGGCGAGCTTGGCCGCAGGTACTCCGACGCGCTTGCCACGTTTGTCGGTTAACCAGAGCATCCCCGAAGCGCTCAGGACCGCTTTTTCGACTCGCTCCGCCAGCTCGTCGACGCTCGTGCTCTCGGGCAGCTCGACTTCGATCTCGCGGGGAGCCTGAGCTATACCGATACGTACATCCACTCGCTCTTCTCCTGGTTCTTTCCCTTTTTCGTCGCGCAGCAGTTTACCAATGCAATTTTACGAGGTCGCCTTGCCTGGAGGCCGTTCCTTGTACGGTGATGGCGATGGGTGACGTTCGGGGCCGTAGCTTCGACGGCTCAGCACCCTCTCTCGAGGACGCTCTGCTGCGAACGGAGAGAGCTGCCGCTTGGGCGCAGACGATGGCCGGGACTGAGCTGGCTGATGGGACCGTAGTTGCCCACCGGCCCGAAGGCAGGCCTCGGGCGCCCGCAACGCTCGTGGGGCGCGAAGCCCGGGAGCACGCCGAAGCGCTCCTCCTCGCGCCGGGTGCCACGAGGTCAGAGGGCGCCGGCCACCGAGAGCGTGGAGAAGAAGCGGACCCGATGCGGACCTGTTTCGAGCGCGATAGGGACCGGATCCTCCACTCGAGCGCGTTCAGGCGCCTCGCTGGCAAGACGCAGGTCTTCGTCTTCCCTCGCGACCACCAAAGGACCCGGTTGACGCACGCGCTCGAGGTCGCCCAGGTTGCTACGGCAGTTGCCCGTGCCACTGGGCTCAATGTTGCGCTGACTGAGGCGATCGCACTCGGGCATGACTGCGGCCACGGCCCCGGAGGCCATGCGTCCGAGGAGGCCTTCAGCCCTTACCTGCCCGGTGGGTACAACCATGCGGTCTGGGGAGCCGACGTTGTCCTCGCCCCTCTCAACCTGTGCGCGGAGACCCTCGACGGGATCCGCCATCACAGCTGGTCGCTCCCGAGCCCCAAGACGCCGGAGGGAGCGGTCGTGAGCTGGGCGGACCGCTGCGCGTACTGCGCGCACGACCTCGAAGATGCCGCCAGCGTCGGCATCGTCGGACCGGACGAGCTCCCCGCCGAGGTTGTCGGGGTTGTCGGCGGGACGCGCAGCTCGCAGCTGAACGCCTTCATAGGGGCTCTCGTGGAGTGCATCTCCTCCAGCGGCGAGATCGGGATGCGCCAACCCTTTGCGCGAGCATTGGCTGCGCTCCGTGCCTTCAACTACGAGCGCATATACAGCCGGCCGAGCTCGCTTGCCCAAGGCAGGGCGGTGATAGCCGTGCTCTCGGCCCTGGTCGAGTTCTTTGCTGCCAACCCAGCCCGTCTGCCGGGGCAGTCCAGCCGCGCGACAAGCGAAGAGGCCGCTCTCCGTGCCGCCATCAACTACGTGAGCGGGATGACCGATCGCTTTGCCTTCAGCGCAGCAGTCGAGCTGCTCGGCTGGGACCCCGAACGTCTACCTCGAGGCATCGACGCCGCTGGCGGGCTCCTTGGAAAGTAGGCCCGGGACTTCGCGACTTCCCGGCTCCACTTCTTCCAGCCATAGCTGAGCGTGGCGACGCGCCCAGGCGCGGCTCACCCTCCCAGTGAAAATTGATCTCAGCGCCTCTGGGTGCGTCACCGCCATGAAAACGTGGCCGAGGACAACAGCGACCAAAAGGTAGGCGAACAGGTCGTGCACAAAAGTCGCCCCGGTACGCCAAGAATTCGAGAAAAAGTTGAACCAGTGCATGACGCTGCCTGTCATCAACATGACTACCATCTCGCCTAGCACGAAGGCGGCATTGAGTTTTTGACCGGCATTGAACTTGCCCGTCGGCACTGAAGCAGTCGGCTGTCGACGACGGGCCCTGCGGAGCCACTCCCGGTCCTCAGGGATCCAGCGGTTCAGGCGTCGTATATCGGCTCGGAGCGCCCTGCCCCACGGCCCGAGGAGGCTGACCAGGAGCGGGAGGGGGAGCGCCAGGCCGACATCGACGTGGATGCGGGTGACGAGCACACGGCGGCCCACCAAGCCCACAAGAGCGGGGATGTACAAGGCTGCACCTGTTGCTATG
The DNA here is from genome assembly GCA_035503915.1 of Acidimicrobiales bacterium. Classification (GTDB taxonomy): domain Bacteria; phylum Actinomycetota; class Acidimicrobiia; order Acidimicrobiales; family Palsa-688; genus DATJMJ01. The sequence continues at coordinate 93,387 of DATJSU010000037.1, read as the reverse complement.
AGCGTTATGAAGCACAGCGCCGTGAGCCAGTGAGCCACCCGCGCCACCGCATCAAAGCGGAGGAGGCGACCAGCTGACTGCGCGGCCTCAGGAGATCCCGGCGCCGTTGTAGCCATTGCTCCGCCCGATCCAGGCATTTACGGCGTAGCCATAATCTTCCCAGTAACCCGGCACGACTTTGTCGACTACAGATATCCTCTGCAGCCATTTGATGGATTTGTAGCCGTACATTTCGGGGACGTAGAGCCTCACCGGCCCGCCGTGCTCTCGGCTTACCGGGCCGTCAAGCATCTTGTAGGCGACGAGCACATCTGGGAGCCTTGCCTGGTCAAGGGTGAGGCTCTCGGTGTAAACGCCGTCGAAGGAAAAGAACCGCAGAGCCGTCGCTCCGGGTGCCAACCCGGCCAGGTCCAGCAAGTGGCGCAGTGGTACCCCGGTCCAGTGGACGCTGTCCACCCGCCAGCCGGTGACACACTGGAACGGCCTCACTATGGACAATGCAGGCAGCGCTCCCAACTCCGCCAAGCCCAACTTGAGCGGCCGCTCTACGAGCCCGTCGACCACCAGTTGATAATCCTCGGGTGTCGTGGGGTAGCCACCCGTGACCGTATAAAGCTGAAAATACCCGCCCCCAGGCACGAGGCCCGCGATAGAGGAACCATTGGAGCCGAGCGAAGAGAGCGCGTCTTGCACAGCTCGCGAGACCGAAGAGCCGAACACCACGCCCGCCGCCCCGAGCCCGAGCATGCCAAAGACGACCCGCCGGCCGACCGGCTTGCCGCCACTTGGCTCGCGAGCGTCCACGAACTTCATGATCTCAGCTACGAGCCAGTAGCGGCGCGCGGATCCCTAGGTCACGCGCAGCTCGGGGCGTGCTACGCGGGCGCGGCCGAGGTCGACAACGCGCTGGGCTATCGCCGCAAAGGCCTGAGCTGCTTCGGATGAGGGGTCAGCGACAACGATCGGGCGCCCGAGGTCGCCCCCTTCCCGCAGCGCAGGCACAAGGGGGACCTGGCCGAGGAGCGGCACACCGAGTTCCTTGGCAAGCTGAGACCCGCCGCCGCTCCCAAAGATCTCGACCCGGGACCCGTCAGCTGAGCTGAACCAGCTCATGTTCTCGACCACGCCTCGCAATGGGAGGTTCAGCTTGCGCGCCATATAGGCGGTGCGCTGGGCCACGCGGCGGGCGGCAGGTTGAGGCGTGGTGACGACGTAAACTTCCGAGGTCGGTAAGTACTGCGACATCGAGAGCGCGACATCACCCGTCCCTGGGGGCATATCGACCAAGAGAAAATCAGCGTCGCCCCAGTCGACGTCCACGAGGAACTGCTCGAGCGCTTTGTGCAGCATCGGCCCCCTCCAGATGACTGGCTCATCGTCGGGTACGAAAAACCCCATCGACATAACCCTGACCCCGTAAGCAGTAACAGGTAGCACCGAGCCTTCGGACATTTTGGGAGCGCCGCTCGCCCCGAGCATCGCCGGGAGCGAGAAACCGTAAACGTCGGCGTCGAGCACGCCCACCGAATAACCGCTGTTGGCTAGGGAGATCGCCAGGTTGGCTGTGACGGAGGATTTTCCCACTCCTCCTTTACCCGAGCTGACCCCGATAACGCGGGCCTTGGAAGCTCCAGTTGCGAAGGGGTTGGCACGTCCTAGCTCGTGGCCAAGAGGGTCAGGCGTCGCGTTGGCGGGCATCGCGTCTCATGCTAAAGGGCCCCTAGGTGGAGCCGACCGAGCGGGGCCACAAGGCGTACGCGCGTGCGAGCGCGGCTGATAGGGGCCGGCGCGAGCGGTGGGCGCTACATTGAGGGACATGGCCTTGAGCGGCAGCGAGTTCTCGGCCGTCGTAGCAGCTGTTACCTCTGCCTTTGGAGACCCCACGCGCAGGCAGGTCTACCTCTACGTGCGCGAGACGGGCGCCGGCGTGACCGCTTCCGACGTCGCCAAGCGGTTCTCGCTCCACCCAAATGTCGCGCGCCACCACCTCGACAAGCTCGCGGCGGGAGGCTACCTCGAAGTCACGAGCGCGCGCCCTTCCCTTCCCGGGGCCGGCCGCCCCTCCAAGCGGTACAGGTCAAACGGCCCAGCGCCCGTGCTCGAGGGCCCTAAGCGGGAAGACGGCCTGCTCGTCGCCCTGCTGGAAGGCGCGCTCGCACTACTGCCCCAGGCCGCCGCCGAGGAGATGGCAGAGCAGGTCGGCTTTGCGTACGGCTCCAAGCTCGCAGGGCAGATGGCACCGGGCGAAGGGCAGCGCTCTTTCCGTTCCGCGCTCCGCGTGATTGCTGATGCACTCACCGCGCACGGGTTCGCAGCCCATGCCGAGCCGCGGGACCATTCGCTCGCCCTCATCAAAGAGGCCTGCCCATTTTTCGAGGCAGCCGTGCAGCACCCCGTTATCTGCGCCGTCGACCGAGGCATGGTGCGGGGGATGCTGAGCGCGCTTTATGGGGGCGCCCCCCAACCCGCTGAGTCCTCTTCGAGGGCAAAAGGCGACGAAACTTGCGCCACGTCCTTGCCTTTGGGGGCCTAGCCATGCAAGATCCGCTGATGCCGCCAGGCAACGCGCCGACGACGTCGATAAAGCCGGACGACAACGGGGCCGCGCCCGTGTTGGTCACCGGGGCCCGGGTGAGCCTCGAACTACCCGAGGCAGGGACCTGCGTAGCGGTCGTGACCAGCGCCGTCGGCGACCAAGTCCGGCTCCAGCTCCTGGATGAGCTCCCTCCGGGCAGCCTTCACCTCGGCGCCGCCTTCGAGCTGTTCGTGCCGCGCCCAGCAGGCATATACCACTGGCTGTGCGCGCTGCGGGAACTGGAGCGCGAGGAAGAGGCCCTCGTGCAGCTGTTGAGTGAGCCGCTGTTCGTGCAGAGGCGCCGGGCTCACCGCTGGGAGGCCTCCCTCGAGGCGCAGGTCCGGAGGGTCCATGCCGCTCGGCGAGGCGCAGTCCGAGCAATGAAAGTGGCCGACCTGTCGAGGGGTGGGCTCAAGCTCGAGGGCCCTGTCCGCTTGAGTACGGGGGACACTCTCGAAGTGGGCTTCAACCTCGGGCGGGAGGTCGAGCTGATGGGGAGGGTCGTGATGGCTTACCCCGCTCCGGGGGACTTTTGGGCCGTACACGTGAGCTTTCTCGAAGGCCAGCGCGAAGCCATGGAACTGCTGGACCGTTACATCGCCAAGCGGGCGGAGGGCAGGCGTCACTAGGCGCCCCCGCCACAGGCGCGGCAGGCTCCCGCAACCGACGAAGCCCGGGTCAAGCAAGAGGGGCTCGCGCGCCGATACCAAACCCAGGCAGCCGGCCCAGTGCGCACAACCCGGCTGCTCGCCTCGGGTCGCCCGGTGCCGGCGCGGGGCCTGCCAGGAACGAGGAGAGCATGGGTTTCGGAGCTGCCATCGCAGGGCCGTTGGCGGCGGGCGCGCGAGTCGGCTTGCAGCTACCCCATGCCGGCCCCTGCGCAGCCCAGGTCATGTCGTGCGCCGGTAGCGACTTGGTGCTCGAACTGCTTGACGAGGTCCCCGAAGGTGGCCTCGAGGAGGGCTCGGTGGTCGACCTCCTCCTCCCACTGTCGTGGGGCATGTACAAGTGGCTCGCCCTGGTGAGCTCGACCCCGAGCGAGCGCAAGGCGGAAGTGCAGCTCCTTGACGCACCTATGTTCATCCAGCGCCGCCTCGACCCGAGGGTGGGAGCAGGGTTGCCGGCCGAGGTCCGCCACATCAGCTCGGGAAAACGTGGCGAGGCCCACCACGCGGTTGTTTCGGACCTGTCCCACGGTGGCATGAAGCTCGAGGGCGCGAGGCAGCTGCGTGCCGGCGACGTCATCGAGGTCACCATGGAGCTGTCCGCCACTCTGGCCGATTATGTAGGTGCTGTAACGCTCCTTGGACGTGTCGTGATGGCCTACCGGAGCCCCCATCGCGACAGCCCCAGCACGATGGACGCGCACGTGTCTTTCCTCGAGGGCCAAGAGCAAGCGCTCGAAGCCGTCGACCACTTCGTCACCCAGCAGCTGAAGTGCCGCTGGAAGGCTTGACCCCCGTCGAGAGCCGGGGGCCGGCGGCTCACCAGCGGTAGTAAGTCAGGCCGCTGCTGCCAACTATGCCCGAGCACCGCTCGGGATGCTCGAAAATGGAGCGGACCGCCACACGGCCCGGCCCCTGCAGGCGTAGCCAGATGGTCCGGTACTCGTAGCTCGCCCACATTGCCCCGCCTGAAGCCGGGTACTCGGCGTGAAGGCTGTAAACGACCGACGTATCGGTGTAGACCAGCGAGCCAGGCTGCACGAGGATCGCCTGACCGGGGCTGAGGTCGCGAACAAAAAGGTTGCCTGGGCAATGGAGAAGTAAGAGCCCCGGCTGAGCGCCGGCTACAAAAAGGTCCAGGAAACGGCCGATGGGGTACTCGTAGTCGGTGTCGTCGCCATGCCTGACTGCGAGCCAAACGGGAGTGTTTTGCCAGGTGTAATCGAGATTGTCGCTGGAAGCCAGGAAAGCGTGCTCTCGCACGAGGAAGCCACGACCAGGTGGTACCGGCAGTGCAACGACTTCCCCCGGATGGTCCTCCGAAAGGGCGACGTGGCCCGGCCCGCAGGCACGCATGAGCACAAGTGGCATGCCGGCGTACATCCTGTTGAAAAACCCACCCTTCGCCCAGGGCTCCATTTGCGTCCCTGGGCCTGACCAAAGGAGGGTGTGATGGGAGAAAATGACCCCTTCACCGGGGGCCAAGCCAAAGTCGGCGCTCGGCACGAGAGTGCCTTCGATCTGGCAACGCGATTGGCCGAACTGGATGCGCGCCATGTCCTTGGTCGCCGGCTGCTCGACCCAGCCAGAGCCCGAGACCGCCGCCCGTACGTCGACCGGCGCCCCGCAATTAGGGCACGATGCCCCGCTCGGGTCAGAAGGCAAGCGGCAGTAAGGGCAGACATAGCCTGTGGGCCGGGCAGTGGTGGTGCTCATGAGCGCGCGCTACTCGCTTGCATGGTGGTGGTACATCGACTGGATGCCGACCCTGCCAGGCCCGCTCATCTCGGCTAGGTACATGCCATGCCGGAAAAGCCCTGTGCGCACGTTCATCTGTACTGCCTGCATGCTCACGCTCGAGTCTTTGTAGAGGTAACCTCCTGGTTCCACAAGGATCTTTTCGCCCGCGGCGAGCATGCGCTCAAAGACATTGCCGTAACCGTGGAGGAGGACGATGCCCGGTTCACCGGTTGTCACGAAGCGGTCCAGGTACATCCCACTGCCACCGTGAAGGATGTTGGCAAGGCCCTTTATGCGCTCGAAGCTGTAGCGCACGGAGTGCGAAGCGGCCAAGAAGGCGTGCTCGCGGACGTCGACCTCCATGCTCGGGTGCAAAAGCAGGGTGACGACCTCGCCGGGGGCGTCACGCGAGAAGGCGATCCTGCCGGGCCCACCTGCTTGAGTGACGACATAGGGCATGCCAGCGAGGGATCTCTTCATACCGCCGCCGAGGGGGTAAACCCCGAGCGGGACGCTCTCGTCCTTCCAGAGCATCGTGTGGTGCTCGAAGATGACGCCGTCTCCCGGGCTGAGGTTGATCTCTGCCACCGGGACCAGCTCCCCCTCGACCTGGCAAGTGCTGTTGGAGAACTGGAACTTGGCCATGTCCCGCAGTCGGGGCGCTTCGCGCCAACCCGAGTCCGACACCAGGTTCGCGGTGTCGAGTGGGGCGCCACAGTGCTCGCAGCTCTTGGCATCCGTTGGGTTCTGTGCGTGGCACCACTGGCATTCGAGCCGGTCCATCTTTTCCTCCTGTGGTCGCTAGGCGAAGGGAGCGCCAACGGTGATCATTGCGCGTCCAGGGCACCGACGCCAGAAGCCCACGGCCTGCCCGGGACAATGTCTCAGCGGCCTGCCTCTGCTTCGGCAATGGCGAGCGCTGCCCGGGCCTTTGCCTCGAGGGAGGCGTCGGGGCCATGAGTGAGGTACCACTTGAACTCATTGGCTGCGCCTTGCGGATCGCGCTCGTAACCGAGGAGCACGAAGCCCCGGTAAAGGTGAGCGAGGGCAAAGCTCGGGTCATCCTTTTCGGCCTCGGCAAGTAAAGCGTCGCCTTTTGCGGCGAAACCAGCTTGTGCGTAAATCCAGCCCTCCCCTGTCAGAGCCACCGCCTCGGTCGGGTCGTTCGCGAGCACTCGGTCGTATAGGGCAAGAGCTGCGGCAGGGTCGGTGCTCGTCTCCGAGGCTGCCTGCTCGAGCTCGGCACCGATCCCGGTCGGCCCGCCACTGACCGTTCCACCGGCCACGCGGCCTCCCGACGCACGGTCCACGAACCAAAGCGCCCCAGCCAGGACTATGAACGCCAGCCCGACGCCAAAGGCCACGCGCTGGTACCTGGGGACGGCAGCCTTGCCCAAGGCGACCCTCGCCCCGACGCCCGGAAGTGCCATGCTCTGCGCGCGGGTTGCTGGCGCAGTTGCCGGCTCGGCCGACCGCTCGGGCCCAAACCGCGTTGTAGCGGCCGCAGAAGCAGGGCCCTTCCGCCAACGGTGGAGAGCCACGCCCAGACCACCCGCTGCAAGCAGGATGACCACTACCGGTACCCACCACAGCCAAAGGCCCTCACCGCTGGAAGGCGGCCTTTCGAGGATCGAAGGCCCGTACCGCTCTACGAGGTAGCTCTTAATTTGGGCTTGGCTGCGCCCTTCGCTCAACCAGCCACCGACCAGATCCCTGATCTCAACGGCCTCGGGCGCCTCCGAAGCGGCGGCGGTTTGGCCTTCGCAAACAGGGCACCGGTACTCGCCTGCCACCTGGAGCGTGCGCTCGTAAAGGGAGCTCGGAGAGCGCTCCTTGCCGCCGCCGAGGGCACCTGTGCCGACCAAGAGGCCGGTTGCGACGGCGACCGCGACCGCGGCCCAGAGGAGGCTGAGGGCCCATCGGTGGCGCTTCGCGCTCTGCGCCTGCTGCATCGGCTCGGTGCCGCCCCCCTAAGCCTGCCCGAGGCCCAACGAGGCGCCCTGCTGCAACAACTTGTCGAGCTGCGATGCCTGCACTTCGCCCAGCAGGTACCAGTAGACGACCCCGTCCGGCGCCACGAGGAACGAGGTCGGCAGGCCTTGCAGGCCGTAAGACACTGTGGCCGCCGGGTCATCGACCGCGGGCCAATGAGCGCCCTTTGAGATCAGGAAGGAGCGTAGCTGCGCGAGGTTGGTCGGGTCGTCGGCCACGGTCAGGACCACAGCGTCACCGCGCTTGGAATGTTCATCCCAGAACCGCTCGAGTTGGGGCATTTCCTTTTGGCAAGCGGTGCACCACGTCGCCATGAAATTGACGAGCACCCATCTGCCGTGGAACTGAGAAAGCGTGTAGTGGCCGCCCTCCAATCCCCGGCCCGAGATCGCCGGCGCGGTGTTGCCCAACAGAGGGCTCTTGGCGGAAACCTCGGATGACGGCTGAGCTGAGGCAATTACTGCGATCAGCACGGCGACAGCGACTGCAACGCAGATCGCCGACCACATGACAACGCGGCGGCGGCGAACAGGGGCGGGGGCCACGATCCCGGCGGTCGGTCCCCCGCTCATGTTCTGCTTGCGCTCCCGGAGGCCGCCTCGGCGGCGACCGGCTCGAGCTCGGCTCCAGTCAGGTTCAGCGGCTCGTCGACCTCGATTGGCACCGTGGCGCCGTCCTCGGCTGCCCGAGGGCGCCCCACGCCGGCCCTCCGGCTCGGTGCCAGGGACATGAGCGCGCCGAGGAAGACGACCGCACCCCCCACCCAGAGCCAGATCACCATCGGCTCGGTCGTTACGTCGATGGCAGCAGGCGCCGTTGCTTTCGCGGGGCTGTCGGCAAGGGTCAGGTAGACGTCGAGAGCTGGCGTCGAGCGCACCGCTGGGCTCGGGACCGACTCGTTCGAAAGGGCGAACTCTTCCACGCCCGGGAAGTACTCATGCCCGTCCACGTCGACGACCGCTTCGACTACCGCTCGCCCCGACGACTCGACAGTCCTCATACCCCGGTAGACGAGCGTTTGGCCTTGGTACACGGTCGGCTTCCCGACATCGAGCAGAAGCTGCGCCTGGTGCTGGTACGCGTGGCTGGCCGCAAATGCAACAGCGATCACCACGACGCCGAGGTGGACGACCATACCCCCGCCTGAGCGTCCGGCCAACGCGAACGGCCCGGAGCGCCTAGTGAGCAACCACAGTTGGCGCAGTGCCGAACCACCCGCGAAAGCGGCGAGAGTAAAGACCAAAAGAGGCCAAAAACCCCGCAACCCCCCCGCAACACAGATAACCAAGGTCAGGGCGGAAGCGGCGGCCGGCCAGGCAAGGCGTTGGCGCAGGAGCTGGCCCGAGGCGCGCTGCCAAGGCAGGACCGGCGCTACAGCCATAAGGAACAGCAGGCACAAGACGATAGGCATCGTCATCGTGTCGAAAAATGGCGCCCCGACGGTGAGTGACGGCCCGTTAAGAGCTTGTACGATCAAGGGGAAAACTGTCCCAAGGAGGACGACGAAGGCAAAGGCGGCAAAGAGCAAGTTGTTCGCCAGGAACGCCCCCTCGCGCGAGATCGCGCTTTGCAGTGAGCCCGGGACATGCAGTTCGTCGCCGCGCCATATGAGCAAGCCGGTGCAGATGGCCACCGTAACCGCGAAAAACGCGAGGAGCGCTGGCCCGACCCCGCCGTCGTTGGTGAAATCGTGAACAGAATCGAGCACTCCCGAGCGGGTAAAAAATGTCCCGAGGATCGTGAGGCCAAAGGTGGCCAGCAAAAGTGACAGGTTCCAAACGCGAAGCATGCCACGGTTCGACTGGACCATCGCCGAGTGGATGAAAGCGGTGCCGGTCAACCAAGGTAGGAGGGCCGAGTTTTCCACCGGGTCCCACGACCAGTAGCCACCCCAGCCCAGCACTTGGTAACTCCACCAGGCACCCAGCACCAGCCCCGCAGTGAGGCAGGCCCAGGAAAATATCGCCCAGCGGCGACCCTCTTGGAGCCATGGTTCCTTCGTCTGGCCCGTGACGAGCCCACCGACCGCGAGGCAGAACGGGACGGTAAAGCCGACTAGGCCCAGGTAGAGCATCGGCGGGTGGAAAGCCACGAGCAGCCTGTCCTGGAGCAGGGGGTTGGGCCCCGGGCCTTGCGTGGGCACGGCACCGTGGACTCGATCGAAGGGGTTGGAGACCGCCAACATCAACCCGAAAAAGAAGGCCGCAATGACATACCCCGTCACTTTGGCCCACAGGACAAGCGGCTCTTGGCTGCGACGCCGGTAGCGCAGCCACATGAAAGCCAGGTAACCGCTGAGCATGAGCGCCCAAAGCAGTACCGAACCGGAGAGATCCGACCACATAGCGGTGACGCGGTAAACGAGCGGTGTGAAAGTACTGTCGTTGCTTGCTACATAAGCGAGGGTGAAGTCGTGGGTTATGAGCGCCCGCTGCATCGCGAACGTGGCGATGACCGCCCCGGCGACGACGAGCCAAATATAGCTCTCGCCTGCGCGCAACATCGAAGCACGGTTGCGCGCCATACCGGCAGAGAGGACAACTGCCCCGCCCACGGCGCCGAGGAAAGCGAGCAGCAGCCCGCTTTCGCCAAGAGCAATGTTCATTTACCGGTCCCGGCCGAGCGGCTCGCGAGCGACTTTGGTTTGGCCGGCACGGGGTGGGCCTCGACGTAGTTGGAGCTGTGCTGCACCATTATCTGGTAGCTCGAAAAAACGTCGCCCTGCCAGTGCCCGGCGAGCACGACTGGCATGCCCACCTTGAAAAGCTGTGGCGGGGAACCAGTGCTCGCGACATGTACGTCAACGTCGTGAGAGGTGATGGAAAAGTGCAGGACCGTACCGACCTGGCGCAAACCGGGCAGGACGGTGCCCTGGATACGGAAGTCATTTACCCCTAATTGGGCACGCTCGGCGACGGCGGTGTTCGCGGTCAGGTAATAGTCGAGGGCGTTGGAAAGGCCCTTCCACATCAACACGCCGAGAGCGGCCACTATGACCAGGGCGGCAACGATCCTTTGCCGGCGGGTGGCGAGCGAGCGCCGCCGGCTCACCGCCATGGGGCGTCCTTGCCGAGGAGCTTTCGCAACGAGCGCTCGCGGCGCACCGTTCGCACTGCGTAGATCACCAGCAGTGCCCCGCAGGACATCCAAGCGGCAATTACGTAATTCAACGGCTCGGGACCTCGACAGGTTGCCGGTCCTGGCCCTGACCAGCGGGCTCGGGGGCAATTTTCACCACGTGTGGGGGAGGCTGGACGCCTTCACCCTCAGAGCGGCGAGCTTGCAGAGCCAACGTGAAGGCTTCTGAGTCATAGCGTTCCTCCAAGGCCTCGAGGCGGTAACGGTGCACGACGAGCCAGGCGAACACAAGCGCAAAGGCGAAGAACGAGACGAGCATCGTCGCCAATTGCCAGCCGTGCACAGTCGGGCTCGGTACCGGGAGCGTCTCGCCTTGGTGGAGCGTGACGAACCAGTCGGTCGCATAGTGGTCCACTACGACGGTGAGCGCCATCAGGAGAGCGACCAGGGAAGAGACAAAAGCACGCGACTGGGGGTTACTGACAGCTCGGCGAAGCGCGAGGTACCCGAGCGAGAGCGCAAAGAGGATCGCTGTCAAGGTGAGCCTCGCGTCCCATGTCCACCAGACGCCCCACGACGCCCTTCCCCAAATAGACCCCGTAATGAGCGTGGCGGCGCAAAAGACGGCACCGACTTCTGCGCCGGCGACAGCAAGCCGGTCCCAGCGAGGGCTGCGTAGGCGCGGCAAGAGCCAGGCGACACTTGCAAGAGCGCACAATCCAAAGCCCGCATAGCACATGGTCGCGACCGCGGGATGGACATAGAGCATGCGGACGAACTGCCCCTGCACGACGTCGGGCGGGCTGAGCCAAAGCCCCCACCACGTGTTGAGCGCGAGGGCGGCGAGGGCGGACCACCCGAGGGCGCGCGTCAGGCGTCTCGGGGGAGCGAGGACAGACCTCATGTCTCCTCCATCAAACTTCCAAAACTCAGTACGCCGCCAGCCAGGTACACCGCTGCGAAACAGCCGAGGAGCACGAGCCACCGCCAGCCGTCGTCGGTGGAGAGGTGCAGGGCCGAACGCCAAGCCTCAGTGGCGGCAAGCACGATCGGGGCGAGCACGGGTGCGAGGAGCAGGGGTAAGAGCGTCTCTCGCACCCGCAGGCCCATGGAGAGCGCAGCATAAGCAACCCCCGCAGTCGCTACCCCGACAGTCGAGACTACCCCGCTCACGGCTAACAAAGCGGCTCCCGAGAGCTCGGTGTGGAACAGGACGACTATCCCGAGCGTGAGCAGGATTTCCAAAACGACGAGCTGTAAAGCCACGGCTGCCGCTTTCCCGAGGAAGACCCCTGCAGGGTCCAACCTCGATAGTCGCAAGCCGTCAACTGCCCCGTCGGAGCTTTCCAGAGAGAAGCTCCTCTGTACGGCAAGGAGCCCGCTGAACAGCACCGCAACCCAAAACAAACCGGGCGCGGCGTTTTCGAGGAGCGGGCGGTCCTCGTCGAACGCAAAACCGAACAGCAGGAGCACCACCAGCGCGTACGGGCCTACCTGGTTCAACGCCACCTTCGCCCGCCCCTCGATGCGCAAGTCCTTGCCTGCGACGAGGAGGGCGTCACGCCACATTCGTTACCTCCACGGCTCGGGCCGCGTCTTCGCCGCCGGGGAGCCAGCTCTCGAGCAACCCGTCGAGCACCGTGCCGCCCGCCATGGTCACAGTCCTTGTCGCGAGCGCTTCCCAGAGGTACTCCTCGTGAGAGGCGAGGACGACCGTGGCACCTTCAGAACAGACCTCCCGCAACAGCTCGTCCAAGAGGCGGCGGTGCTCAGCGTCGAGGCCGGCGTGCGGCTCGTCCAAAAGCCAAAGGCGCGGTTGGCGGGCAAGGAGGCTGGCCAAGGCGACGCGCCGGCGCTGGCCAGCAGAAAGCTTCCCCGCCGGGAGCGCCCTCGCCTGGCCGCTGAGCCCCAGCCTTTCCAGGGCGAGGGACGCCCGCGCTCTTGGTAGGCGGGCCGCGGCGACGGCGAAGCGGACGTTCTGTTCCGCGGTGAGGTCGTCGTAAAGCCCGTTGCGGTGGCCGAGGAGGCCCACCAGTGGGCGCAGCTCACGAGCATCTTGGAGAGGTTCGAGCCCGAGGACGAAGGCGTCGCCCGAGCTCAAAGGCAACAGGCCGGCGAGAACGCGAAGAAGGCTCGTCTTGCCGGCGCCGTTGGCACCCCGCACGACGAGGATCTCGCCTTCGCGAACGTCCAGGTCGACGCCAGCCAAAAGGGGGTACTGGCCCGCGAGTGCTATGGCGCCCCTGAGGCGCGCAGAAAGTTGCATTACCGGCGTCTAACTCTAGCTACGACGGTACGCCGAAGAAATTTAGGCCGAGCCGAGGCTCCCAAGGCCGACGTGCTGGAGCACGCTCTGTGACCAAGACGACACTTCTCCAACTTCTCTGGTGATCATCAGGACCCCAAGAGCCGCCAAGAGCAAGCCCGAGCCGACGCTGATGGCGCGAGCATGGCGCCTGGCAAACGCAAACGCGTGAGCCAGGCGGCCGAGCGCGAGCCCAGTGGCGACGAAGGGTACCCCGAGGCCCAAGGAATAGGCGACGAGCATGGCCTCGCCCCGAGCGAGGGTGCCCTGGCTCGAAGCCAGGCCGAGCACCGCGGCAAGTACCGGCGTGATGCACGGCGTCCAACCGAACGCGAAGGTCATCCCCATGACCGGAGCCGCCCAGGGCCCCAGCGATGACGGGCTTAGGGTGAACCGGCGCTCGCGCTCGAGCCAGGGGTGGCGGAGCGCTCCGGCGATAACGAGGCCCATCACGATGATGAGGCCTCCGGAAACGTCGTCGAAGACCACCCGGTGAGTGCGTAAGGGTGCGGACGCTGCGCTCGCGGTCGCTTCGAGGACTGCGAAGACGACCGAGAAACCGGCTACGAAAAGGAGGCTGGAGACGAGGACCTTTTTGCGGCGGGCTTCCAAGGGAGCCGTCGAGGTCGCGCTGACGCCCACCCCAGACATCATGGAGAGATAAGAGGGGACCAGCGGCAGTACACAAGGCGACAAGAAAGAGATCACGCCGGCCCCGAAAGCCACAACGAAGCCAAGCGGCGAATGCTCGACAAGCGACCCTGCACCGGTCCCGAGGTAGGAAGGGTAAGCGCTCAAGAGCATCATGCCAGCGACCACGCCTAGAAGTTTGCCCTAATGACGCAAGGTCCGCGGGGGCAAGTTGAGGGCGTCCCGAGAGCGCCCTTAGAGCGAACGGTTGAGGGCGTTGAGGACAGCCCTCGCTGCGGCGTCAGCTGGTGCGCGCCCTCCGGCAACGCCCCGGCGGAGCTGGCCCGTGTTGGTGTCGCGCAGTACCGCCAGCAGGCCGGCTCCCCACTCCGAAGGCAGGGCGTGCAAGCCAACGACCTCGTAAGGCACGTAGACGTCAAGGCCCCTGAGCGCGTCGAGGACCGCACGGCCCACGGCCGCTGTGTCGCCTGCCACCGCTTGGCTGGCGTACTGCCGCCCCGAACGCGACAGCTGCACCTCGATAGCGGCGCCACCGTCGCTAGGCAAGACGACCACCAGCACGACCCGGTTGCCGCTGGGTTGGTCGACTTGGACCTCGCTCGGGACCCCCATCACCCTTATGTCCGCCGGTGCTTCGAGGTGGTTCACTACGCATCGCGCGGCCTCTTCCCTCACCCTGGCATGTTCGGCGCCCTCAGCCACGACCAGCTCTATATAGCTCGTGCCGCCCTCTTCGAAAAACGAGACGAAGGAAACGCCCGGCAGTTGCCTCAGTTCAAGTTCGAGGGCGTCCTTCATGGCGGCGCTTACCCTAACGTCGCTTTGGCCGCGTACAGCCTCTCGTCCGCCATCCCCATGAGCGCGTCGGGCTCTTCGGTGTCGGAGGGGAAGCACGCAACACCTACCGAGAAGCCGACGGTCGTTTGCGGTACCGCCCTTTCCAGGGCTCTCTTCAGGCGGCCGAGGATCGGTGAGAGAGAGGCGGCGTTCTCAACCCCCACGACCAGCAGTGCGAACTCGTCCCCACCGAGCCGAGCTGCCACGTCGCCGCTGCGGAGGGCAGCGCGAAGCTCCTCGCCGACAGCCCGGAGAGCAGCGTCGCCCGCAGCGTGCCCATAACGGTCGTTGACCACCTTGAAATCGTCCAGGTCGAGTAGGACGAGCGCGAACGGCCACCCGTACCGGCGGGCTCGGCTTGTCGCCTGTTCCAGCAGGAGCTCGTAGCTCCGGCGGTTGAGCAGCCCCGTGAGGGAATCGTGGCTCGCGTCGTGCCCGAGGACGTCAAGGCGAAGGGCGAGCTCCGCGAGGCTGACAAGAGCTGCTGCCACCAACGTCCCCACCACCGGCGGGTCGGCGTACACACCAGGCGCCCCCGACAGCGCTCGTTGCAGGTACGTGGGTACGGGCTTGGGCCCGGCCCCTAAAGGCGCGCGCTTGAGACGGAACACCTGCGGACGATCGGGCTGCTGGACGACTATTGCAAGGTCGCTCAGGCGGTACCTGGCAGCAATCAGCTCGAGCGACTGGTATATGAACTGGATGCCGTTTTCTGAGCGCGCCAAGAGCCCAGGGAGCTCGGCGATCGACCCATCGATGTCCGGCGGAGCCGGCAGCGGGGCCTCGCTGGCCCCACCCAGGGCTGGCGCTAGTGAGGAAGGTCCTTCGCCCATTGACACCTCGATCCCAATCGTTCGCGCCCAGGGTGGTCGTGCGGGCGACGCGCGAGGCCCTGGGTCCCCCTCTGTGGTTGGTGTGTGGTAGTGGCTCACTTACACCTCGTGGCCATGGGGCCGGTGCCTATACAGGTGCCCGGAGCAGCGGCTGACCTCTGCTGGGCGTCGACGGAGATAGATGGCCGTCGTCATGGCACGATACCCAACCCATGAGCGCCCCGCCTCCTAGTCGCCCAATAGCAGCACGGATAGTGGTCATCTCCTATCGCTTGGGTGGCGCAGACGGTGTATCGACGGAAGCGGCGAAATGGGCAGGCGCCTTGCGGGCCCTCGGCTACCCGGTTACCACCCTTGCTGGCGAGGGAGCGGCCGACACGATCGACCCCGGGCTGGGAGTGGGTAATTACGTGAGCGGCAAGGTGCCACCGCCCCCCGACGAAGACCTCCTCCGTTCGGTCTTAGCGAAGGCAGACCTCGCCGTGGTCGAGAACCTGTGCTCCTTGCCCCTCAACCCGCCGGCATCGGCGGCCATCGCGCGGTTGCTGGCAGGCAGGCCGGCTCTTATGCACCACCACGACCTCCCCTGGCAGCGGCCTGCCTTCGTGGGGGCGCCCCCGCCTCCCGACGACCCGGCCTGGTGCCACGTGGTACCTACCATTCGCTCGCGTGACGAGCTGGCGGCACGGGGGATCGTCGCGGTTGTGGTGCCCAATATGTTCCGACCGTTCCCAAGTCCGGGAGATAAAACGGCGACGCGGGACGCGCTCGGGGTCGCTCCAGCTCAACGCCTGGTCGTCCAGCCCACACGAGCAATTGCCCGCAAGGGGGTCCCGGCCGGGCTGGCGCTGGCGGAGGCCCTCGATGCGGCGTACTGGCTGGTCGGCAACGCCGAGGAGGGCTACGGGCCCGTGGTCGAGCAACTGCTCGCTGGAGCAGCAGTCCCAGTTCGCTGGGGACCGCTGCCAGGTCTCATGTCAGCGACCACGGGGATCGAGCACGCGTACGCGGCCGCGGATCTGGTCGCGTTCCCTTCTACTCTCGAGGGCTTCGGCAACCCCCCTGTCGAGGCGGCGCTCCACATGCGCCCGGTGGCGGTCGGCCCGTACCAAGCTGCAGACGAGCTCCGCTCCCTTGGCTTCCGCTGGTTTGACGCGCTCTCCCCTGCCACAATCTCAGCCTGGCTCGAGCGCCCACGCGCCTCGTTACTGGAGCACAATGCGGCGGTTGCCCGCCGCCACCTCAACCTGGAGGACCTGCCGGCTCGGCTCGCGAGGCTCCTGGAGCGGGTGGCGGTGGTACCCCGGGCGGCCGCTAGCCCAGTGCCGCCAGAACGCCCTCAGCCGAGCTGACATCCAACCCGGTGCGCTCCTCGAGGAGCAGATCGGTCAGGACGCCGTCCTCGATGACCGCCGCGTACCGGCGGTTGCGGATCCCGAGCCCGCCACCGGTCAAGTCGACCTCGAGCCCCATCGCCCTCGCCAGTTCCCCGTTGCCATCTGCGAGCATCGTGACCTTGTCCTCGACACCCTGAGAGCGGCCCCAGGCAGCCATCACGTAGGGGTCGTTGACGGCAACGCAGAAGATCCGGTCGACCCCGAGGGCGAGTATTTCGTCGGCGCGCATGACGAAGCCTGGCAAATGGACGTCCGAGCAGGTCGGGCTGAAGGCTGCCGGCACCCCGAAAAGCACGGTACGCCCCTTGCCGAGCACATCGGCCGTGCTGACAGTCTCGGTGCCGTTCGGCCCGACCATCTTCAGCTGGACGTCGGGCATGCGGTCCCCCACAGCAATCGTCATTTTTGGCTCCTTTTTGCTGCTTGGCAGCTGCTCGCGGGCTTGCAGACTATCCCTCGCAAGAGGGCCGCCGAAAATAGTGCCGTTAGGCTGCTACCACTCCGGCCGGTGGAGGACCATGATGGTAGCCGTGGGTGCTGAGCGCGTGCTTGTGAGACGGGCGTCGGTAGCAGTCGGCCTGTGCGCCTTGGGGGCAGTCGCCGGCGCGTTGGTACTCCTCGCCGTGTTCGCTAGCGCCGCGCTGCCCTGGTTCGTCGCTGCCGTCTTGGTTGCTGCCGTGGCGGGGGTCATAACCCTCGGGATCCACGCCGGTGGTCACGGCTGGTTCGTGCCGCTGCCTGTCTTGGTGCTTGCCGGGATTTGGGCAGTCACTGCCTCTACCGGCCATTGGGCGTCCGCTCTCGCTTGGGTGCTGGCGGCCCTTGCAATGTCGGCTGCGGTGGCGGCGGCGATCTTGGTCCTCCCGGCGCTCGCCTATCGTCGCGCGGCACCACATGGCTTAGCGGCGGCGTCCCTCGTCGGTGCGACTGGTACCGCGCTCAGCCTGCTCGACCCACGCGGGATCGCGCGGGTCAATAACGAGACCTGGTCAGTTGAGTCGATGAGCGGGCCGCTGCCTGCGGGGACACCCGTGCACGTGGTCAAGGTCGAAGGTTTGCGCTTGCTCGTCTGGTCAGAAGCAGGCACCGTCCCCGGGCCTGACGCCCTGAGCCCGGGCCATCAGGAAGCCCGTCAAGAAGAAGCCCATCAAGGAACGGAGGGCCCATGATCGCTCTCGTAGCGGCAATCGTTGGTGTAGTGGTGGTTCTCGGCCTCGTGACTGCGACCATGGCAATCAAGATCGTGCGGGAGTACCAAAGAGTCGTGCTGTTCCGCTTGGGCCGAGCCTCGGGGGCACGCGGGCCCGGCCTCATCCTGATCAACCCGGTTACAGACCGGATCAGCTGGGTCGACCTCCGCGAACAGTACCTGGAAATCCCCCACCAGACGGCGATAAGCCAGGACAACGCTGCCATCGCCATCGACTTCATAATTTTCTACAAGGTCCTCGACCCCTTGGCCTCGGTGCTCGCGGTCCAGGACTTCAAAGGTGCTGCCATCAACATCGCTTCAACGACCCTGCGATCTGTGGTCGGAGACATGACCCTCGACGATGTGCTCTCAAAGCGCGAAGAAATGAACAGCGTCTTGCGGATCAAGCTCGACGACGTCACCGAGCGCTGGGGGGTCAAAGTCTCAAACGTCGAGGTGCGCGAGATCAAGCCTCCGCCCGCGGTGCTCGAGGCCATGACCCGCCAGATGGGTGCCGAGCGCACCCGGCGCGCGGCCGTTATCGAAGCCGAAGGCCAGAAGTCAGCATCGATAACTGTTGCGGAGGGCCAAAAGCAGTCGGCGATCTTGGAGGCTGAAGGCGACCGACAGAGCGCCGAGCTGCGCGCCCAGGGTTTTGCCGCTGCGCTACGGCGGATCCTGGAGGTGGCAGGAGACGTCGACAAGACCACAATGACGCTCCAGTACCTGGAAACGTTGAAACAAATAGGGTCCTCACCGTCGACGAAGTTCGTCGTCCCCGTCGAGCTCACCAACCTTTTGGCAGGTATGGTCGGGCCAGCTGCGACCAACGGTTCTGCCGCGGCGCCCGTCCCCCCAGCTCACTAAGCGAGGGCTCACCAAGGCTGAGCGTCCCGGCTGCGCCGAGACCCGGAGCGCATGGTTGGCCGCCGCCAGGCCGGTGGCGAACATCTTCAGGGTATTTCCGGCCCGGCAGCGAGCGCGACGAACGCGAGCACGAGGACGACCACAGCAGATGTGACCAAATGCCCAGTGCGCTCGATCCCCGAGATGATGGCGTCAGGCGTCGAAGCCCCGTTGTCATGGGCTTCGCGTACGCGTGAGACGATAATTCGCTTCGGTACGCTGCCCTGTTCCAGGGAAGGACCACAGCGCACGGTCCCCGATGGGTTGTCCCGGTCGCGGTACTCAGGTCTGGCGGCGGACCGTCGTGCCGGACGGGCTGTCCTCGACCACATAGCCCATCTCTTGCAGCCTCGACCGCAGGGAATCGCTCTCCGCATAGTCGCCCCTCTTGCGGGCGGCATCGCGCTGGGTAACCAGTTCTGCGACGTTGGCCGCCAGAGCCTCCTCTTCGAAAGGCAGGGGCAGCCCGAGGGCCAGGCACGACTCCCGGACTGCGGCCGCGAGCGCCGGGGCGCGCTCGGGGTGCGCGCGGGCGTCGCGGATCGCCCCCAGGGTAGCTGTGAGCGCCCCCGGCGTGTCGAAGTCGTCGTCGAGGCGCCAGCGGACTCGCTGGAGCACGCTCTGGTCCGGGGCCGCACTAGGGAGGCCGCGCGCCTCGCGGGCGAAGTTGTCGAGGCGGTTGAGCACGCCGCGAGCGTTGTCGATGGTCTGGCCGGTCACGCTCAGGGGCGCCCTGTAGTGGGTGAGGAGCACGAGAGAGCGCAGCACCCGGCCCTCGTAGCGCTCGAGGAGCCCTGGCAGCGATATCACGTTGCCAACAGAACGGCTCATCTTCTCGCCCTCTTCGTCGAGCACCATCCCGTTGTGTGCCCAGTGCTGGGCAAACCTCTTCCCGGCGGCGACCGCCTGCGCCCTTTCGTTCTCGTGGTGAGGGAAGGCCAGGTCGAGCCCCCCAAGGTGCAGGTCGAAGCCCTCGCCCAGCAAGTCGAGCGACATCACGACGCACTCGGTGTGCCACCCGGGCCGCCCAGGCCCCCAAGGCGAGGGCCAGGTGGGTGCCGCTAGGTCACCTGGAGGTGCGAACTTCCAGAGGACGAAATCGAGAGGCGAGCGCTTGGCCGGTATTTCGCCGGTCTCTACGCGCGCGCCAGCACGCAGCATCGCGAGGTCCTGCCTGGCAAGCAGCCCGTACCCAGGTAGGGACTCGGTGGAGAAATAGATGCCGTCGCCACCTTCGTACGCGTTCCCCCGGGCTAGCAGGTCGGCAACAAGCTCGACCATTTCCTTCACGTAAGCGGTTGCGTGCGGGACCTCGTCGGGGCGGAGGACCCCGAGGGACGCCATCGTGGCCCACCAGAGCTCCTCGTAACGAGCAGCGACGTCTTCGGCGCTCGTGCCTTCCTCGGTAGCCCGGGCGATGATCTTGTCCTCGATGTCAGTGACGTTGGAGACGTAGCGGACCTCGAGGCCGGTCCAAGCCATGTACCGCCGGAGCGCGTCCCAGACCAGGCTGAACCGAGCGTGCCCTAAGTGCGGCATGCCCGCCACCGTCGGGCCGCAGACGTACATTGAAAGCCGGCCTCGGTCGCGCGGTTCCAGGGGGGCCACCTGCCCCCTAGCCGTGTCCAAGAGCGCCAGCACAGCAAGTACGGTAGCGGGAACATGTCCAACACGATGCTCAGTACGACCGCCGCAGGCACCCTGCCCGGGGATGCAGGCCCGGGTTTGCCGGGGGCACCGGCGCGGCCCGCGCTCGACGGCTTGGAAGCCAAGTGGCTGGAACGTTGGCGGGAAGAGGGTACCTACCATTTCGACGAAAGCACCCCGCGCGAACGCGTCTACGCGATCGACACCCCTCCGCCGACCGTGAGCGGCAGCCTCCACGTCGGGCACGTGTTTTCCTTTACGCACACCGACACGATCGCCCGTTACAAGCGCATGCGCGGCTACTCGGTGTTTTACCCCGTGGGATGGGACGACAACGGCCTGCCCACCGAGAGGCGCGTCCAGAACTACTACGGGGTCCGCTGCGACCCCTCCCTGCCTTATGCTCCCGGCCTTGTCCCTCCCGCCCAAGGCGGCCTGGCTAAGGGGCACGGGCCCATCGCGGTGAGCAGGCCCAATTTTGTCGAGCTTTGCGAACGCCTCACGTCCCAAGACGAGGAAGCCTTTGAGGAACTCTGGCGGTACCTGGGGCTCTCAGTCGATTGGCGCCAACTTTACAGGACCATCGGGCAAAGGTCCCTCCGGGCTTCGCAGCGGGCGTTCCTCCGGCTGGTGGAGCGAGGCGAGGCCTACTCCGCTGAGGCCCCGACCCTGTGGGACGTGGACTTCCAAACGGCCGTTGCCCAAGCAGAACTTGTCGACAAGGACCGCCCTGGGGCGTACCACACTCTCATTTTCCACCGCGGGAACGGCGAAGACCTCCTCATTGACACCACCCGCCCGGAACTACTGCCTGCCTGCGTCGCGGTCGTGGTCCACCCGACCGACAAGCGCTATTCAGGAATTGTCGGTTCGCAAGTCTCCACCGCACTATTTGGCGCCCGGGTACCTGTCGTCGCGCACGCGCTCGCCCAGCCCGACAAAGGGACGGGGGCAGCCATGGTCTGCACCTTCGGTGACGTCACAGACATAACTTGGTGGCGAGAGCTCGACCTGCCCGTGCGAGCGGTTATCGGGCGCGACGGCCACTTCCTCGCAGCCCCGCCGGAAGGCCTGAGCCTACAGGGCGCATCACTTTACGCTTCCGAGCTCGCGGGCAAGACGGTCGCAGCAGCGCAGAGACGTACCGTCGAGCTCCTAGGCGCCGCCGGCGAAATGCGAGGTGAGCCTCAGCCCATCAGGCACGCGGTGAAGTTTTATGAACGGGGTGACAGGCCCTTGGAGATCGTCACGAGCCGGCAATGGTGGATCCGCACGCTTGTTCATCGGGAAGCACTCATCGCCCGCGGCCGCGAACTGACTTGGCACCCGGACTACATGCGCGCACGCTACGAGGACTGGGTGAACGGCCTCTCGAGCGACTGGCTGATAAGTAGGCAGCGCTTCCTTGGTGTCCCCTTCCCCGTTTGGTACCCCTTGGAGGCGAGTGGCGAGCCAGATTATGTTTCTCCGCTGCTGCCCGAGGAAACGGCGCTCCCTGTCGACCCTTCCACAGGTGTCCCTTCTGGTTACTCGGCAGACCAGCGCGGCAAACCGGGCGGTTTCATAGCGGAAACCGATGTCATGGACACGTGGGCAACCTCGTCGCTGTCCCCACAAATAGCAGGAGGATGGGAAGACCCCTCGGCGGGAGACCGATTTTCCCATGTGTTCCCTATGGACCTGCGGCCTCAGGCGCACGACATAATCCGCACGTGGCTTTTTGCAACTATCGTCCGCTCGCACCTCGAGCACAACAAGCTGCCCTGGGCGCATGCGGCAATTTCCGGCTGGATCCTCGACCCAGACCGCAAAAAAATGTCCAAGTCTGTGGGCAACGTCGTGACACCGGCCGACCTGCTGGAAAAGCACGGCTCCGATGGCGTGAGGTACTGGGCAGCGTCTGGGCGCCCAGGGGCCGATACGGCTTTTGTCGACGACCAAATGACCGTGGGCCGCAAACTTGCCGTAAAGATCTTGAACGCCTCCAAGTTCGTCCTCAGTTCCCGTCTGTGGAGCCGCGAAGACGGGACCGAGCCATCGGCGAGCGAGGCCGCCCTCGCGGCGGCCCGGGTGGCTGTGGCAGGTCAGGCGGTTCAAGCGACCGTGCCCGCAGGTGGCGTCGCCGAGCCAGTCGACCTGGCAGAGCTCGCCAGTCTCGGGCGCTTGGTCTCTGTCGTGACGAGGGCCTTTGAGGACTATGACTACGCACGGGCACTCGAGCGCACGGAAGCATGGTTCTGGGATTTCTGCGACAACTACCTCGAGCTCGTCAAGTCGCGCTCTTACGGGGAGATGGGGCCCGAGCGGGCGCTCTCAGCCCGGGCGACGCTCGCTACCTGTTTGTCCGTGCTCCTTCGGCTCTTCGCACCGTTCATGCCGTTCGTCACCGAGGAGGTGTGGTCCTGGTGGCAAGAAGGCTCTGTCCACCTCGCTCGTTGGCCAGAGCCGCCCGAGGTGCTCTCAGGTACTGACGTGTACTCACCAGCGGTCGAGGTGCTGGCGGCTATCCGGCGTGCAAAATCAGAGGCCAAAGTGGGCCCGCGGGCGCCAGTCGAAAAGGTACGCTACAGCGGGCGAGAGGACCAGTTGGAGGCGCTGCGCAGAGTCGAGGATGACCTGAAGGCAGCACAAAATATCGGCGTGCTAGTGCTATCGGTGGCAGACGAGGAGTCGGTCGCGGTGCAGCTCGGGTAGCCGGGGGCCTCGCCCTCTCAGGGGAACCTGCCAGCTTCGACCATTACCTGTTCTGTCGCATGCAGAGTGGCGCCCGGGACGCGGACCACAAGGGCGATCGCATCGGAGGGGCGGCAGGCCAGCGGCCGGACCTGGTCCCCCTGTGCGAGCTCGAGGGTCGCAAAGAAATGTCTCGCTTCCTCCGCTCCATCTATCACGGCTTTGTTGAGACGGACCCCGTACATCTCGAGTGCCTGCAAGAACAGGTCCCATGTCGACGGCCTGGGCGGCCGCTCGCCACGCCTGCCGGACTGGATAGCTCGAGCTTCCGCCTGGCCAATGTAGATGTGCAACGACCGGAACGGCTCTTCCACCTCGGCTAATACGGCGAGGCCGGCCTCCTGTCCCGGTCGCAAAGGCACCGCGGACCGGACCTCGCTGATGGTGAGCTCGACGAGGCGCTCTTCGGACGCGTCAGACATGGCGGTAAAGACATTAGGGGCCCGAGGCCAGCCCCATGGGGGCAAGAGCCCCGGCCTGGTCGCGCTCTCGGGGTTGGTGCCACGACGCCCGCGCCAGTACGAGCGCGGCCACCTCGTCTGCTCCCGCTCCCCGGAGTGCCCGTGACACTGCCAGGAGCGTCTCGCCCGACGCGCACACGTCATCGACCAGGAGCACCCTGCACCCTTCGACCTCGCTCGGGTTAAGCACCCGGAAGGCCCCGGAGAGGGTTGTCCGCCCGATCCTTCGGCGTGCAAAATGCGGTTTGGCGCTCATGGGCTCTGTCTCAGCCACCTTGCCCACGAGCTGCTCGACAGGCCACTGCCCGCTCGCTAACCACCCAAGCTCGGCGCAGAAGAGCTCGACGTGACCAAAATCGCGCCGCGCTCCAGGACCTCGAAAAGACGGTACTGGGCAGATCACGTCGTATTGCTCGAACCAGGTGGCGCGGCGCGCGAGGAAAACGCTGAGCATGTGGGCAAAGGACTTCGCCCAACGAAGATCACCCTTGTACTTGTAAGCAAAAATCGCCGCCCGGAGGCTCCCTTCGTACACCCCGGTCCAATAAACGGCGCTCAGCGGGCGGTTTGGCTGCGAGCACCAGGAATTGCGGCAGAGCGGCTCAGTCGGCAACCCCTCCTCGACTGCTCCAGCAACCAGCCATTCGCCCGGCACCGCGAGCTGGCCGCATGCGGCGCAGACCCGTCCGCTCTTGTAAGCCATATCGACCATCTCCCGAGGTTCGCCTCTCGTAGCAGAGATATTTTCTTGCCCGGGTGTGACCGTTATTGGGTGGGCGGACGAGCCCGGCCGCTTTCGTC
Source organism: Acidimicrobiales bacterium (assembly GCA_035503915.1). Classification (GTDB taxonomy): domain Bacteria; phylum Actinomycetota; class Acidimicrobiia; order Acidimicrobiales; family Palsa-688; genus DATJMJ01. Next base: position 69,574 of record DATJSU010000037.1, on the reverse strand, counting down.
GCCTCAGGCGCCCTTGGCCAAAAGGCCGTCCACCGCCGCGGCGTTCGGCAGGCTCGGCACAGCCCCGGCCTTGGTAGTCGCCAACGCCCCAGCCGCGCAGCCCCGCCTGACCGCCTCCTCCAGGTCGGCCCCACCCGCGAGCGAGGCAGCGAGAGCTCCGCAAAAGGCGTCCCCCGCTGCCGTCGTGTCGATCGCCTCCACGTGGTAGGAGCGCACCAACAGCTGGCTCCTCCCCCGCTCAGCGAGCAGCGCCCCCCGGGCGCCAAGAGTGACCACAGCAGCCTTACAGCCCAGGTCGAGCAAACGAGCCGCAGCTTCCTCGGGAGCCGAACACCCGCTCAGCGCATAGGCTTCACCCTCGTTCGGGACGAGCACATCGACTAGCCCGAGCAATTCGCCCGCCAGCGGGCCCGGTGCCGGGGAGGGGTTGAGGACTGTCCTCGCACCCCTCGAGCTGGCGATGGAGAGCGCTGAGGTCACGGCTGAAGCCGGGACCTCCATCTGGACGAGAGCCACCGCCCCGGGCGAGAGACGCGGTGCCGCCAGCTCCACGAGATCCCAGTCCCAGGCGCCGTTGGCCCCCGGTGCGACGACGATCGTGTTGACCCCGCCTCGGGAGACGGTGATCAGCGCCGTCCCGCTCGGGAGATGGGCTGCCCGACGGAGCAGGTCCGTGCCAATGCCTTCGCTTTCCAGCACTCGGGTGAGCAGAAAACCGGCTGGGTCGTCGCCGGTGCAACCGACCATGACGACCTGCGCACCTTGGCGGGATGCTGCCACAGCCTGGTTCAGCCCCTTCCCCCCGGGCGCTGTGAAATACCCCTGGCCGAGCACGGTTTGGCCAGGGGCGGGGAGCCTGTCGACCGCGATCACGTGGTCCAGGTTGATGCTCCCGAACACCACGACGGGCTCACCCACCTCCGCCACCCCGGGAGGCGCGCCCATGGGCCAGGTCTCGCGCGGCGACCGGGAGGGAGGTTCCCGGAGGCAGCACGTACCATGAGCCAATGAACCTAGAGGTCCATGATCCAATGAACGTAGAGGTCGTGGTCGAAATACCCAAGGGGACACGCAACAAGTACGAGGCCGACCACGAGACCGGGCAGATCTGGCTCGACAGGATGCTCTTTACCGCCACACGGTACCCCGAAGACTACGGCTACGTGGCGAGGACCCTGGCAGGCGACGGGGACCCCTTGGACGCCATGGTCTTTCTCGAGGAGCCGACGTTCCCTGGTTGCCACATCAAGGCAAGGCCGATCGGGGTCTTCCTCATGGAGGACGAGCACGGCGAGGACGCCAAGCTCCTCTGCGTCACTTCGAGCGACCCCCGCCAAGCCGGAGTACAGGACCTCGACGACCTACCTCCGCACGAGCTGGAAGAGATCGCGCACTTCTTTGCGATCTACAAGTCGATCGAACCCGGCAAGAAGACCTCGACGCACGGATGGCAACCCCGTGCCGAGGCGGAAAGGATCTTGCTCGAGGCCGAGGAGCGCTACAAGGAAAAGTACGGCCGGCAGGAGCCCTAGACGCCGACCAGGCCTGCGACTATGTCGAACGCCTGGCCGACCGTGGCGAGCTTGGTGGGGTCGACGTCAGGCAGGCGGATCGAAAAAGCGTCGTTCAGGGCCAGGGTGATCTCTACGACCGCGAGGCTGTCAGCGTCGAGGTCTTCCGCCCAACGAGCTTCGGGCTTGACCATGGAAGGGTCGATATCGAGTACTTCGGCGACGCAGCCCTGGAACGTGCTGAAAGCTTCATCCCTGGTTATCTTGCTGCTTTCCATCGCTCACAGGCTAGCCGAGACGATGCTCGGCTTGGGAAAACGCGCCTAAGGTTGCGCTCTGTGGCTTTGCTGGACGGCAAGCGCCTGGTCATCACCGGGGTGCTGACAGACGACTCGATCGCTTACGCCGTCGCCGAGCTAGCCCAGCGTGAGGGAGCCGAGATCGTGCTCACCAGCTTCGGGCGAGCCTTGTCGCTCACGAGCAGAGTGGCCAAGCACTTGCCTTCTCCGCCGGAGGTCCTCGAGCTGGACGTCAGGGTACCCGAGCACATTTCGAGGGTCGCCGCCCAGATCAAGCAACAGTGGGACGGCTTGGACGGGCTCCTGCACTCGATCGGCTTTGCTCCTCAGTCTTGCCTCGGCGGCGGGTTCCTGGAGGCGCCCTGGGAAGACGTGAAGGTTGCCGTCGAGGTGTCCGCTTACTCGCTCAAGTCTTTGACGGCCGGGTTCTTGGAATTGTTCGACCAGGCCGGGGGCGGCTCTGTCGTGGGCTTGGATTTTGACGCCGCCGTCGCCTGGCCGGGCTACGACTGGATGGGCGTTGCCAAAGCTGCCCTGGAGTCGACGGCCCGGTACCTCGCACGGGACCTGGGGAGCCATCGGGTTAGGGTCAACCTCGTTGCTGCAGGCCCGTTGCGGACCGTCGCTGCCAAGGCCATCCCAGGGATCGAGCGCTTCGAGGACGTGTGGGCAAAGCGAGCGCCTCTCGGGTGGGACATAACCGATGCGAGGCCCGTCGCCAAAGCGTGCGTGGCACTTCTATCAGACCTTTTCCCAGCGACGACCGCCGAGATAATCCACGCTGACGGCGGCTATCACGCTATGGGCGCCTAGCAATGGCCAACGAGCCCGGCACCGGCAAAGTGGTACTTGTCACCGGCGGCAACCGTGGGATCGGTTTGGCGATCGCCAAGGCCTGCAGCGCGCGCGGGGACCGGGTCGCCGTGACGACGCGCTCGCAGCCGGTCGAGGGCTTTTTTTCCGTGGGCTGCGACGTCACTGACGCTGCAGCCGTCGACAAAGCCGTTGCCGACGTAGAACAACGACTCGGGACAATCGAGGTGCTCGTTGCTAACGCCGGGGCGAACGACGACAAGCTGCTCCTGCAAATGGACGAAGGATCCTTTAGCCGGGTGTTGGACACCAACCTCGTCGGGAGTTTCCGGGTCATACGGCGGGCCCTGCCGAAAATGTTGCGGGCGCGCAAGGGCCGCATTGTCCTTATTTCTTCTGTCGTCGCGCTCTCCGGCGCGCCCGGGCAAGCCAATTACGCGGCGGCGAAATCCGGCATGGTCGGCTTCGCTCGCAGCCTCGCACGCGAAGTAGGAGGCCGCAACATCACAGTCAACGTGGTCGCCCCCGGGTTCATCGAGACCGACATGACTGCTGTCCTGAGCGAAGCCCGCCGTACCGAGGTGCTTGCTCAGGTGCCTTTGAAGCGCTTCGGTGGAGCCGAGGAAGTGGCGGCGACGGTCGCCTGGCTCACTTCTGACGAGGCGGCGTATATAACCGGGGCGGTGGTACCTGTGGACGGTGGCTTGGGGATGGGCCATTGAGCACGCAGGAGCTGCCCAGACCTGCTGACGTGCTCCCTCACCGGCCGCCGTTCCTCTTTGTCGACGAAGTCACAGCGCTCGAGCCCGGCAAGAAGATCACCGGCCGATGGCACTTGACCGGGCAAGAAGATTTTTTCAGGGGCCACTTCCCGGGCCGGCCGACGTTGCCCGGAGTGCTCATGGTGGAAGCTCTCGCCCAACTCGGTGCGGTCCTTCTTCTTTCGGAAGACCGGTACAAGGGGTACCTGCCTCTTTTCGGCGGCATCGACAAAGCGCGCTTCAGGCGCCAGGTCTCTCCAGGGGACATTTTGGAAATGACGACCCAAATTGAGCAAATGGGTGCCTCCGCGGGCAAGGCGCTCGGGACGGCGACCGTTGAGGGCAAAGTCGCCGCGAGCGCCTCCATGCTCTTCGTGCTGGTACGCGACGAGCGTTAGCGCTAGCGGGTTTGTACTGGTGTGAGCCCCTGTGGATAAGGCTTTCATCCTTTAGTTACTCGCTGTTCACCTCGATGTTGCCGTCCTGTCAAGTGTCGCGCCGACACTTTGAAAGATCGCGACCAAGCAGACCCAAAGCGATGAGGAGGTGGCCGTTGCCCCTGATGTCCCGGCTGGGCCACCGAGCAGTGCACCTCTGCCCACACGCCCGAAGATTGCAACGGCGGTCCTCGTGGCCCACCCTTCCGGCGCGGGACCCGTCCCGGCCAACCTCGATGGTTCTGAGTTCGAGCTGGTGGTAGTGACCGATGCAACCACGGCGCTCGCCTCGGTAAGGGACGGGGGGGTCGACGTGGCGATCGTGGACGGCCGTTTCGAAGGTGACGGCCTGGCTTTTTGTGAGCGCCTCTGGGAAAGGGCCCCGGGCTTCCCTGTCCTGGTCACAGGCCCCAATGACGAAAACCTGATCACACAGGCGCTCGCCTCGGGCGCAGACGACTACTTGGTGCTCCCTCTCCGCTCGGCCGAGCTCGTCGCACGCGTGCGCGCGGTGCTCCGCCGCGCTCCTCGTTGGGGCTCCCGTGCTGGCCTCGGCGCGCGGGCGCTGCAAGTCGGCGAGGTCAAGGTCGACCCCGAAAGCCACGAAGTCACCCTTCGTGCGCGCAGGATCCACCTGCCGATGCGAGAGTTTGAGCTGCTCAAGCTGCTCATGGAGAACGCTGGCATCGTTCTGGCGCGCACCTCGCTTGTCGGGAGGCTCTGGGGCCCGCTCGCCCCGCTCGACAGCACAAGCCTCGAAGTGCACATCAGGCGGCTGCGCTCAAAGCTTGAAGACGACCCGGCCAACCCCAAGCGGATCGTAACCGTGAGGGGCATAGGCTACCGCTACCAATTGGAACGCTTCGGGTGACGAAACTGAACGCTGAGGGCGCTGCCTGCTTAATAGAGTTCACCCCGCCCGCGACCAAATGTCACTCTCTGTTTACTTCGTGTTCAAGTTGGTTGTCTAGCCTCCACTCTTGGTGAAATTGGTGCCTGCGTGCCCACGGAAGGGCGTTGCCCTATGAGCCTTCCCGTACCGTCGACGACCAGCTATGAGGCACCCGTCGTCGTCGACGCACCCGTGCGGCTGGCCACCATGGAGGCACGGGACCTTGCCCTCGGCTTCGGTTCGGCGACGGTCCTTTCCGGCCTCAACGTTGGGATCGAAAAGGGCGCCATAACAGCGCTCATCGGCCCGACCGGCTGCGGCAAGACCACGTTCCTGCGCTCGCTCAACCGCATGAACGACCGGGTGGCGAAGCACTGGCACAAGGGCGACGTCGTTCTTGGTGGCTCGAGCATCTACGCACCGGGCGTGCAACTGATGGCACTGCGCCGCCGCGTTGGCATGGTCTTCCAGCGGCCCAACCCCTTCCCGATGCCCATAGGTGCCAACATCCTCTCGGGCGTCAAGGCGCACAGGATCGCAAGCAGGGAGCATTACCACGACATCGTCGAGGCACGCCTCCGTGAGGTTGGCCTGTGGGAGGCGGTCTCCCACCGCCTGGGGTCGTCTCCGTTCAACCTCTCGGGTGGCCAGCAGCAGCTGCTGTGCATCGCACGCGCGCTCGCCATTGGCCCTGAAGTCCTCTTGCTGGACGAGCCGACCTCTTCTCTCGACCCGCTTACGACGGAAAACATCGAGGCGATGATCCGCAGCCTGGTCCCCGCGTTGACGATCATCATCGTCACCCATAACCTCGGGCAGGCCCGGCGCCTCTCCGACAAAACTGTTTTCTTCTACCAGGGCAGGATGGTGGAGTTTGCTGAAACAGCTCGACTTTTCGAAGATCCGAAGGAGCCCGAGACCGCTCGCTACGTGAGCGGCCGCATGGGCTAAAGGACCTGCCCGGAGAAACGGCGCCGGGCAGCAATTCAGAGTAGGCGACGCCGCGCCTACTGAACCCATAGGAAACCGACCCTTTCTACACGCGCGCTCCTAGGAGGAACACGCCCCATGTCATCCCGTGCCAGCTCGGTCCAGTCCCGCCAGCGGAAGGCTCTGCTAAGTGCTGCCGCATTGACAACAGCGTTCACGGCAACAGCCGTGACAGCCGTCAGCGCAACTAGCGCCTCGGCAAACGCAATTCGTTCGGCGGCCAGAGTTGCGTCCAAGTCCAAGCCAAAGCCCCAACCACCCTCTCCGCCGGTAACCAGTGAGGTGCCGCCGAAGGGGAACGTCTCCCTTTACGAAGAGGGAAGCACCCTTCTCTACCCTCTCTTCCAGCTCTGGGCACCTGCGTACCACAAGCAGTACTCGAACATTACTGTCAACCCTGCCGGTGGCGGCTCAGGCAAAGGCATCAGCGATGCCGCCTCGGGCATCGTTGACATCGGCGCCTCCGATGCGTACCTGTCCTCATCTCAGCTCTCGCAGTACCCGGGCGTGAAAAACATCGCTCTCGCGATCTCAGCGCAAATGATCAACTACAACATCCCCGGCCTTTCGGGCTCGGTCCACCTCAAACTGAGCGGCTCGGTCATCTCGCAGATTTACCAAGGCAAGATCACCACCTGGAACGACCCTGCCATCACCGCTCTCAACCCAGGCGTCACGCTACCCGCCGACAAGATCGTTGCTTTGCACCGGTCCGACAGCAGCGGTGACACCTTTATCTTCAGTACCTACTTGACGGACAGCGACCCCAACGGCTGGGGAAGTTCCATAGGGTACGGGACCTCGATTTCTTTCCCCTCGATCTCGAATGCCCTTGCCGAGACGGGCAACGGGGGGATGGTTACCGGCTGCCAGGCCACGCCTGGGTGCATCGCTTACATCGGCATCAGCTACCAGTCGGAAACCCAGAAAGCCGGCCTCGGTATGGCCGAGCTGCAGAACGCTTCCGGCCGTTTCGAGGTGCCCGTGGCCCCGTCAATCGTTGCTGAGGCTCAGGCGCTCGAGAACAAGACCCCTGCCGACGAAGCACTTTCGCTCGTCGACGACAACGCCTCCAATGGCTACCCGATCATCAACTACGAGTACGCCATCATCCCGCCCCACGAGCCCAGCAACCAAAAGGCGGCTGCGGTGAAGGCCTTCCTCTACTGGGCAACCGACCCCAAGCAGGGCAGCTCCCCCGCCTTCCTCAACCAGGTCGGGTTCCAACCCCTCCCGGCGAGCGTGCTTGTCCTCACCGACAAGCAAATCGCCTCGATCGCGGGCTAGCTAGGCCCTCCCGGCCCAGCCCTCGCTTGCCAGCGCGGGCTGGGCCGTCCAGGCAGGCAAAGCGACTTTCAATTGCCAGGTCGCGTACAATCTTACGAACAGGGCTGCTGCTGGGTTGATTGCCCTTCACAATGAGCTAGCTCCGCCGGGCCATCGGCGCCGACGGCAAATTCAGCACGGGTGGCGCCGCACCCGCGAGCCCGACTTTTTGTCCGTCGTGCTGACGCGCAAGGAGCGATCATGTTGACAACAGCCGACGAGGTGGCACCGGCGGGAGAGCCGCCGGACGCCGACCTTGGCTCTCTCAATGTCCGACGCCGAATGGCGATCAACCAAGAGACATTGCCTCGCGTTATCACGGGGATGACCGCCCTCCTTCCCCTTATCGCACTGGTCGGCATAATAGCCGTGCTCGCTTGGAAAGCGTACCCCGCCATCAGGTTTAACGGTGCCGGGTTCCTGTTCAGGACGGCGTGGCGCCCGGGCAACACCTACGCCAATCCCGTTAGGACCGGCGGGGTGCTCCATCCGCTAGGGGTCAGCTACGGGGCGCTCCCGCTCATCGTGGGGACGTTGGCAAGCTCGGCCATAGCCGTCGTCGTCGCGGTCCCGATCTCCGTTGGCGCAGCCTTAGCTATCGTCGAGAAGCTCCCGAGACGTGTTTCTAACGTGGTCGGCATTTTCCTCGAGATGCTCGCGGGCATCCCAAGTGTCGTTTTCGGGCTATGGGGCTACCTGACCTTCGGCCCAATACTGGCCCGCGACGTCGCCCCGATAATCGCCAACCACATGCCTGACGTGCCAGTGCTCAGTTTCTTGCGGGGGCCGACGGGCTACGGCGAGGGCCTTCTTGCGGCAGGCCTCGTGCTCTCGGTGATGATCATTCCTATCGTTGCCGCTACGAGCAGGGACTTGTTCCGCCAGGTCCCCCGGCTACCTAAAGAAGGTGCTCTCGCGCTTGGCATGACGGAATGGGAAGTTGCCAGGAAAGTGAGCCTGCCCTGGGTGCGAGCAGGCATCATAGGCGCCTCGGTGCTCGGCTTGGCCCGCGCGCTGGGCGAGACGATGGCGGTAGCCATGGTCTCGGGCTCGGTGCTGGGCACCATCCCCACCAACCTCTACCAGCCGATGGGGACGATAGCCAGTACCATCGTGCAGCAGCTCGACGGGGCACTTTCCGATGGGACCGGCTTCGCGGTGCGCACCCTGGCCGAGTTTGCGCTCCTGCTGGCAGTGATCACCCTCGTTACGAACATCGGCGCCCGCTTACTGGTACGCAAGGTGAGCGGTACCGCGCTACCAGTCGGACGAGGTCTCTAGAGATGACCGCAACTAGCTTGGAAATGGAACCGGCGGAGAACATCGACCTCTACGGGAGGCCCCCGTGGAACCGCTCGATGGGCAATTACCTCGGCTGGGGAGCCTGCCTCCTTGCAGCGCTGTTGATCGCGGCCCCAATTGTCTGGGTCCTATGGGGAGTGGTGAGCCGCGCCGTACCGGTCTGGCGTTGGAGCGTACTGACTGAGACAACGACGGCGACAGGTGGCGGCCTCGCCAACGAGATCGTGGGCACCTTACTATTGGTCGCCGGTGTGGGGATAGTAGCCGGGACCGTCGGGATCCTCTCGGGGATATACCTTTCTGAGTACGCTAGCGGCCGTGTGGGCTCGGTCCTCCGGGGGGCGTCCGAGGTGCTGGCCGGCATCCCTTCGATCGTGCTCGGTTATGTCGGCTACATCGCGCTGGTGATCGCGCTTCATTGGCAGTACTCTCTCGCGGCCGCATTGATCGTGCTGTCCGCCTTGACAGTGCCCTACATCGCCAAGGCGACCGAGGGCGCTTTACGCCAAGTGCCGACGGCGTACCGGGAAGGTGCCGAAGGCCTCGGGATGTCGCCTCTTCGAACGCTCTCACGGATCACGCTGAAAACAGCCCTCCCGGGCATCACGACCGGCTGGCTGGTCGCCCTTGCAATCTCGGTTGGTGAGACCGCACCTCTGTTGTACACCGCGGGCTTTACAAACTCGCTCCCGACGCTCAATCTCACCCACTCGCCGGTCGGGTACCTGACTTATGCCGTCTGGACCTTCTACAACTATCCCTCAGCGGGTGTCCAGCACCTGTCCTATGACGCGGCGTTGATCCTGGTAGTTCTCGTGCTGGTGCTCATCGTCGTATCGAGGCTCATCGTTTCGCTCACCCAGCGCAACACCGAGAGGAACTAGCTCTCCTCGCCCAGTTCGGCCGGTTGCTGGTCGAAGTTCTCGGGTAGCTGGCGGCGCGCGATCACATGGACGTCGACGCCGAGGTCGCCCGCTTTGCGGATGACCTTGCGGATGATCCCGCCCCCTAGGACCTCGCGCCAGCCACTGCGGTGGCTCGACCCGAGCACGATCTGGGTTATCTGGTGGTCCTTCGCGAACTCCGTGATGGCCTCCGCGGGGTCGGCGTGCGCGATCTCGTGCCACTGGGCGCCGAGATCGTGAGCCAAAGTGCGAAGAGGCTCGAAGCTCGCTTTGCCGTTGGAAGACCCGGCGTCGGCGACGATTACGTGCACGACGTTGAGCTCCCCTTTCGCGCGCGCAGTGAGGCGCGCGGCTCGCCGCAAGAGCACATCGGTACCGGGAGCGCCAGTAACCGCTAGCAGGATCCGCTCGCGGGTCTCCCAGAGACGCTTTTCGCTGTGGCGCCGGAGGTGCTCCAAGAGCTCTTCTTCGGTTTCGTCCGCCAAGAACCGCAGAGCGAGCTCGCGCAGCGCAATTAGGTTGTCCGTCTGGAAGAAGTGGGTGAGGGCATAGGGCACCTTCTCAGGCGGGTAGATGTTGCCGTGGAGCATCCGCCGGCGAAGTTGTTCGGGCGACGAGTCGACGAGCTCGATCTGGTTTGCCTTGCGCACTACCCAGTCGGGGACGCGCTCGCGCACCCGCGCCCCCGTCATTTGCTCGACGGCGTCGGCGAGGCTCTCGACATGCTGGATGTTGAGCGTGCTGATCACGTCGATGCCAGCGTCGAGGAGCTCGAGCACGTCCTCCCAGCGCTTTGCGTGCCGGCCCGAGCCAGGCACATTTGTGTGGGCGAGCTCGTCAACGAGCGCGACCCGGGGGCGGCGTGCAAGGAGGGCATCGAGGTCCATCTCTTCGAACTGTGAGCCGCGGTAGTCGACAACCTTCCTCGGGGTTACCTCGAAACCCTGGAGCAGCGCCTCAGTGAGCGGGCGCTTGTGGCACTCCACGAAGCCCACCACGACGTCAGTACCGCGCTCGAGGCGGCGCTTGCCTTCGTTGAGCATGTCGTAGGTCTTGCCGACGCCCGCCGCCGCACCGAGATAGAGCCGGAAGTGCCCGGCAGCTTCGACTACTGACTCTGTGTCGGGCTGGCTCACCGCGAACATGGTAGGGCGCTCTTAGGGCCCCTGCTCGGGCACTCCTGCCACCAACAGCGCCCTCACAGCGTCTTCTGACTCTGGTGACGCGAGGACAAGGACTTCGTCGCCCACCTCGAAGGTGGTGTCGCCTCGCGGTACCACGACATGCGCCCTCCTAACGACGGCGACGACGGTCGCGTCCCGAGGCATGCCGAGCTGTGCGAGCTGCTGGCCTGCCGCCGGGGACCCCGGCGCAAGGGTGACTTCTACAAGGTGCGCACCGGACGACTCGAGCTGGAGCAGGCGGACCAGCGAACCGACTGAGACTGCTTCCTCGACGAGAGATGCGAGCAGGTGGGGGGTGGAAACTGCGATGTCGACGCCCCAGGTCTGGTTGAACAGCCAGTGGTTCTTGGGGTGGTTGACCCGGGCCACGACGCGAGGGACGGCGAATTCCTGTTTGGCAAGCAGGGAAATCACCAAGTTATCCTCGTCGTCGCCCGTCGCCGCGACCACGACGTCGGTTGTCGCCAGCCCGGCCACGTCCAATGCGGAAACCTCGCACGCGTCTCTTACGACAACGGGAACATCGAGCGCACCCCAGCGAGAAGCCACGTCTGGGTCGATCTCGATGACGAGGACTTCGTGCCCTGCTCGGCGGAGGTCGCCCGCCAAGAAAGTGCCCACGTTGCCCGCGCCCGCGATGACGACCTTCATGAACGGGGGCCTGACTTCAACCGCTCCTCGAGGTCGGCAAGCGCGTGCGCAGCCACCGTCAGGTAAAGCACGTCGTTCTCCTGCCCGACCGTGCCCGGCTTGGGCAGTGCCCCTTTACCTGCCCGCGTCAAAGCCACGATCTTCATCTGAGCAGCCATTTCGAGGTCGTCGAGACGATAGCCGACCCAGCTTGGGGGTAGGGAGCGCTCGACCATGACGACCTCGCCAGAGGGGCTCGTCCATTCCGTGACCGTGCGCGCTGGGAGGAGCCGGCGAACCACCTGGTCTACGGTCCAAGTTACGGTAGCCACCGTCTGTATGCCGAGGCGGCGGTAGATCACCGCGCGTCGCGGGTCGTAGATCCGGGCTACGACGTTAGGCACTTGGTACGTTTCGCGCGCTATGCGTGCCGTGAGGATGTTGGAATTGTCGCCATTGGTGACCGCGGCCAGCGCAACTGCGCCGTCAATGCCCGCTTCCTCCAAAGCGTCCCGGTCGAACCCGAACCCGACAACGCCCTTACCGCCCCAGTCCATAGCCAGGCGCTGCAAGGCCCGGGCGTCTTTGTCGATGACGGCGACGTCGTTGCCCTCTCTGGAAAGCAGCATCGCCAGCTCCGACCCGACACGCCCACAACCGACCACTACGATCCGCACTACAACATGCAACCACCTTTGGCGGGCCCGGCCGCAATTCGCCGGGGCCCCGCGGCGAGACCACAATCGTACCGATGAGCGGCTTGGACGATGCGGAAGAGCTGCCAGTAGTGGAGCCGAGGGTTTCGGACCTGCCTGAGACGGTTCTCTACCGGGTCAAGAACTTCCTGCTCGGACGCCCGATGGTGACCGAGGAGCTGGCAACTGAGCGCTTGGGCAGCATCGTCGGGATGGGCGTGCTGACACCCGATGCCATCTCGTCATCGGCGTACGGCACCGAAGAGATGCTCGTCGAGCTCGTGAAGTGGGTCGGTGTCGCGGCGTTCACGCTCGTGCTGCCGATCACCTTGGCGATCTTGCTCGTCCTGTTCTTCGTCACCCTGTCCTACAGGGAAGTCGTGATGGTCTATACCCGGGCCGGCGGCTCCTACGTAGTGGCAAGGGACAATTTCGGGCCCACTGTGGCCCAGATAGCAGCGGTCGCCCTCCTCATCGACTACACGGTAACGGTCGCGGTGCAAACTGCTGCCGGCACGGACGCCCTTGTCTCTGCCTACCCCGTGCTCGGTCCCTACAACGTCTACATAAGTGTCGGCGCTGTGGCAGTGCTCGCTTACGGGAACCTCCGTGGGATAAGGGAGGCCGGGCAAATTTTTGCTTTCCCGACCTATTTCTTCATCGCTGCCATGGGGAGCGTCATCATCACCGGTATCGCTCGGTCATTGACAACCGGCCTTCCCCAACTTTCCCTTCACCGTCACGGCCTCTACCACTTCGGCCAGCCCGGGAGCGGTTTGCTGATGGGAGCATCAGTCTTCATAGTGTTGCGCTCTTTTGCCAACGGCGGGTCCTCGCTCACCGGCGTGGAGGCGATCTCAAACGGCGTGAGCACTTTCAAACCGCCCGAGGCCAAGCGGGCACGCCGGGTGTACGTGATGATGAGCATGACTCTTGGGTCGCTCGTGCTAGGGATCTCTTTCCTGGCCCGCTGGACCCACGCCGCCCCCTTCGTAGCCGGCTTCCCGACGGTTATCTCACAGGAAGCTCAGGTCGTTTTCGGGTCGAGCTCTTTCGGCCACGTCCTTTACCTCCTGGTGCAGCTCGCCACCCTCCTCATCCTCTACACAGGCGGCAACACGAGCTTCAACGGGTTCCCCTACCTCGCAAGTTTCGTGGCCGGGGACCGCTTCCTGCCCAGGCAACTGACAAAACGCGGCCACAGGCTGACCTTCTCCAACGGGATCATCGTCCTCGCGATCGTCGCCATTGGCCTCCTGTTAGTAACGAGGAGCAACGTCACATCGCTGGTCGCCGTTTACGCCATCGGTGTCTTCACGGGCTTCACGATGGCCGGCGCGGGCATGAGCAAGCACCATCTGACGCACCGAAGACCGGGTTGGCAGCGCAGGCTTGTGATAAATGCGAGCGCCTCAGTGCTGTCTTTCGTCGTGGTGATGGTGCTCGCTGTGGCAAAGTTCACGCAGGGCGCCTGGACAGTCGTTGTGCTCTTCCCGTTCCTCACTCTCGGCTTGATCCGCCTCAACCGCCAGTACAGAGCAGAAGCCGAGCAGCTGGAGCACGGCGCGGCCGAAGCCTCGGAGCTGCCGGTGCTGCGACGCCACTTGGTGCTGGTCTTCGTGGACAGGCTTGACCTCGCAACCGCGCGCGCGATCCAGTACGCCCGCAGCCTCGACCCTGACGAGATCCGTGCCGTCCATTTCCTCCTCGACAACCAGGCGGCTCAACTGCTGAGAGACAACTGGGAGCGGCTCATGATCCGCAGGCTCCCCCTCGAGATCAGGGAATGCCGCGACCGCCGCTTGGCGAGAGCAGCTCTCGAGCTGGTGAGCGCGGCCTTGGTGGGTGGGGACACCGAGGTCAGCGTGCTCCTGCCGCGGCGCCTCTACACCTGGGCATGGGGCCACCTCCTCCATGACCGCACGGCCGACCGGTTGGCGGCTATGGTGGGCCGCCTCCCGCACGCGAACGCGACGATCGTGCCCTTCCAGGTGCGCAAGATTGGCAAAGCGCACAGGCGCGCAGCCAACATGCGTGCGCCGCGCCGCGTTTGGCAGGTGAGGGAAAGACCCCGGCCCGACCCGAACAGGCGGGGCCGTGAAGGCGAACGAGATGAAGGCCTTGTGCCCGTCGAAGGCGCAGTGGCAGTGCGCGACATCCGCTGGCGCCAGCGCGCTCGCATAGCGGGCCGGGTAACAGCGGTCGAAGTGCAGCCGTGGCGGGGAACAAAAGTGCTCAGCTGCACGCTCACCGACCGCACCGGCTCGACAACTCTGGTCTTCACCCGAAGAGACGTCCCAGGCATCCAGACGGGCGCCCAGCTCTTGGCAGAGGGGACCATCGGCGAGCTCAACGGGCGCCTTGCGATGCTCAACCCGCTCCACGAGGTCCTCAAAAGGCCTCCTACCGACCCGATGCGGGGCTAAGGAGCGAAAGGGCCCGTCCCCGGGGGTGGCGCTATCGCATCGACTTCCGCGACTTCCTGGGGCGTGAGCACCCAAGTAGCGGCTTTCGCATTTGCGGAAACTTGCTCGGGCCTGGTCGCGCCCGAGATCACCGAGCACACGGTGGGCTTGGCCAGGAGCCAGCCAGTGGCCAGCTCCAAGAGGGTGTGGCCGCGCCCGGTCGCGTAATCCTCGAGCTTTTGCAGGAGCCCCATGGCATTTTCTCCCAGAAGCTCGCGCTGGCGCTCGGCGGGCATGCCGGCAATGCGTGTCCCTGGGGGAGGAGGTTGCCCGAAGCGGAACTTCCCTGACAGCAGGCCCATTTTCAGGGGGAAGAACGGTATGAAGGCGAGGGCTTGGCGCTCGCATTCAGCAAGCACCTCGACTTCCGGCTCGCGCTGCAGCAAGCTGTACTCGTTTTGGACACTGACAAAGCCAGGCGCGCCAGGCGCGGTGGCCTGCTCCGCCTCTTGGAGCTGCAAGGCGGAAAAATTGGAGCAACCGATCTCGCGGACCTTACCCTCTGTCACAAGCTGAGCGAGGGCGCCGAGAGTGTCGCTGATGGGAGTTGCCGCGTCCGGCTTGTGCAATTGGTAAAGGTCGACGTAGTCAGTGCCCAGGCGCCGGAGGCTGTCCTCGATCGCTGATTTGACGTACGCAGGAGCGGCACCGTGCTCCTGCGGGCTGAGCTCCATACCGAACTTGGTAGCGATCACAACCTCGTCTCGGCGATTGGCTAATGCGCGGCCGACGATCTGTTCACTCAAAGTGCCGGCGTAGACGTCGGCAGTGTCAAAGAAATTAATCCCTGCGTCAAGGGCGGCAAATATGACACGAGCGCTTTGTGCCTCGTCGGTGCGGCCACCGAAATTGTTGCACCCAAGACCGACAATCGAGACGCTTAGGGAACCAATTTTGCGCAAGGGCATGTCAATGTCCATGCACGGAAGCTACCAGGGGCCTGCTCTTACCACCATTTTGGCCGTTTTGTTGGTCGGCTAGGCTCGTCCCCGGCATGACCTTCTCGATCGTCGCCCGCGGTGAGGACGGGTGCTCATTTGGCGTTGCAGTAGCTTCCAAGTTCCTCGCGGTAGGCTCAGTCGTGCCAGCGGCACGTGCGGGCATAGGTGCCGTCGCCACTCAGGCGACGGCAAACCTCACTTACCGCGAGGCGGGCTTGGAGCTCCTCCAGAGCGGCGTGAACGCCGACCAAGTGGTCGGTACGTTGACAAGTGGGGACCTCGGGAAGGTTTCGAGGCAACTTGGCGTCGTCGCGCCAACTGGGGCGGGAGCGACGTACACCGGTTCAGGGTGCAGCCCCTGGGCTGGTGGGAGATCTGGCGAGGGCTATGCGCTCCAGGGCAACATCCTGGAAAGTGAAGCGGTGGTGGCGTCGATGGAAAGCGCATGGCTCAACCGCGAGCCTGAGACGCCCCTGTCGCGCTCCCTCCTTGGTGCTCTGGATGCCGGCGACCGAGCGGGCGGTGACAGGCGGGGCCGCCAATCGGCAGCTCTCCTGGTCGTCAGCCCTGGCGCTGGTTACGGGGGCAGGAGCGATGTCCAGGTCGACCTCAGGGTCGACGACCACCCCCACCCCTTGGAGGAGCTCGAACGCCTCCTCGAACTGCACAACCTATATTTCGGCAAGACTCCGCGCGAGCAGCTCCTCCCGTTCAGTGACGAGCTTGCCGGCGAGGTGAGGCGCTTGCTGGCGGAGCGAGGGCACCCGCCTGCTGGAGGCTCTGCTGCCCAACTCCAGGCGGCGCTTCGCGATTGGGCGGGCGTCGAAAACCTGGAGGAGCGCCTGGTCGAGGGAGCCGCGCTCGACCCCGTCGTGCTGAAGGCCCTCCGCGCGAGCCACTAACAAGAGGTACTCGTGCCGCTACTAGCAGGTGCCGACTGCTCCCCGGGGCGTCATTGAAGGAAGTGGGAGCGGCCGCTTCAGCTTCGGAACTACCCTGACAAGGGTTGGAACAGCTCTCGGAAATCTTGGGCGACCTTCGCCCCGAGTCGCTCGTCGCTCTTGAAGCCGCTCGGCGCGGCCTCCAGGTCGCGCACGCACGAGTCGGCGCAAGCGATATCCGCTCCAAAGGCGGTCTCGATATCGTGACGGGGACGGACATCGCCGCCGAAGAAGCAATAAAACTGGTGCTCGGAGAGCAGTTCCATTACCCCGTGATCGGTGAAGAAAGCGGCGGCGAAGCCGCACCTGGGTACCCTTGCTGGCTTGTCGACCCCATCTGCGGGACGCGCAATTTTGCTTCACATCTTGCGATCTTTTCCGTAAACGTAGCGTTGATCGAGGGCGTAAGTGCAACCTGTAGCGCCGTCGGCGATGGCGCGACTGGCGACGTTTATGTCGCGCAGCACGGCACGGGCGCATTTGCCATCCGGGGCACTCATGCGCGCCGCCTTCGCGCGAGCCCAGACAGCCGGACAATCGTGATCGAGGGGTGGCCGTCCGAAAAGGAACAGCGCGGGCGGTACGCGAGGTTCATGAGCGCGGTGGCAGCGAGCGAACGCTGGGAGCTGCGCTCCTTCGGCTCTACGGTTTCGTTGGCTTACTTGGCCGCTGCCAGGATCTCCGCGTACGTCTTGTTCTCAGTGAGCCCCGTGCACCCCGCCGCAGGGGCCCTGCTCGCCGAGGAAGCGGGCGCCAAAGTGACCGGGCTGGATGGCCACCCTTGGTCGGTCAGTTCCGAATCGCTCGTCGCAGCCGCCAGCCCCGAACTGCACGAAGAGGTAATGGAGCTGCTTGAGGCGAGCTGACTGCGCCGTAGTCGCGGGCAGCGCTGAGCACGGCGGTCATTTTTTCACCCTGGTCCTTTAGCGGTCTCCAGGAGGGGCTGGGCCGCGCTTGGCCGCCAGCGGGCGCGGGCGCCAGCGGCAGCACGCGCCAAGGCCGGGTCGGGGTGAGCAAGCACGAGCGGGAAGGAACGGCCGACCAAGGCGCGCATCTCCTCACGGCCAGCGATGAGGCCCGCGGCCTGGAACTGCACCAAAAGGTTGCCGATGGCCGAGGCCTCGGCCGGGCCTGCTACGACATCGAGGCCGGTGACCGCGGCCAAGAGGGAGAGCAAACAACGGTTGGACGAGCCGCCGCCCACTACGTGGAGCACCTCCACCACCCTGGCGCTACAAGCTTGCGCCTCCGCCAGCGCGTCGGCGATGGCCAGGGCCATGCTGTCAAGGACGCAGCGCACCATTTCAGCCCTCGTCGCCGGGACCGGTTCGCCGCGTCGAGCGCACGCCTCCCGTATGCGCGCCGGCATGTCCCCCGGTACGGCGAAGGCGGCGTCAGCGGTGTCGACTAGTGACCGGAAGGGTGTGCAACCCTCAACAGCCGGGAGGAGCTCGACCACGTTCGCCGGGTCGCCCTCAAGCGCCCAGGACCGCTCGCATTCTTGCAGCATCCAGAAACCCATGACGTTTTTCAGGAACCGCACGGTGTTGGCGTAGCCGAGCTCGTTGGAGAAGTTGGCAGCCCGGGTGGCGTCCGAGATGAGCGGCGCCTCGAGCTCCAGCCCCACGAGGGACCATGTCCCGCTCACGACATAAGCGAAATTGACTGTGCTCGCCGGCACCGCCAGCACAGCAGACGCCGTGTCATGGGAAGCGACCGCCACCACGGTGGGCGGGAACGGGATACCCACGGTGCTCACCACCGCCCCCAGGGCCGGGCCGTAGATCTCACCGGGCTGCACGGGCGACGGGAACAGGTCCCGGCGGATGTCGAGCAGCGGGAACAGCCAGTCGACGAGCTGGCCGGTACGGCTGTCCACCAACTGGGTGGTGGACGCGTTCGTGCGCTCGAAGCGACGCTCGCCGGTGAGCAGGTAAGCCAGCAGGTCCGGCACCAAAAGGAGATGGGAGGCGACCGAGTAGGCCGCGCTTGACCGCTCGACCAGCAACTGGCAAATAGTGTTTATGGCCATTTCCTGGATGCCAGTAGCCTGGTACACGCGTGCCAGCGCTACTAGCGAGCCCAGGACCGCGAGTTGGCCATCAGTGCGAGAGTCCCGGTAGTGGAAGGGGGGCCCGAGGAGGTGCCCTTCGGCGTCGAGCAGGCCGTAGTCGACACCCCAGCTGTCGATACCGACCCAAAGCTCGGCATCGCTCGCTTCGCGCGACAGCCGGCCAAGCGCCTCCAACATTCCGTGGTGGATGCGCAGCAAGTCCCAGTGCAGACCGTCAGGGAGCGGGACCGGCCCATTGCTGAGACGGGTTACTTCTCGCATCTCAAGGCGGCCGCCTTCGAGGCGCCCAGCGGCCATACGGGCGCTCGAGGCACCCAGGTCTATGGCCGCGAAGAGCGCCGGGCGGTCGCGGCCCAACCTGTTCAACGCGCCCGCTCTGACGTCCCCATGCCGCTCAAGCCCCCCACCCGGCGGCTTGCCCGGTGGCCCTTTCCGCCACAATCTGGTCCTGGTAGCCCGAGCGAGCGTAGGCGCCGATGGGGTCTGGGTCGAGGCCCATGTCCACCCGCAAGTCGGCGAGCATGGGCCGCACATCGGTGTTGTACGCGTCCAAGAGCACTTCGTACGCCCCCAGCACGTCGCCCCGCAATTGGGCGGCAACCAGGGCCTTTTGGTCGACGAGCAGTGCCTTCGCGGTGGCTTCCTGTACGTTCATGACCGAGCGGATCTCGGCTGGTACCTTCGGCTCCAGGTTATGGCACTGGTCGAGCATGAACGCGACTTGGGCACTGCGGTCCACGGCATGGGCGGACACGATCTCGTGCATGATGCGGAACAGCTGGTATGGGTCGGCGGCCCCTACCATAAGGTCGTCGTCGGCATAGAACCGGCTGTTGAAGTGGAAACCTCCGAGCCGCCCGGCCCGCAACAGGCCAGCGACAATGAACTCGATGTTGGTGCCGGGCGCGTGATGGCCCGTGTCCACTAATACGAAAGCCCGGTCCCCGAGCGCCATACAGTGCAGAAGCGACGTCCCCCAGTCGGGGACGTCCATCGTGTAGAAACCGGGCTCGAACAGCTTGTACTCGAGGAGCAGACGTACCCCTTCGGGGAGAGCCTGGTATGTCTGGTTCAAGGCCTCGGCAAGGCGGTCCTGCCGAGCCCGTATATCGTCCTGACCAGGGTAGTTCGTGCCGTCGGCGAACCAAAGGCTGAGGGAGTGGGAACCCGTGAGCCCGGCGATCTCAGCGCATTCGACTAGGTGGTCCGTAGCCTTGCGGCGGATCCTCGGGTCCGGGTTGCAGACGCTGCCCAGCTTGTAGTCCGGTTCCTGGAACACGTTCGGGTTGATGGCGCCGATCTGAAGGCCCAGGTTGGCAGCGTGTTTGGCCAGGTCGTCGTAGTCGTCTACCTTGTCCCAGGGTATGTGCAGGGCCACGGACGGGGTGACACCTGTGAAGCGGTGCACTTGGGCCGCGTCTTCGAGCTTTTCGTAGGGGTTACGGGCGACGCCGGGCTGGCTGAAGACCTTGAACCTTGTACCCGAGTTGCCGAAAGCCCACGACGGGGTCTCGATCCACTGCTGCCTCAATGTCTCTTTTACGTTCTTGATGTCGGTCATCGTTCCTGTCCTAGCCTTTTGGTCGCGGTGGGTAGGGGCCCCGTCTTTTAGTCGAGGTGGAAGATCTCCGGGAGGGGATCCATCGCTTCGTCCGGTGGCCTCCCAGAAAGGCCCTCGAACATGGGCGCCATTTCCTTCTGCCACCGGGCGTTCACCTCTGTTTTCTCCATGGCACGCCGGGCTCCCTCGAAATCCTCACACTCCAGGTAGCCGATGACGGTGCCCGGCGGGGCCAAGAAGAGCGAATAATTGTGCCAGCCGGCCGCGCTCAGGGCAGCCCGCATCTCCGGCCAGACTGCCGAGTGGCGCCTCAGGTACTCTTCGACGTGCTCTGGGCTGACCCGCAACTGGAAGCACACCCGTTGTGTCATACAGAGCCCATCCGGCCACCCTCCCGGGCGCCCGCTCCCGCGCCCCGAGGTTCGTGTACCTTATCTACCGACATGTCGTATCAAAGCCTCCGGCCGGGAAGTGCGGGCCCTGGCAGGTGGGCGCCTCCCGGCCCTTTTGCTCCCTGGCAATGAATCGTTTCAAAAACGCTGCCCAAAAGCGCTCTTTTGTGCACTCCAATTGCTTGAGATGCGCACACGCAAACGCAGCGCACATCCCCCCCTACTTGAAGCTTGACGCTCAAGCGTTAGGGTAGCGACGCGCCGAGGGTATGTCAAGGCCACCCGACGCCACTTGGCCCAGGCCGGCACCTGACCGGCGACCCGCGCGAACTTCCCGGAGCTCAGCTAAAGCGGGCCCCGCGCCGGCCCAGCCCAAGAGGGTGACCATCAGCGACGTGGCGACGCTAGCCGGGGTGTCGCTCGGGACGGTGTCGAACGTGCTCAACCGACCGTTCATGGTGGCGCCCGCCACCCGGGAACGCGTCCTGGACGCGATCGACATGACGGGGTTTGTCCGCAGCACGGCTGCTCACCAGTTACGCGTAGGCAAGAGCCGGACCGTCGGGGTCGTGCTCATCGACCTTGCCAACCCGTTTTTCGCCGAAATGGTCCGAGGCGCAGAGCGGGTACTGCGGGATGAGGGCTACGTGCTCATGGTCTGTTCGAGCGACGAGTCCATGGAGCGTGAGCGGCGCTACCTGCGCGTCCTCGAGGAGCATCGCGTGGACGGTTTGCTGATAGCACCAGTTGCTCCCGAGCTGGACAGCGTGGCTGAACTGGCGGGGCGCGGCATCCCTTGTGTGCTGATCGACCGGGATGGGAGCGGCGTCGACCTCTGCTCGGTGACGGTGGACGACACGCGCGGCGGCGAACTGGCCGCCAGCCATTTGTTCGACCTGGGCCACAACTCCATCGCGTTGGTAAACGGGCCACTGTCCATCCGTCAGTGCGCGGATCGCCGCGAGGGAGCGTGGCGCGCGCTGAGACGGGCGCGGCGAACGGCCCCGGCTACCATAGAGGAGATCTCAGTGAGCGCCCTCACGGTCGAGCAGGGCGAAGCCGCAGCAGCCGCCCTGCTGTCGAGTTCTCCTCCTCCCTCGGCGGTCATGTGCGCCAATGACCTGCTGGCGCTTGGAGTGCTGAAGGGCCTCACGGAGGCGGGAGTCGACGTGCCCGGGAACGTGGCACTGGTCGGTTACGACGACGTCTCTTTCGCCTCCATGCTCTCGCCCTCCCTCACCTCTGTCCGGCAACCAAAGTTCGAGCTCGGCGCCGCCGCGGCAGAGCTGTTGCTCGAAGAGACCGCACGTTCGGACCATCGTCATCATTCGGTCCGCTTCGAACCCGAACTGATCGTGAGGGCTTCGAGCCGCCGGCCGACCAGGACCGCACAATAACAAATTCCCTCCGTGTGAAGGTGATGGGAGACCCTCGACTTGCCTTGACATGCCATCCCCATGTGGCTATCGTCCGGGTGGTCAGTCTTACATTGGGGGGGGACCAAGTCGTTATGCGTCAAATTGTGCATGGGAGACGCCGAAGTTGAAACGTTTCAGTGTCGGCGTCGCTCTCGCCATCGATGGGACGCGTGAACGCCTCGGGCGGCGCGGCGTTCCACGAGCGCTTGAAGGCAAGTAGCGACGTGGCATCTGGCCCTGTGGACGACGGCGCGCGGCCCCCAAGCCGTCCCGCCCCCGAGGGCGCCTCTGCCATGGGCGGGACAGCCGAGCCGCTCCTGGTCATGGAGCATGTGAGCAAGGCTTTCGGGGCTGTGCGAGCGCTAGTGGACGTGTCCTTGGAGCTCTACGCGGGCGAGACCCATGGCCTGGTCGGTGAGAACGGTGCCGGGAAGTCGACGCTGGTAAAGGTCTTGGCTGGTGTCCACCCGCCGGACGCAGGGGCCCTGCGCATCGGGGGCCGTGAGGTGTTCATCTCTAGCCCCGCCGCGGCTCGCGACGCAGGGATCGCCGTGATCTACCAGGAACCGACACTTTTCCCCGACCTGACGGTGGCGGAGAACATTTTCATGAGCCGCCAACCCCTCCGCAGCGGGCGGCGTATCGACTCGCGCGTCATGAACCGCCGTGTCCTCGAGCTCGTCGAGCCGCTCGGGGTGCGCCTAGACCCTCAACGGATCGCGCGCGGCCTTTCGATCGCCGACCAGCAGATCGTGGAGATCGCCAAGGCGCTCTCATTGGACGCCCGAGTGATCATCATGGACGAGCCCACTGCCGCGCTGTCGGCGTACGAAGTGCAGCGGTTGTTCCGAGTCGTCGAGACCCTCCGTGCCTCTGGCGCGGCCGTATTGTTCATCTCCCATCGGCTGGAGGAGGTCTTCGGCGTCTGCCAGCGCGTCACGGTGATGCGCGATGGCCAGCGGGTCCTGTCGAGCCTCCTGCAAGGCCTTACCTCAGACGACCTCGTCCGGGCGATGGTCGGCCGTGACGTGGTCGAACGCGAACAAAGAGTTGGAGCTCAGCGCGGCGACGTCGTGCTCGAGGTCGACAGGCTGACCAGGGAGGGAGTCTTCGTCGACGTTTCGTTCCAAGTCCGCAGCGGCGAAATCGTCGCTCTCGCGGGGCTGGTGGGTGCCGGCCGCAGCGAGGTCGCGAGAGCTGTCTTCGGTATCGACCGCTACGACGCGGGCGAGGTCCGCGTCGGCGGGAAGAAGCTGAAAAGAGGCGCCCCGGTGGCGGCGATGGAGGCGGGCGTCGGCCTTGTGCCCGAAGACCGGCGGCTCCAGGGCCTCATCATGGAACTGTCCATCGGAGGCAACATCGCCCTCCCGTCGCTCGCCCGCCTGCAACGCTTCGGCCTGGTGAGGCGTTCCGCCGAACACCGCTATGCCGAGGAGTGGGCGACACGGTTGAGCCTCCGGTACGGGCGCTTCTCGAACCGGGTCTCGACGCTCTCGGGCGGCAACCAGCAAAAGTGCGTCCTCGCCAAGTGGCTCAGCCGCCGGCCTCGGCTCCTGATCATCGACGAACCGACCAGGGGCATAGACGTTGCAACGAAGAGCGAGGTTCACCGCCTGCTCGTCGAGCTCGCCGAACAAGGCGTGGCAGTCCTCATGATCTCGTCGGAGCTGCCCGAGGTGCTCCGGGTCGCCGACCGGGTGCTGGTAATGCGCGAGGGCCGGCTGGTCGCCGAGTTCAGCCATGACGACGCCTCCGAGGAAGCCATCGTGGCGGCGGCGACGGGCCAGGCAGACAAGGTAGCGTCATGAGCGCGGTCATGGGCGCCGTCGGTGAGCTCAACGAGGACACGAGCCCGCGCCGCATCGCCGACCTCATATTCAGGGTCCGAGAGCTCGGTATCGTCGCTGTGCTCGTGGTGTTCGTTGCCGTCACGGCCTTGATCCAGCCAAGGTTCGTAGATAGCCAGAACATCAAGTTCATCTTCACCGACGCGGTCATCTTCGCCCTCCTCGCTATGGGAGAGACGATGGTCGTGCTAACCAGGCAGGTGGACCTCTCGGTCGGCTCAGTCCTTGGCCTCTCTGCCTACCTGTCGTCCAACCTTTTCTCCCAGGTCCATGGGATCCCGATCGTCGCGGTGTTCTTGGTCGGGCTGGTCATCGGGCTCGCATGTGGTGCCGTGAACGGCGCCATCACTGCCATCGCCCGTGTCCCGGGCCTGGTAGTCACCCTGGCGACGCTTTACATCTTCCGCGCTATCGACGTCCTCGTTGTCGGTGGCGGGCTGGTGATCGCCAGCACTCTGCCGAGCGGGTTCCTTGGCATACCCACCGCCAGCTGGTCAGAGCTGAGCTCTGTGCCTTATCTCACCGTCGTCGTCGCGATCTTGGTCGGCGTCGTAGCGTACTGCCTGCGCTCGTTCCGTGCCGGCCGTGAGCTGTACGCGATCGGGTCCAACCCTGATGCGGCCACGCTGGCCGGGATCCCCAAGGGCAAGCGGATCTTCACTGCCTACTTGCTGTGCGGAGGTATTGCCGGGCTCGCCGGCGTCCTGTGGGCAGCGAATTACCAGACCATAGACTCGACGGCCGGCTTGAACTACGAGCTCACCGTCATCGCTGCGGTGGTAGTCGGTGGCGTCAACATCTTCGGTGGGAGCGGGACGGTAGTAGGCGCCGCGTTCGGGGCCCTGCTCCTGACGACCATAAACCAAGCGCTTTACGTCCTAGGGATCTCGTCGTTCTGGGACCCCGCCATCGATGGCCTGCTGATCGTTGTGGCGATATCACTTGACCACGGGATCTCGGTCCGCCTGACGAACGCTTTGCGCAAGAGGAACCTGCAACATGAGACCTGAGGCTGCCTTGCACAAGGAAAGTAGGCCCGAGGCCTTGGTCCCGGTCCCGGCTACGGCAATCGAGAGGGCGACGGCATCGCCCCAAGGCAAGAAGCCAGTCGGTGAGCACCTGCGGCCCCTCATCCGCTGGGAAAGCGCGCTCGTCATCGCCTTGGTCCTGACTGTGCTGATCGGGGCCGCGACCTCTCACCAGTTCCTCACCTCGGAGAACGTGTTCAGCAACGTCTGCCTCCTCTACGGCGAGCTCGCCCTCATGACATTGCCCATGACGCTCGTGATCCTTTCCGGCGAGATCGACCTGTCGATCGCCTCCACGCTCGCTCTATCGAGCAGCCTCGTCGGCTATCTGTGGGAAAACCATTGGTCGATGCCGCTGATCATCATTTGCACTCTTGTCGCCGGCTTAGTTTGTGGCACTTGCAACGGTCTGCTGGTGACTCGCTTGGGGCTCCCGTCCCTGGCCGTGACCATAGGCACGATGACGCTCTATGAAGGCATCTCGGAGATCATCCTCGGCCCGGCGATCGTCACCAACTTACCCGCCCGGTACACGAGTATCGGGGTAAACCCGGTACCTCACACCCTCGGCCTGCTCTCGTACTCCGCCGTTATCTTCGTCGTGCTTGCTGTCATCTTCGGTGTAGTGCTCCATGCGACGCCGTTTGGGCGCTCGGTTGTCGCCATCGGGTGGAACAAGGAAGCCGCCCAGTTCGCAGGTATCCGAGTCAAGCGGGTGAAGACCTTGCTATTCATGGTATCTGGCCTCGTGGGCTCGATGGCCGGAGTGCTTTACACCTTCAGGCTGAGCACTTCGGAAGCGGACAACGGCACAACCCTCGTCCTCCCAGTGGTCGCCGCCGTGCTCTTGGGCGGCGTGTCGATCTTTGGGGGCAAGGGGACGCTCTACGGAGTCGTTCTGGCCGTGCTCGTCTACTGCGGCCTCCAAAGCGCCCTGCTGCTGGCGAACTTCAACCCCAATGCTCTGGAGATCGTTACCGGAGGGCTCCTCCTGCTCAGCGTGCTCATCCCCAACGCGGGAGAGCTGGCCGACCGGGCGCGGCGCTTCGTCGACCATTACCGGCTACCCGGTACTTCTTGAGGCGAAAGGAGGTAATGAAGAACCTATTTTGGTCTGGTCCAGTACTCCACTAATTAAGTGAAAGGATTTAAAGGAACCATGCGTTCGACAGTTCCAAAGTGGAGGGCGGTCTTCGCAGGAGTGGCGGTCGCCGCCATGGCCGCCACCACGCTTGTCGCCTCTGGGGCTGCGCAGGCTTCGCCTGCGCTGGTCAAGGGGCTCAAGGTGGCCGTCATCCCGAAGAACCTC
Organism: Acidimicrobiales bacterium; assembly: GCA_035503915.1. GTDB lineage: Bacteria > Actinomycetota > Acidimicrobiia > Acidimicrobiales > Palsa-688 > DATJMJ01. The sequence goes on along the minus strand of DATJSU010000037.1, from coordinate 43,853 downwards.
GGTAACTCCTACTTCGTCACCGCAGACAGCGTGAAGACCGGTGGAGCTCTCGCCGCCCTCAAGCAACTGGGTGAAAACGGCGTCGAGACCAGTGGGACGACCGACACACCCGCCTCGCAACTACCCGTCATCCAATCGGAAATCACCAAGGGCGTCAACGCAATCATCATCTCGGGCACCGACCCGAACGCCCTCTGCCCGACCCTCAACTCAGCCATGAAAAAGGGCATTGTCGTCGTCACCTATGACTCTGACACGAACTGCCGTGACCTGTTCATCGACCAAGCCTCGCCTCAAGGGTTAGGCGATATCGAGGTGCAGATGCTCGCCAAGGAGATCGACGCCGCGAACCCGACGGCCGCTTCAGGCCAGATCGCGATCGTGTCGGCCTCCATCGACGACACCAACCAGAACACCTGGATCGGGTACATGAAGCAGGAGCTCAAGAGCTACCCCCACCTCGACCTCGTCAAGACTGTCTACGGCAACGACGACACTGCTACCTCTACCGAGGTAACAGAAGGCTTGCTCTCCGAGTTCCCCAACCTGAAGGGCATCATTTCACCCACGACAGTCGGTATCGCGGCCGCCGCGGTCGTCCTCGACACGGCAACGTACCGGGGCAAGGTCAAGCTCACGGGCCTTGGGACACCTGACGAGATGAAGAAGTTCGTCGCCGACGGGACATGCCAAGAATTTGCGTTGTGGAACCCCGCCAACCTCGGCTATCTGGCCGCGTACGCAGCGGTTGAGCTCGCTTCCAAGGCGATAACCAATGCACAAGGCCAGAGCTTTGTGGGTGGCAAGCTGGGCAAGTACACAGTGGGCCCGGACCACACCATCCTCTTGGGGCTGCCTTTCGTGTTCGATGCTGCCAACATCAACCAGTTCAACTTCTAACTAGCTCCCCTTTGCGGGGCCGGCTCTCAATAGCCGGTCCCGCGGTAGGGCCACCCAACGGTGGCGCCTCGAGCCCTTGTGCCGCGCTAGTGTTCTTCGCCGCCCTCGGTTATTGAGTGGTAGAGGTCGGCGCCGGTGGCCGCCCCACGCACACGGGGAACGGGAACGACACCGAGTTCACAAAGTCGAGGACGGTGCGGAGCCGAGCCAGGGACGGCAAAGTCGCCTTGAGGGCCATGGCGTGCTTGGCATTGATAGAAAAGGCAACGTCCGCGAGGTAGCGGCCCGGGCTCGCGGTGTTGTACGTACGCAGCAGTGCGGTTATGCCGCATGCTACGACCTGTTGCTGGCCGTGCTCGGAAATACCCGCACCCTGTGCCACGGTTGGCAATTTGGAGACCTTGGGGCCTGCCACAATCACGACTGATTCAGATCCTCGGGGGTTGCGGAACGTCACGCCCGGTGCGGGCGCCCCTGAAACTACCCAGCCAGCTGGGTAGAGCACCTTGAACGGCGTCGAGCTATAGGTCCCAAATCTCCCAGCAGCGCTATATGCGGGGTTGGCAGTCATCCAACCAAGGGCGGTCGCGCCGTGAACTTTGTACCAGCCACCGTCGGCAGGTGTGCGGCCTAACACTTGGAGGACGGTGCCTTGAGCAGCTGTCGCGATGATTGTTGCCGTTTTGGACGGCCCAGCGCGGACATTGAGCCCGATGGGCGACAACACCGTCAGGACGCCATTGACGACCGCCACGGCGACGGTGGTCGTTGTCGAGCCGGTCGTGGTGGGGATGGCCCTCGTGGTGGTGGTAGCAAGTGACGTAGACGTCGACCGGGAAGTGGTCGTTGCTGACTTGTGCCCCCCACCGCCGCACGCGCCGACAAGTCCTGCCAGTGCTAATAACGAAAAGACGCCTCCCAGTGCGCGCCGAGCGCCCTTCAGGGCTCTCTCACCCCCTAAGCCTCGCGACGACCTGACAACCAATGCTGCGACGATAGTGCAACCCCCTGAAGCGCTTGTTGGTTCCCCTTGTGTCATCTCACCCCTGCGTCCGCTCGCGCGGCGCCGGTGAGGCGGAACGTCAGGTTCAATCGAGGGCCAACTGGTTGGGACGTCTTGGGCAAAGCGTGCTGCCAGCAGCGCTGGCAGTCGCCAGCCATCACGAGCAAGCTCCCGTGGCCGAGGTCGACACCTACGCGCTCAGCGGTTTGGCGGTGCCGGAAGAGGAAGAGCCTCGTGGCGCCCAGGCTGATCGACCAGATCGTTGGCAGAGAGCCGAGCACGGCTTCGTCGTCGCTGTGCCACCCCATGCTGTCGCGCCCGTCCCTGTAGAAATTTACGAGCACCGAATTGGGGCGCCAACCAGGCGAGCTCGCGCTGACGCCCCCAGGCGGCGGGAGACGGCCACGCAAGTCCGCCAGTAAGTCAAGCCACGGCCGGGGAGGATGGACGACGCCCGAGTAGCGGTAGCCAACGTCGCCGTACCATGCGGTGAGCCGAGGCAAGGGGACAGTCTTGGCCCCGAAGCGAGCGTGCTCTTGTTGCCAGTCCACCGCCCCGATCAGGGCCTTCATCAGGTCGTCGGCTTCGCTTGGGGGCACCCATGTTTCGTGGAGGACCGCTTCGCCGTCGCGGGGCAGCAAATTAGGGCCAGCTGCCACAGCCTGATGCTACGACCCTTTGGCTACGCTTCCTGTCAATGAGCCAGGCTGGTGTGCCTGATTGGCCAAACCCAGCGGAGCAGGGCTCATCTCCCGGCCCCGTCTGGCCGGTCCACCCCCCGCAAGAGCCTCCCTCCCCAGCGCACCCTCCCTACGGCACGCCGCCGGCTCCTCCCTACGCCACGCCGCCGGCTCCTCCCTACGGCGGCGGTTACCGAGCGCCTCATGGAGGCCTCCCCGGTTACCCTTACCCCGGCTCCGGGGCCTCGGTGGGACATGGCCCCAGCTACTACAAAGGGGCCCGTTACCACTTGCCAGACAGCGGCCCGAGCTCGTTGGCAGGCCAGTGGACGAGGCTCGGAGCACGGATCTTGGATGGCATCATTTTCCTGCCCGTAATTGCCTTGTGCGAGATCCCGGCGATCATCTACCTCGTCAACCACATCAATGCTCTTGCTTCCTCAACCAATGGGACCTCGACCCTCCCACCCCAAGAAGTTGCCCGTGCCGACGGCATCTTTTTCGCATGCTCGCTGCTCGCGGTCGCGGCCGAGGTGCTGTGGGAGGGCTTTGCCAACCGCCGATGGGGACGGACGCCAGGGAAGGCCATCGTCCATATAAGGCCGATGCGAGTAAGGCTCGACCAGAGCGGTCTCGAACCCTTGACGCCGGAAGTGTGCTGGGGCCGGCCCGCGATCTATTTCGCCTTCAGCCTGGTGAGCTTCCTCGGTTTGATCGACGATCTTTGGTGCCTTTGGGACGGGGAACGACAGTGCCTGCACGACAAGGTGGCCAGGACGGTCGTCATAAGAGACGCCTAGGAACGGGCTCGCGCCATAGTCGGCGTGGCGCTCCATCCCACTGCGGGGGCCACCTTGGCGGCGGGGACGGACAGCTCAGCGCTGCGGATGGGCTCATCCAGCTCTCGCGCCTGGTGCAGGGCAACTTCGGCCATATTTCCGAACGCCACGACCTGACGCCCGTGCAAACAAAGCTCCTTTGTGTCTTGGCCGGCGTGCCGAGGGGCATGGCAGAACTGGCCAGCGAGCAGCCAGCGCGTTCCACGCCGAGGCGACCGAGGAGCTAGATGCTCGCAGTTATGGCGCTCGCCCGACCGAAAACGCCCTGGTGCCGGGTTCTAGACCATTTCTAGACCAGACGTACTTCGGAACGACGTCCTAGCAGCTCAGAGGCTAGATGTCGTAGTAGAGGTAAAACTCCCACGGGTGCGGCCGTAGGCGCACGGGGTCGATCTCGTGAGCTCGCTTGTACTCGGCCCAGGTCTCGATGAGGTCGTCCGTAAAGACGCCTCCGGCCTGGAGGAACTCATGGTCTGCTTCGAGAGCCGCAAGGGACTCCTCGAGGGAGCCGGGCACCTGGGGGACCTTCGCGAGCTCTTCGGGGGGGAGGTCGTAGAGATCCTTGTCCACGGGGTCCGGCGGTTCGATCTTGTTCTGCACGCCGTCGAGGCCGGCCATAAGGATGGCTGAAAACGCAAGGTACGGGTTGCAGGAAGGGTCGGGGCAGCGGAACTCAACCCTCTTGGCCTTGGGGCTCTTGGAGTAGAGGGGGATACGGCAAGCAGCGGAGCGGTTGCGCTGCGAGTAAACAAGGTTCACGGGCGCTTCATAACCGGGCACGAGCCGCTTGTAGCTGTTGGTCGTAGGAGCCGCGAAGGCGAGGATCGCAGGAGCGTGCTTGAGAAGGCCACCGATGTAGTGGCGGCCCATGTCCGATAGCCCCGCATACCCGAGCTCCGAGGCGAACAAGGGGTCCCCGCCGCTCCAGAGCGAACTGTGGACGTGCATGCCCGAACCGTTGTCACCGTAAAGGGGCTTGGGCATGAAGGTGGCCGTATAACCGTTCGCGCGGGCAACGCTCTTGACGACGTACTTGTAGAGCATGAGCTTGTCGGCCATCGTAAGGAGAGTGTCGAAGCGCATGTCGATCTCTGACTGGCCCGCGGTGCCAACTTCGTGGTGCTGGACTTCGATCTCGATCCCCATTTTTTCCATCATCAAGATCATCTCGGAACGCAGGTCCTGGAAATGGTCCATCGGCGGGACAGGGAAATACCCCTCCTTGTGGCGGGGCTTGAAGCCCAGGTTGGGAGCCCCGTCGGCGGCCAACTTGCCGGTGTTCCAAATACCCTCGACCGAGTCGATGTAGTAGTAACCCTCGTGGGCGTTCTGGTCGAAGCGGATGTCGTTGAAAATAAAGAACTCAGCTTCGGGCCCAAAGTACGCGGTATCGGCGACGCCTGTAGAAACCAGGTAGTCCTCGGCCTTCTTTGCGACATATCGCGGGTCCCTCGTGTAGGACTCGCCGGTCACGGGGTCACGGACAAAGCAGTTGATGTTGAGCGTCTTGTGCTGGCGGAAGGGGTCCAGCACCGCTGTGTCCGGGTCCGGCACCAGGAGCATGTCCGACTCCTGGATCTCCTGGAACCCCCTGATGGACGAGCCGTCGAAACCGAGGCCGTCCTCGAATGCCGACTCGCTCAGCTCATGAGCAGGGATTGAGAAGTGTTGCATCAGGCCGGGCAAGTCGCAGAAACGGACGTCGACGATCTCGACTCCGTCCCGTTTGACCTGCGAAAGGACCTCCTCGGGCGTTCGCCTCTCGAGGGCCAAGGTACTACCCCTTTCTTCATCTGTTCAGAGGTGGCGGCGCCGGGGGACGCGCCACTGCGGCAGCCCACGGTGGCACTCCCGTATGGCGAGTATGTTGCTCCTCTGTGAACTCTGTGTAAACGGCGCAGGCCGCCCACCGGCCACGCCGGCAAACTTCCCACGTGCGGTCTATCGTTGCATAGCCGAAGGGCCCGGCGCACGGGCAGTGTCGCGGGCGGAGGAGAGACGATGGACTCCCAGAAGGACTACGTGCTCAGGACCGTGGAGGAGCGTGGGATCCGTTTCGTCCAGCTGTGGTTCACCGACGTGCTCGGGATCCCGAAGGCGTTCAACATCACCCCCGCCGAGCTCGAAAACGCCCTCGACGAAGGGATGACCTTCGACGGGTCGGCGATCGACGGCTTTTCGCGGGTCCAGGAGAGCGATGTCCTCGCTGTGCCGGACCCGAAGACTTTCCAGCTCCTGCCCTACCTTTCGGGCGGGGCCCCGGTGGCACGGGTGGTATGCGACATCATCAACCTGGATGGGACCCCGTTCGAAGGAGACCCTCGCCACGTCTTGCGCAGGGTGCTCAACCAAGCCCGTGACCAGGGCTTTTCCTTTTATATTGCCCCGGAGCTCGAGTATTTCTACTTCAAGCCCCCCGCTGGGCCCGGCCAAGCACCAGAGCCCCTGGACAAAGGTTCTTATTTCGAGCTGATGGGCAATGACCGTGCCACCGCGTTGCGGCGCGAGACGGTCCTCATGCTCGAAGAGATGGGCATCCCAGTCGAGTACAGCCAGCACGAAGACGCGCCGAGCCAGCATGAGATCGACCTTCGCTACACGGACGCGATGACCATGGCGGACACGGTGATGCTCGTGCGGGTGGTGGTGAAGGAAATGGCCTCCAAAAACGGGATATTGGCCACCTTCATGCCCAAGCCGGTCGGTGGTGTCCAGGGGTCTGGCATGCACACGCACCTGTCACTTTTTGACGGCGACACAAATGCTTTTTATGACGACTCGGACGAGTACCACCTATCGGAGGTCGCGAGGCACTTCATAGCCGGTGTGCTCCACCACGCGCGGGAGATAACGGCGATAACGAACCAATGGGTTAACTCGTACAAGCGCCTGATCATCTCGCAGGAGGACCAGCCGCTCATCGAAGCGCCGGTCTATATTTCGTGGGCGCAAAACAACCGCTCCGCCCTCGTGCGCGTGCCGCCCACAAAAAAGGGCAAGCGCGATTCGACACGCATCGAGTACCGGTCCCCAGACCCAGGCGCCAACCCCTATCTCGCGTGGGCAGTTGTCCTCGCAGCGGGCCTCGCCGGGGTAAAAGGCCGCTACGAACTGCCCAGAGAAGCTGGCGCGAACATCTACCAGATGTCGCCGCAAGAGCGCCTCGCCGAGGGGATCAAGTCGTTGCCGGCTTCGCTCGCGGAGGCCTTGGACGCGATGGAGGGCTCGGAGCTTGTCGCCGAAGCACTCGGTGAGCACGTCTTCGAGTGGTTCCTCCGCAACAAGCGAGCCGAATGGGCCGCCTACAAGGCCGAGGTGACCCCCTTCGAGGTCCGTCGCTACCTGGAAGCGCTCTAAGAGCGGCGGACCGGAGGAACCTTTGGAACCGCTCCTCGTTTTCCCAGACCCGCCCCCTGTAACGGTTTCTCAAACGCTGTCGATGTCGAGCTACGCCTGGAAGTTTGTCGGCTCGGCGGGCGACGCAGAGCAGTACGAGCCTGAGGACGGTTGGTCAGGCGGTGTTGTGTGTGCGGACGAGCAACCGGACGCAGCTTTTGCTCTTTGCCGGGCGCTCCGAAAGCGCGACGTCCCCTTTGCCCCACTGCTATTGGTGCTTTCGCCCCAGCAGCTAGGTGCCCTGGAGCTCCGGGAAGATCTCTTTGACGATTTCTGTGTCACCCCGTTGAGCTCAAGAGAGCTGGAAGCGCGGCTCGCGCACCTGTTTTGGCGCACGGGGCGCGGCCTGCGCCCCGAGCTCGTCGAGTATGGCCCGCTCGTCCTCAACCTCGAGACTTACCAAGCTTCAGTAGCCGGGCACCCGCTTTCTCTCACGTTCATGGAGTACGAGCTCCTCAAGTTCCTGGCGACCCACCCAGGCAAGGTATTTACCCGCGAGACCCTCCTGTCGCGTGTTTGGGGGTACGAGTACTACGGGGGCGCCCGGACTGTCGACGTCCACATCCGGCGGCTTCGAGCCAAGCTCGGCGAAGAACAGGCGAACCTGATATCGACAGTGCGCTCAGTCGGCTACAGGTTCGGCCAGAGCCGCTGGGCTCTGTAGGCCACGAGCCCCCACGCTCGCACGCAGGGCGGCGCCGTGCCTGGAGCTAGCGCACTCAGCATCACTACCGGCCTACTGCACTGGACGGAAAGCCCAGGCGTCGATCTCGACAGCAGCACCGAGCGGCAACCCGGCGACCCCAATCGTTGTGCGAGCTGGTCGGTGCTCGCCAAAGGCCTCGGCGTAGGCCTCGTTCATGGCCGCGAACTGAGAGATGTCGACCATGAAGACGCCCGTTTTGACGACGTCGGCCAGTGTTGCCCCGTGCTGCTGAAGAAGCTGGCAGAGGTTGGCGACCGCCTGGTGCAACTGCGCCGCGACGCCGCCTCCTACCAGGGCCCCGTCCTTGCTGCCGACTTGGCCGGACACTAAGAGCCAGTCGCCGGCACGTACGACGGGCGTGTACGGCCCCGCTGGGCGTGCCACCCTTCAGGCGCCCAGGCGCGCCCGCGCCGACATAGGACGCCTGCCGGAGAGCCAGGACAGAGACGTGCTCGGACGCTTAACTGAAGGACTGGCCGCACCCGCAGGTGCGCGTGGCGTTGGGGTTGTTTATCGAAAAGCCGGCGCCCTGAAGCCCGTCCTTGTAATCCAAGGTGGAGCCCATAAGCAGTGCTGCGCTGGCTGGGTCCACCACCACCTTGACGCCGCTCGCGCCTGATCGCACGTCGTCGTCCATGATCTCTGTGTCGAAGAACATCTCATAGGAGTAACCCGAGCACCCACCTGGCCGGACAGCCACACGGAGACAGAGCTCCGGGTTGCCCTCTTCGTCGAGCAGTTGCCTAACCTTCGCCGTCGCCCCTTCGGTGAGGAGCAGGATCTCGGTCGAACTCATTGCTGAAGTGGTGCTCACGACGCCTCCTGGTGCCCACTGCGTTTGCTCATCATCGTACAGGCTGTCCGATGATGAAGTTCTCCCGGTGCTCCAGCGCGCTCCTAGGGTGGCCGCACATTGCGGCAGCGGTAGCCCTCACCTCAAAGGACCGTACGATGTCAAGGTGAGCAGCGACTGGCAGTTGGCGCCTTCGTCCGTAAGGGAGGCGCTCCGCGCCGTCGTCGACCCCGAGCTCGGCGACAACATTGTCGACCTCGGGATGGTCGACGCAGTCGAGGTGCGGCCTGCGGGCGAGGTGCTCGTCCGTCTCGCGCTCACGACCCTCTCCTGCCCCCTCCGCGGCCAGATCAAAGCCGAGGTGACGGGCCGAGTTGGCGCGCTCACGGGGGTCGCCGAGGTCACCGTCGAGACCTCGGAGATGGGCCGTGAACAAAAGGCGGCGCTGATGGCACGCGCGCGATGGAAGGCCCGCCAAAACCCCCCCAAAACTGCCGTGCCCCCGCGGGCGCGGGTACTCGCCGTTTCTTCGGGCAAGGGAGGAGTGGGCAAGTCCTCGGTCGCGGTCAACCTAGCCGCTGGGCTCGCCGTGCGCGGGTACGTCGTCGGGGTCCTCGACGCCGATATCGCGGGGTTCTCGGTCCCGAGGCTGCTCGGCCTGAGCGGCCAGCTGGAAGGGGCTTGGGACGCTGACGAGCCGAGCAAAAAAGTCATCCGGCCTCTTGTCCGCCCGCTCGGCCAAGGCGAGCTTCGCGTCGCGTCCATGGGGTTCCTGGCGGGCGAAGACGAGCCCGTCATGTGGCGAGGTTTGATGCTCAACCGCGCGGTACAACATTTCCTCGAGGAAGTCGCCTGGGGTGACCTTGACTACCTTGTCGTCGACATGCCACCGGGCACAGGTGACATACAAATGGGCCTCGCCCGCATGCTCCCGAGCGCCGAGGTCCTGGTAGTGACGACGCCGGCTCGAGCGGCCCAAAAGGTGGCCGCCCGGGCGGCAGCAATGGCGCGCAAGAGCTACCTCCGTACCGTCGGGGTCGTCGAGAACATGACTTCGTTCACCTGCGCTCACGGCGAGCATTACCCGCTGTTCGGTAGCGGCGGCGGCGAGCGCCTCGCTGAGGAGATCGGGGCACCGCTCCTCGCAAGCATCCCCATCGAGCCTTCCGTCTCGGCTGGGGCCGACCGTGGCGAACCAGTGGTGCTCGACCAGGCCTCAGAAGCGGGCAAGGCGTTCGCCCGCCTCGTCGATGAAGTCGTACGGCGCTGCCCTCCTCTTCAGATGTCGAGCTGCTCTGCGCGCATGCTCGAAGCCCTCGGTGCCCTCGAGGCGACGGGGGCTGCTGCGCCGCGGGGCTGAACCCGCCGCTCCGATCGCCGTTTGCCACATCTGCACTTACCGCGCGCCCAGCGCGCGACAGCTACATCTGTGCGCGGTATCAGGTGAACGTTCGGGGCGTTCACGTGCGAGCACCCTCCCGCGCGTGTAATTGTTGGCGAAACCTTGTTTGGGGGCCCGGGGCTGCCCGGCAGTAATGCGCAAAGCGAGAGAACCAGCCGTAGCACGGACAGGAGCAAGTGGCGTGAACCAGAGCCATCCACAGCAGAAATCGGACATCTCGGTTGTCCAACTGGCCGAGGCCCTGATCCAGGGTGACGTCCTCATCGCTCTCCAAGAACGAGGGGAGCCCGCACCTGCTTGGGGTTACCTGAACCTCTTGGCGCACAGTGACCGCAGCTCGCTCAGGCGTGTCAGGGACTTCAACCAGTCGCGCCGGCCCCTGTCTGGGTGGGGCACCGTCGTGTTCGACCTGATCGTGGACATGCTCAGCTCGGCGCCGAGCGACGAGGAGCTCATCGGCCTCCAACGCAAGGCGCTCGTGCCGCTCGAGCTTCGTGTCTGGGACGGCCAAGAACTGCTCGGGTCGCCCCAAGACCTCGACATTCTCGTCCGGAGCGCCCTTTACCGCTACATGGGCCAGATTTAGGCACTAGGAGCACGCCGGCACCTCACCGTGCGGGGGCTGGCACCGAGCCCGCGGCTTGCGGGCGCGAAAGCCTGTCATGGCCGGCGAGCTGCCCGGTAGCGGTTGATGAGAGCATTAGTAGAGCTGTCGTGGCCAAGTTGCGGCGAAGCCTCTGATACGAGCTCGGGCACGATCCGCAAGGCAAGGGACTTGCCAAGCTCTACGCCCCACTGGTCAAAGCTATTTATGCCCCATATAACACCTTGAGTGAACACTTTGTGCTCGTAAAGGGCGACCAGCTCCCCGAGGATCCTCGGTGAAAGTTCCGGCGCAACGATGGTGTTCGAGGGGCGGTTACCGGGAAAGGTCCTGTGCGGGACAAGCTTCTGGGAAATTCCCTCTGCACGAGCTTGGTCCTCGCTCTTGCCGAAGGCGAGAGCCTCCGTTTGGGCGAAGAAATTGGCCATCAAGAGGTCGTGGTGGTCCCCGACCCGGTGAGGTGGGTGCAGAAAGCCTATGAAGTCTGCCGGGATGAGGCGGGTGCCCTGGTGGAGCAATTGGTAATAGGCGTGCTGGCCGTTGGTCCCCGGAGTGCCCCATACCACTGGGCCCGTGGCGAGGTCGACGGGCTCGCCGGCAAGCGTGACCCTCTTCCCGTTGCTCTCCATGTCCAATTGCTGCAAATAAGCCGGGAACTTCGAAAGGTAATGGCTGTAGGGCAGCACCGCATGGGTCTCCGCGCCGAAGAGGTCTATGTACCAGGCACCGATCAGCCCGAGCAGGACCGGCATGTTGCGCTCCAGCGGCGCCGAGCGGAAGTGCTCGTCTATCGTGTGGAACCCGGCAAGCATGTCAAGGAACGGACGTGGCCCTATCGATATCATGAGCGACAGCCCGATGGCTGAGTCGTACGAGTACCTACCGCCCACCCAGTCCCAAAACCCGAACATATTCTCGGTATCGATGCCGAAGTTCGCTACCTCTTTGCTGTTGGAAGAAACCGCGACAAAATGGTTGCGCACAGCAGTGGGGTCACCGAGGCTGGAAAGAAGCCACTCGCGCGCGGTCTTGGCGTTGCCGATTGTCTCGAGAGTGGTAAAGGTCTTCGAGCTCACTATGAAAAGTGTCTCTGCCGGGTCGGCCTGAGCGGTGGCCTCCCAGATGTCAGAGCCGTCGACGTTTGAGACGAAATGAAAGTTGAGCTGGCGCTCCGAATAGGGCAGCAAAGCCTCGTACGCCATCGCAGGTCCGAGGTCTGAACCACCGATGCCTATATTGATAACGTTCTTTATCCTTTTCCCCGTAAAACCGACCCACTTGCCGCTCCGCACGGCATCCGCAAAAACAGCCATCTTTTGGAGAACCTTGTGCACTTCAGGCACGACGTTTTGCCCTGACTCCAAGATTTCTGCTCCTTCTGGCGCTCGGAGGGCGACATGGAGCACGGCCCTGTCCTCCGTCACGTTTATGTGCTGCCCGGAGAACATGGCATGAGCCCGTTCGGGGAGCCCAGCGCGCTCGGCGACTGCTACCAGCAACCGCATCGTCTCCGCAACAACGCGGTTTTTGGAAAAGTCGAGGACGAGGTCACCGGCTTGTACCGTCATCGATTGGGCACGACCGGGATCTTCGGCGAACAAGTCGCGCAAATGCAGCTCACGCACTTTCGCGAAGTGGTCGGCGAGGGCTTTCCACTCGGGCGTGGTGGTAATACGGACTGGCTTGATCTCCATCCTCGCAGTCTTTCACCCGGGGCGCCCGTATGTGAACTGAGTAGGGTCGGGGCGTGGCCAGAGAACGGCTCCTCCTCTTCGACATCGACGGGACCTTGCTACGCGCGGGCGAGATAGGGGGGGCGGTTTTCGACAGGGCCATCGAGTGCGTCCTCGGCGTGCTACCGGTCGAAAGAGTGAGGATGAGCGGCAAGACGGACCCCCAGATAGTGCGGGAGTACATGGCCCTTCTCCACAGTGAAGACCCTGGCCACCTGCCTGCTGTCCTGGCGCACCTCGAGCGCGAGCTGGCAGCGGCGGCGGACCAGGTCGCCCGCGATGGGAGCACGTGCCCAGGGGCTACTCAACTGCTCGAGGTCCTGTCCCAGGACGACCGGTTCCACCTGTCAGTGCTCACCGGCAACATCGCGCCGAACGCAGTGGTAAAGCTTTCCGCCTTCGGTCTCGAGCAATGGCTCGACTTGGAAACCGGTGCCTATGGGAGCGACTCTGAAGACCGCCGCGCCCTCGTGCCCATCGCCTTGGAACGCCTGGCGTCCCTGCGCGCGGTACGCCTTACGCCCGGCCAGACCTGGGTTGTAGGGGACACGCCGCGAGACTTCGAGTGCGCCGTGGCGGGAGGCGCTCACTGCTTGCTGGTAGCGACCGGACGTTACAACTTGAAAGAGCTTTCCGCGCTCGGCGCCGACGCAACCCTGGAGGACTTGTCAGGCACAGATGAGGTCGTCCGGGTGCTTTCGACTGGGCTCTAGCCCGCTTTGGGACCATCTCCGTGCCAAGTGACGCGACCGTGATGCGGCACAGGCCGTGGCCCTCGGCCCAGCTAGGAGCACCGTTTGTATCGTTGAGGGGTTATGGCGATGCCGCCCCGCTCAACTAGACGACGCGGGGGGCCGCAGCGCTGGCTGATCATCCCCTTTGTGGTAACGACCCTGGTCTTGCTCGTCGACGCATCGATGCACGCGCGCTCAACACAGTTCGAGCGGGCCCTCGATAGCCAGGATTGGGTCGACGCCGTCCTCCCAGAGATCACTGCCTCGACCGCACAAGGCCTCGAACTGGCAAACATCACGCAACATATGCCGGCCGGCCCGGCGGGTGCGATCGCCGAGGAGATTTCCGGCATCGCCTCTCAAGCCGCGTCCACATACCGCGCAGTTCGCTCGGACAATGCCCCGCCAGACCTGGCCACGGCTGCAGGGCTCTTGCAAGCCTGTCTGGTAGCGCGCGAGCAGGGTGCTCAGCAGTTTGCCGCCGGCGTCCAGCACCTGCTCGAGGGCGACAAGAGCACGCTCGTCATCCCAGTGCTCTCTGGCGCTGCCGGTTATTTCCAGCTGAGCGACAGCGCCTACCAGCTCTTTGCGAAGGATTTGCCAGAGCTGGGGACCACCATGCCGGCTTCGCTTTGGATCCCCGGTGCCGGGGCGTACCAGCCGGCGTCGCTCGCGTCGTTCACCAAGCGCCTCGTGGCCGCCGTCGCGAAGACGCCCGCGCAACCCCTGTTGATCGACGAAGTCACAACAGACCCGCGGGCCCTTAGCACGGAAGAGGGGGTCGAGGTGCTCTCCCCCGCCAGCTCGATTTCGGTCACGGCCGTAGTCGCCGACAGCACACAAATCGCCCAGCAAGGCGTCTGGGTCTCCGCCACGATCAGCCCGTCGGGGGGCGCCCCGTCACAGCGCGTCGTCACAACGGTCGACCTCAACGCGGGCCAGGCCAAGGCTGTCAACATGCCCGGGTTGACGGCCCGTCTTTCAACCGTGACAGAGCTGACCGTAAGCGCCGGCTTGACAGGTGGGGCGGCGGCTGACACCAGGCAGCTACGCATTATCGTGCCAGGGCCCGATTTCAGCGGGGTACCAACGACTGCGCTTGCTCCTCTGAGCTCGACTACCTCCACCCCGGGGGGGGCTACCTCGACCACGGGCCCCGGGGGAGGGGGTGGCAGCGCGAGCGCGTCAACCACACAACCGGCGGCAACTACGACTACGACGTCGAGCGCACCTGCGGTAACCACTGTGCCAACGACCGTGCCGGCGACAAGCACCACGACAGCGACATGACGACGGCCTGGGTGTTCCGCGGCGGTGCGAGCTTTGCCGCAGCTCAGGTAGGTATGGCGCAAGCGCTCTTGGACGCCGGCCACTACCCGGACATGGTCTTGGGCAGCTCGGCGGGCGCGCTCAACGCTGCCTTGGTGGCGGCCGAACCCACCGAGGGAGGGGTGGACGCGCTCGCAAGGCTATGGGAAAGGGTGGCTCGGAGCGATGTGTTCCCGCTCAACCCCCTCGTCCTGCTGGCCGGGGCGCTAGGCACGAGCGACCACTTTGTCTCGTCCAAGGCTCTCGCCCGGTGGCTCCGGGCAACTTGCCCGCTCAAGCGGCTGGAAGACTCGGTGCTGCCGCTGACCATCACAGCCACTGACGTGGCAACGGGCGAAGAAGTCCTCCTCAGCTCCGGCCGGGCAGTACCGGCTCTCCTCGCATCCGCAGCGATACCTGGGATCTTCCCCCCGGTGCACATTGGAGGCCGTTGGCTGATGGACGGCAGCGTTGTCGCCGACAGCCCGGTGGGACCGGCGGTGAACGCCGGTGCCACCCGCGTTTGGGTGCTCTCGGGTGGGGCGGGCGGGACAGCTCGTACGCCAAAAAGCGTCCTTGGGATGCTCCTCCGAGCGACCTCGGTCGTCGTCGCGCGCAACCACCTCGCGACACTGGAGCAATGGTGCCATCGTTGCGAGCTCTACCTCGTGCCGGCGCCAGTCGTCCCCGGGACATCGCCGTTCAGTTTTTCCAAGAGCGGGGAACTAATAGCGTCTGCGCGCGAATTGGCTGCGGAATGGCTGAAGGACGCCCAGCAGGTCGGCTCGCGCGCAGGGACGTGACGGGAAATCATCGTTATCAGGAGGAGCTTTTCTTACTGAGAATGTGCCCACCCAGCGTTTATGTGGTCGTGGCGGCCCTGTTGATAAATTGGTCGCGACAGGGAACCAGGAAAAAGGCCATGACCGGACTGAAGGGATGAGCGATGGCGACTGAACCTGGTGCTCGCCCCTCCCATCAGCTGCCTGGCACTCCCCCAGCCGTGCCTCCTGAGGAGGTTCCCGCCCAAGACGTCGGCGGCGGGCACTCGGTTGCAAATAGCGTGCCCGGTGGCGTGCCTGCCCTGCACCCCTCGGACGCCGGGGCGGGGTACGCGCCCGTGGGAGGCGACGCCGAGACCGGCGTATGGGACTTCGAGACCGACGGGTACGAGGAGGCCTACGCGGCGGCGGACCAGGTAGACCAGGCTTGGGAAGGTCCCTCTGCGTGGGCCGGTCAGTACGGTGACGCTCCCGAGCAAGAGCAATCGTGGTACGAGCACCAGCAAGGCGGTTGGTCCCCCGAAGAGGCCTCCGGGGCAGGGTGGTACGGCGAAGGCTATCCCGACGCCGGTTATCACGAAACTGGCTATGACCAGGGAGCCTATGAAGAGGGCGCCTATGAACAAGGCGCCTATGAACAAGGCGGTTACGCCGGTACGACTTATCACGAGGGTACTTACGGCGAGAGCGGCTATGACCAGGGTGGCTACGGCGACGCGGCCTACGCCGGAGAGCTGCCCGGCGCAGAGCTGCGCAGCGCCGAGCCCTCCAAAACGTCTCATTACGTTCGCCCCCGCCAAGACGCCTCAGCTCTCTACAAGAAGGGCGGCACTGCTCAGGTCCCCCGGGTTTGGGACGAAGGCGCAATGCCCTCCCGGCGCCGTTCTCAAAAAGAGCGAGGGGCCCGACCGTCTCGTAGTAGCGGGCCATGGCCGGAGCTGGCAATGATCACCGCCGTTGCGGTCGTCGTCGCGGCTGTCATCCTGGCAGTGACCAGTGCTGACCAAGCGAACCACAACGGCCCAAAGTCGTTGCAAACGACCTCACCTGCGACCTCTCCCGCCGGGGGCAAGGCGACCAAGCCCAAGGGGGGGCCGACGACAAAGCCCCCTCGGCCAACGACGGCTCTGACCTCGAAGCCGACCACGTCGGCACCTCGCAGCACCACTACCGGCGCCGCCAGCGCCTCCAGAGGGGAGAACCTCGTTGTGACGGCTGGCGTAAAGGAGTCGCTCATCAGCTCTTGGCTGGAAACCAACCCGGGAGGCGTCGGGTTGGTTGCAAGAGACGTCGCAGGCACAGTGCCAGGCGCTGTCTATTACGGGGAACAGCGAGGCAACCCGCCCGTTTATTGGGCCATTGCAGCATTTGAGCCTTCCGCCGCCCTCCTCGCCTCGAAGGCGACTGCAGCTGGACAGACCGCGCTCGCCCAGTTCCAGGACAGCGACTATGTCTTCAGTTGGAAGAGCGGGCCCTATTGGACCGAGATCGGCTATGTGAGCAGCGGCGAGTGCCCGGGTAGCTACGTACCGACCGCGATGCTCGCCGCGTGGGGGCTCTGCGGCCAGTAAGCGATCTTTCTCGGCACGTTCCGGGGCTGTGGTCGCGTCAGCAAGCTTTTTCTCGGCTCAAGCGCTCGCAGGGTCTTTGTGCTTTGTAGGTCGGGCCTTAAGGGCCATTCCAGCGTGCCATCCATCGCGCGTACGGTCGAGGTATGTCGGCCACTGCTGATCACCTGGGAGCCCATCCGCCCACAGAGCAGTACCTCGCAGCTATCTACGTCCTGGGATCCCACGGGGAGGCGGTCATACAAGCGCGGCTCGCCGAGCGGGTCGGCCACACCGCCCCAACTGTCTCCGAAATGGTGCACCGCTTGAAAGAGGCGGGCTACATAACGGCCCAGGGCCGGGAGCTGAGGCTCACGAGCACTGGACGCGGGTTGGCAGAGAGCGTGCTCCGCAAGCACTGCCTCGCTGCGCGCCTTCTCGCCGAGGTCATCGGTCTGCCTTGGCACCTGGTGCATGCCGAAGCCGACAGGTGGGAGCACGTCATCTCCGATGACGTGGCGGCGCGGCTTGCCGAGGTACTTGGTAACCCCACAACCTGCCCGCACGGCTGCCCGATCCCGGGGTTGTGCACTCAAATGGGGCCAACTAGCGCCCTCGCTGACGCCAAGGTCGGCCAGCGGGCCCGTCTCGTCCAGCTGGACGACCCGGCGAAGTTCGACCTGGAAGCGCTCGCCTACCTCGAAGCAAACCACTTCCTGCCGGGCTGCGAAGCAACGGTGGCCGCCGAGGGCCCCGATGGGAGCCTCGTGCTCAGCGTCGGCGAGCACAATCTCGTGATGGGGGTTTCTATGGCTAAGCGGCTGCGGGTCGTGTTGTCGGCCTGAGCAACCGGTTCCTGCGGTGTTGCTGCCACGCGCCCCAACCCCGTCCCACTGTATAAGCGAAAGCGCTTATGGAACCAACGAAAAACCCAACGGGCAGGTTCGTCTCGTACGAGATAGCGATCGACCCCCACACTGTGAGCAGCGCGCACAGCACAGCCAAGCCCATCGCAACGAGAGGACGGCTGGTTAAGGAGCGGGCGGCGGCGGGCGGGCCGATGAGCAGGCTGAAAGTAAGCAGCGACCCGACGACGGGGACGGCCATCGTGGTGACAAGCGCCAGTACGACGAGGAAGGCTAGATCCATCATCCTGGTGTTGATGCCCCGAGCTTGGGCCACCTCGGGTGCGACCGAGGAGATCATTAGCGGTCGGTACAGGACCATAACGGCGAGGATGCAAAGGGCGGCAAGCACCGCTGTCGGAACGAGCTTGCTGGTCGAGACGCCGAGGACCTGACCGAAGAGCAAGGAGAAGATTTCGGGGGCATATTCGCTGGTATGGGACAGGAACAGGTCTCCTGTGGCGAGCATCAGCACAATAGTGAGGGCGGTAGCGACGTCGCTACGGGCTCGTCGTCCCATCCCGGCAATGACGCCCGCCCCGGCCAGGGAGAACACGCCGAGACCGACGATAGTGTTCGCCCCGATCAGTACCGCACCGGCGGCCCCGGCGAAGGCTCCGTTGGGGAGAGCATGGGCGGCGAAGGCCGACCCCCTTAGCACGGTGAAGAAACCCACGACCCCGGCTACGGCGGCGACGATGGTCGCCGCCTCCCAGGCGTTCACCATGAAACTGGCGAACATCAGGCCGCGTCCACCCGCTGGGCGCCGGCCGGCTCAGCACGCTCGGAGCGTCGTCGGCCAGGCCCGGCAGGCGCGAGCCTCGCGACCAGCCCGGCGGCGAAGTAGAGGACAAAGATGACCGCGACGATGCAGAAGCTCACGGGCCAACCCCACCCGCCCGTCCAATCGCTGCTGTCATAGGCCACCAGCGTGCCCCCCCAACACGCGAACACCCCGACCCCGGAAGCGACGGTGACAGCGGCCCAAGTGCGGGTCGTGACCCGGAGCGAGATAGCAGCGGGCCCGATGAGCAGGGCTGTGGAAAGTATGGCGCCGATCGTGATCGCCGACAGCGACACTGCTAAGGCGAGGGTCAACAGGTAGCCGGCTCCAACAAGACGAACGGGCACGCCTCGCGCGGCGGCCAAGTCGTAGCTCACGGAGCTGAGCAGCAGGGGCCGATAGAGCACAGCGATAGCCACGATGGACACGGCCCCGAGCAGCGCGATGAGGGTTGTCGTGCCGGGCGGCAAGGTAAAAATCGAGCCGAAGAGCACGTTTACTGTGGCGCCGGTGGTGCTCGTGGAGACGGTGTCTTCGTAGAGGAAAAGTGCTGCCAAGCCCAATGCGGCGCCGAGCACGACCCCTGTAGCCAAGTCCCGGCCTCTCGGCCTGCGGATGCCGATCAGTTCCATGACCGCGGCTGCGACGACGTTCAACGCCAGGTACCCGTAGAGCGTGGACACCCCGACCAGCACCGCGGCTGAGCCTCCCGCACTCCCGATGTCAGCGAGGGCATGGCCAGCGAAGGATTGGCCGCGGATGACGGTGAACACTCCCACGATGCCCGACACCACCGCGACGACGCCGCCCACCACCAACGCAACGTGCACCGGGCCAGAACTGAAGAACCCGGGTTCGAACAAGGGCGACAAGAGCGCTCCTGTCACGTTCATCTCAGCGTGCTGGGTACGGGTCACCAGGGTGATGAGCCTGGTGCTCGGACCCGGACACCACCAGGACCCGGCCTTCGACACGGACCACCTCCACGCGGTGGCCGTAAAGCCGGCTGAGCGTGCCCGTCCGGACCACCTCCTCGGTCGTGCCCGAGGCGGCCCGGCCGTCAGCCAGGTAGACCACGCCGTCCATGACTGGCAGCAGCGGGTTCATGTCGTGCGCCGACAGCAGGATGGCTACGTGCTGCTCGGGGGCAATCCGGGCCAGGAGCTGGACCACCTCTGCCGCCGAGCGGATGTCCAGGTTCGCCAATGGCTCGTCCAGCAGCAAAAGCTTCGGGCGCGAGATCAGGGCATGGGCGATCATGACCCGCTGCTGCTCGCCGCCAGACAGGTTGCCAACCCGAGAGTTCGCGAACGGGGTCGCCCCGACGGCGTCCAACATCTCCTCGACAAGGGTGGCGCGTGCCGGCGACGGCCACGAGAGCCCGAACCGGTGCCCATCGAGGCCGAGCCCAACCAGGTCCCGGGCCCGGAGCGGCATGTCCGGCTCGAGCGAGATCTTCTGCGGGACGTAACCGACCTGTGGGTTGCGTCGTGAGCGGTGCCCCCCCGTCACCACGACACGCCCGCTAGTTGGCGCGATCAGCCCGAGGACCACCCGTAAAAGAGTCGTCTTACCCGCGCCGTTCGCACCAATCAGCCCCCAGAAGCCGCCCGCACGAAGTGAAAAGGACACTTGGTCCAGAACCTGTCGGCCACCCAACGACACGCTCAAGCCCTCGGCTCTCAGCACCTCATCGCCGGCTTTCTGCGCGTCGCCGGTGCCATCTGTGCCTCGAGACGCCCCACTCAGTGTCACGAGGTTGGTCCTCACGGTCACAGGCGCTGCGTGGAGGCCCGGCTCGTGACGGCCCTTTGGATGGCGTCAAGCTCGGCCATCATCCACGATTGGTAGTCGTACCCGGGAGTGGGCATTGTCTCGTACACCCCAACGACCGGGACGCCGGCCTTCAGCGCCGTCTCGCGGATCGAGTTAGTCAGCGGGTCGGTCACCTGCTGGTTGTAGCAGAACACCTTTACTTGGTGCTTCGTGAAGAACCCCTCTTCCAACGACACGTCTTGGGGAGTGGGGTCGGTGCCGTTCATGATGTCGGCCTGGAACGCCCACGGCGTCAGGTTGTCGATCCCCATTGCAGCCAGCAAGTAATCGGCGACCGGCTCCGTCGTGGCCGCTTTTGTCCCTCCGTATTTCGCCTTGAAGGCCGCGATGTCGTTCAACCAGGGCCTTAGTGAGGCGACGAACTTGTCTTCGTTAGCGTGGAACTCCGACGCGTGCGCCGGGTCCAAAGCGGAAAGGTCCGACGCCAGGGCCTGGGCCACCGCAGGCATTGTTTTGGGGCTGTACCAGAGATGGGGGTTGGGCGTGCTGTCCGGAAGGCCCAGCAGTTCCTGCACGTTGATCACCTTGCGGGCCGAGTTCGGCGACGCTGAAGCAAGAGTACCCATGAAGGTGTCGTAGCTAACGCCGTTCTCGATCAACAGGTTGGCGCTCGCGATCTTCTCACCCACGCTCGGCGTGGCCTCATAGGTGTGAGGGTCGGTGTTCGGGTTCGAGTCCACCGAGTAAACGCTTACGTAAGGGCCCCCGATCTGAAGGGCCACGTTCCCGTACTCGTTTTCCCCTGCCACGACCGCGATCTGGTGGGCACGACCATCTGCCGCAACGGTCCGTGCGCTTGCAGTGGCCGAAGCTCCGTACCAAGAGGCCACCAGCAGTACCGAGATGACTATCGGCCCACCTGTCGCCCTATTGGAGTTGAACACCATTCTCCCTTCTCTCACTTTCTCTCCCAGCAACCCGGCACGCTCTCCCAGGGCCCAGCAGCGAGCCTCCCGAGCAAGGCAGACCTGGGCAGTGCCCAGGGCCGGCGCGCACCATGTCTGGGCCCGTTGCAAATAACAGTACCGTATATCTGAAGTCGTTGCAAATAAAACCTGGAGAGTTCTTCGGAGGCGCCACCTATAATTCGTTCCTTATATAAGGAGGTACTAATATAAAGCACGTGGTCGACACGAAGGCGCCCGATGTCCTGGCCAAAGCGGTGGACCTGCTCAAAGCTTTGGCGTCCCCGGTGCGCCTGGCTACGGTCGTCGAGCTCTGCGACGGCCCGCGTTGCGTCCGTGACATACAAACAGCGCTCAAGACAGCCGGAAGGGAAGTCAGTCAACCGCTCTTGTCACAGCACCTCAAGGTCTTGCGCGAGACCGGGCTCGTCACGGCCACCCGCCGGGGGACCGAGATCACCTACCAGCTCGGCGACGCTCACGTCGGCCACATCGTCAACGACACCATCCGGCACTCCCAGGAGGAAGACCCATGGTCATGACCCGTGCCGAGCGCGCAAAGCGCTTCTTCCATGAAGACCACCGGGCCGAACACTGAAAGCTCCTGTCCTGAGCGACGTGGCAAGAACAGGAAAACCTGACGGCTCGCCACACCGGGCGCCCCGAGAGCGCTCGACGAGGCAAAAGCGTGCCCTCGCCGCCATCCTGGACGCGTCCGACGAGTTCCGCTCCGCCCAGGACCTCCATGCCAGGCTCCAAGCCCAAGGTGAGAACGTCGCCCTCACCACCGTCTACAACCAGGTGCGGGCCCTAGCTGAAGCGGGCGAACTTGACGCCCTACGGGGCGAGGACGGCGAGACTCGCTACCGACGCTGCACGAGCGAAGAACATCACCACCACCTCGTCTGCCGCCAATGCGGCAGCGCTATCGAAGTCGAAGGAGCCGAAGTCGAACGCTGGGCCAGGCAAACCGGCAAGAGGCATGGCTTCGTCGACGTCACTCACACGGTCGAGGTCCTCGGCACCTGCCCAGCCTGCGCGTCCCCTGCCCAGCCTGCGCGCCACGTGCCCAGCCTGCGCCGCCTTCCCGGCACCTCTTAGCTGACCACCGGGCCACTCCCAAGCCCGCTGACCTACAGCACATTGACAAGCGCCCGTCTTCGGTGGTTTAGTTCTGTGCACACATGATGTGGGGGGATGCTCTTACGAGCAAAACCGGCGTCAGAACCTGGGAAAGTCCTTGCCCTACTGAGCCAGCTGAAGGCAGAGGTGACCTGTGCCGGATGACAACTGGTTAGTAGATCCAGCCCGGCGGTCGTCTGGGGCACGGGCGATCGAGGGAGTGGGTGACGCCGACAAGAAGATCCTGCGCGGCCTCGGTGAGCGGCTGGCGGTCATCGCCGACCTCCCGGTACAGGAAGAAACGGCAACCAATTGGCGCGCACTGAACGGGTTGAGGCCAGTGAAGCCCATGGTCTGGATAGATGAGGTCCCGTGGCACGAAATGGACGTCGATGGAGAGCTCCGCCTGCACACGACCAGCGAGTGGGCGCGATCGCATGAGTCGGAGCTCCGACAGCTCATTTACCAGTGGGAGCACATGCCCGCCGACATGGTGATCGAGCCGGCCGTCTACTCCCCCCTCGTCGTGCATAACACTGCGTTCGGCATAACAGAGGACGTGGACGTCGCCGTTACAGACGCTGCCAGCTCCATCGTGTCCCGTCATTTCCATGTGCAGATCCACGACGAAGACGACCTCGAGAAAATAAAGGTCCCTGTGGTGACCCATGACGTGGCTGGATCCACCGAACGGCGCGCCCTCTTGGCCGAAACAATGGACGGCGTCATAGAGGTGAAGACCAGGGGCGCCAACGGGTTCTGTTTCTGGTTCGCCCCTTGGGACGAAATGGTCCGTTGGTGGGGCCCTACAGAGCTGCTCCGGGACCTGGTAGACCGTCCCGAGCTCGTGCACAAGGCCATTGGCAAGCTCGTCAGTGCCTACCTATCGATGCTGGACCAGTTCGAGGACCAGGACTTGCTCCGGCTGAACAACACCTATTACCGCATAGGCTCAGGAGGCCTCGGCTACACTGACGAGCTCCCCGGAGCCGGCTTTGACCCTGCGCATGTCCAGGCACGCGACCTGTGGGGCAGCGCCGCCGCCCAGATCTTCGGCTCCACCTCACCTCGTATGCACTGGGAGTTCGCGATGCAGTACGAGGTCGCCTGGATGAGCCGGTTCGGCCTCAATTACTACGGCTGCTGCGACCCGCTGCACCGCAAACTGTCGATCCTGGAGAGGATCCCAAACCTCCGCAAAGTGTCGATGAACTTCATGGTCGACATGGACCAGGCAACCGAGGGCGTCGGGGGGCGCTGGGTATTTTCTTATAAGCCCAACCCCGCCATTTTCGCCGACGACTGCTGGGACATCGAAAGGGGACGCCAAGAGCTCGAGACGGTCCTTGCCAAGGCGCGCTCTCAGGGTTGTTTCGTCGAAGTGATCATGAAGGACATCAGCACGGTTCGGTACCAACCACAACGGCTATGGGAATGGGCGGCTATGGCAAGCGAGGTCACGCAGAAGTACGGTTGAAATGGCCGGCCCAGGAGGTGCTCGCAGTCGCCTCGCCGCTCGCCCGTGACAGACAAGCGCGGCGAGGGTAGGGTCAGGCGCATGAGCGGTATCACTCCCGGAGGTGGTGTGACTATGCGTTACCGGCTGCTTGGCCGCCCTGGCCTGCGCGTCGCGGAGCTGTTCCGCCGACGAAGGGCCGGCTGTCTTCGGTGTTGGCTGCGAACCAGCCTTCGCTATCGGCCAGCGTGCTCTTTTGTTGCGTGCGGGCACAGGCAACGTACTTTGGGACTGCGTCAGTTACATCGACGACGAATTGGTCGCGACAATCAAAGAACTTGGGGGGATCAGCGCGATCGCCATAAGCCACCCGCATTACTACGGGACCATGGTGGAATGGAGCCGGGCGTTCGGCGCCCGTGTGATGGTACACAGCGCCGACCGCCAGTGGGTGAGCCGAGGCGGCAAAGAGGTCACCTTCTGGGGCGGGGACACCCACGAAATTGCCCCTGGGATGACCTTAATAAACGCGGGCGTCCACTTTGCCGGAGGTACAGTGCTCCACTGGTCAGCTGGGCCCGGCCGGCCCGCGGCCCTCTTTAGTGGCGACATCTTCCAAGTCGTGATGGACCGCCGCTGGGTGAGCTTCATGTACAGCTACCCGAACCTCATTCCCGAACGTCGCTCAGTTGTCCGCAGGGCGGTCAAGTTGCTGGCGCCCTACCCGTTCGAACGCATCTACG
Source organism: Acidimicrobiales bacterium (assembly GCA_035503915.1). GTDB lineage: Bacteria > Actinomycetota > Acidimicrobiia > Acidimicrobiales > Palsa-688 > DATJMJ01. The sequence continues at coordinate 19,675 of DATJSU010000037.1, read as the reverse complement.
GCGCCTGGTGGGGCCGCATCGTCGAGACGGATGGTGCCAAGGCGCTACGACGTTCGGCAGAGCGCTACCTCGAGTACACCAGCGAGCAAGAACCCAGCACTGTACCTGGAAAATTAGCCATGCCCACTGTCCCGGTCACGCCCGAGAACGCTGAGCCCTCAGGAAAATGACTTCAGCGGGAGCCCGAGGTCGTGGCGCACGATGTTGGCGTCGGCTACTCCGACGGCGGCGTCCTGGTTGAAAGCAATGAACCAGTCGGTCTCCGAGGAGGAGGAGGGCAGGCCGGGAAGTGTTGCGACGACGCCCTCCACGGCTGCATCACCCCGCACCACCGCGTCGATATCGGCAATTGCGCCGGCGGGCCAGCCTTGGTTGAGAAGGGTATGGTCCTCGGTCTCTAGAGCCGAGATGTACGCGTCAGCGAACGAGCTCGTCTGGGCGATGGAGTTCCCGCTCTTCTCCCAGGCTGTGAATGCTTGGTCGAAAGCACTGCTGGCCGCGCCCAAGACGTTCCTATCGGCGGTGAACTGGGCGCCGGCGGAAGAAGCGCCGGCCGACCCGGTGCTCATCACCACCGTGGAGGTAGCTGCCGCGGCGACGGACAAGGCCGCAGCAGCGGCAACGAACACTTTCTTCATGGGTTCCTCTCGGGAGTAGTTGGACGATGTTACACGAAGCCTTCGCGGCTCTAACGTCCCAGTGCCTGTTCGGGCTGCGCCTGCCTGACCTAGACTGTGTGGCGATGCTGCGGAGCGCGTGGGCCGGTCTGCTCAATGGAGGGCACTGCAAGCCTCGCCAGAGGGCAGGTTTGCAAATTGCTTGCAAACGGCTTTCCAAGGGGTCGCCCGCTGGACCACCGCAAGAGTGAAACGGCAGATCAAAAACAACAAGCGCTCGTAGCTCAATGGATTAGAGCATCTGACTACGGATCAGAAGGTTGCGAGTTCGAATCCCGCCGAGCGCGCTGGCTGGCTGGCTGAGTACAGGGCACGGGCTATAAATCCTTAGTCGCCACACCCTTGTCCTAGTCTCTCTCCGAAAACCCAACAAAAAACACAACAACGTGCTGGGTGGCCGAGGGTAGAGGGAGGAGGAGATGGCCGGGAGCCTGCGGCCGGTGCCGGGCAAAGCTGGCACCTGGGAGCTTCGGGTCCACCTGGGGAGGGACGGCGCTGACCGAGCGCGTCACCGCTCCCCCCGGTTCCATGGCTGCCGCGGCCAAGCCGAGCGGGAGCTGCAGGTCAGGGGCCTTCTGCGCCATCGGGCAGGCGCCGTGTCACGTTGGTGTAACGGTCGCGCCTTAGTGTCTGCGCGAGGGCTAACTGCTGCCGCGTGGATAGGAGGACCGAGACGTGACCAAGACCGCCCCCCGGGCGCAGAGGGGACGTACCACTTTTTCGCACCGGGCGCTCGTAGCTAAGAGATCCCGACATTTGACAAGAAGTAGCGCGGTCCGGCCGACGCTGAACTGTGGTGCGCGTGCGTGGAATTACCCATTGACCACCTTTGCCCTCGACGGGAGGCTTGGTGAGATGGGGCCGCGGGGAAGGTGGTGCTGGATGGGCCGTGGGCCCACGATGAAAGATGCGGGAAGGGACATGTCACGAACCCGGACGTCATGCGCCGCGCTCACGTTGATCGTGGCCCTGGCCGCGGTCGCGGGGAGCCCCGGCTGGGCCGGTGCCGTGCCCACAGGCCGGAGCGCCAGCGCCAACACCTCCGCCGCCGAGTTCGACGGCCCCGGTGCCATCTCCTCGGACGGCACCCACGTCTGGGTGGCGAACTATGACGGTCACTCGGTGACCGAGCTCGACGCCTCGACGGGCGCGCTCGTGAAGGTCATCTCGGGGTCGAGCTTCGGGTTCAACGCTCCCAACGTTCCCGAAGGCATCTCCTCGGACGGCACCCACGTCTGGGTGGGCGGGACCGGCCGATCGGTGACCGAGCTCGACGCCTCAACGGGCAAGCTCGTGCAGGTGATCTCGGGGTCGAGCTTCGGGTTCAACGCTCCCGAAGGCGTCTTCTCGGACGGCACCCACGTCTGGGTGGCGAACTATGACGGCGACTCGGTGACCGAGCTGGACGCCTCAACGGGCAAGCTCGTGCAGGTGATCTCGGAGTCGAGCTACGGGTTCAACTACCCTCAAGCCGTCTCTTCGGACGGCACTCACGTCTGGGTGGCGAACTGGGTCGGCCAATCGGTGACCGAGCTCGACGCCTCAACGGGCGCGCTCGTGCAGGTGATCTCGGGCTCGAGCTACGGGTTCGACAGGCCGAAAGCGATCTCTTCGGACGGCACTCACGTATGGGTGGCGAACGAGCCCCGCAACTTCTCGGTCACCGAGCTCGACGCCTCGACGGGCAAGCTCGTGCAGGTGATCTCGGGCTCGAGCTACGGGTTCGGTTACCCCGAAGCCGTCTCCTCGGACGGCACCCACGTCTGGGTAGCGAACGACTTCAAAAACTCGGTCACCGAGCTCGACGCCTCAACGGGCGCGCTCGTGCAGGTGATCTCGGGCTCGAGCTACGGGTTCGACAGGCCGGACGCGATTTACTCGCACGGCACCCATGTCTGGGTGGCGAACTCTGACGGCGGCTCGGTCACCGAGCTCAACGCCTCAACGGGCAAGCTCGTCAAGGTGATCGGTTGACCGGCGGCGCAGGGCTGGTGACGTAGCCGATAGCCGGCAGGGGACATGGCGGGGGCTCGGAGTGCGTCGCCAGCGCTGCAATTCGCTGTCATTTCAGCCAGACAGCAGAAGGGTCGGTCTCCGACTGCGTGGGCCATGAAGTCCATGATGAGGCCCGCGGTGGTGCTGGCACGAGCCTGAAATCCAAGCTTGCCACCTTGTCAGCGCTCCAGCGGTGGTGAAAGCTGGTTCGTGCCCTGACAGATCCGAGTTCGTCCTGCTCGTGGAGGCTCGTTGCTAGAAAAGACCGACCAAGGAGGGAGCGCCCGGTGAGCAGGGTCTTTCGGGCCTCGTGGTACCACTTCCGGGCAACGTTCCGCCAGGAGTGGGGCTCGTACCTCACGATCGGTCTGCTCCTCGGTCTTCTCGGCGGGCTGGCGCTCGGCTCGCTGGCGGCGGCGCGGCGGACCCAGTCCTCCTACTCCGCCCTGGTGGATAGCACCAACCCGGCCCAGATCGACGTGACCACCGCGATCGCCAACCCCAGCATCGGCAACGGGCAAGGGTACGACCCGGCCATCGTCCGAGAGCTTGCCCGGCTCCCCCACGTAACGGCCGTCGCCAGCGCGCCTGGGATCAACGCCGAGCCCCTGGGCCCAAAGGGTGCCCCCATCGCCAACGCGGCGTACCCAGTGCAGGGAGGCACCAGCCAGGGCAGCATCGGTGGCGAGTACTTCCGCATGGACCGCCTCGCCATCGTTGCCGGGAGGGCGGCTGACCCAACCCGAGCCGACGAGTTCGTGACCTCTCCGGCCCTCGCCGCGGCCTTCGGGTTCCGCGTCGGTGAGATCGTCCCGATGGGCTTTTACACCAACAGCCAAACTGGCTCGCCCCGGTTCGGGACACCGGCGGTGCAGCCCTATCGACGGCTCGACATGCGGCTGGTGGGTGTGGGATTGCCGGTGACAGAAATCGTCGCCGACGACGTTGACGCCGGTGGTGCACTTGCCTATTTCACCCCGGCACTGACCAGCCAGCTGCTCAGCTGCTGCGTGAACTACACCAACACCGCCCTCCAGGTGGGCAACTCGCGCCAGGTTGCCGGGGTCGAAGCTGATATAACGAGAGCGTCACCGGGCGGCCTCCCTCCCGGCTTCGAAGCCACGGCGGGACAAACCGCAGGTAAAGCCGACCGGGCGATCAAGCCGCTCTCGATCGCGCTTGGGGTCTTCGGCGGGACCACCGCGCTGGCAGCCCTCGTTATCGCAGCGCAGGTCATTGGTCGGTACCTGCGCCGACGTAGGCGGGAGTCGGAGGTGCTGCGAGCACTCGGTGCCGAGCCACCGGCCCTCGCCGCCGACGCCCTCGTCGGCGTCGTGGGCGCAATAGCTCTCGGGTCACTGTTGGCCGTCCTCATAGCCGTTGCTCTCTCACCCCTCAGCCCGCTCGGCCCGGTGCGGCCGTTCTACCCAACCCCGGGGGTCTCCTTCGATTGGACCGTTCTCGGAGGCGGGTTTGGCGCCCTCTTCGTCGGCCTCTCTGCAGCCGCCATGGTGCTCGTTACTCGGCACTCTCCCCAGCGGGTGGCCCGTCGTCAACGGTTTGCAGCCAACAGTCGCACCCTGCTCCGCAGCGACGGCCTGCTGGGTCTGCCAGTTCCGGCCGCGACCGGCCTCCGGTTCGCCCTTGGTCCCGGGAACGAGGTCGATACGGTGCCGATGCGATCGGCAATCGTGGGCGCCGCCCTCGCTGTGACCGTGCTCATTGGCACAATCACCTTCGCAGCCAGCTTGGACCATCTCGTGTCAACGCCCCGGTTGTACGGGTGGAACTGGAGCTACGCACTCTCGGGTGGAGACGGCGGCGGGGGCGGGGACATCCCGGCGCAGCAGGCAACGACCTTGCTTGAGCGCGACCGCTACCTCTCCGCCTGGTCGAGTGCCTACTTTTCCAACCTAATCATCGACGGCCAGGACATCCCCGTGATCGGCACGACGCCCGGCGCTAGGGTCCAGCCCCCGATCCTGGACGGCCACGGCCTCCTTCAATCAGACGAGATCGTGGTCGGTGCCCTGACGTTGGCCTCGCTGCACAAGCATCTGGGCGACACCGTCACCGTCAGCGAAGCCGGGGGGAGTGCTCACAGCCTGCGCATCGTCGGGCTAGCCACCATGCCCACGATCGGCGGCAGCGGCCAGCTGCACCTCGAAATGGGCTCGGGTGCGGTGATCGATAGCTCGCTCATCCCCCCGCTCCTCCGCAACCCCTTCGATGACCCCGAAACCGGGCCGAACGCCTATTTCGTCGATGTACGCCCGGGGGTCAACCCGATGGCGGCTCTGCGTTCGCTGGAGGAGATGACAGGTCCCCTCTCGAACTCCTACAACTTCGGTGTCGTCGTCCAAGCGGTGCTCCATCCGGCCGAGATCGTCGACTACCGCTCAATGGGGACCACGCCGGCGATCCTGGGAGCATCGCTCGGGGCGGGGGCCCTCGCTGCACTTGGCCTCACGCTCCTAGCCTCGGTGCGTCGTCGGCGTCGCGACCTCGCTGTCCTCAAGACCCTCGGCTTGACCCGTTCCCAGTTGGGGGCCGTCGTCGCCTGGCAGTCGAACGTGGCTGTAGCCATCGGGACGCTCGTGGGCATCCCCGTCGGAATTGCCCTCGGTCGAACGATGTGGGACCTCTTTGCCGATGAGATCAATGCAGTCCCTTCCCCGGCTGTCCCAGTCGTCCCGATAACCCTCATCGGGCTCGGGGCAATTGTGCTCGCCAACGTTGTGGCAGCCATTCCGGGGCGCATTGCTGCCAGGACGCCAGTCGCGCTGCTTCTGCGGGCGGAATGAGGTGATTGCAGTTGCCGAGCGGCCCGGCCTGGTGGGAGGGCCGAAAAAGGGGCGTCACAACCGAGCCCGACGGATCAGGAGGTCGCCGCTGACCGTCCTTGCCCGCAGCTCAGCTCTGGGCCCGGAGTCGTTACCCGACTGGTCGAAAGGCTCCTCCGACCCGAGCTCGATCTCAGATTGCAGCTCCCCCGTCACGGACTCGGCGTCGACGGCAACCACCGTCGAACGTGCGATCCCGATAGTGAGGTCGCCGCTCACCGTCTCCATGCGAGCCACCCCGGCCACGAGCTGGTCGACCTGCTGGTCGCCCGAAGCCGTCTGGATCTGGCAGCCCGCCTCGAGGCGGCCAATGTTGACGTCCCCAGAAGCCGTCTGAGCCGCGATCGGTCCCGAGCTCACGTCGATGAAAACGTCACCGGTGGCTGTTTTCACTCGGTTCGTGCCCGAGAGCCTCCCGCAACTGACATCGCCAGAAAGCGTCGTCACCTTCGCTTCGCCACTCACCGAAGAAATTGCCACTTCGCCGCTGTCTGTGCGTATTTCGAGGTTGCCCTCGACTGAACCTACGCTCACGTCCCCCGAGCTCGTTTCTATCATCGTCGGCCCAACCCTGCCGTCGACAGAGACTTCGCCGTCGAGAGCCGAAACATCGACAGCCGCAAGCTCAGGGACTCGCAGGGTTACGGCGAGCTTTTTGCCCCCAAAAAACGCCGGGATCAAGTCGCCAAGGCGCGGGACGACAACGCGCAGTTTGCGCCGCCCGTAGATTTGCACGCCACTGCTGTTGGAGGCCACCTCGTTGGGCACTTCGACGACCACGCGATGCGTGCCGTCGCGTTCGTCGTGCTCAACCCTGACCAGTGCGAGCGCGTCAGGGTCATCGAGGCCGTCCATGTTGAGGTCGACCTCTGTGGAGTTGCCTTGGTGAGTGCGCAACCGCACCGGGCCAGCCTTGTTGTCCACTCGCACTTCTAGCCGCCCAGGAGTTTCGAAGCGGTGCTGGCTCACTTGACCACCTTCCTTGAACAAGGTCCCACCCAAAACGGAAAAACCACCGGGATACCTCAGAGATCGCGCGTAACCAAGGCTGCTCAGCCGCGTCCATAGCCGGTCAAGCGACGACGTCCCTTGGCAGCCCAGTCCGAACGCGACTGTTGGCTGAGCGCCCGGACAATGTAGGTGTTCACCGACACTCCCTCGCGAGCAGAAGCCAATTCGACCCGCGCCTTGAGCTGGCCCGACAGCCGGAGCGTGATCCTGGCGTCCGCCTCGCCCTCGGTCTCCGGCTCCGGCGCCTCGTCATGAACCTTGGCGACCACAACCAGTTGCACGCTGCCCCCTGCGAGACGCAGCTCGACGGAATGGTCGGGCAGCGAGGCCCCGAGCTCGTCTGCTAGCTGGCCCAAGCCGTCCAGGAGGCGGGCCGTGACCGGCCCCTGCATGGCCGCCGCCAAACGTCGGGCGGCGCCGGCCGTCGCATCGTCTCCTAGCGCCCCCAGAGAAGCCAGGTCGGCGGCAATCGTTTCGACAAGCTCGGAGATCCGCAACCGCTCTCCTAGAAGTTGGACTGCGCCCCAGCTACGAGAGCCGGACGCGCCAAGCGGCAGCCGAGACTGATCATCCGAAAGCCGAGCCATGCCGAGAACGCCTCGCGCCACCCGAAGCGACGCCCCGAAGCGGGGGAGGTGGCAACCTGCTCCGCTGCGTCCGGCCGCCGCTTACTAACCCTGGCAGCCTGCTCTTGCGCCTCCCCGCAGCGGGCGTCGACGAGCATGTGGAGAAGTAGTTGCGACCCCATGACATCACCTCCAAGAACCTCTTGGCAAGATTATGACATCATTGTGACATCATGTCAAGCCAGATGTGACATCAGCTGAGACAGTGCCGCGCCTAAGATGACCGCGCGAGGGAGCGGACAAGCAGAGAAGGCAAGCAAGGGGGTGGGCGAAGCTCAGGAAGCCGACGAGCTCATCGCGCTGATGTCGTGGCTGTGGGGCGCCCCCCGGCCCCGCTCGACCAGCCAATGCGAAAAGGCCCCTGGTCGCAGGTCATGGACAAGGAAGCCGGTGACAGCCTCGGACTCTGCTAGCCGTGCAAGGGCTTCTTCGGGCACAGTGTGCGAGAGGCTCGGGCAGGTGATGTGAACCGTCGGGCCCTGCTGACGAGCGGCGTAGCAGTGGAGGTGGCCCGCCAAGACTTCGGCAGGCGCCGTGCCTGTCTCCCTGAACAGCGCGGCGAGCTTGAGGCGGGCCCTCTCGGGGGGAAGGCCCCAATGTTTGGTCGGGAGGCTCCCATCGGGCAGCAAGAGCGGTTGGTGAGTGAGGAGCACCCACGGTGCCCTTACTCGCTCCAGCTCGGAACGCAACCAGCCCAGCTGCTCGTCCTCCTCGGAGATCCCCGAGCCTAGGAGCTGCCCGTTTATGCCGATGAGGGTGACCCCGCAAGCGGAGTAGGCGAAGCGGTCACCGCCCCAGAGGTGCCTGAAACCCGCCACGAACTCCGAGTTGACCAGTGGGATCCGCCAGTCGGGGGCGATCTCGTCGTGCTGGTCGTTTTCGCCGATGTCGTGGTTCCCAGGGATCACGAGGACAGGTACCCCAAGGTCGCTCTCGAGCGCGGCGGCCCACGCATGGGCTGCCAGGGCATCTTCGAGGCGGCGCGGGTCTACTTCAGCCAGGTCGCCAGTCACGGCGATGACGGACGGTGTGAGCGGGCCGATCTCCTCGGCGAGCAGGGCAGCTCTGCTGGCTGGGTCGCGCCCAGAGGACGCGGAAATGTGCACGTCACTCAACTGGACGACCCGTAGGGTCTCAGCGTCGCGCCCCGGGACTGGGCCTGAGTTTGGGCTCATCAAGAGATCCTTATCGGCACAGTTGAACGGCAGGTTACGCCAAGGTCCACCGCTTGGTTTCGTCGAGGTGAAATCATGGCCGCCATGAGCTCCAATCTCGCCACCGGCCCCCGGTGGTCGCTTTGGTCAGAGGGTTCGGTTCTTTCCATCGGCTCTAAGGGTTCTTTCCTGTCTATCTTCTCTGTTGGCTCGACCCTTTCGGTCGGCTCGGTTGGCTCGTTCCTGTCTGCTTTTTCGGTGGGCTCCGCCGCCTCCGCCTTCTCACTGCTGTCGGCGCGCTCTATCTGGTCGGTAATGGCCTTCCGCGGCAACAGGTCCGTGCTCGGCCACTCGCTGCCCCCAACCCAAGCGGCTGCCTAGCGCTCCACGAGGGCGCGCTCGAAGTTGCGGCGGCCCCACGGGGAGCGATGGACCGCAACCTGCGGGCTCAGAGGATTATCTCTGCCGCAGGGATACCCAGGTCTTTGCTAAGCGCGCCTTGGAGGCTCATGTACTTGCCGACCAAGGGGACCAGCCCAGACTCGAAGCCTTTGACGCTCGTGGTATGCGAGAGCACGGTGACCTCTTTTTGATTGAGCGCCATGAGCGCCAAGATATCCTTCGCGGTCTTGCCCGTGAAACTGATCTTCCCGAGGGCGCTGTCGAAGGCCTTTACTGCCGGCACGAACGCGTTATTGGCTTTGACCAATTCACCGAGCGTCGGAGCGGTGCTGCTTTCGATAACGGCAGACCACTTATTGTCAGCGGGCGCAAAAGCTGCCTCTGCCCTTTTCCACTGAGAAAGGACCGAAGGCGAGACCGATGCCGAAGCTGCCGATGTGCTGGCTGTCACGGTAATAGCTGTGATGGCCAAAAGCCGGGGCCACCTGAAGTGCATTTATCCCTCCCTCGCAGTTCTTGGGGATCATAGCCGACGCTCCGTGAGCGGGCTCAGGCATGATGGTCGGGTGCGAAGAGCCGAACTAGCACGGCGCGTGCAGCAGGCTTGCTACCTGGAAGGGGACTTCCTCCTCCGCTCGGGTCAAAGAGCCAACTTCTATTTTGACAAGTACCTCTTTGAAGCCGACCCGCAGCTGTTGCGGGCGGTGGCCCAATTGCTCGTGCCGCTTATCCCCCCGGGGACCGAGCTGCTAGCAGGGCTCGAGCTCGGAGGGGTCCCGGTTGCCACAGCGCTTTCGCTCCTCAGCGGCCTTCCCCAAGTCCTCGTTCGCAAGCAGGCCAAGACCTACGGGACCGCGAAACTTGCAGAAGGCGCGCCAGTCTCCGGCCGTCGCCTCCTGGTCATTGAAGACGTCGTCACTACCGGGGGCCAAGTGGTGCTTTCGGCACAGGAACTGCGCGACCGGGGCGCGACGGTGGAAGAGGTCTTGTGCGTGATCGACAGGCGGAGCGCGGGGAGCGGAGAGGTGGACAAGTTAGGCCTTGCCAGGCTACGCCTCTTGTCCTTGTTCGAGGTGGACGAGCTTCTCCAGGCTCGGGCAGCCAGTCAAGCCGCAAAGGGACCTCTCCGGGCAGGTGGCCAAGTCATTTAGCGCCCGCGCCGGTTAACACGAGGTGGCCGCTAACGTCGACCCAACCGTTGCTCAACGAGGAGGACCCATGTTCAATCGCAGAACGCTTGTGGCCCTTTCCACCCTGACGCTGCTGGGCGCTGTGAGTGGCGCCGTCCCCGCTGCCGCATCGTCAGTATCGCGGGCCTCAACAGCGCACTTACAGCAGGCCGGCTCCTTGCCGACAATTGTCATCGGCTCTGAGAACTTCCCAGAAGAAGAGATCCTCGGCAACCTCTACAATGACGTGCTCCGACACGCAGGCTTCAAGACCCAGCTCCGGTCCGACCTGGGCGGCCGCCCTATCGTCGACAAGGCCCTCGCTGACAAGGCTCTTGACCTTTTCCCGGATTACGCGGGAAGCCTGCTCGTCTACCTCGAGCCCAAAGACACCGCGCAGGCGACGCAGCTTTCCACAGACATCCCTGCGCTGGAACACGCGCTCAAAGCACAGAGTGCCACTGTCCTCAATGCGGCGCCGGCAATTGATACAAATGCCTTCGCCGTCACGAAGGCCACCGCCGCGCAGTACAAGCTGACGGACCTTTCGAGCTTGGCATCTGCGGCACCAAAGCTCACCTTTGGCGCCCCCGCCGAATGCCCCACATATTATTACTGCCTCCCAGGTCTTGAAAAGGTCTACGGCGTGCACTTCAAGGCCTTCGTCCCGATCGGGGAGTCAGGGCCCGAGGCCGCCGCCTACCTGAAGAACAACCGTGTCCAAGTCGCAGAGTTCGACTCGAGTGACGGTACCATCCTCGAGAACAATTTCGTCGATCTCACCGACAACAAGCATTTGGAGCCGGCTGACAACATTATCCCGGTCATCCGGACCGCTTTTGACACGCCTGCGGTCGCCTCAGCCCTCAATGGGCTTTCGGCCAAGTTGACAACCAACGACCTGTCGAAGCTGAACATCGATGTCAACGAGGACCACGAAGACCCCGGCGCAGCAGCCGCTCAGTGGTTGAAGAGCATAGGGCTCACGTAGGCTCCCGGGTCGCGCCATGAGCATTGACCAGGGCTAGGGACTAAAAGCACGAGCTACGCGGACGCCGCGCCGGGCGCCGGCGGGAGTAACCGCCCGGGCGGCGGCGGCCAGACAAAGGTCGACGACTAAAGCCAGCACAGCCACAAGCGCCGCGCCGCTGAAAGCCTCTGCCCCATTGCTCGTGGCCAAGCCGGCAAAGATATCAAAGCCGAGGTCGGGGACAGTTACGTAAGCCCCCAGAGTGGCAGTCGCTACCACTTCGACAGCGGCCGTGCGTACGCCGGCCATGACCAAGGGGAGCGCGAGCGGCAGCTCGACGCGCCAGACAACCTGCCACGCCGTCATGCCCATGCCTATCGCCGCGTCCCTAGCATCGGCGTCCACGCTGGTCATCCCCGTGTAAGCATTGGTCAGCACGGGGGGCACGGCGAGCGCGAACATCGTCAGCACCGTTGCAATAAAGCCTCCTTGCTGGAGGCGTACGATCACGGGCTGGATCGCGATCAGCACTACCAGTGCAAACGATGGGACCGCACGGGCTGCGTTTGCGCTGTTGACAGCGATAAAGCTCCCCCTGCGCGTGTGACCGAGGATGGCACCGAGAGCAACGCCGAAGACGACCGCGCTTGCAATAGCGAGCGCGGAAATCTCAACTTGGTTGGCGAGCTGCGCGAGGAAGCCGTCCGGGCCTCGCCAGTTGGCACCGTTCGTCAAGAAGTCAGAGACTTGGCCAAAGAAGTTCATCGCACCACTGCACCCCGGCCGCGCGCCCAGGGGAGGCAGGCTGTCTGCAAGAGGACAATCGCGGCATCAGCTACCGCGGCCAATAAGACGGACAACGCCAGCCCGACGACGATAGGGGTATTGAAGTCCTCTGTGAAGCCAGTGATTATCAACTGGCCAAGGCCTCCTTGCCCAATGAAAGCGGTCACATTTACGAGCCCGACGGTTGTGACGGTGGCGACTCGGAGGCCCGCAAAAATCGACGGCAGCGCAAGAGGGAGCTGCACCTTGAACAGCTCTTGCAAGGTCGTGTACCCCATGCCCCGCGCGACCTGGTGCGCGTCCGGCGGGACCGAGTCGAGGCCCGCTATTACGTTGCGGACCAAAACGAGCAGGGTGTAACTGACCAGGGCCACTTCAGCCGTGGTAATGGAGAAAAACCCGGTCAACGGTGCCGCCAGCGCCAGGACGGCCACCGAAGGGATCACGTAGAGCGTCCCGGATATCCCGACGGCGACGGGGCGCAACCATTGAGCCCGCCAAGCCAGGACGCCAACCGGCAGTGATATGGCCAAACCGATCGCCACGGCAATAGCGGTCAACTGCACATGCTGCCAGAGCAATGAGGCGATCTTCCCTTGGTTCGATGACACCCACCCCCAATCGACCAGGGGGTTATTGGCACCAACCAGGCCCACAGGGACAGGCTAGGGCCCCTGGCCGACCATCCCGTCTGCGAGCGGTAAAGCCCCTAGAGACGGCCCATGCCCGGATCTCCCTAGGGACGGCGCGGCGCTAGCTTACGTAGGGACATGATCCGCTTCGAGGCTGTGTCCAAGCGGTACGGACAAGGCGCCTACGCCGTCACCAACCTCGACCTCGAGGTCGGCGATGGTGAGCTATGCGTGCTCGTCGGGCCCTCTGGTGGCGGCAAGACCACTATCCTGCGCATGGTCAACCGGCTCGTCGAGCCGACCAGCGGTCGTGTGACGGTCCAGGGCGAGGACGTCGCCAGGGTCGATGCAGTCCAGCTGCGCCGCCGCACGGGCTACGTGATCCAACAACCGGGCCTCTTCCCCCACCTGAAGGTCGCCGACAACGTCGCATCAGTACCTCGCCTGCTCGGTTGGGACAAGGACCGGGCGCGGGCGCGCGTCAACGAGCTCCTCGAGCTCGTCGGCCTGGACCCCACGACCTATGCCGGGCGGTACCCGCACGAACTTTCGGGCGGGCAAGCACAACGTGTCGGAGTTGCCCGAGCGCTCGCCGGAGACCCTCCCGTTCTCTTGATGGACGAACCCTTTGCGGCGGTCGACCCAATCGCCCGGGAACGGCTGCAGCAGGAATTCCTCAGGCTCCAAGCCCATTTGCACAAAACCATCATCATGGTCACTCACGACGTAGACGAAGCCGTCGCAATGGGCGACCGGATTGCCGTCCTTAGCAACGGAGGCGCCCTGGAACAGTACGACACACCAGCTGCGCTGCTGGCGAAACCTGCGACAACGTTCGTTGCCGATTTCATTGGGGCCGATCGCGGCTTGCGGCGCTTGGCAGTCACCCCGATCGAGGTCGGCGACCTCTACCGCCCTCCCGTGGTGACGCCCCGGACATCTCTGAGCGAGGTACGAGCTGCTGTTGCCAGCGAGGGCACGAGCTGGGCGATCGTGCTCGGCGACAACGGCCAACTGCTCGGCTGGGTCGAGCCTGACCGCGACTTCGGCGCGCGAGGAGACGCGGCGGCGAACACAGCCGACGGCACCGCCAGCCTCATGAGCCGTGCCCGGCCGCTTGAGGCACAGATCCAGTTGAGCTCGTCCCTGAAAGCGGCGTTCTCCGAGATGCTCCAACACGACGCCGGTTGGGTGGCGGTTCTCGACGGTCATAAATATCTTGGGGTACTAACCCCTGAAGCTCTGCACGCCGCCCTCCGTCGCTCGGTGGGCGGCCACCCCGTGCCTGTCTAGCCGCCTCAGCTCCTAGCGGCAGTCCCTGGAGGCCACATGGCAATTGCAACTGTGAACCCCGCCACCGGGGAAACAATGAAGCGCTTCGACGAGATCACCGACGAAGAGCTCGATGCGCGCCTCGAGCGGGCGTCGATGACTTTCTCCAAGTACCGTCTCACTAGTTTCGAGCAACGCTCGGGCTGGATGCTGAGGGCAGCCCAACTGCTTGACTCCGAACAAGAAGCGGTTGCGCGGACGCTGACGACCGAGATGGGCAAGACCGTGAAATCCGCGCGCGCAGAGGCGGCAAAATGTTCACGCGGCTTTCGGTACTACGCCGAGCACGCACAGGAGCTCCTCGCAGACGAGCCGGCGGACGCGGCCGCTGTGGGCGCAGGAACGGCATACGCACGCTACCAACCCCTTGGGCCGGTCCTCGCCATCATGCCTTGGAACTTCCCTCTCTGGCAGGTCGTCCGCTTCGCGGCGCCATCCCTCATGGCCGGTAACGTCGGGCTGCTAAAACACGCTTCCAATGTCCCGCAAACAGCCCTTTACCTTGGTGAGCTGTTCGAACGAGCCGGCTTCCCAGCGGGCGGTTTCCAGGCGCTCCTCATGGGCTCGGCGCGCGTCGAGCGGGTCATCCGCGATAAGCGCGTGGCGGCAGTGACTCTCACGGGCTCGGGGCCAGCAGGTGCAGCTGTGGGAGCATTAGCGGGCGAGATGATCAAACCAAGCATCCTCGAGCTAGGGGGGAGCGACCCGTTTATCGTCATGCCGAGCGCTGACATCGAGGCCGCAGCACGGGTTGCCACAACCGCGCGGTGCCAAAACAACGGCCAATCTTGTATCGCCGCAAAACGCTTCATCGTCCATAAAACTGTGGCTGAGGAGTTCGAGAAGCGCTTCGTTGGCCATATGTCTGCGCTCAAAGTGGGGGACCCACTGGACGAGGCCACCGACGTCGGGCCCCTTGCCACCAGTTCGGGGCGTGATGACGTCGAAGAGCTCGTCGCTGACGCGCTCAGCAAGGGCGCGAAAGTGCTCTGCGGTGGCAAAAGGCTCCCTCGGCCTGGCTGGTTTTACCCCCCGACGGTGCTAACAGGCCTCACCCCGCAAATGCGGGTGTACTCAGAAGAAGCCTTCGGCCCGGTAGCGGGGCTCTACCGCGTAGGCGACATCGAAGAAGCGATCACCCTCGCGAACGGGACCGAGTTTGGCCTCGGCGCAAATGCTTGGACTAACGACGCCTATGAGCGTGCACGGTTCATTGATGAACTGGAGTCCGGGGCCGTCTTCATAAATGGGATGGTCACTTCCTATCCCGAGCTCCCCTTCGGAGGGGTCAAGACCTCGGGGTACGGACGCGAACTCGCGGCGCCCGGCATCCGGGCTTTTTGCAACTTGAAGACTGTCTGGCTGGGTGCCTGACCCTAACCAGTGCACGAGGCCGCTGCGGCTGTTAGGTCATAGGCCCTTCGGCGGCTCCCCCTGACGGTTGGCAAGCAGGTCGCGGATCTCGGTCAGCAAGGCGATGTCCTGCGGCACTTCGTCGTCAGCAGGAGCTTGACCGCGCTTGCGCCGCTCAGCGAGGGAATTGAGGGGCACAATGACGAAGAAGTACAAAGCGGCCGCAACGCTCACAAAAGTGATAAGCGCGTTGATCAAGTCCCCATAATAGAACTGGCTATTATGGACCGTGAACGTCAGGTCCTCAAAGTTAGGCTTACCCACGATAGCGGCGATAATCGGTGTCAAAATGTCCTGAACGAAAGCCTTTATTAGTGCTGTAAAAGCGGTGCCCAACACGACGGCGATCGCCAAGTCGACAACGTTGCCCCTCAAGATGAAGTCTTTAAATCCCTTGAAAACTTTCTCCACAAGGACCTCCAGTTTTATAACTGCTGACCAAGCACCTCGAGCAGGGCGCCTTCACGAAGGCCCCACTCGCTGACAACATAATGTCCCACTTGGAGCTCCTCCGCCACCGCCTGGAGGATGCAGGCACCGATGGGCAGTACCAACGCCCGCCGGGAGGGCATCCCCGGGAGCTTGAGCCGTTGGCGAAGGTCCATCTTGGCGAGCATCGCTGCAAATTCGGCTACTTGCGAGGTCGAGAGCTCCACCTGGTTGACGCACCATAGAGCTGGGTCGGCATGGGGCTTGGCGCTGGCGACGGCGAGGCGTGCGAGCGCCCGCGCGGTCCCGCCGCTCACGAGCGAGCGGTAGGCGGCGTTCGCGAACTGTGCGACCTTGACCCCAGTTGCCGCGATCGCCTCCCGGACGCGCTCTCGCACCTCCTTGCGGTCCTCTCGTGTGAGCACCTCCCCCACGCCCAGCTCGCCTTTGAGGCGGGTGGAGCCGAGAGGCGCGCTGGCAGCGAAGCTCATCTCGAAGCGGTTCCCGACGACCAGCTCGAGGCTGCCACCCCCGAGGTCGATCCCAAGGAGCGGGTCTTCGCCTACGTAGACAGCGGCCCTTTGCCCGAGGAAGCATAGCCGTGCCTCCTGCCTACCGTCGAGGACGTGGATCCTGGTGCCGACGACTCCTTCCAAGCGCTCGATAACCGACCGCCCATTAGCGGCATCTCGAAGCGCAGCGGTAGCCAGAGCGACGACGACGGACGGCTTCATTATCTCGAGGGCCTGGCGCATCCGCTTCGCTGCGCTCAGAGCTGCCGCGGCCCGCTTTTGCGAGATCAGCCCACTAAAGCCAACCTCAAGGCCGAGGTTGAGAAGCGCTCGTCTCTTGAGGAGGGGCTTGAGCGTCGCCGGCGGGCCTACATCGCAAACGAGGAGCTGGAAAGAGCTACTGCCGAGGTCCCAGACGGCCGCGGTAGTCATCCATCAACGAGACTACTTGCGGGCCCAGCCGAAGCGAGGTATTGCAGCTGGTCACTTCACCCTGTAGCCAAGCCGCCTGCACGTTGCCGGGGTGACAACGAGAGCGTCCTGCCACATTTGAGAGACGACGCCGGTGAACTGGACCGGCACGTGGAACGGGCCCGTGGCGTCCTGGCAAGCCGCAAGGTGAGCTTGCCAGCTCACAGACGGCTCGTAACGGGCGTAGTTGTACCCGGCCCCAACAAGTGACAGGACCACAAGTACCACCACCGACGTGCGTTGCCAGCGCCGCCGAGAAGCCAGTGCCACCATCGCCAGTACCCAGCCAAGGACCACAAAGGGTAGGAAGTAGTAGCGAGGGCCGGCACTAATTGGGTCGGTGGAAAGGGGAGAAGGTACTGCCGAGAGCAAACCGACAGCGACAAGCCCGACGACCAGTGCCACGGCGACGGCGAGGGTCTCTTGGCCCTTTGCCTTCAGTGCACCAAAACCAGCCACCACAAAAAGAGCCATGGCGGCACCTAGGAAGTACAACAGCGCCGTGTGCAGCGGTTTGTGCCAGGCGAGCACGTAGTAAGCAAAGTTGCGAAGCTCTTGCAGTGCGACCTCGACCGGGTGGACGGGCGTGCGTTGCGAGCGGGCAGAAGTGACATAAGCCACTGTCTGGGCAACCGAGGTCGCAAACAGCACGACGGTCCCGACCAGGTCGCGCCGTCGCCGGCGGGCGAGCCACAGCACGAGGTAAGGCGCCAAGGCAGCTGTGCCCGCCGGGCTGCTCATCCCACCGATAATCACGGCGGCGGTACGAAAGGCCCAATGGTCCTTGGACCAAACCAGCGTGATGAACGGCCATAGGGACGTCCACCAGAAACTGTAAAGGGCCACGCCGAAAATCTCGGGGTTCATGGGCGCCAGTACGAGCAGGAGTGCCGCTGCGAGTTGCCAAGCCACTCCGAACACCGAGCGCGGCAGCAATAGGAGGCAGAGGGTGAGGAGGAACCATGCCGTTGCCAGCCAGTACTCGACCATTGGCAGGTGCGCAAAGCTGGCCCACGCCGCGAACGTTACGGTCCACGAGGTGGGCCAGATGAAGTAGCCCTTGACCGGTGCGAGAGCCGCCGGCAGGAAACCTTGCATTTGGTAGCGGTTGAGCACGTGGTACTCGTCGGCCCAAACATAAGGGTGTAAGAGCTGGTCGGGGCGGCGGGAAAACCACACGAAGAGGGCGACTACCGCCACGGTCGCCGTAAGGGCAACGAAACCAGCTGTCGCCGGCGTGCGCCCGTCACGCCGGGCTACGAGGGGCTTGCGGGCTGCGAACGTCGTCACGGCGCTAAACAGTGACGTTTGCTGCCCTGGTGGCCTACCTCACCGAGGAGCACGTCATACCGCCGACGCCCGGGCCAGTCCCTACCACCTGCTCGGTCAGCGTAGCCCTACCTTCATCGGCTAGCACGTTACCAAGGGGCTCTCCGAGCTCGGGGTGGCGGCCTGGCACCTGCGTCCCCGAAGCCGTCCGAGGCGTCCCCACCCACCTCGAGCCAGCATAGGATCGGCCGGAAGGAGGTCGAGGAGACACTTATGGTACGAGCGATGCCCAAAGAAATACTCGACATGCTGCACCAAGTGCCGCTCCTGTCGGCCTGCAACAGAGCAGAGCTGAGACAGGTCGCCAACCTGGGCGCCCACGTCACAGCCGCAGACAAAAAACTCCTTACCGAACAAGGCAAGGTCGGGCGAGAGTTTTTCCTGCTGCTCGAAGGGAGAGCCAATTGCTATATCGACGGCACCCACGTTGCAAGCTTCGGGCCCGGGGATTTCTTCGGCGAGATGGCTCTTCTCCGGCGCGGGCCTCGCCGCGCGAACGTTGTTGCCGAGGGCCCAGTGAAGCTACTGGTGCTTGACGGGCGCGAATTTGACCGGCTCATGGACGCCTCCCCGACAGTCGCCCGAAAAGTCTTGGTTGCCATTGCTGCCAGGGAAGAGGCGAACGCGAACCTCTACGCCTGAGCTGCCTCCGCCGCCTCGTCGGCCACCCGGCCGGCCATGGCGGTGAGGGCCTCGACGCTCCCTGACAAGCGACCGAGCGCGGCCTCGAGGTCGTGGAAAAGCTCCCCCAACCGCGCTGCAGGGCCCTGCAAGGAGGGGTGCTGCCCCGCCATCCGGGCAGCCAAGTCGTCGTAGCGCCCGCCCAGAGCCAGGCAGCGGTGCCGGCTTTGATCGAGGCTAAGGACGCCGGCGGCAAGGCGGTTAGTGGCTTGGTTGAGCTGAGATTGAGCCTTCTCGAACGCCGGCCTCGGTTCTCTGCCGCTCATGTGCCCATCATCGCCTCCAGGGACCGCTCTTGAGCGGGCCGCAATGCTCGCCACGCACGACTGCCACGCGCCGCGGCGCCACGGCCACGCTGACCGCAACATGGTCCGTCATTTTCCCCAGCCATGCCTCCTCCCTGGCCCGGGTGGCAGCCAGTGACCGGGTAACAGCCAGTCGACAGCTTGCGTCGCGCCGCTGTGACTGCGCAGGGATTAGAAAGTCCCAGTGAGCACACACCTGGGAGATCTTTCAGTTGCGCGAGCGAGAAGCCGGAAATATCGGGCAGCAAGCGGCGGGCTCGCGGTGGTCGCCGCAGGTTTTCTGGTCGCCGCCTGGGCCCAATGCCCCCGCACAGCACTAGCTGCCCATTGCGCCCGCCGCACTTGTGAGCGCGAGCAGCTCAGACCCGGATCCAGCGTCGAGGCCGCATCGAGGCCGTCATGAGCAAAGTCGAGCCTTTCGTTGAGGCTGGTCGCTGGGATGCGGCGAGTAGCCGTCGTGATGGTCCGCAGCGGCTTCAGTACCCGGCCCGCAGCCAACCAGCCGAACCCGACAGACATGGCAACCATGAGCCCCAGTGGCGGTCCCGTCGTGGCCAGTGGTCCCGAACGACGACCGCCGTCCTATAGTCATCGTGGCCGTGGACAGCGACGCCGCAGAGCCAGGAGCGGAGGGCCATTGCCCACCTTGGGACTAGAAGACCAAATTGTCGATCGCGCAGTGTACGACCGTACTCTCGGCCGTTTTCGCGATGCGAGGATCTTGTTGCCGACTTTTGCCGAGCTCGCCGACCCCTCACTGGTCCCTTCCGCGCTCGGCGCCTCCCTCGCCTCGGTCCCTCCGGACGAGGCACACCCGCTGAACCTGTTCAGGGTGCACTGGTTCAATGGCGACCGGGACGGCCCGGTGAGCGTCCCAGCGCACATCGTCCTCGGTAAGGAGCTGACGGGTGTCGAAGCCAAGATCGTTGTGGCCCTCG
>DATJSU010000036.1:0-1643 GCA_035503915.1 Acidimicrobiales bacterium | reverse complement strand
GCGAAGACGGCGGAGCTTAAGGGGGTCAGCGAGGACCAGATCCGCCGCGCCGGCCGCTGGAACCAGGAGCAGATGGTCGGGTGCTACCTTAACTCGCTACCGCGGAAGTTCATGCGCACCATGGCCGGCCATCCCGCCCAGGCGGGCTGCTTCGAGGTCCCGAGGGCGGGCGTGGCGCCGCCGAGCGTACTCCTATCCATGATCTGGCCTCAGCTCGACGACTGGAAGGGCCGCTTCGGCCTTCAGCCGGGCCAGGTTAACGACCTCGCCGCCATGGGCGTCACTAACTTACTATTCTACCTACGCGAGGTGGTGCTACAGGACTCGGTGGCGATGCGCGCGCGCTTCCCCGACAGCCCCGTGTGGAACCACGCCGTATTTCAGCACGAGGCGTACGAGGTATTCGCCCAGCGGATGCGCGCCGCCGTGGGCGACGACGAGGGACAGCGGCCGAGTCGACTCGGCTTACTCGCGCAGGCCGTGCCGGCACTGGCGGACTACCTACACTGCATGGACGCGCGCATCGAGGCGGGTAACGATAAAGTCCAGGAGGCCCTGAGCGGCATCGAGGAGCAGGTGCGCGCGCAGGGCGCGTACGGCGCGCGGCTACATCGCCAGCTCACGTCGGGCAGCCTCACGCTCCAGGTGAAGCTCGCCGACCTCGTCGACGACGCCCCGCCCTCGCGGCCGCCGCCGTCGATGCTGGGCCTGCTCGGCGGCTCCGACAGTAGCCGCTACGCCTCGGCGCGCGCCAGCCTCGCGCCGGAGGAGCCTCCCTCGCTACTATCGTCGCTAGAGGCGCTGGAGCCTCCGTGTCACAGCATGTGCCGCACGGTGAGGACGGTGGAGGCGCTCTGGCGCGAGTGGACGGTCGGGCTAAGGGGTCAGCCTTCCGTGGGCGCGCTGGACAGTCGCTGGGGCAGCCGCTGGAGGTCGGGTCGGCCTAAGGAGCAACAGTGGTACTCGCTCCGGCTCGAGGTCGTCAGGGAGATCCGACGGCTAGCGAAGGCGCAGCGCGGCGGCGGCGAGGAGCGGGCTATGTGGGCGCTCCACCAGCAGCAGGAGCGCGTGGGCTACTCGCTGGACCGGTTCTGTAAGCAACTCAGGGAGGCCAGGAAGGCCCGCGGCGGTGCGGGCGAGAGTACGGGCACGGGCAATGGCAGAGGTAAAGCCAGAGGCATAGACAGGGGCACGGACAAAGATAAAGACACAGATAGGGGCACAGACAAAGACACAGACAGGGGCATAGATAAAGACATAGACAGAGGCACAGACAAAGATATAGATACGGGCCCGTAACGGGTAAGTAGAGGTATAGACACAGGCTCCAAGGGCATAGATATGGGCACAGGTAGAGGTATGGACACAGGCTCCAAGGGCACAGAGAGCATAGAGAGCGTAGCATTAGCATTACACATAGCTTAGGGCAGTACGAAGCCGTTCCCATTACCATTACTAACGTGGTCTCTAAACCGCCTAGAACTCCTCGTAAACGGGCGTGAGGGGGGGTGCACGGGCGCCCAGGCTATAGGCGGGAGCGTTGACCGTACTGAATGTCACCCGTCGCTGAGGGCACGGACCTCTTTTGTACGGTGGGTGGCGCTAAGCCGCTGAATCAGCCATACAGCGGCCGCCGTGGACAT
>DATJSU010000035.1:0-13616 GCA_035503915.1 Acidimicrobiales bacterium | reverse complement strand
CGTCCATCAAGCCCTCTTTCGTAAGTGTGCCCACAGCTCGTGCCTGACGATAGGTGCACGACAACCACGCCGACGACACAAGGTCGAGACTGGACCTGCCTGTCGATGGAAGTTCAACTTGGGTGTAGTGGTCCCACAACTCGTCCAGCAGGTCGAGCAGCTCGCTCTCTGGAACCGCCTCCTTCTCAGCGGCAGCCTTAAGGTCGGCGAGAAAGTGCGCTAGGTCCTCAGGCGATGCCGCCGACCGGATCTCGTTCACAAGTGCTTCGGCCCACGCCGAGTCGATAAGTCCAGCCTGGTCGTTGCCGTGGTCCTTGTACACCAGCTCAGACTATAAGCGGCGCTCGGGTCGAGTTGATTAGCATTTCGGGCCGCGCACTGCCGCCTCACCTTGGCGAGCTCCCGGCGGTGGTTTCTTTGGCCGGCGACCGAGCGACACCATGGCCAAAGACTACGCGTGCCCACCGTGGCAGCCCGGGTCCGGGTGAGGTGGCGTTCCCGGAGAATCCGTCAATCTGGTCCGGAATCTGGCGGTCAAGAGTGCCTCCGAGGCACCCCGTTTTGCCCTCATTCTTGCCCTAGAACTCGGGTGTTTTCCCCTTCCGCCGGCGTCCGCTTGCCCTAGAACGCACCCAGTCTGACCTGCGCAAACGTCCGCTTGCTTCCGCTCGATTTCGACGTTTTACCTGGTCAGGAGCAATTAAAAGTCTGCCGGTCTTCCACTGACCTACGCCCCCGGGCACCCGCCAGCGTCGAGGTACCCGTTCATCCTACGCTCGCCGCTCCGGCAGGGAGCAGCATGAGCAGCATCAGGCCAATGCAGGTCAATGCGACCACGCTCACATCGGCCAGTAGTTCCTGGCGCTGGTGGCCCCGTCGGGCCAGGCTGAAGCCGAAAGCGACGACCAGTCCTGTGGCCAACCCGCCGACATGGGCCTGCCAGGCGATATTGGGCAGGGTGAAGCTGAAAACGAGGTTGATGGCGATCAAGCCGATGATGCCTGAGGTGTTCGCCCCGGCCCGCCGGGCGAGGATGAAATAGGCACCGAAGATCCCAAAGATGGCGCCCGAGGCACCCGCCGCTGGCTGCAGGACATTGCCCAAGAGGTAGTACGCGACGGACCCACCCAAACCCGAGAGCATGTAGAGCGCGAAGAAGCGCCACTTGCCGAGGACCGGCTCGACGAGCCGGCCGATTATGTACAGGCACCACATGTTGAGGGCCACGTCAAGCAGGTTGTTGGTGACGAAGAATGAACCGAACAGGCGGTACCACTCGTCCGGCCCCGAGGGTTGCATCAGGTACGGGACGGCGTAGCTGTCGTTGGTAAGGCGGAGCGACGCCGTTGCGGCTACGAACAGGGCCAGGTTGATGACAATCAGAGCCATGGTTACAGGGGTCTGACGGGCGTCGGGACGCCCAGGGCGGTAGCGGGTTACGGGCGAGGTACGCGCGTTCTCGCGGACGCACTTTCGGCAATGCCAGCCAACAGGCGCCTGGACCATGCAATCTGCGCATATCGGCTTGTTACACGACCGGCAGATCGCGCCCGCAAGGCGGTCGGGGTGGTGCTCGCACCTTGTGTTGGGGCCGAGCCCTACCGGCTCTGATCTACCGGGCCCCCCTACTGGCTCCGTCCTAGCGGGCGCAGGGACCAGAGAGCCCCCTGGCGTGCCTCCGGGGGGTGTGGCTGGAGGCCAACCGGACCACCCGGGCTGGGGCCACCCAGGGCTGGCTGGACGAGGCGCCTCTGGAGGCGGGGGAGGGGGCGACCCATCACCAGGCGCCCCGGGTGGCAACGGCCAAGCCGGCTGGCCCGGCCTTTGGGGGGGCGAGGGCTGGGGGGGCGGCGGCTGGGAAGCGAGAGGCTTGGGCACCCCGGTCCGGCGCGGGTCACGACCGTCCATAGACCGAGGGCTAACCGAGCTGCCCGGTGTCGGCGGGCACGTTCCAATTGGATACCACAGGTTCCCCATGCTCCCACCCGAGGATGCTGACCGTAGCCGTCCCGAGCTTGAGGAGGTAGCCGTCGGTCGGGGGCCGGCGTAACCAGCGAGCACCAAGGGCTCTCAGGATGTGGCCATGAGCGAACAGCAGTACAGGCTCGGGGCCGGCAACCGCAAGGGCGCGCTCGATCACCCTGTCTGCCCTGGCCGCCACGTCGTCGGGGTGTTCGCCCCCGGGCCAGGGGCCGCCCCAGATGCTCCAACCGGGGTACTGCTTTCGGATCTCTTCGATAGTCATCCCTTCGAGGGCACCGTAATCCCATTCCTTCAAGTCTTCGTCGATGGTCGGCTCGAAACCGGCCAATTCGGCGGTGCGGACCGCACGGCTGCGAGGGCTCGACAAAACCAGGCTGAAGTTCCTGCCTCGGAGCAACGGCTTGACGGCGAGCACCTCTCGCACACCTTCCTCCGTGAGCTCGAGCTCAGTCCAGCTCGTGTGCTGCCCCAACGCGCTCCATTCGGTTTCGCCGTGCCTGATGAGCCACAAATCTCTTGCTGTCATCGCGCTCGGCCTGTCCCCTCGGTGCATGAGGCGACAGCAGGGACCGCGAAAGCCTGGCGCTTATGCATCGCGCTTGGTGAGCGCATAGGCGGACAGCCCCAATAACACCAAGACAAAGGCGAAGAAATCCGCCAATCCCCACCACGCGGTCAATGAATGCGCTTGGCGCGCGACTTCGCCGACCTGTTGGCCTGCCTGGGTCGGCCAGTACTCGTTCAATGGGTTTTGGATCGAGGCGGGCAGGGCGAGCATCACTATCGGGGCTACGAACCCAATCCCGACAGCGATTGCAATGGCCCCGGCGGCGTTGCGCAACAGTGCGCCAAGGCCAACGCCCATAAGCCCCGAGAGAGTCGCGTTGAGCCCCATCCCGAGCACTGCCCGCAGGACGTTGTGGCCTGTCAGGTTCGGGTCGTAGTACTGCGGGAAAGCCGAGATGACGGCGTGGCCAACGAAAAAATCGATGACGCTGACCGCCTCGGCGACCACACAAATTACGACGCTGAAGACTGCCACTTTGGCAGCGAGCACCCTGGAACGTTTTGGTGTGGCAAGGAAAGTCGAAGCGATCATCCCGCTCGAGTACTCGTTGGTCACCAGGAGCACTCCGAGCACGGCGAGCGCCAAGACCCCGAAGAGCCAGCTGGCCTCGATGACCCCGACGGGATCTGTCACGGTGCGGTGGCCGTGATGAGCAGGCGCCCCGAACGCACCCCAAGTGATGAGGGCACCAAAGCCGATCACAAGGGCAGCGGCCACGGCAAGGGTTATCGGGGTGGAGCGGAGCGTGCGCAATTTTGCCCATTCGGAGCTCAACGTGCTCGCAAACCCCGGAGGTGGCGGCGAACCTGGCGGACCGCTCGGGAGGGCAGTTCCGATAGCGCCAGGTACGGTCCCTTGAGTCACGCTGGCGTCCTCTCGGCAGCGAGCCCGTGGGCCTTGAACTCGAAATCGTCCCGGGTGAGCTCCATGAAGGCTTCTTCGAGGGAGGCCTCTACCGGCGAGAGCTCGTGGACCGGGACGCCGGCTTGAAACGCGATATCTCCCACGGCTGGCGCTCCGAGGCCGTTTATGATCAACGCCCCGTCCTCAGTCGTGACTGATGCGCCTGCGAGCTCGAGCTTTGGTTGTACGACCTCAGGTCTAGGTGTGCGCAGCCGCACGACCGACCCCGAGCTCCGCTTGATGAGCTGTTCGATGCTCGAATCGGCAATCAGGTGGCCGCGGCCAATGACGATGACGTGGGTTGCAGTGAGCGCCATCTCGCTCATCAGATGGCTCGAGACGAACACCGTGCGCCCTTGCCCGGCCAGGTAGTGGAGGAGCGTGCGCACCCAGAGAATTCCTTCTGGGTCAAGGCCGTTTACGGGCTCGTCAAAGAGCAGTACTGGCGGGTCGCCGAGCAAAGCCGCCGCAATACCCAGGCGCTGCGACATCCCGAGCGAAAATGTCCCTGCCCTGCGCCCTGCGACGTCCGTCAGCCCGACGAGCGCGAGGACTTCGTCGACCCGCTTCTCGGGAACACGTGACGCTTTGGCCATCACGAGCAGGTGGTCGCGTGCCTTGCGGCCAGGGTGGTAGGCCTTCGCGTCGAGAAGGGCGCCGACATGCCGGCACGGCGCCGGTTGGTCCCGGTAAGCGACGCCATCGATCGTCGCAGAACCTTTGTCTGCAGCGGCAAGGCCGACGATCAAGCGCAGAGTCGTTGTCTTGCCTGCGCCGTTGGGCCCAAGGAAGCCCGTGACGGTCCCAGGGTGCACTTCGAAAGAAAGGTCGTTGACGGCGAGCTTCTCGCCAAACCGCTTGGACAGGTGCCGGACCTGTATCACTAGGTCACCGTACCCGCGATGTACCTTTGGCCGCGAAAGTAAGGGTGGAGCACTTCGGGAAGCTTCACCGAACCGTCAGGTTCGCGGTAGGTCTCGACCAAGGCGGCCCAAACGCGAGGCACTGCAAGGGCAGAACCGTTGAGGGTGTCGCAAATTTGTGGCTGCCCGCCTTCAACTGGGCGGTAGCGGATCGAGGCGCGCCGAGCTTGGTAATCGCTGAACCAGGAAATCGAGCTGACCTCCAGCCACATGTCCGACCCGGGCGCGTACACCTCGATGTCGAACTGGCGCGCTTGGGACTGCCCCAAGTCCCCTGTGCAAATTTCTACCATTCTGTGGGGAAGGCCAAGTGCCGATATCGAGCCAGCTGCTCGGTCGATGAGCTCTTTGTGCAACGGCGCCGATTGCGCGCGAGTACAAACGGCAAGTATTTCGACCTTGTCAAATTCGTGGACCCGGAGCAGGCCCCGGGTGTCGCGCCCTGCCGCCCCAGCCTCACGCCTGAAGCAGGGCGTGTAGGCCATCAGCCGCAAAGGCAGTTCGTGTTCGGCAAGGATCTCGTTCCCGTGCATCGACGTGAGGGGGACCTCGGCGGTCGGCACCGCCCAGAGGTCGTCGCGTTCCAAGTGGTAAGCATCGTCTGCGAACTTGGGCAGCTGCCCAACCGCTTCCATTGCGGGCGTACGGACAAGCGAGGGGGGCCTGACCTCGGTAAAAGCGTCCGCATTGCGGTCGAGGGCCAGTTGGCACAGGGCGCGTGCCAAGGTGGCTCCTGCGCCTCTGAACAAGGGGAACATGGAGCCCGAAATCTTCGCACCGCGCTCGAGGTCGAGGATCCCGAGGGCCGTGCCGATCTCCCAGTGCGGGACACGCTGGTGCGCCTCGTAACGGTCGGGGTCGAAGCCGACCGTCTCTACCACCACGTTGTCCGCTGCCGATAGGCCGTTAGGGACATCGGGCGCGGGGAGGTTGGGCAAGCGCAGCATCGCGTCGCGCAGCTGCGCCTCTACGCCGTTTGCTTGCTCCTCCAGGACCGAGAGTTGCTCTCCGAGGAGCCGGCTCTCCTCTCTCAGCTCTTCGCCGCGGCTCTGTTCCCCGCTCCGCATGCTCTCGCCTACCTCGCGGGACAGGGCTTTCACCCGCGCCCGCATCTCCTCGGCCTGAGAAACAAGGCGCCGGTGCTCTGCGTCCAGCGAGGCCGCCCGCTCGACCTCTTCGCTGGGCACTCCCTTGCGTGCAAGAGCGGTCCTCGTGGCCTCGAGCTCCGAGCGCAGGCGCCGTACGTCGATCACGGCACGAAGCTAGCAAGCTCGAAGTTGTCTCCTGACGCTACGGTCGGGCTGTGGCTGCGGCCGGCACAAACCCAACCAGCAACCCGATTGAGGCCCGTTCCCTTCGAGTGCAGTACGGGGCCCATGTAGCGGTCGCGGAGCTGGACCTTTTTGTGCGCAGAGGCGAGGTCGTGGCGCTTCTTGGCCCGAACGGCGCCGGTAAGACAAGCACTGTTGAGGCGCTCGAGGGTTATCGCCGGCCCTCGGCCGGCACGGCGAGGATCCTCGGCCTGGACCCGATAGCCGACAAGCGCCGGGTCGTCCCCAAGCTCGGCGTAATGCTCCAGGGGGGCGGGGTCTACTCGGGGATGGCGCCCCGAGCGGCCCTGAAGCTGTTCGCGAGCTATTACAGCTCGCCGGAGGGCCCCGAAGCGCTGCTTGAACTGCTCGGCCTGCAACGGGTGGCGAGGACGCCGTGGCGGAGACTGTCCGGGGGAGAGCAGCAGCGCCTCTCCCTGGCTCTCGCGCTTGTTGGCCGGCCAGAGGTCGCGGTCCTGGACGAACCGACTTCGGGTGTCGACCCCGAGGGGCGCCAAGCCATGCGAAGAGTGATCTCGGACCTGCGGGAGAGGGGTGGCTGCGTACTTCTCACCACTCATGAGCTCGACGAGGTAGAGCGGCTGGCCGACAGGGCCTACATCATCTCCCAAGGCCGTGTTGCGGCGGAAGGGACCCTCGACGAGCTCGCCGCCATGGCGGGCCCGGGGCACGTGCGCTGGGCAAGCACGCCGGGCCTGGACTTTGGCCGGCTCGAGCAGGACATCGACGCCGTGGTGCGCGAGGGCCCACCAGGCTCCTACGTCGCATTAGCGCCGGGTACGCCGGACAATGTCGGCCGCATCACGGCCTGGCTTTCCCAGCAGGGGGCACCTCTCAACGACCTCCGCGCTGGGCGGGCGCCGCTCGAAGAGATCTATTTGCGGCTCACCAGGCAGGGCCCGCAATGAAGGCATTCTGGGCACAGGCGTCCGCCGAGACGCGCCTCACGCTTCGGCGAGGCGAGTCACTGCTGCTGACCCTCGGCATCCCGATCGGCCTGCTCATTTTCCTTGCCACGACCAAGGTTCTGTCACGCCCGAGCGACCAAGTAAGCTTTTTGGCCCCTGGCCTGCTCGCTCTCGCGATCATGTCCACGGGCATGGTCAGCCTTGGGATCTCGACGGCTTTTGACCGTGAGCACAAAGTCCTCAAGCGCCTCGGCACCACGCCCCTCGGCCGACCTCGGCTTGTCGGCGCCAAGGTCGTCTCCGTTCTCATGGTCGAGCTGCTCCAGGTGGTTCTCATCGCGGTGGCGGGGGTCGCGATCGGGTGGCGCCCTGGAGCCGGGGGCACCGCCGCGGTGTCAGCGGTGGGTGCAGCTTTCCTTGCGACCGTCGCTTTTTCGGGCCTCGGCCTGGTCATGGCCGGCAGGCTCCCGGCCGACGTTGTCTTGGCGACGGCCAATGCCCTCTGGCTCGCGTTCTTGTTGCTTGGGGGCATGATCTTGCCCCTCTCGAAGTTGCCCAGGGGGCTCAGGGCCTTGGCCGACGGGCTGCCCTCGTCAGCGCTTGCGGCCGCCCTGCACACGACCCTTGGTAACGGGCAGGTCGTCCCGGGCCGCGATTGGTTGGTGCTCTGCATCTGGGCAATCGCGGCGCCGTCGCTCGCCGCTTTCAGTTTCCGTTGGGAGTGATCTCTTGGTGGAGGCCGCAGTGCTAGTGGAGCGGCACGTCCAACGCCATCGCTACAAACAGGAGGCTCAGGTAAGTGATTGACCAGTGGAAGACCGTCATGGCCAAGGCAGTTGCGGGCGAAGCCACCAAGCGCCCGCAGAGGGCTGCAAATACCGCCCCTGCAGAAATCGCGACCGTCCAATAAAGCCAACCCATGCCGGCCACGAACCCAAATCCGGCCGAGACCGCCAAAGTCGCAGCGCAATAGATGAGGATCTGCCAGCTCGTGCGGCCCACACTGCGCACTACAGGCATCATGGGGACGTTCGCTCTCGCGTAGTCGTCGCGGTACCTGATAGCGAGCGCCCAAAAGTGCGGGGGTGTCCACACAAAAACGAGCACAAAAAGAAGCAACGGCGCCCAACCGAGCGACCCCCGGACGGCGGCCCAGCCGACGAGGACCGGCATCGCGCCGGCGGCGCCGCCTATCACAATGTTCTGTGGCGAGAGGCGTTTGAGGAGCGCCGTGTAGACAAAGACGTAGAACAGGGCGGCGCAAAGCGCCAGGAGGGCGGAGAGAAGGTTCGCCCCCACCCAGAGGAGCGCGAAAGAGACGACCTCCAAGGCGGCCGCGAAAACGACTGCCTCGGTCGGGCTGAGGCTCCCCTTTACCAGCGGGCGGTGCGAAGTCCTCCGCATGAGCGAGTCGATGTCGCGCTCGAGGTACATGTTGGCGGCGTTGGCCCCGCCCGCCGACAGGGCGCCCCCAACCAGTGTTGCCAGCACCCGGCGCGTCGAAGGCCAGCCGTCGGCCGCTACGACCATGGTCGGGAGAGTTGTTATCAGCAGGAGCTCGACGATGCGCGGCTTGGTAAGAGCGACAAAGGCCGCCGCCCGCTCCCACCCACGCGTGCGCACTCGCGCCGCCCCCTGGACCGCAGGGGCCACCTGGATGAGACTGGTATCGATTGCCACTCAGTGACAGGTTATGGGTTAAGAGAGGGACCGGACCAACCGACTTAGGCAGCCTTAGTCGCCGCTGGTCTCGGGGAGCGCTCGGCGCCATAGCATCTCCTTATGGGTACTCGGGCCTCAGCGAGCGCGCCTGCTCGCGCGTGGGCGGCGTCAAAAGACCCCAAGTTCCTGCGCTCGAGCGCTGCCATCCTGGTCGCAGCGCTCGCCGTTGGCATCGTGAGCGGGGGTGCTGTCCGCCTGACTGGCTCGGGCCTCGGGTGCAGCGACTGGCCGACCTGCACTTCTACCAGCGTGATAGCGCCCCTGCAGTACCACGCGTGGGTGGAGTTCGGGAACCGGCTCGTGAACGTGGTGCTGACGATCGGCGTTGTGCTGGTAGCGGTCGCGGCTTTCCGGCGACGCCCCCGAAGGCGTGACCTATCGGTACTGGCTTGGGGGATGGTGGCGGGCATTTTCGCCGAGGTAGTCCTAGGTGGCGAAACGGTGCTGCACAAGCTGGCGCCGCAGTACGTGATGGCACATTTCCTGCTCGGCGTCGTGCTCCTGGTGCTCGCCGTCGTCCTTTATCACTGCAGTTCGCAGGCGGAGGCCCCCGACGGCGTCCATCCTGGGAGGGCTCGCGTCGTGCAAGCGAACTGCCTCGTGCGCAAAGGCCACGTCCTGGCGGCCCGCTGCATGCTCGCGCTCAGCATGGTGGTTGTTGCTCTCGGTACCTTGGTCACCTCCACGGGCCCGCACGCTGGGGCCCCGGGAGTGCCGAGGTTCAAGTTCTCCCTGCACGCCGTGGCGCAGCTCCATGGTACCTCTGTGGAGGTGCTCCTAGCGCTCACAGTGGGCACGCTCTGGTCACTGCACCGGGCCAAGGTCAGCCCAGCAGTGCTCCGTCGAGGTGAGCTGCTGCTGGTGATCCTCATCGCCCAAGCTGGCGTGGGTTACTCGCAGTACCTCACCGGTGACCCGGTGCTGCTGGTAGGCATCCACATCGCAGGCGCGACCGCGGTTGTCATCGCAATGTTGGGCTTCAACTTCGGCTTGTACACGCGCCAGCCAGCCGCGACGGTGCAAACTGTTGTCGGGGGTGGGGACCACCTCCGCGAACTGGTTGCAACCTGAGGATCTGTGAGAGGTAGCGCATGGCTTCATCCGCTCCGGTAGAGGTCAAAGAGCCCGACTTCCTAGAAGTCACGGACCTGGCGCGCCCGTGGAAAGTGCTCGTCTGGAACGACCCCATCAACCTCATGAGCTACGTGACCTTCGTGCTCCAGAAGCTGTTCGGCTATAGCAAGCCAAAGGCTCACAAGCTGATGATGGACGTGCACACAAAAGGTAGAGCGGTTGTCTCCAGCGGGCCTCGAGAAAAGGCAGAGCTCGACGTTTTCCGGCTGCACGAGCACGGGCTCTGGGCAACGATGGAGCAGGACAGCTGAGCGGCACCGACGAGAGCTCGCGAGGTTTGTTCTGGCGCTCGTCGCCTGGCCACTACGCTGTCGACCTCGGTCCCGAAGAGCGGGCGTTATTGCGCGAGCTCCCGCTCCAGCTGAGACAAGCCTTCTCGGCGGATCGCGAAGGCTCAAACTTCCGGAGGCTTTTCCCTCCCGCTTACCACGACGACCAAAAAGCCGAAGAGGGCTATCGGGCCTTGGTCGGCAAAGAGCTCGAAGAGAGCAAGGGCGCTGCGCTCGAAACGCTTTCACGCACAGCCGATGCCTCCGAGCTCACAGATGAGGAAATGAGCGCATGGCTACGGGCGCTCAATGACATCCGGTTGTGGCTTGGCACCCTTCTCGACGTGAGCGAGGACGAGACAACCGACGACCCCGACGACCCGCCCCACATCCTTTACCATGTCCTCACGGCCTTGCAATCTCTCGTTATCGACGTTCTTGCGGAGGACCTCTGATGGACCTCGAGTTCTTCGAGCAAAATCATCGTGCCATCCTGGCGACGTACCGGCGGGACGGGCGGCCGCAGCTTTCGCCCGTCGTATGTGCGCTTGGAAATAACAGCCGGATCCTCATCTCTACTCGTGCAGCTACTGCCAAGGCCCGCAACTTACGGCGCGATCCTCGGGCCTCCATTTGCGTTATTGACAATGGCTTTTTTGGGCGATGGGCACAGGTCGACGGGACTGCGACGGTCATCGAGCTGCCAGAGGCAATGGAATTGCTCCGGTTTACGTACCGGCAGGTTGCAGGCGAGCACCCTGACTGGGACGAGTTCGAGCGCGACATGGTTTCTCAAGGACGAATAGCTCTGGCGGTCCAGCCCGAGAGGGTGGCCACGCACGATTGAGGCTTGGTGCCCGGCAGCCCGGTACCGAGGGGACTAGGCAAAGGTGAGCCCTCCACGGCTGCTTTGCATAATCGGCTCCGGGGAGACTACGCCGACGATCGCGAAGCTGCACCGCGAGCTTTTTGAACGAGCCGGCGATGCTCCTGCTGTCCTCCTCGATACGCCCTACGGCTTCCAGTCCAACGCTGGCGATATCTCCGCTAGAGCTGTGCGCTACTTCCGGGAAAGTGCCGGCCGGTACGTCGAAGTCGTTGCCCTTAGGCGGGCTGAAGGTGCTTCCCCGCTACTGATCGAATCGGCGCAAGCAAGGGTGGCCGGAGCTGGATGGGTATTTTCCGGCCCCGGGAGCCCTACTTACGCGCTTCGGCAGTGGAGGCCGACTTCTCTGCCGAGGCTGTTCGCCGACAAGCTGGCGACGGGTGGCTGCCTCGTGTTCTCTTCGGCCGCGGCCCTCACGCTCGGGCGTTGGACGGTGCCTGTTTATGAGATTTATAAGGCCGGGCTTGACCCAAGCTGGGACGAGGGGTTGGATTTGCTGAGCCTCATTGGCTTTGACGTTGCCGTCATACCGCATTTCGACAACGCCGAAGGTGGCACCCACGACACCCGTTACTGCTACCTGGGCGAGCAACGCTTGGAGCTGATGGAGCGGCAGCTCCCACCGGAGGGCTGGGTCCTGGGTGTGGACGAGCACACGGCGTGCCTTTTTGATTTCGACGAGGGGACCGTGAGGGTTGCCGGCCTGGGCGTAGTCACGGTTCGCAACCATGGGCGCGAGGAGAAGCTCGCTCCGGGCGAGACCGTGCTTCAGAGCGACCTGTTGGCGCTCGCTTCGTCTCTTGGGCCAGGCACTGCGGGGCCCGCTTCGGGCGCTTCAGGGATGGCCGGCCCCCGGTCTCTGCCTCCTCCCCGGGGCGGCAACCACGCCCTCCCTTTGCGGGCACCTGCCCAACCACGGGGCCCAAGCCTTTTTTTGGGCGAGGTTGAGCGGCTCGGCGGGTCCTTCGACCAGGCGCTCGCCAGGCGCGACCCCGCAGGTGCTACTGAGGTGGCGTTGGAACTGGAGAGCATGCTCCATGAGTGGTCGGCGGACACTTTCCAGTCTGACGAGCTGGCCCGGGGGAGAGCCGCCCTCCGGCGCGCCGTCCTCCGCCTCGGTGAGCTGGCTGGTCCCGGAGTTGCCGACCGCCGCGAGCTCGTCTCTCCCTGGGTGGAAGCACTGCTCGGCGAGCGTGAGGCGGCCCGCCGCTCGCGGCGCTTCGCTGACGCCGACCGGATCAGGGACAAGCTCATCGATGCCGGCGTCGAGGTGCGGGACACGCCTGAGGGGACCGAGTGGGGGCTGCGAGGGGAGCCGAGCTGACCCCACACCTCGCTCCTTGCGCTCCCCCACCTTTTCGCCCCGAGAGGGGTTCTCGCTCGGCGCCTAAGGTGCCTCTGCCCGCGCGCCGTAGAATTCAGCGGTCCTGCCCCCATCGTCTAGCGGCCAAGGACACCGCCCTTTCAAGGCGGCGGCACGGGTTCGAATCCCGTTGGGGGTGCTCGATAATTCACCGGCTTAGGCGATGTATGCCGGTTCATCCCGCGGACGGAAGCGCTCCCGGAGCATCGGATTCTGGCGGGGTGAGGGCTCTGCCAGGGCATCACCAAAAGCAAGACGAAGGCGCTTCAAGCTTTAGGTGTGAGCCAAAAATCAAAAAGCACCTTCGTCCTGAGCGACCCTAGTGAGATCCTGGCGGCACTGGTAGGCCTGAAAGATGTCCGCGTCGTCCAGTACCAGCGCAGCGGGCCCGACGTAGAGCTGATGGTTGAGCAGGTGGTGGGCTCGGTCCTCTGCCCGAGCTGCGCTAAGCCTGCCCTAGTCCACGAGCGGCCAGTGGTGCGCTACGTCGACCTGCCCGTCTATGGCGCTGCGATGTCGCTCGCTTGGAAGAAGCACCGTATGCGCTGTGCTAGCCCCGAGTGCCCGAGGAGGACCTGGGTGCTCGAGGACCACCGCATCGCGGCCAAGGCCTGCCTGCTCACGACCAGGGCGGCCAAGTGGGCGACGGCGCAAGTCGGCGGTGGCAGGACAGTAAAGGAGGTGGCCGCCGAGCTCGCCTGCGACTGGCACACCGTGAACGACGCCGTCACCACCTATGGCAAGGCCCTGTTAGAGGCGGACCGAAAACGGCTCAACAAGACCACCGCCATTGGGCTCGACGAGACATCTTTTGTCAAGCGCGCCGTGCACAGCCACACCGCTTACGCCACGACTGTGGCCGATGTGGAGAACCACCAGATAATCGACATCCTGCCCAGCCGCAACTTTGTCGAGGTGGCTGCCTGGCTCGACAAACAGCCCAAAGCTTGGAAGGAGCGGGTGCGCTTCGGGGCCCTTGACATGTCGGCCACCTATGCGGCGGTGTACTCGGTCGTGCTCCCCAAGGCCACCCAGGTGGTCGACGCCTTCCATGCCGTCGCCCTGGCCAACGGGTGCCTTGACGCCGTGCGCCGGCGCGTCCAGTCCGAACAGACCGGCCACCGCGGACGCCGTGACGACCCGCTCTACCGGGCACGCCGTGTGCTGCTACTAGGCGAGGAAAAGCTGAGCACCGAGGCCAGCGAACGCCTCGCTTCGCTCCTCGAGCTCGGTGACCCCGGTGCCGAAGTGGCAATTGCCTACCGGGTAAAAGAACGCCTGAGGGACTTCTACAGGGCTGCGGGCGTCCACGAGGGGCGCCAGATCCTCGAGGACCTCCAGGGCCATTGCCTAAAGCGCTCCATGCCCCCCGAAGTCCAGCGGCTCGGGCGGGCCATCCAGCGCTGGTTCGACAAGATCTGCAACTACCACTTGGCCAAGGTCTCCAACGGGCCGACCGAAGCGCTCAACAACCTCGTCAAGCGCATAAAGCGGACCGGCTTTGGGTTCCGCAACTTCGAGAACTACCGCATCCGGGCGCTGCTATATGCCGGCAGGCCGAACTGGCGGGTGCTCGGGTCGATCGTCGTCCGATGAGGGCTAGACCCCGTCAGAATCCGATGAGCC
>DATJSU010000034.1:0-2877 GCA_035503915.1 Acidimicrobiales bacterium | reverse complement strand
GTCAGCTTGCCGGGACCGCTTCGGGGTCATAAAAGCTGCCCCGGTGCTGCGCCAGGGCGGCCGTGAAGGGGACGTACTGGTCCGAGATCAACCGCCATTGCCCTCGCACGCTTTGGATGAAGACCTGGTCGAAATAGGCATCGGCCGGGTTTGCCTCCGAAGCCCCTGGCACGTAGGTGACGAGGCCCCCGCTCGCCGGTACGACAGCGAACCCGCCCCCGAGGTAGCGGTAGAGGGTGACCTCGCCGTCGCCGGCCACCACGTCGAGCTCGCTCCCAAAACCAGCACGGTCGCTCGGGAGGACGAAGACCAGCTCAGCGTCGCCATCGCGCGAGAGGTCGTCGCGCCATAGCAGCGCCGGCAACCCGGGCGAGGCGCCGCAAGCCGTAGCGCTCAGGCAGACCTCGGTGACGTGGACATCGGCGAGCTGCCAGCGGCGCCCGGCGCGCCGCCACACGAGGTCGCGCTCTTGCTGGAGCTTGCCATTGACGGCGCTTTCTAGCTCGACGATGCCCGCGACGGTGCCTTCAGGCGTCGCCGCGAGGACGCATTTGCCAGTAAAGGCCGGGTCGACGAGCTGCTGGCAATTGCTGGTGTAAGGCTGGGAGCTGGGCTCGAGCGGCGGCCGCAAGTGGGCCCCGACGCCAGTGAGCTGCTCGCCGAGCTGAGAAGGGCTCCCCGCCGGGACTTGGGCATCGACGCCGAGCGTCGTTGGCGGGGAGGAGCGGGCCGGTGAAGCCGCCGGATAAGCCAAGGGGGTCACGGCCGCGCTGGCAGACCGTGTGCTCGGCGCGAGGCTCGGGGTCGTCGCGGCGACGAGCAAAGCCACCATCCCGAGGGGGGCCCTCTTCAGCGCCCCGCGGCCCTTTGTCAGCCTGCGCTGCATCAACCCATCGAACATATAAGGTCGGCTGACGATGGGAACAGGCGACGCGGGACGTTCGAACGGGGAACGGTCGGAGCCGGAGCTACCAGCACCCCCACCCGGGCCTGGCGGGGGAGCCGGGCCGTCGTGGACCGCCGAGGAGTGGCGGCTGCGCGCACTTTCACCTCTCGATGGCCGCTACGGGCGTCAAATGGAACACTATGCGGCCCGTTTCTCAGAGCAAGCCCTCATAAGGCAGCGCTTCGGCATTGAAGTCGAGTGGCTCGAGTACTTGGCCGCCGTCCCAGGGGTAACCGAGCTGGGCCCCCTCCGGCCGGAGGAAAGCAGGGCCCTTCGCAGTTGGGCCGCCAACTTCGGGCCCTCGGGTGCTCTCGCGGTCAAAAAGGCTGAAGCGGCGACGAACCACGACGTTAAAGCAGTCGAGTACTACTTGAAGCAGCGGCTTGTCTCCGAGCTCGGGTGGTCCCCTGCTCGGGCCGAGTTCGTCCATTTCGGTGCAACTTCGGAAGACATCAACAACCTGGCGTACGCCCGCATGGTCCGCTCGGCGCTCGCCGAAGTATGGCTCCCGGCAGCCGAAAGCCTTGCCGGGGACCTGCGAGTGATGGCGCTCGAGCACGCGGGCCTGCCAATGTTGGCCCGCACTCACGGCCAACCGGCGACCCCGACCACCCTCGGCAAAGAGCTGGCTGTCTTCGTAGCGCGCTGGGAGCGCCAGTTGCGATCGGTCCGGGCCGTCGAAGTGCCTGCTAAGTGGGGCGGCGCCACGGGGACCTTCGCAGCGCACGTGATTGCCTACCCCGAGGTGGACTGGATGGCGGCGGCGGAGGGGTTTGTGAGCTCCCTCGGTTTCAGATGGGCACCTCTCACGACCCAGGTCGAGCCGCACGACTGGCTGGCTGAGCTGTTCGCTGCCATGGGCCGTTTTTGCACGGTCCTCATCGACTTTTGCCGCGACATGTGGTCCTACATAAGCCTCGGTTACCTACGTCTCAGATTGGTGGAGGGCGAGGTCGGCAGCTCGGCCATGCCTCACAAACTGAACCCGATCGACTTCGAAAATGCCGAAGCCAACGCCGGCCTTGCTCTTGCCCTATTTGGCCATTTGACCGAAAAGCTGCCCATTAGCCGCTTGCAACGAGACCTTTCGGACTCGTCGGCGCTGCGCAACATCGGGAGCGCGTTCGGCTATTCGGGCCTTGCGCTCAGCTCGGCTCGCCGCGGGCTCTCGCGCACGACCCCAGACGCCGGCGCGCTCTCGGGCGACCTCGACCGGACATGGGAAGTCCTCACAGAAGCCATACAGACGGTGATGAGGAGGTACGGCCTAACCGGCGGGTACGAGCGGCTGAAGGAGCTCAGCCGGGGCAAGGTGCTAAGCGCCGAAGAACTTCACTACTTTGTGCGTGGCCTCGGCCTCCCTGAGCATGTTCAACAGCGCCTTTTGACACTGACGCCCGCCGAGTACACCGGGCTTGCCAGGCAGCTTGCTAACTTGATCGACGTTCCCAGCGTGCTGCCTGAGCAGGCAAAACGCTATTAGAGAGCGTTGACGGCCTCGACTCTCACGGAGGTGTTAGGGGCATGAACGGCGAAGGCTCGTTGCACATTGACCGGGGTCGATGGCTTTATCGTTTTGGGCTCGATTCGGACACCATCACCATTTACCGCGCTGCGCGTGCGGGGCAGGAGCTCGCCTCGCCCCTGGTCTGGAGGGCGCTCGCTCAGCTCGGTGTCTCCGACGCCTTTGTCGTGCTGGTGGGTGAAAACTGGCAACCCTTCATCGAGTTCGCCGAGGGCCGTGAACGATGGGCGCTCGAGGTCCGTAGCTCCAAGGAGAAGGCAGAGGGCGCCGCGCGCCACTTCCTCACCTCCCTTGCAGACGGGGTGGCCAACGCTTCCCGCCAACGGGGGGCGTTCGACAAAGAAGAGCCGATGGACCTGAGCTTCTCGCTCCCTGAGATGCCCCCGGCCCCTGCCGAGGCACCGGT
>DATJSU010000033.1:0-78758 GCA_035503915.1 Acidimicrobiales bacterium | reverse complement strand
CTCCTTGGTGAACTCGTCGGTGATGGCCAGGATTTTGAGCGTGCGCAAGTCGGTGGTCTGGTCAAAGCAGAAGTCGATGGCCCAGACGTGGTCGGGGCGGCCCGCCCGTAACCTCTGGGCAGGCACCGTCGAGGTGCCGAGACGCATGCGTTTCCTCGGGCGCACGAGCACTCTTAGGCCCTCGTCACGACAGAGGCGCTGGACGCGTTTGTGGTTGACCCAAAAGCCTTCCTGGCGCAGCAGCGCCGTCATGCGCCGGTGGCCGTAGCGAGGGCGCTGGCGGGCGAGCTCCCTCAGCCTGGCCCGCAGGCGTTGCTCGAGGTCGGGGGCCACCGGCGGTGGCCGCCTCTGGGTCGAACGGGGTTGGCCTAACAGCTTGCAGGCCCGGCGCTCGGAGAACCCGTGGACTTGTTGGACCATTACGACCGCCCGACGGCGCCGTGCCGGGCTCAGAATTTTCCCGCGGCCACGTCCTTTAGCGCCGCTATGTCGAGGGCCTGGTCGGCCACGATGCGCTTCAGGCGGGCGTTCTCGTGCTCGAGCTCCTTTAGGCGCTTCACGTCGTCGGCCTTCATGCCCCCGTACTGGGCACGCCAGCGGTGATAGGTGGGCTGGGAGACCTCCAGGTGCCGGCAAACGGCATCTAGGTCAGCTCCCTCCCCGAGCATGCGGTCGGCCTCGCGAAGTTTGCGCACGACCTGCTCGGGGGTGTGACGTCGGTACTTCACCTCTACCATCCTCCTTCCGCCCACGATCATGGGCAACGGGGCTCTCGGTAGTGGTGGATCCGTCGAGGGGGGTCAGGTCAGGTGCGCATGTTGTCGCCGAGTGAAAAGCCGACGAGACGACGCGAACCGAGGTCGACCACGCTCGCCATGTAGAGCCAGCCCTCGTCGGTTGGGATATAGGTGATGTCTCCGCAGCTGCGAAGGCGAGGCTCGCCAACAGCAAAGTCGCGTCCGACGAGGTCCGGCAACGGCGGGGCACTCACATCCGGGATGGTCGTGCGTAGTTTCCTACGCCGGCCGTCGCGGGCGTAAATGCCGTTGTCGGCCATGAGGCGCTCGACCCGCTTGTGGTTGACCACGTAGCCACGGTCTCTAAACGCCGTGGTCATCCGAGGCGAGCCGTAGGTGTCGTCCACGTGGTGGTGGACGTCCCAGATCTCGTTCAGCACCTCGGCCTCGTGACGCTCGGCCTCGCTTGGGCCGGGGCGAGCCTCGAAGTCGTAGTAGGCCGAGGCGGAGACCCCCGCCACCTTGCACGCCGCCCTGACATCGAAGCCTTCGGCCTTCCGGGCGTTGACCCAGCGGTAGCGGCTCACCGGTCCAACTCCCGAACCCAAAAGGCCGTTGCTTTTTTCAGCAGGTCACGCTCCTGGCGCAGCTGGCGGTTCTCCTTGCGCAACTGGGCCAGTTCCTCGCGCTCGGAGCTGCTGAGCCCCTCCTGCTCACCACGGTCGACGCGTTCCTGGCGCAACCAAAGGTACACGGTCTGTTCCACCAGGCCGAGCTCCTTGGCCACATCGGCCACCGAGCGGTGTTGGTCGAGGACAAGCGCGCAGACGTCTCGCCGGAACTCTTTGGTGTAACGGCCCCGCCGGCGCTTGGCCGGTGGCTTGTCCTTGCTCACTACTGCCATGACTACCTCCTAATCGAGGTGTCCGGCTCAGTGGGGGATGCTCATCAGCTATGCAGGCGCTGCGGAGCGACACACTACGACTCATGGCCCGCGAGCTGGCCAAGATGGTCCGGCGGATGCCAAAGCTGGATTGGACTGAGCGCGAGTCCGTTCGGGCAGGCCTAAGGCGACACGTACGTCGACTGTTGGCGAAGCATGGTTACTCGCCAGACTTAGCTGAGGGGGCTACCCAATTGGTGCTCCGACAGGCTGAGCTGGCAACCGAAGGCGGCCTCGATAGCTACTGATTCGCAGAACTCGTCTCTGCCATCGTGGTCGTTAGTGGTCGGAATCGCGCGGGACGCGCGAAGCCGTCGCCGCCCACGCAACACTCGTGAGAGAGGCGCGTCCGCACTCGAGCCTGCACGGCGTGGCGGGCGAGGGGTGTCCGTGCTGGATTCGCGCCATCTAACAGGGTGTCGAAAGGTGGCCTCGAGCGTCACCAACCGCCAGCAGAAGGCCATTTCAGTCTGCGTGCATGGCGGCGGTTCGGGACGCTAAAGCTCGAGAGGTTGGAGCCACTACTCATTTCACACCGGGAGTCCGTCTAGCGCCTATACCGGACGGCAGGGTAAGCCGCCGTCCAAGAAGGTCGGCAGCCGCGCGGTCTCGTTCTTCAAGGGCGTGCGCGTAAACCCGAAGCGTGATAGCTGGATCCGCGTGCCCCAGGCGACCCGCGACCGTGCGGATGTCCACGCCGGCACCGATCAGCTCGGTCGCGCTGAAGTGCCGAAGATCGTGGAACCTGAACCGATAGTGGTCGCTCCGCCCGACACCCTTCGCTTCGGCTTCAAGCAAGTCACAGATGCGGCCAAACGCCCGTGTCAAGCTGTCCGGCGTCCTTGGCGTGCTGCCGTCGACGGTCAGTGACCAGACAAAGGCCTCCCGCTGCAACGCAACGCCAGCAGCCTTCGCGTCCGCCTCGGCTTCCGCTTTCCGAGCTTTGAGCAGTGCGATCGCGTT
Source organism: Acidimicrobiales bacterium (assembly GCA_035503915.1). Classification (GTDB taxonomy): domain Bacteria; phylum Actinomycetota; class Acidimicrobiia; order Acidimicrobiales; family Palsa-688; genus DATJMJ01. Next base: position 76,115 of record DATJSU010000033.1, on the reverse strand, counting down.
GTCGTCGAGCGCGATCCGGCGCACTTGGTGCGTCTTGGTGTCTTTCACGCCCCACGACCTACGCACCTGCCAGATCGATCGCTGTATTGTCATGCGCTGCACGCCCCAGTCGATGTCACCCCACTGCAAACCGCATATCTCTCCGCGCCGGCACCCCGTGAGCATCGCGAAGAGCAGGATCGGGCCCAGGTTTGGCGAGGCGGTGGAGGCTGCCTTCAGCACCAGGGCCTGGGCCTCCTGAGGCGTCGGCACCCGGAATTCCGGGGTTCTCGAGCTGGCCACCGTCGCGAACTTGGCCGGGTTACGCCTGACCCAGCCCCACCGCTCGGCCTGATTGAGCGCAGCACGGAGCACCCGGTGGTGGTGGAGGACGGTTGCGGGTGTCATGCCCTCGGCCCGCCAACTCGAGTAGACGAGGTCGATGTCCCGCGTCGTGACCTTGGCCAATGCCTTGCTCCCGATCGCCGATGCCTTGATCCTGCGAGCCGAGCCGGCGTAGTCATGCAGCGTCGAGACTGAGCGCCCAACGGCCTCCCGCTGCGCCAGCCAGTCGTCTAACAGTTCGGCCACAGTAACCTTCGCAGCGCTCCGGTCGTGCTTGCCCTCGGCGACCTCTGCAACCAACTTGGCCAGCTCTTTCCTGGCGGCCCGGATGCCCGACCCCTGCTCAGGCCGTGGGGAATGAAAGGTCCTCGTGACCTGCCTCCCGGTCACCGGGTTATACGCTCGAAGCTCGTAATGACCTGGCGACCTCTCCCTGATCGATCCTGCTCCCCTTTGCTGCCCGCTGACGGAGCCATGGCCCGTACTGGTCACGGTGCGCACCTCCTCGTTCCCCAAAGCGATTCTAGGGCAAAACTAGGGCAACGGGCGGCTTGAGAGGTTGTGCTAGAGTGAAGTGCCAGCTCAGGGGGCGTAGGTCAGTGGAAGACCGGCAGACTTTTAATCTGCGCGCCGGGAGTTCGATCCTCCCCGCCCCCACCCACCCACCGAGGGAGCTTCGTGAAACCTCGGCCGGAGCCCGGTCGTTCAGGTCGGTGAAGGAACCACTCACCCAGTTTCGTCCGAGGTGGCGGGTCAGCATCACAGCACAGTCAATAGCCACGCAGACTTACAAAGACCTCACCGGGCGTTATCCGGAGAGGTCCCCCTGGTTGCTCGCCTTTGCTGTCGTTGCGCAGCGCTCTCGACTGGCTCCCCGGTCCTTTCGTTCATAGGTCGGTTGACCGTTGTCTGGGAGCCGACCACGAACGGAGGCCGCCCCGTTCCACGCTGACTTGCTCGACGAGACCGGGATGGGGCCGGCGTCGCCCAGGTGCGCCCAGGTCGTTTCGGACGGGTTCGTCCGGCGGCGGTGCAGCCGGTGGGGGACAACCTCGACCACCACCACAGAGGCCACGGTGGTCGCCACACCGGCTAGGACGTCCACCAGGTAATGATTGGCCGTGGCCATGACAGCGAGGGCCGTCAGCAACGGGTAGCTCAGGCCAAAGACGAGCGCCACGGCCTTGCTTGCCCGGCTCCGGGCCAGCCGCCACGCTACCAACGAGCACCACACCGCGTAGCCCAGGTGCATGGAGGGCATGGCGGCCAACTGGTCAGCATGGCGGACCAACGTGTTGTGCCAGCCCAGGCCCCCGGCTTTTGCTACCACGTCGATGAAACCGGGCAGCATCCGCGGCGGTGCCACCGGGAAAGCCCAGAAGACGGCAAAGGCTATGAGGTTGGCCAGCACAATCTCGTTGCGGAGAGGGACGTAAATATCCGGGCGCCGCAACCAGGTCCAGGCGGCGAACCCGAAGGTGACCGCGAAGATGGCAATTCCGTAGAAGTTCGATGCGACATACGCCAGCACATGCTGGTAGGCGAGCCAGTGGTCCAGGACGCGCTCGGGGTCGAGGCCGGTGCGCATCTCGAAAGAGAGTATGGCCCGGGCATTGCTGAAGGCCTGCTCCCGCCGGAGAGGAGCGAAGTCCTGGATCCAGTTGTAGATCCAGACCAGGAAAACTACCCAAGCTAGCTCGACAAATATCGGAGTGCGCTTTGACTTGGAGGTAGCCGGGTTCTCCGACGGCTCGGTAAGGATCTGGCTCTCTTGTAAGGGGGCTTCGATCATCAAGCTAGCCTCGCCTATCGCTCCTCTTCAGGCCACGCGGGAGCACCGACGGCTCGTGTCGTGACCACGACCTAAACGGGCAAGCCCTCCCACGTTGAAGCGGCAACCCGCTTGTTCAGCTCGACGGTCTGTACCCCTTCGAACGATCCCTCGTAAATGACCAGCGGCAACAAAGACCGAAACGACGCGCGGATCCTCTCCCGCGGTTTCGATGTCTTCCAAGGCTAGCCACAGTACATCCCGTTGGGCCATGGTATGGTCATCGGCGGCCGAGTGACAGCTAGCTCCATCCACACCAGCGACCGGGCGCCGCTCCAAGCGCGGGTTTTGCCCGGCTTCCCACTGAGGTTAGGGCAAGAAAAGCTGGGCATTATGAGCGTGGTTCGCAAATGGTCCGGCACTGGCTTTGGCGGCAATTGGGCTATCAACGATGACCGGTCAAGCGCGCCCTGAATTTCAATTACCGTATGCCGTCTTTCGATCCCTTACGCGGTTCGGTTACGTAAATGGACAGCTAGTACAACTTGAATTTCTGAGGGCACGGAGACGTAATGTTGCCTGTGCTGCGCTCGGTCTAAGAGGTGGGGCCGGAGGACGTCGTTGGGAAGGCAGAGGACGTGGTTTGGGAAGGCAGACGCCCCGAGTTCAACCCTGGCGAGGGCAAGTCGTGACTTCCAGTAGGGAGGTCGGGGTCGACAAGGTCGGGGTCGGCATTACAGCGCCCTGCTGCACGCGCTCGCCATTGGTTCGGTGACCTCAGACAGCTCCTCTGGCGGCCTCAAGGGCCCCTCGTGCCTGTTCCTGACCACTACCCGCATGGCAGACTGCATCGAGACCGTGAGCTTGGAGCGCGGGACATGACTGGGATCAGAGTTGTAACTGACAGCTCGTCCGACCTGCCGGCCGACCTTATCGAGCAGTACCAAATAAGCATCGTCCCGCTCGACGTACGCCTTGGCGAGTGGGACGCGACCGACATGGCGGGGGTCAGCGCCGCGGAGTTCTGGCACCGTTGCGCTACCACAAAGGCCCTGCCCGAGACGTCGTCGCCATCCCCGGGAGCGTTTGCCGCCTGCTTCACCAAAGCCGCCGCCGATGGGTGCACGGCCGTGGTATGCCTCACGCTCTCGGCGGAGCTGTCGGGGACCTACGAGGCGGCGTGCGTCGGCGCAAGGGAGGCCGGAGCAGGCATCGACGTCCGCGTCGTCGACACCCGCAGCGTGAGCCTGGGCCAGGGGTTGATCGTCCTGGAGGTGGCCGAAGCGGCGGCGGCCACCAACGACGTCGATCTCGCCGAGCGGGCTGGGCGCGAGGCCGTCCGCCGCACCCGCGTCTTCTGCGCCCTCGACACGATGGACAACGTCCGCAAGGGCGGCCGGCTTGGGGCGGCGAAAGCTCTTTTGGGGTCGCTGTTGGCGATCAAGCCGGTAATCGAGATCTCTGATGGGGTCGTGAGGACCGAATCGAGGCCCCGCACGCGCGCCGGGTCGTTCGAGTACCTGGCCAACATAGTGAAGCGGTCCGGGAAGCTGCGCCGCCTGGGGGTTGCCCACGCAGCCGCCCCCGACGTTGACAAGTTCCTCGGGATGCTCGCCGGTTCGTTCCCCGTTGACGACATCCTTGTGAGTTTCCTCGGCCCGGTTATCGGCGCTCATGGCGGGCCTGGTTGTGTGGGCATAGCGCTGTTGTGAGAACCCGGTGGGCTCGGGAACCGGTCTACGCGGCGAAGCGGCGCGAACAACACACCCCAGGCCGCCGCGACTAGCAATGTGCCGATACCTCCGATGACGACCGAGCCGGTAGTGCCAAGCAATTGTCCCAGCGCGCCTGATTCGAAGCCCCCGAGCTCGTTGGAAGCCCCGATGAAAACGTTCTCCACCGCCAGGACACGGCCGCGCATTTCCGCCGGCGTGGCGAGGGGGACAAGGGTTGACCGGATGAACACGCTCACGGCGTCGGCTGCCGAGAGGGCGAACATCGCAACAAAAGCCAGCGCGTAGGAGCGCGTGAAGCCAAGGACGATCGTCCAGGCCCCAAAAAGCGCCACTGCGGTCAGCAAGACCGCGCCGACTCGACGCTGGACCGGTCGGAACGAGATGACCAGCGTCATGGCACCTGCGCCCAAACCGCTGGCGGCACGGAGCCAGCCCAGGCCGACGGCGCCCACATGGAGGCGCACTGCGATCGCCGGTAAGAGGGTGACCGCCCCTCCGAACAGCACAGCGAAGAGGTCGAGGGAGATCGCGCCGAGGAGGACGGACTGTGCCCGCACGAAGCGCAGGCCCTCAAGCGCCTCGTGGAGGCCACCTCTCGTAGCTGGTATCCCCCCTTCAGGCACGTGGTCCACCTGGTCGCTAATGAGCGTCCTGCGAGCGCTCGAGGCGGAGCGTGCGGCGACCTGAGCGGGTAGCTGGGTTATTAGCGCCCCGGCTGCTCCTACTGCCGAGAGGGCGGCGACAGCGACGAGCGGTACCCATGCCCCGGCCTCATAAAGGAACCCGGCGAGCACTGGGCCAACGATCGAAGCGGCCTGTGAGGCGATGGAGCGACGAGCCACCAACCACGGGACCACGTCGTTGGCGACCATAGCCGACGGCATGGAGCGCAGTGCAGGGGAAAGAAAGGCCTGGCCGGCCCCAAAGGCAAGCACCAAACCAAAAACCGGCGACACGGAGAGGTGCTGAGGACGATGGACGTACCAGGCGAGCGCAGAGGCCACCACGGCGTTCGCCGCGGAACCCGCGGCGACGACGCGCTTAAGGTCGAAGCGGTCCACCACGGCGCCAGCGACCACCACGAGCAATGCAGCCGGCGCGAACTCGGCCAAGCCCAGGAACCCGAGGTCGAGCTCGCTCCCAGTCAGGCGGTAGACCAACAGGCCAAGGACTGTGGTCTGAACCAGGTTTGACATCGACGTTGCCAGCGTCGTACCCAACAAGGCCGCAACCTGTGATCTTGGCGGCCTCGAAGGACGTGGCCAAGTCAGGCCTGGTCCGGCTCTCACTCGATCGTTTTGGCCAGTTCGAGCAGGGGTGGACGACCTCCGCGTCCTACAGTATGGCACCTTGCCGACCCGATGAGCCTAGGGAGAGCCCGAGGGCCGGCCGCCATCGCCCGAGGTGACCTTTGCCCCATAGGCGCCTCGTTCGAGCATGCCGACGCGCGGTGGTATCGAAGCTCACATCCCTGAGCACCGCAAAGCACCTGCGGCCGAGCAGCCCACCGCACCGTCGCGGCTCGTGCGGCGCCGCTTCGCGGGAACAGCGGGGCTTCTGGCCATCACAGCGCTGTTCGGCGCCTGGCTTGGCTGGCACATCGGCGGGGCAGCTTCGGTACGGGACTTCGACGACGCTGCAACTGCACTGGCAGCCCTTGCGGCCACATTGGCTTGCCTGCGGGCCAGTTCCGTCCAAAACAGCGAGCTTAAGCGCTTCTGGTTGTTCTTGTCAGCTGCCTCGGCTGCCTGGACAATAGCCGAGGTGATCTGGGCTATCTACGACGTAGCCCTTCGCACGCCGGTCCCAGTCCCTTCTTGGGCGGACCTCGGGTACCTCGGCGCCATCCCACTCGCCGTTTGCGCCGTCCTCTCACACCCTGCGGCGCGCAGGGGAGGGAGGCGCCAGGCCCGCGCCGCGCTGGACGGTGTCGTGTTCGCCACTGCCCTCCTGTTTTTGAGCTGGTCGTTCGTCCTGGGGCCACTGTGGCGGCACACCGACTTGAGCTCGCTCGGTGGTGCCGTGGCCCTCGCTTACCCCTTCGGCGACGTCGTGATGCTGTTCCTGGTCGTGCTCGTCATCCGTTCCTTGGAGCGCGGCGACCGCTTCGAGCTGTGGTGCGTGCTCGGGGGGCTCGTCGCAATGGCTGTCGCTGACAGCACCTACACCTACATGGTTGAGAACGGCACCTACTCGACGGGCAACTTGGTCGACATTGGCTGGGTGGTCGGCTACCTCGCGCTAGCCCTCGGCGCCTTTGGTTGCGACCGAGGGCGGGAGGTGGCGCGCGCGCCCGTCCATGCTCGGGAAGCACCGCTCGGCTCGCTCGTCTTGCCCTTCTTGCTGGTGCTTGTTGCCCTGGTGGCCTTGGCGCTGAAGGTTGAGCTTGGCCAGGAGTTGCTGTTCAGCGATTGGGTGATGGCACTGGTGCTCACGTTGTCGGTGCTCGCCCGCCAAATGCTCGCGCTGACAGACGGGATGGTCCTCTCCCAGCACGGCTCGTCCCAGAGGTGAGGGAGCTGGCATCGCCGTGAGCCGGGGACCACGGGACTGGGAGCTTGCGGGAGGCTTTGCCCGTACGTCGTCCCGGGCAAGCGGCACGGGCACCCCACCGGGACGGCGAGACCGAGAGCGGGCACTGAAGCAGACCAGGCTGGTGGCCAGCAGGGTTTCCAACTCGATCGTCCTGGCACTCATGGCTGCCGTCAGCGGGGTCGCTCTCTTCGACCTTTACCTGCTTGCTACATGGCTTCCTCGATAGTTGGGAATGCTGGCGTCACAGCGACCGCGAGGTCGAAGAAACCAACGAGGGAAACCAGCCTGGGGCGCGCTGCGCGTGGCGCAATGTTCAGGACGGCTAGCCTGCACCCTCACCCGTTGGCCTCCCCGTTCGCTGGTCCCTGTAGGCGCGCACCGAAGTGGTCACAGCCTCGCCCAGTCCCGGCTCGACGCGGTACATGCCTTTCCGGTCGTACCAGGCCGTGACGGCGAAACCAACTACGACCCAGAGCACGAGGCCAATCGATGTGAGCACGAGCCCCCGGTCCAGGCCGGCGTCTCCGGCGGCATTGAAGTAGATGATGGCCCGCACAGCTCCGAGGATCTGACGTAAAGGTTCGAAGTTCGCCACGAAACGGTAAAAGCCGGCGAGTGCCTGTAGGGGGATGGTCCCCCCTGAGGACGCCAAGGCCAGGTAGACGAACCCCAGCAGCCCGAGGAGCTGGCCGAGGGAGCCGAGGGCGGCGTACAGCGCGAGGGTGCCGACCGCGATGACGGCGGATGCGTACCAAGCGAACAACCACAGGTCGAGGACATGGGGCGCGTCCATGCGGAGGATCCCGGCCGCCACACCCAGGAGGAGCCCTGTACCGACGAAAGTGACAACGACGGCCAGGGCCCATTTCGCAAGCAACGTCTGCCATCGGGAAATGCGTGCCGGAGCTCTTTGGCGCCACCACGGCCCTACCTCGCTAGTGGCATACCCGAGGACAGCATCCAGAGAGGAGTTCACGATCGTCGCCCCTAGGAACCCGGACATCGTTATCAGCAGGGCAATGTAGAAGGCGCTCAGCCCGAGCCCCGAATGAGAAGGGAGGGGCCTGTAAGTAACGGTAGAAAGGCTGACTGGATCTGCCAGCAGGTCAGCCGGTGCCTCTGCCGTCCCAGTTTTGGCGGCTGGGATAAGGACTTCGCGGCCTATGCCGCGGGAGATCTTTTCCACCGCGGGTTGCAGCACGCCAGTGGCAAGGCTCACGCCCAGAGTGCCCATCCGCTCGTTTGTGAGGATCTCCACCGTCGGCAAAACGCCTGACGCGTTGGCCGCCCCAGCGCCTCCCGCCAGAGCCATAACCGAGGCAGAAAAGTCCCGGGGAACCACGAGAGTGGCGTAATCGGCGCCTTTGTCCATTTTCGCTTCCGCGGCAGGCAAGTTCGTGACCTCCAGGGCGAGGCGGTCCGTCACGGCGCCCGACCCCGTCAGTTCGGTCACGAGCTCTTGGCCCAGGTTCGTTTTCCCTACCGCCGTCCTGGCGCCCGTGTCCTCATCGACCACGAGCACCGGAAGCCCGTGCAGGTGCGCCGTCGGGTCCACGATCGAGCCGAAGTAGATGAGTGTCATCAGCATCACGACCAGGGCTGCGGCTGCCAGCGGGAAGGCCCATACGGCACGGGCCCTCAAGAGCTTGGCGGCACGGACCTCGGGGCTGGCGCTCCCCGGCCCCGAAACAAGATTTGTCATGAGGGACCTCCTTGGCTGGTTGGGTTGTTGCTCCTTCAGGTGCTCAGGGGGCCCGTGCTAGGAGCCGGGACCTGGTCAGGAGCACTGAATGAGACGGCGTCAGCGGCAGGTACCCGTCTCGCCAGCAACCTGACGGTTTCCCGGAGCCCGGACATCTCGGCCCTCGCCCTCTCCAGAGGGTCTACGCCTTGCCGCAACCGCTCCGGCGAGGCGAGCGCGAGGAAAATCCAGCCCGTTAATCGCTGTACTTGGTGCAGGAAGACGCGCGCTTCAGGGTCGTCAAACAGGGCGGGGGAGGCTATGAGCAGCATGTTGGCCAGGTTCATGGCCTCGTCACGGGCCTCTGGGACGCTCGCGCTCTCCTCACCCACGTTCATTACCTGCTCGTAAGTACGCCGAGCCTGTTCGAACAAGATCAGGCTCTGGACCGCCACAGAAAGAGCCCGCTGCTTACGTTGTCGCAGGGCGACCACCTCGTCGACGATCAGGGCCGCGACCCCCAGGACCAAGAGGCTGGACACGACATCGGTCGTGAACGAATGCCGGTCCCACCACTCACGCACGCCCCCAACCGCGAGGTCGCACACCACCAGCGCAACCAGGGCAACGGCGATCATGGAGGCTGCCGCCCGGCGCATGACCGACCACTGCGGCACTCGGGCAGCTGCGGGCGGGGAAGACGCTGCGGTCGCCAAGCCAGGACCTACCGGGCCCCGGGCGTACCTGCCGGCCCGGCGTGGCCGCGCCCCAAGGCCCTACCGCGCAACACACAGGGCCGTCCGCGCGGTCGCCCAGGCGGCTTGTTCACGGCTCACCCGCTTTCATCGAGTGACGATAACACCTCAGGGCCCACGTTTTCGCCTTATCCTGAGCCACCCACAGCACCCTGAGGACCGCGACCGCCTGGCGACCCGGCTCCAACCGTGCTGCAGAATGTAATTGCCACTAGCGGCCCCAGGTGGGGCCCACGTGCCTCCTAACCATCCTCGGAACGGCCGTCCCTGTAGGCGCGCTGGACCGAGCCGACGAACCGCCCCGCTCGGGCCGCCATGTCGCGCACCACCGGCGTGCCCTTGGCGTCCCGAGGGGTTGGCAAGGAACCCGGAGGCAGGTACCGCTCTTTCTGTCGCTCGAGTGGTGACGCGCCACGATAAGCCTCATGGAGAGCTCTCTCAGCAGCCGCCAAAGATCGCTTGACAAGCCACCAGCACGCGCAAACCAGCCCTGTTGCCCCAATACCCACCGCGACGTCCATGCCTAGGTCCCGACCGCCCCCGCCACTGTCGTCCCAAGCGGCTCCCGCAAAAACAATAAACAATATGAGGACAAACAGGAGCCGCCTTAGTAGCGTGCGAGACCGCCTGCTCACCGGGAGAACACTGGGCCCAGGCAAACAGGCCCGACGACCAGCACAGCACCATCACCATCTGTCGGCGCAAGCCTTGCCATGGTCGAGATGGCACATTTTACCCTCAGTTTGCTGGGGCCCCCAGCCGCGGGGTAAACCCTGTAGGCACTGGACGTTCATCTCCGGGGAGCGTTCCCTATCCCTATTTGGTACCCGGCTCGCTGGCCGAGGAGGCGGAGATCGTCCAGCGGGCAATAAGCGTTTCGCGTCAACCCGCAAGCAGGAGCGCGTCCCCCTGGCCACCGCCGCCGCAAAGCGCAACCGTTGCTTGCCCGCCGCCCCGGCGCTTGAGCTCGTAGAGAGCTGTTATGGCAAGACGTGCACACGACATACCGAAGTTCGGCCAGGCGGCACTCTTTTGTCGCTGCCGCCGCCTTTTCGTGAGAGGCGGCCGCGAGGGCGTACTGGCGCCGCCGTGAGCATGCCTTCCCGTTGTACTGGTCGGTAGGGATACCCATAGAAACGTGGTCCAGCGAGCAGGTGAGGGCGTCCAAGCTGGAGCGCGGCCGTGATGGCGGCCGCGCTCAATTCGCTCGCGCTCAGGCCACCATGCGGTTGCCACGGAGCGTCGCTAAGGGACCGCGAGATTGGTGAGTGAGGGTGGCCTGACGGCCACCGTTGGAAAGTTTTGATATACGCTTCCGCCTCTGTAATGCCCTCGAACGGGCCAGCAAGCGAGAAGAGGAGGACGCGTTGAAGATCAGCCCAGCCGCGTACCGTACAGGTGCGGCCACTCTCTTGATGATGGCCACCTGTACGGGGCAAATGCTCTCGGGGACGGCTTCGGCCGGGGCGAGCTCCAGTACGTACTTGGTAGGCGTGTCGGAACCCATGACCGGGGCCGAGGCCCAGGCTGGCACCGAGATATGGGATGGTGAGGTGCTGGCGGCGAATGCGATCAACGCAGCCGGCGGCGTCCTCGGGCACAAGATCGTCCTCAAGGAGGAGGACGACGCCTGCGACCCTCAGACCTCGGAGAACGCCGCCAACAAGTTGGTATCGCTCGGCGTCCAGGCCATGGTGGGCGGTTACTGCTCGAGCGCCGCCCAGCCCGCCGAGCCCATATACGCCCGCGCCGGCATCCCCAACATCCAGGTGGCCGCGAATTCCTCGACCCTCACCGAGGCCGGCTATCACGACGTGTTCCTGATCGACCCGGGCGGCGGTCTCCAAGCCGAGGAGGCAGCCGGGTTCTTCACCAAGGTCTTGAAGGTTAAGAGCCTCCTGATCGCGGACGACCAGTCGACCTATGCCGTCAACGTCGCCCAGCTCACGCAGAAGGACCTAGCCGGCAGCTCGGTGAAGGTCTTCGCGATCGAGGCCGTCCCTGACACAGACCAGGATTTTTCAGCGCTTATCAATACGATCCGCGCGGACAAGGCCGGGGCTGTGTACTGGACGGGTTACTTCGCCCAGGCGGCGGAGTTCGTACGCCAGCTCCGCACCGACGGCCTCGAAATGCCCTTCGTGACCGCGGACGGTTCGGTCGACCCCACCTTTGTCAAAGACGCGGGCGCCGACTCCAATGGGACCTACGCCACCATCGCAGTCCTGACAGGCTTCCTCACCGGGACCCAGGCCAACGCTTTTGACAAGTCGTACAAAGCCCAGTTCCATTCCCAGCCGGGGCCATATTCGGCCTACGGCTACGACGGGATGTACGCGCTCGCCGACGCGGCCAAGGCAGCAGGGAGCCTGAGCCCCGGCAAGGTGATCGCCGCGCTCCACAAGCTCAAGTTCCACGGCCTCACCGGGGAAGTCTCCTTTGCCCCCGACGGGTCCCGCCTGGGCGCCCACTTCGTCGTGCTCGAGGTCAAAAACGGCCAGTACGAGCTGGCCCCGGTGCAGCCTCCGGCCTGAGCGCAGCCTCTCAACACCAGCCTGGGTAGCAGAGCCAGGATCAGGACGGCATCAGGGTGGCGTGGGGGGTCGTCATCCCTGATGTCGTCGCCGGGTTGTTCCTGGGCGCTTTTTTTGCGCTCGTCGCCGTGGGTTACAGCATGGTCTACGGGATCCTGCGCTTGATCAACTTCGCCCACGGCGACTTCTACATGGTGGCGGCGTTCGTCAGTTACAGCCTGCTCGCCATGGTTACCGTGGGGACGCACCTCAACTGGGGAAACGTCATCTGGGTCGGCCTCGTCACCATGGTGGCGGCCGGGGCCTTAGCCGTGTGCGTCGAGAGGCTGGTCTACCGTCCCATGCGCCGGGCCGCGGTGCTGTCGTTGATGATCGCCGCCCTCGGCGTCTCCCAGGTCCTCGAGAACGGCGTGCTCAACACTCCGGGGTGGGGGTCGAACTACCTGGCCTATCCCGTCACTCCACCGAGCAACGGCTTCAACGTCGCCTCTGTTCATTACACCTGGACGCAGCTGGCGATCGTGATCGCGGCCGCGGTGCTCATTTTTGCCGTCTACTGGATCGTCAACCACACCATGCTCGGCACGGCCATGAGGGCTGTGGCCCAGGACCGTGTGGCGGCCACGTTGATGGGGATCAAGACCGACCGTGTGATCTCCCTGGTCTTCTTCATCGGAGGCGCCCTCGCCGGGGCGGCTGCGGTCATGGCCAGCCTTTACTACGGCCAGATCAATTACCTCATGGGCTTCTCCATCGGGTTGCAGGCCTTCACCGCAGCCGTGCTCGGCGGTATCGGCAACGTAGCCGGTGCCGCTCTCGGAGGCCTTCTCCTCGGCGTGCTGGAGTCCGTGGGGACGGGCCTGTTCGGTTCCCAATGGGCCTTGCTGTTCGCGTTCGGTGCCCTCGTCCTCACCTTGTGGCTACGCCCGACGGGCCTCCTCGGCGAACGTGTCGGGAACCGGGTTTAGCGAACCGGTGGCTAACGCCATGCCTCTGGCTCCCGGTGAGCCGATAGTCCCGTCCTCAGCTGCGCCCCCGTTCCAGCCTCCGGCCCATCGCCGCCTCCACCCCGGTGCTCCTGTGGCCGCGGCTGCCCTCATCGTCGCCGTGGTGTTCCCTTCAGTGGTCCAGAGCAACTACGTGACCAGCGTGGGGATGCAGGCAGAGATCCTGATGTGCCTGGCACTGGGCCTCAATTTCGTAGTCGGCTACGCCGGCATGCTCGACCTGGGTTTCGCCGCGTTTTTCGCAATTGGCGCGTACACAACTGGTCTGCTCTCAGTCGACGCCCACTGGCCCGTCCTGGCCACGCTCCCCCCGGCGGTGCTCGCGGCTTTGATCGGGGCGGTCTTCATCGGGTTCCCCACTCTCAGGTTGCGCAGCGATTACCTGGCCGTCATCACCCTCGGGTTTGGCGAGATCATCCAGAACGTGGTCAACAACCTCAGCCAGACGGGTGGGCCGGAAGGGGTCTACGGGATACCGCCCCTGTCCTTAGGCGGGTTTACGATCACCACGACCACGGGCTATTACGAGGTCTTCCTGGTGCTAACCGTCCTGTTCGTGGCCGCCAACTACCGGGTGCGGCGGTCACGGCTGGGACGAGCGTGGTTGTCAATACGCGAGGACGAGGACACCGCCCAGGCTATGGGGATCAAGGTCCGCAGGTACAAGTTGTACGCGTACATGGCCGGTAGCGTGCTCGGTTCGTTGACCGGTTCGCTCTACGGCCCCGCCCTGATCGCAATCGCGCCGCCCAGCTTTGGTTTCAACGAGTCCCTGCTGGTGGTCATGGCGGTGGCCATTGGCGGCATGGGGAGCATCTGGGGGGCCTTGTTGGGGGCCGGCGTGGTGGTGGCGTTCCCCGAGGTCTTCCGCCAGTTTGCCGCTGCTCGACTATTGGTCTTCGGCCTGCTGTTGGTCGTCCTCATGGTGCTGCGGCCCAAGGGTGTGTGGCCCGAGACCGGGCTCGGTTTGCGCCGCGGCCGCCGTTGTGGGCGCGGCTCCTGGGCTTCCGGTTGGTTGCGCCCTAGGCGGCGCGGCCCCGACCAGCTGGTCGAGGTCGAGCCCACAGAGGGGGACGTGCCGGTGGGTGAGGAGGTGGAGCTGTAGATGGGCCTTTTGGAGGTGAAGGAGCTCTCGCTTCGCTTTGGGGGGCTCGACGCCCTGTCCGAGGTCAGCTTGGAGGTGCCCAACGAGTCTCTCTTTGCCGTGATCGGGCCCAATGGCGCAGGGAAAACGTCGTTCTTCAACTGCCTCACCGGTTATTACCGGCCTACGGCTGGCTCGGTGTGGTTCGACGGCATTGACGTCACCCGTTGCCCGGCTCACGAAGTCGCCGCCCTCGGGGTGCGCCGCACCTTCCAGAACGTCCGCCTTTTTCCTCGCCTTTCGGCCCGGGAGAACGTCCTCGTGGGCGCCCACCTCCGGGCCAGCGCGAGCCTCTTGGGGATCCTGGTTGGGACACCGCGCATGCGGCGACGGGAACGCCAGCTCGCCGAGGAAGCCGAGAGCTGGCTGGCTTATGTGGGCCTCGGTGCGCAGGCCCACGTCCTGGCGGCGGACCTCCCATATGGCATGCGCAAGCGCCTGGAGGTGGCCCGCGCGCTCATGGGCCGGCCGCGGGCCCTCCTCCTGGACGAGCCGGCGGCCGGGGTGAGCACGGTGGAACGTGACGAACTGGCCGACGTGATCCGCAAGACTTGGCGCAGTGGGGTGACGGTTGTGATGATCGAGCACGACGTGGAACTGGTGATGAAGTTGGCCAACTGGGTCGCCGTTCTCGACGGGGGACGCCTGCTCGTCCAGGGGCCCCCTGAGGCCGTGCGCAACGACCCCCGTGTGATCGAGGCTTACCTCGGCCGGAGGCAGCGGTGAACCTGCTCGAGGTGGACGACCTGACTGTGTACTACGGGCCGGTAAGGGGTGTCAGCAGGGTGAGCATGATGGTCGCGCAGGGCGACATCGTGGCCCTCCTGGGTGCCAACGGTGCCGGGAAGAGCACTGTGCTCAAGGCCGTCTCCGGGTTGGTGAAGGCGCGTTCGGGCCGGGTCAGCTTCCAGGGCCACGACCTGGCCCGCGTCCCAGCAGCGCAACGAGTGCGGTTGGGGCTGGTGCATGTGCCCGAGGGCCGGCGCATTTTCCCTGCTCTTACCGTGCGGGAAAACCTGCAGCTGGCAGCCTTCGGGTCCGGAGGGCACCGGTCGGGCCGCCACGAGCAGCTCGAGGCCGTCCTGGGCATCTTCCCGCTCCTCGGGCCGCACTTGGCAAAACTGGCCGGGATGCTGTCGGGCGGCGAACAGCAGCTCCTCGCCCTCGCCCGGGGCATGATCGCGGGCCCCAAATTGTTGATGGTAGACGAACCTTCCCTCGGCCTGGCCCCTCAGATGGTGGAGCTCGTCTACGACGTGCTCGCCCAGGTCGCAGCCAATGGGACGGCTGTGCTGCTGGTCGAACAAAATGTCACTCTCGCGTTCGAGGTCACGCACCGCGCCTATGTGCTCCAGCAGGGCCGGCTGGTCCTTTCCGGTCCCAGCCAGGAGCTGGCGGGTGACGAGCGCGTGGTCGCCGCCTACCTCGGGGCCGGCACCGTTGGTGCCCCAACCGGGCGGTGAGCGCCAGCCCCGCCGGTGCTGCGCCGGCGGCCCCATGCTCCCCTGGTCGATGCCCCACGGGCACGGGCGAGATCGTGGCCGTCGACCTCCACGCCTGCGGGGAACCGGGACGGGTCATACTCAGCGGAGCTGGCGACGTGCCGGGCCGGACCATGTTCGACAAGATGCTGCACCTGGCCACGTACCACGACGACCTCCGGTTGCGGATGCTGCGGGAACCAAGGGGGTACCCGGCTGCGAACTGCAATCTGCTCATGCCACCCACCAACCCGGCCGCAACCGCCGGGTTCGTGATCATGGAACAGGTCGAGTACCCGCCCATGTCGGGGAGCAACACCATCTGCGTCGCCACCGCCCTGGTGGAGCTGGGAATGGTCGACGTCACCGAGCCGGTGACCGAGTTCCTCCTGGAGGCGCCGGCGGGCCTGGTACGGGTGTCGGTCGAGGTACGCGAGCGACATGCCCGAGCCGTGACCTTCGAGAACGTCCCCGCCTTCGTCATGCAGCTCGATGTGCCGGTGGAGGTGCCGGGCATCGGGAGGCTCCGGGTTGACCTGGCCTACGGGGGCATGATCTACGTGCTCGCTGACGCGGCGGCCCTCGGCTTGGAGCTCGTGCCCAGCGAGGCTCGCGACATCGTCCGCATCGGCGAGTGCATCAAAGTGGCAGCGCGCCAGCAGGTGCCTCAGGTGCACCCTGAACAACCCGAGGTGGTCGGCCCCACCATCGCCTGCCTTACGGCCGCGGGGGGAGGAGACCAAGCCGACCAGCGCAGCGCTGTTGTCGTGTCGACTGGCGCGCTGGACTGGGGCCGCCCGGCGACATGGACGGGAGCCCTCGACCGCTCTCCGTGCGGCACGGCCACCTGTGCCCGGATGGCCGTCCTGCATGCCCGCGGCCAGCTCGGCATAGGCCGTGATTTCCGTAACCAGGGGATCCTTGGCACCGTCTTCACCGGCCGGCTGCTGGCCGAGACCGAGGTTGGAGACAGGCCCGCAGTGGTCCCAGCAATCACCGGTAGTGCCTGGGTGACGGGACATGCCCGGTACGTGCTCGACCCTGAGGACCCCTTCCCCACTGGGTTCACCGTGGCCGATATTTGGGGAGACGCTCATGTCGGTTGAGGTTCGGGGCAGAGCGCGAGCGGGCGCGCCACCAACAGGCACGTAGATTGGCCCTCATGGCCGTTCCCGAGGAGGCAGGGCAACGAAAATGACCGGCACGCCCGCGGCAGCGCGTTTTCCCGGTGTTTATGTCGCCATTTCGACCCCTTTCGGTGCCGATGGTTCCATAGATATCGACGCCCACCAGGCTCACTGCGCCTACCTCGCAGAGTCGGGCGTGGCCGGGTTGGTCCCGGTCGGGTCCCTGGGCGAGTACGAGGCCCTCAGCGACGACGAGCGCGCCCAAGTGGTAAAGGCCGCCATCGACAGTGTGGGGGAGCGGGCCCCTGTAGTGCCTGGCGTCTCCGCCAAGTCCGCCCGCGAGGCCCAACGATGGGCCGAGCACGCCGCCCAGAGCGGGTGCCCCGCAGTAATGTGCCTGCCACCCACGTCGCACGCCCCTACGTCCGAAGAGGTCGTCGCCCATTTCCGTGAGGTTGCCCGGGTCGGGCTACCCATAATCGTTTACAACAACCCCTTTTCCACCAGGGTCGACCTGGTCCCAGCGCTCCTGGCACGGCTTTCCGACATAGAGCAGGTGGTGGCCGTGAAGGAGTTCTCCCAGGACATCCGGCGGGTCGCCGCCATCCGTCAGGCGGCCCCCCGCTTGGAGGTCATATGCGGTTCGGACGACACTGTCGTGGAGGCGATGTTCATGGGGGCAACAGGGTGGATCGCCGGGTTCGCAAACGCCTTCCCTCGCCAGTGTGCCGAGCTGTACGACTTGTGCGCCTCGGGCAGGTGGGCCGAGGCGATCGACCTGTACATGGCCTTTCTACCGCTGCTGCGCTGGGACGCCGACGCGCGCTTTGTGCAAGCAGTCAAGATCGCCCAGGAGGAGGCTGGGCTCTACGGCGGCCCGGTGCGCCTCCCGCGCTTGGCGCTGCCCGCCGGCGAGGCCGCACAAGTGCGCACCGCAGTTCGCAACTTCCTGCTCGCGAACTGATGCGGTCCCGGTTGGTACTGGGGGCCGTCGACAGCCACACCGAGGGCATGCCTACGCGCGTCATCACCTCGGGCGTGGGGGAACTGCCCGGGGGCACGATGGCGGCTCGCCGCCTCTACGTGATGAACGAGCGGGACGACCTGCGCAGGCTCTTGATGCACGAGCCGCGCGGCCACAGTGCCATGTCGGGGGCTATCCTCCAGCCCCCCGCTCGCCCCGACGCCGATTTCGGAGTGGTGTTCATCGAGGTGTCCGGGTGCTTGCCGATGTGCGGGCACGGCACCATCGGCACCGCCACAGTCCTGGTAGAGACTGGGATGGTCCCGGTTAATGAGCCCCTCACGGTCATACGCCTGGACACCCCGGCCGGGCTGGTGGAAGCCTCCGTCGAGGTAGAGGGGGGCCGGGCCAAGAGCGTCACCATCCGCAATGTGCCCTCCTACCTGCACTTGAAAGATGCCACGGTGGACGTCCCCGGCTTGGGCGAGCTCGTAGTCGACTTGGCCTGGGGCGGGAACTTCTACGCGCTGGTGCCGGCCGCCTCGGTCGGCCTGGCGGTGCGGCGCTCTCTCCACGACAAACTGGTCACCGCCGGCCTGGCGATCATCGGGGCGGTGAACGAGCAGCTCGATTTCGCTCACCCCGAACAGGCTGATATCAACCAGTGCCATCACGTGGTCCTCACCGAGCCCGGGGACGGTACGGTCTCGGGACGTGCCGCGGTGGCCATTTACCCGGGATGGCTCGACCGGTCGCCCTGCGGCACCGGGACTTCGGCCCGTATGGCGCAGCTTTATGCCCGCGGAGAGCTTGGCTTGGACGAAGATTACGTGCATGCTTCGGTGCTCGGTACTCATTTCGTGGGACGCCTGATCGGCCGAACGCGGGTGGGGGATTTCGAGGCGGTAGTCCCGACTGTGCGGGGCCGGGCGTGGGTGACGGGCCTGGCCGAGTACCTGCTCGACCCCGACGACCCCTTCCCAGCCGGTTTCCTTATGGGAAGCGACGACTGAGCGGGCCCGGGGGCGCTCGCCGAGGGTTGTCCACCCTGCCCGCCAGCGCCGAGGTGCTGGTGATCGGAGCGGGCATGATCGGCACGGCCATCGCTGCTCGGCTGGCGGCGGCGGGCGTCGACGTGTGCGTCGTTGACCGCGCCACCCCTGCCGCTGGTACCAGCTCTTCGGGAGAGGGCAACGTCCTTGTCTCGGACAAGTTGCCGGGGGCGGAGCTCGCCCTCGCCTTGCGGGGTGCGGACCTGTGGGAGCAAGTCGCCGAAAGGGCTTCCGGCTCGGGCGCCCGTGGGTTTGAGTTCGAGCGCAAAGGCGGGCTGGTGGTCGCCCACGATGGCACCGAACTGGCTGCCCTCCGGTCGCTGGCCGATGCCCAGCGGGCCCAGGGCGCTCAGGTGGAAATGGTGACACGCGAAGCTCTGGCCGAGCTCGAACCCGCGCTCTCCCGGGACTTGTGTGGAGGTGCCCTGTACGAACAGGACTGCCAGGTACAGCCCATGCTCGCGGTCGGCTTCCACGTCGACGAGATCCTGGCCAGTGGCGGCCGCGTCGTGCCCGGGGTGGAGGTGCTGGAGGGCCGCCTGAGCGCCGACGGTCAGCTCCGCTGGGTGCGCACCGACGGGGGAACGGTCTCGGTCGGTCGCTGCGTGGTCGACGCGGCCGGGCCATGGTCCGGCGAGCTCGCCGCTCGCCTGGGCGCTGACCTCCAGGTCCAGCCCAGACGTGGCCACGTGCTCGTCACCGAACCGTTGCTGCCCCTGGTCCGGCGCAAGGTGTACGAGGCAGGCTACGTAGGTTCGATCCATGAGAGCGGGGCCGGCTGGACGTGCTCGGCCGTTGTGGAGGGTACCCGGGCCGGGACCATGCTGCTCGGCTCCTCGCGCGAGTTCGTCGGCTTCTCCCCGCGGATGGACATGGACGTGATGGCCACCATCGCGTCACGTTCCATTGCGCTCGTGCCGGCGCTGGCGGGCGCCCGGCTCATGAGGGTGTACACCGGGTTCCGCCCGGCCACCCCCGACCGTCTACCTGTCATAGGCCCGGACCCTGTGGTAGGAGGCCTCTTCCACGCCACCGGGCACGAGGGCGCCGGGGTCGGCTTGGCCCAGGTGACGGCAGAACTGCTGGCGGCGCTCGTGCTGGGACAGCCGCTGCCCATGGACATAAACCCCTTTGCCGCCGACCGTTTCCCCCCAGGATCCCTGCCCGCGCCTGCCGCGGCCGGGGAGGCCCTGACGCGCACGGCCGTACGGCCACGGGCAGTTCACCGCCCGGCGGCGGGGGGCTCGCCCGCCCAGCGTCCACCCGAAGGTACCTCGGCCGAGGCGGGCGCGGGCGGGGTCGGCCACGCACTGGCCGGCGGGCGCTCAGAGGTCAAGTTCTGGTTCGAGGGCAAGGAACTGTTTGTCCCTGGCGCCATGACGGTGGCCGGCGCCCTGCTAGCGAACGGAGAAAGAGCCTTTCGCACCACGCGAGCGGGTGGGCAGGAGCGAGGCTTGTTCTGCGGGATCGGTACCTGCTTTGAGTGCCTGGTCGAGCTGAACGGCGAGTGCGCCGTCAGGGCCTGCATGACTGTCCTGAAATCGGGCGACCAGGTGCGCCGTTCGCTCTCGGTCGGGTTGCGCCCGAAGCTGTCCGCACCCCCGTCACCAGTGCCCCCGCTTCCCGCCACTCCGGGCCGGGTGGAGGAAGCTGACGTGATTGTCGTGGGTGGTGGCCCCGGGGGCATGGCGACAGCAGCAGCAGCCGCCGCACGGGGGGCGCGGGTGGTGATAGTGGACGCCTGGCCGCACCTGGGAGGCCAGTACCTCCGCCAGCCACTGAGCGACGGCTCGGGCGCCGCTCCCTCCGCGGGACGGCAGCTACCGTCCCGGTTCCGCCCGCTCGCGGCGGGCACCCGGGCCCGGCTCGTGCTCGGCACCGGGGTGTGGGCCGTGCGGGCCGTAGCGGGAGGCTTCGCTGCCCACCTGGACGACGGGAGCGGCACGCAGTTGCTGGCGCCCGCGCTCGTCCTGGCCACCGGTGCTTCGGAACTCGTCGTTCCTTTCCCCGGTTGGGAGCTCCCAGGTGTCACCACTGCTGGCGCCGCCCAGGCATTGTTCAAGTCCCAGGGGGCTGTAGTGGGCCGGCGTGTACTGGTGGCCGGGACCGGCCCGTTCCTGCTGCCAGTGGCTGTTGCCCTAGCCGAAGGCGGGGCGCGGGTGTCGCTGGTCGAAGCGGCGCCGGCTCGGTCGGCGCCCTACGCACTGGCCAGCCTCCTCGGGCACCCGGCCAAACTGGCCGAGGCCGCTGGGTACGCGGCCAGCCTGGCTCGCCACGGCGTACAGGTGCTGACCGGGCGCGCCGTCGTCCGCTGTGAGGGCGACGCCACGGTGAGGCGAGCATTGGTAGCTCGTCTCGGGCCCGGGTGGCGACCGCTGGCCGGTACGGAACGGCCCTTCGACGTCGACGCTGTGTGCACCTCGTACGGGTTCGTCCCCCGCCTCGAACTAGCGCGCCAACTGGGCGTCCGGGAACGCTCCCATCCCGCCTACCCCGGAAGCTGGGTTGCCACGGGTGCTGACATGGCCACGTCGGTGCCGGGTCTGTACGTCGCCGGCGAACTGGCCGGGGTTGCCGGCGCCAAGGCGGCCGAGCTCGAGGGTGAGCTGGCGGGTCACGCGGCCGCGTCGTACCTGGGGCTTATCGATGGCCGTCCCCGGGCCCAGCGAGAGGTAACGACCCGGCGCCTTGCCCGCGAGAGGGAGTTCGCCGCCCGGCTGGCCCGGCTCTACCCTGTGGGGAACGGATGGCTCTCGTGGCTGGACGAGGGGACGCTGTTCTGCCGCTGCGAAGAGGTTCCCTGGTCCGTGGTGAGGGCCACGCTTCATGGCGGTGCCCGTACCCTTAGGGACGTCCGCAACTTGTCCCGCTGCGGCATGGGCTACTGCCAGGGCCGCACTTGCGGCCCTGCTCTCGAACTGGCGCTCTCAGCTCTCGCCCCCGACCGCCTCGGCCAGGGTGGGGACTTCCACAAGAGGCCGGTGGCGGTGCCCGTGCCCCTCGGCGTCGTGGCCGGCCAGGCGGGCGCGCCTGCTGTAGGTTTGGCTCGGCTCCGCAGGGAGCTTGGGTAGAGCTGAACGGAGGCTGCCGGGTCATGACGCCGCCGGCCGGTCGCACGGACCGCATCGAGCGCATGGAGGTTTACAGCTACACGCTGAGCTACGCTCACGGCCAATACGTGATGTCCGCAGGTCGGGTCGTCTCCAACCTCGAAAGCACGGTGGTGGTCCTGCGCTCGAGCTCGGGGCATGCCGGGTACGGAGAGGTCTGCCCGCTCGGGACCGCCTACCTGCCGGCCTCGGCCGCAGGTGCGCAGACCGCTTTGCGAGAGCTGGGGCCGGCCGTGGTAGGCCAGGAGGTGGCCGGCACGGGCCGGCTCCGTTCCGCCATGGATGCCGCCCTGGCCGGCCATAGTTATGCCAAGAGCGCGGTCGACATCGCCGCCTTCGACCTTTTCGGCAAGGTGGTTGGCGTGCCGGCCAGCGCCCTCCTCGGCGGCTGCCGCACCGTGGCCGTCCCTCTCTATGTGGCCGTGCCGCTCCGGGGACCTGGAGAAATGGTTGAGTTCGTGGCCGCCCAGCGCGCCCAGGGTATCCATAGGTTCCAGCTCAAAGTGGGCTCTGAGCCAGCGGCGGACGCGGCCCGAGTGCGGGCTGTCATCGAGGCCACGGGGGATGAGGACACCGTCGTCGCGGACGCCAACGGGGGCTGGCGCCTGGCTGAAGCGGTCCATGCCCTCGGCTTGCTGGAGGGCTTGCCTCGCCTTCGCATCGAGCAACCCTGCCCGTCGTTCGAGCAGTGCGCCCAGGTCCGAGGGCGAACGTCGTTGCCGATGGTGCTGGACGAGGTCATCACTGGCACCCACGAACTGGTCAGGGCGGCGTCCGAGGGACTGGCCGAGGGCATCAACTTGAAGATTTCCCGTGTTGGTGGGCTGGGACCGGCTCGCCTCATGCGAGACCTGGCCGTCGAGCTGGGGATGTCGCTCACCATCGAAGACACCTGGGGAGGGGACCTGTGCACGGCCGCCGTCGCCCAGTTGGCGGGCTCGACGTCACCCTCGGCCCTCTACGCCGCGTCGTTCATGAACGACTGGAACCTCGAGCACGTTGCCGGTTACCAACCACGCTCGACGGGTGGGGAGGGTACAGTGCCCGACGGCCCCGGGCTCGGGATCGACGTCGACGAGCAGGTGCTTGGCCCCTGCCTCTACAAGTTTTCGGCTTGAGCACCCTCCCCCTGGCCGCTTCTCGTGGCTGAGCTCGTATTTCTGAGCGAAGAGGACGTTTCCCGCCTCCTGCCCCTCGCCGAGCTGGCTCGCTCGCTGAGCGACGCCCTCGTAGCGCTGAGCGAGGGGAAAGCATCGGTCCCCGCACGGGTGGCCGCACAGGCGCCCGGTGGCCTGCTGGGGGCCATGCCCGGCTACGTGCCCGGGCTTGGCCTGGCTTCCAAGTTGGTGACCATCTTCTCGGGGAACTCGGCGCCGCCGCCGCCCTTGTGGTCGCCCGGGCCGCCGCCGTCGGGGCGGGGACCACAGCCGTGATCTAACGAGCGTCGCGAGAGGCAACGTTTACTCTGAACTAATGGCTTCTCTGCCGGCCTCAATCGACGACAGGCTCCTCGCAGCCGAGGCTGTCAAGGTCGCAGCGGAGCTTCTCGAGCTCGCGGAACGGCAGGCGCCGCGCAGCGAGCGGCGACGGAGGCGCACCCTCGGGCCGCTCGTTGAGGACGATCTCGCCATGCTCCTCGTCCTGGAGCTAGCTGACGAGGTGGTCCGGATCACTGACACCCCAAGGGCTGGCCGGCGTTTTCGCGAACTTATCCGCGAACTGGGCGTGCCGGCCTCGTTAAAGCTGGCCGACCGGCTGTCCCTCTCGATTGGTGCGCGGCTCGCTGACCTTGCGCCCGGCGTCGTTGGTGCCTTAGTGAAGCGACGTACTCGTCGACAGAGCCGTGGCGTGATCATCCCCGCAGAGGAAAAATTGCTAGCTCACTATGTGAGGGCTCGCCGCGAGGCAGGCTTTGCACTGAACATAAATGTCCTCGGTGAGGCGACCTTGGGCGAGGAGGAGGCCGAACGCAGGCTGAAGGCTACGGAGGCTACCTTCTCTCGGGGGGACGTGGGCCAAGTCTCCGTGAAAATTTCTGCCATTTGTAGCCAGGTCAGCTCCCTCGCATTCGACGCCACGGTGAGCCTGGTCGAGCAGAGGCTGCTGCCACTGTTCCTGAGCGCCCGTGAGCGTGCGAGCTTGGTCAATCTCGACATGGAGGAGTACCGTGACCTCCACCTCACGGTGGCGGTGTTCAAAACGCTCTTGGAAAGAGCAGATCTGCTCGGCTTCGAGGCTGGGCTTGCTCTCCAGGCCTATCTGCCGGATTCCTTTGTAGTCCTCCAGGATCTCTGCGAGTGGGCGGTCAGGCGCCGAGCGAACGGCGCTGCGGGGATCAAGGTGCGCCTCGTGAAGGGCGCCAACCTCCCGATGGAGAAAGTTGAGGCAGAGCTTCGTGGATGGGAGCAGGCGCCTTACCCCACCAAGCACGAGGTCGACGCAAATTACAAACGGCTCCTCGAGACAGCCCTTGCGCCTGAGTACTCCTCGGCCGTCCGGGTAGGACTTGCGAGCCACAACGTCTTCGACATCGCGTGGGGCCTTGTTTTGCGAGAGCGCCTCGGTGCCCAGGACCGTTTGGAGTTCGAGATGCTCGAAGGCATGGCCGAAGGGCTCGCCCGGGCCGTAAAGCAAAAGTCTGGCAGGGTCTTGATGTACGCGCCCGTGGTCAGCAAGGCGCAGTTCGATGCGGCTATTGCCTACCTGGTGCGACGTTTGGACGAGAACACCGAGCGCGAGAACTTCCTTCCCGCTCTCCTGGACTTGAGGCGGCAGCCCGCCTCGTTCGAGGACCAGAAGGCACTGTTCTTAGCGGCTGTAGATGCCCGGCACGCCGTCTCAGCGGGGCCGCGCCGCTCACAGGACCGCAACCGTCCCGGGAAGCCCGGGCCTGAGCATCACTTCAGCGGCTTTCGAAATGAGCCCGATACGGACTTTTCGCTCGAGCGGAACCGCCACTGGGTAGTCACTTCGTTCGAGCACTGGGAGCCGGGCAAGGTCGTACCGGTCGCGGTGGGAGGGCTGGAGCGGGCAGGCCCGGCGGTCCAGATTGGTTATGACCCCTCCTGGCCCGCCAACGAGACGCACCGGTGGGCGACGGCCTCCTCGGCTGAGGTCGACGAGGCTCTCCTTACCGCCGCTGCTGCGGCGAAGGAATGGGACGGCAAGCCCATTGACGACCGGCGGCGACTGCTTTATGACGTTGCCGAGCAGCTTGCTTCGGACCGCGGCACGGCGATCGTAACGATGTGCCACGAAACAGCAAAAATCGTTCAGGAAGCTGATACTGAGGTCTCTGAAGCCATCGATTTTGCTCGCTATTACGCGTTCCAGACGCGACTGCTCGAGGCATTGGCAGAACAAGGAGCCGACCCCAAAGGCGGAAGGGTGGTACTCGTGTGCGGCCCCTGGAACTTCCCTTACTCGATCCCCGCCGGAGGCGTTCTTGCGGCGCTGTCGGCCGGGCACGCCGTCATACTCAAGCCGGCGCCAGAAGCCGTGCTCACGGCTTGGGCGCTTGCTCAGTCGTGCTGGGCGGCCGGTGTGCCGCGGGAGCTATTGCAGTTCGTACCGTGCCAGGACGACGAGGTCGGGCTAAGGCTCGTTACCCACCCCGATTTTGCTCGTGTGGTCCTTACCGGTTCCTATGAGACAGCGACCGCATTTACGCGTGCTTACCCGGGTATCAAGCTCCGAGCCGAAACCAGTGGCAAAAACGCACTGATCATTACCGCTGCCGCCGACCTCGACCTTGCGGTCCGCGACCTTGTGAGATCCGCGTTCGGCCACGCGGGCCAAAAATGCTCGGCCGCAAGCCTGGGGATCGTCGAGGCGGCCGTTTACGACAGCGCGACTTTCCAGCGGCGCCTAGCAGACGCCGTGCGGAGCTTGAGGGTGGGGCCGGCCACGGATTTGTCCACCGACGTCGGGCCTCTGGTACGACCACCGGGCCCCGAGCTCCTGCGCGCGCTGACCTCCCTTGACCCCGGAGAAGACTGGCTGGTACAGCCGCGGCGAGCCGAGGGCCCATCCCAATTGTGGCACCCCGGCGTGAAGTTGGGCGTCTCGCCTGGCTCCTGGTCGCACAAGACCGAGTGGTTCGGGCCCGTTCTCGGCCTCATGCGCGCTGAGGACCTCGAATCTGCGATCGACTGGCAGAACACGACTGGTTACGGTTTGACCGGGGGCATCCACAGCTTGGACCCCGCGGAGGTCAAGCTGTGGGAGGACCGAGCCGAGGTCGGGAATGCTTACGTCAACCGGACTATTACCGGTGCGATCGTGAGCAGGCAGCCGTTTGGTGGTTGGAAGCGGTCCTCGGTGGGGCCGGTTGCCAAGGCTGGCGGCCCCAACTATGTCTTGTCTCTTTGTGATTGGTCGGGACGCGGGGGGGCGACGCCGTCCCTGGAAGAATGCTGGCAGAGGGAGTTCACCAACGCGCGGAAGTTGGATGACTTGACGGTGGAGCACAACGAGCTGCGCTATCGGCCGCTGCCCGGTCCGGTTACCGTGCGCGGCGGGGAAGACACCTCAGATAGCGACCTGGGCTACGCCCTCTCGGCGGCGCGTGCAGCGGGCGTGAGAGCGGAGCTCTCCCTGGCGGCACCGCGGAGAGGGCTCGCAGCAACCGTCGAGGACGATATCTCCTTAGAGGGCCGTATCAAGGCGGGCGCGATAGTGCGGCTGCGATTTCTGGGGACGGTACCGACCGAACTGCTCCGCGTTGCTCACGAAACAGCTGTGCCCGTTGACGACACCCCCTTCGTCCAGCACCCGCGCCTTGAGCTCTTGCGCTGGACGCGCGAGCAGAGCTTGTCCGTGACGGCCCACCGGCACGGTCGGGTGCTCGCAGCGCGCGGGTAATCGGGAACGGCCCGGTCGCCCAAGCGCCGGGTGAGCGTCTCAGGCCCACACTGTCCGCTACGATCTGGTGCCCAGTGTGGTCAACCGGCAGGTCGTCCTCTGTCTTGGCGTTAGGGGCTCCTCCAGAAGCGGTCGGGGCCAGCCGGTTCCTTAGTGCCTCGATGGCGACGTTGGTGGTCGCGCTGCTCGGGCTGGGGCCCGCCTCCGAGGGCTCGGGCGTCGCGCGCCCCCAGCACGCACCTTGGTCGGTCGACTGGGCCGCCCCGCAGTTCAGCGCGTTGACCGAACTGCGCGGACTTGGTATTTCGGCTGACGACTTCTTCGGCGCCGCAGTTGCAACCTCGGGCGCCACGACCGTGGTCGGCGTCCCCTACCTTTCGGGGGGCCGGGCGTACGTCTTTGCCGAAACGGCCAGGGGTTGGCGCCAGGTGACCGAGCTACAAGGCAAAGACACCCAAGCGGGCGACTATTTCGGTATCTCCGTCGGCATCTCGGGCCCGACGATCGTGGTCGGTGCCAATGGCGCCCACGGCTCCGGCCGGGCCTATGTCTTTACCAAACTCCCGGACGGTTGGCGCCAAGCGGCGGAACTGAGCGGTACCGGCTTTGCCAGAGGCGCCGCTTTCGGCAGCTCGGTCGCCGTCTCGGGCAGCACTGTTGTCGTCGGTGCCCCGCTCGACGACATCTTTTCGGGCGCGGCAGAGGTGTTCCAAAGGAGCCTCGACGGGTGGCGCCCAGTCGCCCGCATCGTGGGCGATGACACCTCGATCGAGAACAACTTCGGCTTCTCGGTCGCCATCTCGGGGAGCACGATCGCGGTCGGCGCGCCTGGGCGGCTGGTCGGCAAGGGTCGCGTCTACATCTTCCGCCACGGCGGAGGGGGTTGGCACCAAGTGGTCGCTCTCGAGGGGGCCGACAGCGGGCTGGGCGACAACTTCGGCTATTCGCTTGCCATCTCCGGTAACACCCTGGTCGTCGGTGCCCCCTGGCACGACTCGGAGACGGGTGCCGCCTACGCCTTCGCTTTCGACGCTTCTGTCTGGCGGCAGGCAGCCGAGCTCGAGGGCCATGGCACCGTGCCCGGGGACAGGTTCGGCTTCTCAGTCGCCATCTCCGGTGACACCATTGTCGTAGGCGCTCCCATGTACGGCAACGGCGCCGGCGAGGCCTACCTGTTTGGCTGGGCCACCGGGCGCTGGCGGCAGGCGGCCGCCTTGACTGGCCCAGGTGCCGCCACTGGGGATGCTTTCGGCACATCGGCCGCCGTCGCCGGGCCGACGGTCGCCATCGGTGCCAGTCGCCACGACGACGGCGACGGCGCCGTCTACTTGTCCCGCGAGAGCGCCGTTGGCCGCTCTTGAGCGTCCACTGGCTCTGGGCGCCGGACGGCAGCGGCGAGGCGCCCGTTCACTCCTTGTCCACCAAGGCCTGCGCAGCACCCAGGCTCGGCAACCCGTCTGTTGCGCCCACCGTCCTAGTCGAAAGAGCCCCGACCGCGCAGCCAAGCGCGAGGCACTGCTCGAGGGAGCGGCCCTCCAACCAGGCGCGTAGGAAACCTGCATCGAAAGCGTCGCCGGCTCCTGTGGCGTCTATGGCCGCGACGGGGAAACCAGGGAACGACACTGTGCCACCCCCCTGGGCGGCGACTGCGCCCCGCGCGCCGTCCTTCACCGCGACCAAGGTGCCATCCTTGGCCAACTGCCAAGCCGCCTCGGTCGTTGAAGCGGCGCCCGTCAGCGCCTTGGCCTCGGCCGCGTTCGGGAGAAAGAGGTCCACTTTTCTTATCAGCGATTTGAGCCCGCCGTCCCATTGTCCGCTTGGGTCCCAGTTCGGGTCCACCGACACCGTGGTCCCTGCAGCCCGCAGGCGCGTTACCAGTTCGGGCAATTGAGCCCCGAGCCTTGGTTGCAAAAAATAGGAGCCGATATGTACATGCCTAGCCTTCACCAGCTCCTCGAAGGGAACCTCTCGCGTCACCAAGCTGTCGATCGTGCCTGTGAAAGTCAGGATCGCCCTGTCGTCGCCAGCGCTCAAGATGACGCTGAAGCCGGTCTTCGCACCGGCAAGGACCTGGCACAAGGCGGTGTCCACGCGCCATTCCCCCAGGCTGGCAAGCATGAAGCGCCCGAAAAGGTCCTCGCCTATGGCGCCGACGAACCTCGTGCGCAGCCCAAGCCGGGCGCAGGCGCAGGCCGTTATGCACGCCGAGCCACCTATCGCCAGGGAAGCATCGGGGACAAGCTTCTCGTGTTGCGAGAACTCTGGTACGAGATCGGCCCCCCGCAGGACTATGTCCGGGTTCGAGTCACCGATAATAGCTATATCAAAAGGCTTTTCCTGAGCTCCCAAATGCCCTCCTTGAGTTTGTACGAGCGGCCCGGCGACCCTCGTACGCGCCTTGCGTGGTCGGTCTCTGCTTTCTTTGAGGAGGTCTACTTGACGCTCCCCGCTGTTATGCCGGTCACGATCCAACGGTTGAGGAAAAAGACGATCACGGCGGGGATGGCGACAGCGACGATGGCAGCGGCATTGATGATCGTGTAGGGGACGTTCCGGCTATCTATCGCCGCCAGGAGCACGGTGAGAGGCTGGGTGGACGAACTGCTGCTCAACACCAGGGGGAAAATGAACTGCCCCCAACCGAAAAGAAACGTGACGATGGCCGTTGCGGCAATCCCTGGTCTGGCGGTCGGTAGCACGACGCGGCGGAACGTCTGCATCGTGGTGGCCCCATCTATGCGCGCTGCCTCCTCCATGCTGGCAGGCAACGCCATAAAGACGTTGTACATGATCCAAAGTGCCAGAGGAAGGAAGCCAGACGTGTAAACAAAGATGATCCCCAGGTATGTGTCTACTAAGTGGAGGTCGCTCATTATGCGGTAAAGAGGGATGAGCGTCGCGTACACGGGTAGGGTCAAGGTGGCGATGACGGCGTAAAAGATGGCACCTTTCAGGCGGAAGCGCAGACGGGCGAAAGCATACGCCGCAGTTACCGCTATCAGGAGCGTCAAAAGCGTCGCGCCGCAAGTCTCGATAACGATGTTGATCAGCGACCGCGCGATCCCACCCGCCGCGTCGGCAGCCTCGGGGCCTGCTCCGAACAAGGCTCTGTAACTGTCCAACGTCGGGTGGGTAACGACAAGTTGCGCCGGGGTCTGCTGCGCGGCAGCGTTCGTCGACAGGCTCGTCTTAAGGGCCCAATAGACGGGGAAGAGCGACCAGAACACCACGAAGGCGAGGGCGAGCAGGCGGGCTGGGCTGCGATGTGGGCTCTTCACGAATATTCGACCTTCCGATAGAGGAGCTTGACGATGCCTACCGCGAGGACAACGGTCACCACGGTCGCCAGCAGGGAGAGCGCGTAACCATCGCCGAAATTGAGGTCCTGGAAAGTAATGAAATAAGTTGTGCTCATAAGCGAAGAACCGGTCGTGGAGTTCGCGTTCAAGACGTAAACCTGGTCGAAAATGTTGAGCGACATGACGAGAGCCTCAACCGTTGCGATCGCGAGCGCCGGCCTCACCAAGGGCAGCGTGACGCGGGAGATGACCCTGTACCAGGAGGCGCCGTCCACGCTGGCGGCTTCATAGAGCTCGTCTGGGATCGATTGAAGCGCGGCGAGGACGATGAGGGCCGCGAGCGGGGTGATCTGCCAAGCCTGGACGAGTGCTATCAAAAGGATCGTCTCCACTTGGTGAGAACCAATGAAGAGCTGGTACTGGCCGATCAAGTGAAGGCTTTTCAGCACCGAGTTGAGCACACCCGTGGTTGGGTTGTAAATCCACGACCAAATGACGCCCTCGACGACCCCCGGGAGAGCCCAAGGAAGGACGATGATTGCTAATATCACGCCCCGGCCTCGGAAGGGACGCTGCAGCAGGAGGGCGACCACCGTCCCGAGGCCCACCGTCAGTACCACGCCAAAGAGCGCGTACCAGCCTGTGTTCACCATGCTTTGCCTTACCTCGGGGTTGTTGAAAACATCGGTGAAATTGGCAAAGCCGGCAAAATGGTTCGGGCCCGTGAGCGGGTCATTGTGGACGAACGCCTCGATGACAGTCAAGACCGTCGGGTAGATCGCCAATGCGCCGATGAAAACGACCAGAGGCGCGATCATTACGTACGGCAGCGCGCCGTCGCCTTGCTTCCGCCTAGTCTTCGCGGCCGCCACCGGGGCCGGGCGGCCGGGCCGGTGGCGAGGTCCCCTGCGGTGCTCCGGCCCCCTGCCCCTATGGAGAGAGCTGGCCAAGGTGGCCTGAGGAGGGCCGTAACCCTCGCCGGCCACCTCACCCATGGCCTTCACTCCTCTCCCGAAGCTGTCACCCCTCGAGCGAGGCTACTTGAGAGGCGATGTTCTTGATGGCTGACGAGACGCTCTCTTGCCCGGAGGCAGCGCTATGCAGGTTCGTGTAGACAGCGTTGCTGAACGCCGGGTACCACGGCGGCGCCCCTGCGGGGAAGATCGCGCGCGAGTGGTGCTCGGCTAGGGACGCGAGCTCGGCAGCCCCGGGCACCTTGCCGGAGCTCACGAGAGCATTGAGGCCGCCTACATTGGCGGGCAACGGGAAGCCATTGATGACATCCGGTGCACCGTCGGCACCAGCAAAGGCTGCCTGGTTGGCAGGCTCGTCGTACCATTTGATGAACGTGACGGCCGCGCTCACGTCCTTTGCCTGCTTAGGTATACCGATGCCGTCCGGGTTGGCCAGGTTGGGTGCCGGCCCATTGACGCCCGGAGTTGGTATATAGGCAACGTCACCTACAACCGTCGAGTCGCTCGGAACGTCATAAATCGTCCCGAGGTCTCCTGAGTAATCAGAAAAGACACTCGCCGTAAGGTTGTGCGCTTCGTCCTGAGAAAAGCCCTGGTAATCCTCGAGGTCCAAGTTGCCCTTTGGTACAAGGCCGCTCTTGTAGGCCGAGACCATCCACTCCATCGCCTT
Source organism: Acidimicrobiales bacterium (assembly GCA_035503915.1). Lineage (GTDB taxonomy): Bacteria > Actinomycetota > Acidimicrobiia > Acidimicrobiales > Palsa-688 > DATJMJ01. The sequence goes on along the minus strand of DATJSU010000033.1, from coordinate 45,088 downwards.
GTACCCTGCTGAGCCGGGCGACGTGAACATCGGCTTGTACGACGAGCTGAGGACCTGGCCACCGAAGGCTGCGGTCGTCTCGTACCAGTACGTGGAGAGCCCTTCGGCTGCGGCAAAGGGTATGTCGAGCGGCGAAGAAACGACGCCTTTGGCCTTGAGAGCATTGAGGTCAGAGGTGTACTCAGGCAAAGTGGCCGGCATTTTGGTGATCCCGGCCTTGGCGAAGTCCTTGGTGTTGACGGTGGTCACAAGGAGCGAAATGTCGCTCGGCATGCCGAGCAGCTCCCCATTTCGTACGAACGAAGCGAGCTGCGGGTACTGGGGTGCGAGCGCCCCGACGTTGAAGTACTTGTTGAGTGGCATGAACCATTTCGATTCGTAGTACTCGCCGACCTTTGACCAGTCGACATCGGCTACGTCGGCAAAATACGTGTTGGCCTCGGCTGCGGCCGCGATCTTGGTCTGCAGGTTGTCCCATTGGATGTAGGAGTAGTTCACCTTTATCCCCGTTTGGGCCGTGAAGGCTGCCAGCATCTTGGCGGGAGGTGCGGGGTAGGCGATGGCGACGTTGATCGTCGCGCTGACCTTGGCGGCGTGGACGTCCCGCGAGGTTTGCGCGCTCGCCGCCGCTCCCCCGCTGCTCGCCGCGGCAAGCGCGCCAGCGAGGCTGAGAGCAACTGTCTTCGTTAGTTTGTGGGGTCTATTTCTTGGCATTTGTGTCCTCCATGGCCGGGTTCGGGTAAACGGGTTTGTCAGATGGGGCCTTCGTGCCTCCTCAGCGAAGGCAAGCGGGGTTTCCGTGAGCCTCTATCAGCTCGTCGACGAGAGCCACGGTCTGGTCGGTACTTAGCTGCGCCGACAGCAGAGGGTCGAGCAGTGCCGCCTGGTAGACGGCGTCCCTCCGGCGTCCCAGGATGCCTTCGAGAGCGAGCAGCTGGACATTGATGGCAGAACGGTTGAGGGCTGCGCACTGCTCGGGGATCGCGCCGACTGCCCCCGGCACCAACCCGCCACCATCGACGAAGCAAGGCACTTCCACACAACATGACAAGGGCAGGTTGGGCACCAAAGCGCCCGCGTTGGGCACATTGCCCATAAAGCGGTAAGGGCAATTGGCCTCGAGCGCGGCAACGACCCGCGGCGCGTACTCCGAACTTTGGGGAACCTCGCTCGGTGCGCCATCGGACGTTGGAGCGCGGCTTTGCTCTTGTGCGAACTCACGCTCGAGGTCCTCCAGCCGGTAAACGTACTCACGCACCCGCACCCCAGGCGGCGGCGTCGTCCCCGGGCGCAAGAACCACGGGTAGTACTCGGCATTGTGCACGCTCGATTCGCTGACGAAATACCCAAAACGGCGCAGTAGCTCGAGGCGGACCGCGTCTTGGTGCAAGGAGAGGTCCGCCTCCCGGGCGTACTCCCGCAGCTGGGGGTAAACGTCACGGCCCGCTACCGAGATCGCGAGGAACCAGGTCATATGGTTTATGCCGGCCGCTTGCCAGGCAAGCTCTTCGGGGTGCACGCCCAGGTAACCCGCAAGGGTCGTGGCGGTGTGCTCGGTGCCGTGGCACAGCCCTACGTGGCGAACATCCGAACCGCGCTCGAGGCCCAAGACAACCATCGCCATGGGGTTGGTGTAATTGAGGAACAAAGCGTTTGGGGCCACGGAGGCCACCGTCCGCGCTATGTCAAGGACGGCGGGCAAAGTCCGCATCGCCCGCGAGATCCCGCCAATGCCGTGCGTGTCAGCGATCGTTTGGCGCACCCCGTACTTTTCAGGCAAGTCGAAATCGAGGAGGGTGGCGGCCTTTCCGCCTACCTGGACCGTGTTTACGACGTAGTCACTGTCTCGCAAACCCTTCGCGCGGTCGGTGGTCGCGGTGACTGACATTCTCCCGCCGGCGGCGGCCACGCGCTGCTCCACAGCTAATCGCGAACGCTCCAGGCGAACAGGGTCGATGTCTACAAGCCGGACTTCGGCGTCCGCTGTTGCCTCCTGTTTGAGCAGGTCCTGCACGATGGTGCGCGTAAACACGAGGCTTCCTGCGCCCACGATGGCGATCTTGCTCATGCCCCGCGCCCTGCGGCGCCCGGCCACCGAGGTGACCCACGGCTTGCCGCGTCAAGCGCTCCCGTCCTGGCGAGCCCCAAGGGCGACCACTCATCCACAATGGCTGCTCACACTATCAACGCAGTCGCGCGAATACAACGCGTTCTGCACAAAAGCGTGCAGCTAGTGAACAGCACTAGTGAACAGCCCTACTGAACAGCCATTGAGGTGCGCCCAGACTTACACCAGGACTACGTTGAGGCCCCGCTCCTTGAAGGCGACCAGGGCCTGCTCATCCGCGCCTGAGTCGGTGACCAGGGTCTCTACTCGCTCGACGGGGCAAATGCGGGCAAACGCCACCACGCCGAGCTTGGAAGAGTCAGCCACCACGACCGTTTGCCGGGCGCGCGTCACCATCAGGCGGTTGATGTTGGCCTCGCCTTCGTTGTGCGCCGTCGCACCCGCCCTGGCGTCAATGCCGTCTACGCCGATCATCGCAAAGTCGAAGGCCACTTCGTCCAAGAGCAGGCCGGCGAGCGGCCCAACGAGCTCGTATGACTGGGGGCGTACGACGCCCCCGCTGACGACCACCTTGACCCGCGGCCGCACTGCCAGCTCGTATGCCACGTTGAGGGCATTTGTCAGGACCGTTACAGCCGGTTCGCTCCCTCCGCCCTGCAGGTCGCTTCGAGTAGCCAGGGCACGCGCTACCTCGGTCGTGGTAGTGCCGCCATTGAGGCAGACCGTCGCACCGGCCGGTACCATCGCCGCGGCTGCCGCCGCGATGCGCTGCTTTTCGGAGGCATGGCGCGCGGTCTTGTAGCGCAGAGGCAGGTCGTAGGACACGTTGTTGGCTACCGCGCCGCCCCGTGCGCGGGACAGGAGCCGTTGTTGAGCGAGCTCCTCAAAATCGCGACGCACAGTCGCCGCCGACACGCCCAACCGCTTGGCCGCGACGTCGACGCTCACGCGCCCCTCGGCCGACAGCATGTCGATCAGGGCGTTCCAGCGCTCGTACCTCGTCACAGGGCCTGTCGCCTTTCTCGGGGTGCCCGTAGGGCGTTCCTAAGCCTAGCTGTCCTCTGGACGCCGTGGGAGCGCGAACAGTGCACGGTAATGTACGATAGGTCGGAAACTACGACATGTTCGAGCGCCAAGTGGACTTCTCCCGCGCGGCGCCAGGCCTGTCCGGGAGGTTGCCATGAGCTACGTGTCCGAGGAGATCGCGAGCCAGCCCGAATGCTGGCAAAAAGCAATTGCGCTGGCTGCAAAGGTCGGACCGTCGCTGCCGTCCCGAGGCGAGCGGGTCGCTGCCGTTGGGTGCGGCACGTCCTACAACATGGCCCTGGCCTACGCCTCGTTACGAGAGGTCGCCGGGGAGGGTCTTACAGATGCGATGCCGGCTTCGGAGCTCAACAGGCGCAATTACGACCGCTACCTTTTCTTTTCTCGCTCGGGCACCACCACCGAAGTGCTGCAAGCTTTGGCACAGGTGCCACCGGGCACCGCCACTACCGCGCTCACCGCAGACGCCTCGTCGCCAGTCGCCAATAAGGCCGGCGCAACTCTTGTCCTGGACTTCGCCGCCGAGCGCTCGATCGTGCAAACCCGCTTCGCTACAAGCCTCCTCATTTTGCTCCGGGCACACCTTGGTGAGGACCTGGAAGGCGCGGTGGCGGATGCCCGGCGGTACGTCACGGCCCCCCTGCCGGAGGGCGTCGTGGAAGCGGAACGCTTCACTTTCCTAGGGCGCGGTTGGACCATTGGCGTCGCTCACGAAGCGGCGCTCAAGTTGAGAGAAGCCTCGCTCACCGCGACCGAGTCCTACCCCGCTATGGAATTCCGCCACGGCCCGATAAGCATGGTGGACACCCAGTCAGTCGTATGGTCTTTCAGCGACCTGCCAACCGACTTGACGAGCCAACTGGCAGCCACAGGTGGCCGCCTTGTGCTCGCTGACAGGGACCCGTTGGCACACCTTGTCCTTGCCCAGCGCGTCGCAGTCGCCCGCGCCCAATCGCGCGGCCTCGACCCTGATCACCCGCGGAACCTCGCCTTTTCCGTGATCCTGAGCTCATGAGCAGCCGCTGTCACTCTCCTTCGGTCACCGTGACCGATTCGATTACTACCCGCTCTTTGGGCTTGCCTGAGGGCGTACCGACCGCATCGATCGCGCTCACTACTTCCAAGCCTTTGACAACTTTCCCAAAAAGCGAGTACTGAGGCGGGAGGCGGACGCCGCTCGGCCCGCTGATCACGAAGAACTGGCTGCCGTTGGTGTTGGGGCCGGCATTTGCCATGGCCAATGAGCCAAGCTCGTAGCGCCCCGGCTTGGGGAGCTCGTCTTCAAAGCGGTACCCCGGCCCGCCCGAACCGGTCCCGGTCGGGTCCCCGCCCTGTAGGACGAAGCCCGGGATCACCCGGTGGAAAACGATGCCCTCGTAGTAGTGGTACCTGGCAAGGAAGACAAAATTATTGACCGTTTTCGGGGCAGAGGACGGGTCGAGGCCGATCACCAGCGTCCCTTTGGAGGTCACCATCTCGGCTGAGTAGCGGAGGGCAGGGTCTATGCACATCGGCGGCGGCCCGGCGAAGCGCTGGGTCTTCGGGCTCGAGCCGTCAGGGGCAGGGAAGGTCGCTGGCATGGGGACCTGTCTAGCCTGTCTCGCGTGCCTAGAGCGGGCTGTTGCCGTGCTTGCGGTGCACGAGGCGCTCGCGCTTGCTCCGCAACATCCTGAAGGCGGCACCCACCGCCCTGCGCGTCTCGGCGGGGTCTATGACCAAGTCCACGAACCCGCGCTCGGCGGCAACGTAGGGGTTGAGGTAATCACGGCGGTACTGTTCGACCAATCTGGCGCGCGCTCCTTGGTCGGCCCGCCGGTGCACGATGCTCACAGCTCCTTCTGCTCCCATGACCGCCAGCTCCGCGCTGGGCCACGCGATGCATATGTCGTTGCCCATCGCTTTGGAGTCCATGACGATGTAGGCACCTCCGTACGCTTTGCGCAGCACCAAGCAGACACGAGGCACGGTCGCTTCTGCGTACGCGTAAACCAGTTCCGCACCATGGCGAATTATGCCCCGCCATTCGAGGTCCCGTCCGGGCATGAAACCCGAGGTGTCAACGATGGTCAGCAATGGGACGTTGAAGGAATCACACATTGCGACAAAACGTGCACCTTTTTGCGAAGCGGCAATGTCGAGAGTGCCCGACATCGACTGGGGTTGGTTCGCGAGCACACCAACGGGGTGGCCCCCCACTCGTGCTAGGGCGGTGACAAGTTGCGGCGCCCATCCCGGGCGCAGCTCCAAGAGCTCCCTCTCGTCGGCAACCTGTTCAATGACCTTGCGGACGTCGTAACTGCCCGTGGCCCGGGGTGGCACCAGCTCTCGAAGCTCTGGGGTGAGCCGAGAGAGCGGGTCGGTCGAGGGCCGGGCCGGTGGTAGCTCGTCAGAGTGAGAAGGTAAGAACGACAAAAGGTTTTGAGCGGCGATGCCTGCCTCGGACGCGTCCTGGACCACGAGCGCCGCAAGGCCCGAACGGGCTCCGTGCACCTGGGCGCCGCCAAGCTGGGAAGGTGCTACTGCCGACCCGGTGACCTCGGCCACAGCAGCCGGGCCCGAGACATATACGAGGGCGCGCGGTGTCATCAAGACGGCGTCCGACAACCCGAGCAGCAACGCCGGGCCTGAGAGCACCGGCCCGTCCGCTACTGCCACCACCGGCACGCGACCTGAGCACCTGGACAATTCTGATGCCACCCGCCCCCAGCCGTCGAGGGCCGCCACCCCGCCGGCAAGGTCCGAGCCGGACGAAGACAGCCAGATCACGAGGGGGAGCCGGCGGGCAAGAGCAAGACCGGCGGCCGCTGCGAGCGCTGCGGAGCTCTCGGCGCTCAGCACCTGGCCCCTCCCCTGAGACAGTGCGCGAGCGCTTATCACGGGACGCCCGGAGCGCCCGTCGCCGACGTCGTGCTCTCGCTGGGCCCGCTCCCGCGCTGGGGCCTTGGGTACTGCTGGCCGACCCCTCATGCGCCCGCCGGGGCATCTCTCGGGAGAGGCTGGGCGTCTTCCATCCCTCGAGCGATGAGGAAGCCGCGAGCGCGCTCGGCCAACGGGTAGCGGTTGACAAGGTGCCAGAACGTCTTGCCGTGAGCCCTCACGTGCAAGTGAGCCAGCTCGTGGACGATTACGTAGTCGAGCACCCAAAGAGGCTCGGAGGCGAGCTTCGAAGAGATACGGACCGTCGCGTCGGTTGGCGTGCAGCTGCCCCAGCGCTCGTGCTGGTTGTCCACCCACCGGATCTCCGCCGGTACTGCGAGGCCGAACCTGGCGGAAAGCATTTGCGCCCTTTGCTCCAGGTCGACATTTGACCTACGGGGACGGCTCGCTGTCCGCCTCAACATCTCGTTTACCCAGTGTTCTTCCTCCGCCCGGCTGAGCGAAGCCGGGACGCTCACCCTCAAGACGTCACCCACGCGGCGGGCTTGGACCGTCTTTCGCCGGCGAGGGCTCCTGATCACCTCGACTTGCATATGGCAGAGAAATTACCCGCGTCCAGTGACCGTTCCCGAGCTGGTTCGTCCCCCCTCAGACGCCGCGATAGCAACGAGGTCGACCCGCAATAGAGGCACCAACTCGAGTTCTGGAGGCGTCCCGCGCACCTCCAGGGACCACCCGCTCAAGTTGCCGTGGCGGTTGCCCCGTGCCCATGCGCCGAGAGCCTTTTCGAGAGCGATGACGACTCCGCCGTGAGTGACCACGAGGCCCTCTGCCTGCTCGGCGGCGGCTCGAGCGGCGAGGCGCGTAATGGCGCCCAGCGCCCGCTCTACAAAGCGGTCCGCCGCTTCCCCCCCCGGCACCGGCCCGAAATGCCCAGCGCGTCGCGCTTCGAGCTCCCTCGGCCAGCGCGACGCGATCTCGTCGTTGGTACAGCCGTTCCACTCGCCCAGGTCCTGCTCGCGCAGGTCCTCGTCCACCGCCAGGTCGCCCACATAGCCGAGCTCTCCAGCCAGCAGCTCAGCCGTCCGGCGTGCCCGCTCGAGGTCGCTACTTGCGACGAAGCTTGGGGCCAGACCCTGCGCGGCGAGGGAACGACCTGCCGCCATGGCTTGCTCCACCCCGAGCTCGGACAAAGGCGCGTCCGACCAGCCCTGCCATCGGCCGGCTGCGTTCCATTGCGATTGCGCGTGACGAAGAACGAGAAGTTGGGGCATGTACGCCATTCTTCCAGAGCCGGCCCTGAGGCGCGAACCTGAGCCGCGAACAGGGCGGCTCATCGGCGGTTACCCTTTGTCTGGTAGTGGTGCCTGGGAGCGAGCGCGTCGACGAGGGAGAACAGTGGGTGACCGTGCTCTTCTTCGCGTCCGCGCGCGAGGCGGCCGGGACCTCGCGAGCTTGTTCGGGGTTTGAAGAGGGCATGACCGTTGGGCAGCTCGTGGCCAACCTTCGTGAGCGCTACGGGACGGGCTTGGCCTCAGTGCTCCGAAGTTGCGCTGTGTGGGTGAACGGTCAGCCTTCGCGCGGTGAAGACCTTCTGGCCCCCGGCGACGAAGTCGCCGTCCTGCCTCCGATTTCGGGCGGTTGAGCACTATCGGCCCCGCCCACTCAGCGCAGCTGCGATAACCTCGTGCGTGATGACGTGGGTCGAGTTGGAGGATGAGCCCGGTCCTCGCTACCTCGCGGGCTTGGACAGGTTGCCTCTGACGGAGCTCCGAGCGCGGCGCGAAACCTGCGTAGAGCTCGAAATGGAGCTCTCTTACGTGCGCCGGTTGGCTCAGGCGCGCATCGACCTCATCGTCGCCGAGTCGGAGCGCCGCCACCTCGGCCTTGCCTCCCCCAGCCCCGATGCGCTCGTGGAGCAGCTGCCCCACATTTTGGGTGACCGCGGCCGCGAGCGTGGGCCCGGGAGGCTCCCTTCCCTCCTTGCACCCTCCAGTGGCGCGCGATCGAGCCTGGCAGAGCGGGTCGAGGCAGTGCTCCCAGCTGACCGCCTCGGTACCCTCAACGAAACGGAACCGGGAGAGCTCACCTCCGTCCTCGACCAGCTTTCGGCGCTTGAAAAGGACATTTCAGCCAATCGCCGCAAGTTGCACGACGTGATCGACCGTCTCCAAGAGGAGCTCGTCCGCCGCTACCGCACGGGCGAGGCGACCGTGGACGCCCTGCTCGCGGAGCAACCCAGCCAATAGCCGGCCGCCTCGAGCTTGCTGGAAAGCTCGCTAGTCGATTTCTTCCTTGTATCCTCACCGGGTGGTTGCAGTCGCGATCCTCTCGATGCACACCTCGCCTCTCGCTCAGCCTGGCCAGGCCGACGCGGGCGGGATGAACGTCTACGTCCGCCAGCTCGCTGCTGCTCTCGCTCGCTCCGGGTCGCGCTGCGAGGTGTTCACGCGAAAGGAGCACCCCGGGCAGCCGGCATCGGTAACGCTCGAGCCGGGTTTTCGCGCGCACCACGTCGAGGCCGGGCCGACAACGCGGGTCCCCAAGGAGAGACTGCCCGAGCTGGTCGAGACATGGGCTGCCGGAGTGGCAGCCGGCCTCCAACAGCTCTCCAGAGCGGGCGAAGGCGTCGAGCTCCTCCACGCGAACTACTGGCTGTCCGCAGCGGCCGGTCATTCTTTGAAGCACGCTCTCGACCTCCCCCTGGTCTGCAGCTTCCACACCCTCCAGCGTGTCAAGTCAGAGGCTGGCGACGACGACCCAACTTTGGCGGCCAGACGAGAGGTGGGCGAACAATCTGCCATCGGTTGTTCTGATGCCATCCTGGCCTGCTCGGCCACCGAGGCAGAGCAACTGGGGCGGCTCTACTCAGCCGACCCCCTACGCATAGAGATCGTGCCACCTGGTGTCGACCACGCCTTTTTCTCCCCAGGAGACCGGCGCCAGGCGAGGCGCGCACTTGACCTGCCCGAAGACCTCCCCGTAATTCTTTTCGTCGGCAGGATCCAGCCTTTGAAGGGCTTGCTGACCGCAGTTTCGGCTCTCGCCCAACTCGCCCGCCGCCCCGGGCGCGCGGGCTCAGCGCACCTCGTCGTCGTCGGGGGTGCAAGCGGGCCCAAGGGGGACTGGGAGCTCGAGCGGTCCAAGGACGTCGTCTCGCGGTACCGGCTGGGCGACCGGGCCCACTTCGTGGCGCCGCAGCCACATGAGCGGTTGTCGACCTACTACAGAGCGGCCGACGTCTGCGTAGTACCGAGCCGCTCCGAGTCCTTCGGCCTCGTCGCTCTCGAAGCAGCGGCTTGTGGGGTACCGGTCGTCGCGTCGGCGGTGGGCGGTCTTGCGGAGCTGGTCAGCCATGGGCGGACCGGGTACCTGGTCCCACCTGAGGACGTCTCCGCCTTCGCGCTCTACCTGGGCGAGGTGGTGGAGGACCGCTCTCTCGGGCGGCTCCTCGGGTCAGCAGCATCCCAGGTGGCAATGGGCTACACGTGGGCTGGCGCGGCAAACAAGCTTCGTGCGCTGGGCAAATCCATGGCGGACCGGGAGCTCGTCAGCTGTAGCTAGGCGGGTGCCGCGGGGGTACGATACTGATGCCGTAGCCCGGCGAGCGTCCCGTTATTTCGTTCGGGGAAGTGCGAAATGCGGGCGCTCACGGGTTGCGGCCGCGCCCTCAGGCACCAGAGAGCTCGCGGCTCCGAGCGGCAGACGCAGCGACGGCCTCGATGAATGCCGACCGCACCCCGTTCCGCTCGAGTTCGCGGAGCGCGGCTGCGGTGGTGCCGCCAGGCGAGGTGACCGCGGCACGCAGGTCCTGCGGGCTTTGCCCCGTCTCGACGAGCAGGCGGCCGGCACCGAGGAGGGTCTGGGCGACGAGCTTGGAGGCCACCTGTCGAGGGAGGCCGAGGAGAACCCCCGCTTCGGTCATCGCTTCGACCACGAGGAACAGGTATGCGGGACCTGAGCCTGAAAGGCCTGTGACAACGTCGAGGAGCGCTTCAGGCACTTCTTCCACGATCCCCACGCCGCTCATGAGCTCCCTCGCCCAGCTGACGTCCTCTCGAGTGGAACGCGGTCCCCCGGCTATGGCAGTTGCGGCAGCTCCCATCACAGCCGGGAGGTTTGGCATCGCCCGCACGACACGCGCGCTGGGCCCGCACCAGGTCTCGAGCTCAGCAACGTGGACCCCAGCGGCAACCGAAAGTACCCGCACCTCGTCCCCTTTGCCAAAGAGCTCTGCCAGGCGGCGGCAAACGGCTTCCACGTCAGCCGGTTTCACTGCGATGACGACGCCTTCTGCGGCAACAAGGTCGCCCCCGGTAACCCGAGCGCCTGCCAGCTGGGCGTTGGCGGCCAGCTGGGCGCGCCGAGGTTCAGAGACCTCGTTGACAACGACCTCAGCAGGGCGCGCCCAGCCCGAGGCAAAGAGCCCCACAAGGAGCGCTTCACCCATCTTCCCGGCGCCGACCAAAAGGAGTTTCGCAACCATGGCCCAAACCATACAAACCCCGGGCGGCGTCCGAGGCGGCTTGAGCAGAGGCGGCTTGAGCAGACGGAGGCGTTTTCGCCTAGCCTCGTAGATGGAGAAGGGAAACATGGGCAAGCTCAACGATGCCCGGCCACGGTCGCGCTACGTCACGGTTGGCGAGGTAGCCGATTTGCTCCGGGTTTCCAATATGACCGTGTACCGGCTGGTGCAGGCCGGCCAACTTCCCGCGGTTCGTGTCGGCAGGTCGTACAGGATCCGGGAAGAGGACATCGACCGTTTTCTCGCCGGCCAGTACACAGTCGCTGGCTGACCAAAGCCGCAGCTGGAGGGTGGCGGAGGCCTGCCTCGGGCACGCATGAGCACTGCGCCCTGCGCCGCGTTCTTCGTCAGCTTGCTCACCGACTACGGGCTGGAGGACGGTTTTGTAGGCGCCCTCCACAGCGTCATAGGTGCCCAGGCGCCGGGCGCTCGGGTGATTGACCTGACCCATGGCATCCCGCCCCAAGACGTCCGGGCGGGCTCCTTCGCTCTCCTGCGGCTGGCGCCCTACCTGGCGCCGGGCGCCGTGGTTGCCATTGTCGACCCAGGAGTTGGGACTGCTCGCCGGTGCATTGCGGTAAGGCGGGGAGGCCCGGACGGCCGGGCCCGTCCCCTGACGTTTGTTGGACCTGACAACGGGCTCATGCTCCCTGCTATTGAGGCCTTGGGCGGGCCCGAGGTGGCCGTGGAACTGGAGGACCGCGGCTACTGGATCCCTGCACCGGGGCCAACTTTCGCAGGTCGCGACATTTTCGGCCCTGCCGCCGCACAGCTGGCCATGGGCCATGACATCCTCGACCTCGGGCGCGCTATCGAGGCAAGCTCGCTCGTGGCGCTGCCTCCCCCCGTGGTACGCGCGGCAGGCGCCGGAGCGGGAGAAGTGGAAGTAGAAGTGACCTGGGTCGACCGGTTCGGCAACGTGCAGCTCGCAGCGCACTTGGCCGACCTGCCGTGGTGGCATGGGGACGAGCACGGTGTCGTGGTCCGGCTGCCAAGCCGCCGCGGTGCCGCCGAGGCCCGAGCCGTCGCCCGGGTCGTGAGCACTTTTGGCGACCTCAGCCAGGGCGAACTGGGCGTGCTCGTCGACTCCTACGGGTACTTGGAGCTCGTGCTCGCGTCTGGCAATGCAGCGGCCAGGTTGTCGGTCCGGGAAGGGGACAGGCTTGAGGTGTCCCCGCTTCAGCCAGGCTAAGGCGCGTCTTCAGCCAGGCAAGGCGCGCCGCCCGCCGGAAAGGTTGCGGGGGCGGGCTTCATTTCCCGGCCGTAATTGCGTGTCGCCCGTTCATACGGCTCCCTCATGAGCGGTGAGGAAATCAGGAAGTCGGCCGTTGCCCGGTTGCATGCGACAGGGATGTTCCACACAACGCCGACACGAAGGAGGGCCCTGATATCTGGGTCGTGTGGCTGGGGCTCGAGGGGGTCCCAGAAGAACACCAGCATGTCGATCCTGCCCTCGGCGATCATTGCCCCGATCTGGAGGTCCCCGCCGAGAGGGCCGCTTTCGACCCGCTCAACCGGTAAGCCGAGCTCGATGTTCAGCAGCCGCCCGGTAGTGCCCGTTGCTAAGAGGTCGTGCTCCAAGAGAGAAAGCCGGTTATAGCGCGCCCACTCCAAAAGGTCGGGCTTACGGTTGTCGTGCGCGATTAGGGCGATGCGCTGGCGCCGCCCGCTCCCGGGTGGCCGCTCCGTCGGGCCCGGCCCTGCTTGGGCTTGCCCTGACGAGCCCCGCCCTGAGGAGCCCCGCACTGACGAGCCCCGTACTGACGTTGCCGGCGGCTCGGTAGGCACCCGCCCCGGCTGGCTGCTAGCTGCTGAGCTCACCGCCCCATGATGGCGCACGGGCGCCAAGCCCTCAGGTCCCCGTACGATTGTGTCGTGCCAGCTGCGCCCGTGCCCGGTCCGCTCGGGGTGGGAGACGCTCGGGAAGCCGGAGGTGCACAGGGGGTAGCGGCGAACGGGCAGATCTCTGCAAAGGCGCCTGCGTCCCGGCGGCTGTTGCCCGAAGCTACCGTCCGGCGGCTGCCTGTGTACCTGCGGGCCCTCGTGGACGCGCGGAGTGTGGGCCTGGTGACCATTTCATCCGACGAGCTCGCGACGCGAGTCGGCGCCAACGCGCCCCAGGTCCGCAAGGACCTCTCCTACCTCGGCTCGTATGGCACGCGGGGGATCGGGTACGACATCGAGATCCTGCACCAGCACATAAATCGCCAACTGGGCCTCAACCGGGAGTACAACGTGGCCCTCGTGGGCGTAGGCAACCTGGGCCAAGCGCTCGGCAATTACCGCGGTTTTGCGGAAAGAGGGTTCCACGTGGTGGCCGCCTTCGACACCGACCCTCGCAAGGTTGGCGGCACGCTGGGGGCGGCGAAGGTCTACCCGCTAAGTGACTTGGCGCGGGTCGTGCAGGACAAAAGGATCACAATGGCGCTCATCGCGACTCCGGCCACGGTCGCTCAGGACGTCGCCGACCGCCTCGTGGAAGCCGGCGTCACTTCGGTGCTCAACTTTGCTCCGACGGTCGTAAGTGTCAACCCCGAGGTCTGCGTACGCAAGGTCGACCTGGCCGTCGAGCTCCAGATACTCGGCTACTACGAGCACTTGCGACAAGCACGCAACCCAGTAAAGGGGCTTACATGCCTCTAGCCGGGCCGGTGTACCCGGTGACGCTGCTCCTCAGCGGGCGCAGCTGCCTCGTCATAGGCGGCGGGCAAGTGGCATCGAGAAAAGCCGCTGCCCTCGTTGCCGCCGATGCCGATGTGCACGTCGTAGCCACCGAAGTCGGTCCCGAAATGCGCGAGCTGGAGGGTCTTGCGAGCATCGAGGAGCGCCCGTACAGGCCTGGGGAGGTGACCGGGCACTGGCTCGCCATCGCCGCCACAGGCGACCCTGCCGTCAACCAGCAGGTCTTTGACGATGGCGAGGAGGCGCGAGTCTGGGTTAACTCAGCCGACGACCCGCAAAGGTGCTCGTTTATCTTGCCTGCCATCGCCAGGCGAGGCCCCGTCACAGTCGCAGTGTCGACCTCGGGCTACAGCCCGGCGCTCGCTTCTTGGTTGAAGTCCGAGCTCGAGGCTCAGCTCGGACCTGAAATCGCAGAGCTCGCCGAGCTGCTTGCCCAAGCGCGAGCGGCCCTCCAGGCACAAGGTAGGGCCACCGAAGGGATCGACTGGCGCCCAGGCCTCGACTGGGCCATGCTCGAACTGATCCGGCAGGGACGCCGAGCTGAAGCAAAGGAGCGCATCGAGGCTTGTCTGTCGCCATAGTCGGGATAAACCACCGCACAGTCCCGCTCGAAGCACTCGAGCCGCTCATTATCGGCCCGGCCGACCTTCCCAAAGCGCTCGGCGACCTGTCTTCGCGCTCGCACCTGGACGAGGTCGTCGTGCTTTCGACGTGCATGAGGACCGAGGTCTACGCCCTCGTGAACAGGTTTCATGGGGCAATGGCAGACATCCGGGAGTTTCTCGCGACCTGGAGCGGCCAAGCCCCCGAGGAATTTGCCGGCAACCTTTACTCCTACTTCGACGACGCCGCGATCAGCCACCTCTTCAGAGTGGCCTCAGGGCTCGACTCAGCTTCCCTCGGGGAGCCCGAAGTGCTCGGCCAGGTGCGCCGCGCAGCCGAAGTGGCACGCCGCGAAGGCGCCTGCGGACCGGTCCTGGGAGGTGCTTTCAGGCACGCGTTGGAGGTGGGTAAGCGGGCCCGGACCGAAACCGCGATCTCCCGAGGAGTTACCTCCCTCGCCCACGCTGCCGTCGAGCTCGCAGCACAGGCGCTCGGAGGGCTGGCGGGCAAAAAGGCCCTTGTCCTGGGTTCTGGAGAGGTCGGTCGGCAAGCCGCACAAGCGTTTGCCCAGATGCCTGGTGCCCTGCCCGTACTGGTGGCCAGCCGGGCTCGCTCAAGGGCCGACCACCTGGCTCGAGCAGTCGGCGGCACGGCCATTGGGTGGGAAAGAGTCCCCGCAGCGTTGGAGGAAGTCGACGTTGTTGCGAGTGCCACCACGGCTGAGGCGATCGTCCTCACAGGTCCCAACGTCGAGCAGGCGCTGCAGGTGCACGGCGAGCCTGGGCGGCCCTTGTTGCTGGTAGACCTGGCAGTCCCGCGGAACATCGACCCCTCCTTCGGCGCCTTGAGCGGTGTCACGCTCCTCGACATGAACGACGTCGCGCAGTTCGTGGCTGAGCAGATGAAAGAGCGCAGAGCCGAGATCCCTCTCGTGGAACGGATCATCACCGAGGAGGTGAGCCGTTACGCCTCGTCCGTTGCCGCGCGCTCGGTTGCTCCCCTCGTCAGCGCCGTACATGACCGGGCAGAGGAGGTCAGGCGCAGCGAAGTTGCCAGGTTCCTGGCACGTAGCGAGGAGCTGGCCCCTGACGAGGTCGCAGCCATCGACCTCCTCACCAAACGTGTGGTCGCGAAGCTCCTGCACGAGCCGACTGTGCGCCTCAAGGCGGCGGCGGGCACCGCCAAAGGTGAAGCGCTCACCGAAGCCTTCAGGGACCTGTTCGACCTCGAGCCGTAGTGCCGCTCAACCGCGTGCTGCGCCTGGCCACTAGAGGGAGCGAGCTTGCTCTCTGGCAGACAAGGCGCGTCGCATCCCTCCTCGCCATCGCTCATCCCGGGCTCGAAGTCGAGCTCGTTACGGTCAGCGCGACCGGCGACCGCCGCGCGACGGTCCCAGTGTGGGAGATGGGTGGCCAAGGTGTCTTCGTGCGCGAAGTGCAAGCCGCCGTCCTCAACGGCAGAGCGGACGCAGCAGTGCACTCGGCCAAGGACCTCCGACCAGTTGAGAGCGATGGCCTCTGCCTCGCCGCAGTCCCCGAGCGCGCCGATGCACGCGACGTCCTTGTGGGGGCTGCTCTTTGGGACTTGCCAACTGGAGCGGTAGTCGCGACCGGCAGCCAGCGAAGGCGAGCCCAGCTTGCCGCCTCGCGGCCGGACCTCGTGTTCGAGGGGCTTCGCGGCAGCATCGGGGCCCGCCTCACCAAGATCCCGCCGGGTGGTGCCATCGTTGTCGCCCTCGCCGCGCTCCAGCGCCTCGGGCTCCACCCCGGCGCCCACGAGGTCCTCTCGACAGAGGTGATGCTCCCCCAGGTTGGCCAAGGTGCGCTCGCAGTAGAGGCGCGCGAAGACGACGCCCCAGTTCTCGCGCTCCTGGCGGCCATCGAAGATCCATCTGCGAGGACCGAGCTCGAGGCTGAACGAGCCTTCCTCGCAACGATCGGAGGTGGGTGCGACCTCCCGGTGGCTGGGCACGCGGCGACGACGCTTGACCACCAGCTGTCCCTCGAGGGGCTCCTGGCCGCGCCCGATGGGCGCACGGTGGTCCGACGCCTCTGTGCCGGCTCGCCCGCAGAGCCGGTGGCACTCGGGGGGCATCTCGCCAACCTCGTACTTTCCGAGGGGGGCTCGGAGCTATTGGCAGTTGAGAGGCAGCTGCGCCAGCCCGATGGGCGCTGAGCCCGCCCCCGGCACGGTGTACCTGGTGGGCGCCGGGCCGGGCGACCCGGGTTTGATAACGGTCCGCGGAGCCGAGGTCCTCGCCTCTGCCGATGTCGTTGTCCATGACCGGCTCACGGACGCCAGCCTCCTCGCGCTCGCACCAGTGGGAGCCGAACGCGTCGACGTGGGAAAACAGCCAGACGACCGAGGCGACCAAGACGCCATCAACGCTCTGCTCATCGCCAAGGCGCTGTCAGGGTGCAACGTGGTACGGCTCAAAGGGGGCGACCCGTTCGTGTTCGGGCGCGGCGGCGAGGAAGCGCTCGCGCTCCAACGTGCGGGCGTCCCTTTCCACGTGGTCCCGGGCGTGAGCGCGGCAGTCGGTGCACCCGCTTACGCCGGCGTACCGGTCACGCACCGGGGCCTCGTCACGTCTTTTACGGTCGTTGCCGGCCATAGCCGCTCGGTCGATGCGCCCCCGTCTGAGGGGGGTACCAATTGGGAGGCGCTCGCCGAGGCGGGCGGGACGATCGTCGTCCTAATGGGGGCACGCCACGGGGCCAAGATCGCGCGGCGGCTGCTCGCCGGCGGCCTCGCTCGCACAACTCCGGTAATCGCCGTCCGATGGGGCACCGAGCCCAACCAGACGGCTGAAAGAGGCCACCTCGGGGACCTGGCAGATGGGGGCTTCAGCCCGCTCGAGCCTCCCGTCACCCTCGTGATCGGGGACGTGGCGGCACTCGACCTCGACTGGTACAAGCAAGGGCCCCTTGCGGGCCGGGTCGTCGTCGTCACACGTGCACCCCATCAAGCGCCCGCTCTTTCCAATCGTCTACGTGACCTAGGGGCGCGAGTGTTCGAAGTCCCTAGCATCGAGCTGGTGCCGCCTGACGATGGAGGAGCCGCGCTCTCCGCGGCGGCAGAGCGTGTCGCAGAACACCGCTATGCCTGGGCAGTGTTCAGTTCTGCGAACGCGGTCGAACCGTTCTTCCGACACTTGCCTGACACCCGGGCGCTCGCGGCGACCCAAGTTGCGGCCGTGGGGCCGGCGACCGCTGAGGTGCTGCGGCGCTTCCGCGTGGTGGCAGATCTCGTCCCACAAGATCAGAGCGCCGCAGGTTTGGTGGGGGCGTTCCCCTCGGCACCCCGAGCGCCCAAGAGCGGTCGGCCGCCGCTTGTCCTCCTGCCCCAAGCCGCCGACGCACGACCAGAACTGCGCTCGGGGCTCGAACGGTTGGGTTGGCAGGTCGACGTGGTCACCGCGTACCGCACCGTCCAAGCACGCGCGAGCGCGGCCCTTCTCGAGCAGGCGGGGAGAGCGGACGCTGTCTGCTTCGCTTCCCCATCAGCGCTCGAAAGTTATGCCTCGCAAGCCCGGCAGGCGGGAGCTGCCATCCCCCCCATCGTCGCCTGCATAGGCCCGGTCACGGCCGCTGCGGCCAGGAAACGAGGCCTCGAAGTGGCGGCGGAAGCGAGCGAGCACACAATAGAGGGCCTCGTTGAGAGCCTTGGCGCAGCGCTCTCGGGTACCGGTCCCACAGCGCCCCGGTCCCACGGCGCACCGGCCAAAGAGGCTGAGCTCGAGGGCTAGCCTTGGTGACATGGGTTTCCCTCAGACCCGGATGCGCCGCCTGCGAAGGTCACCAGTGCTGCGAGAAATGCTTGCAGAACGGGCGCTTTCGGTTAAGGACCTGGTAGCACCTCTCTTCGTCCGGGAGGGCATAGCGGCCCCAGTGCCGATCTCTTCGCTCCCGGGCGTGTCGCAGCACACAACCGGATCACTGGTCAAAGAAGCGCGGCGCCTCGCAGGCCTCGGGGTGCCGGCCCTTGTTTTGTTCGGCGTCCCTGCTCGTAAAGACGCCGAAGGTAGCCAGGCTTGGGCCGCTGACGGCATCGTGCAGGTCGCGCTCGCGGCGCTTCGCCAGGAGCTCGGCGACGAAATGGTCGTCATCGCTGACTTGTGCCTCGACGAGTACACCGACCACGGCCATTGCGGGGCCCTCGACGCTGCTGGCGAAGTCGCAAATGACCCTACTTTGGCTCTCTATTGCCGTGCCGCCCTTGCTCAGGCCGCGGCGGGCGCCCACATGGTGGCACCTTCAGGGATGATGGACGGGCAGGTCGGGGCAATCCGCCAAGCGCTCGACGACGAGGGTTACCAGCAAATCGGGATCCTCGCATATTCGGCGAAGTTCGCCTCCGCCCTCTACGGCCCTTTCCGCGAAGCGGTAGACGTCACTATCGCGGGTGGCGGTGACAGGCGTGCCTACCAGGAGGACCCTCGCAACCTGCGAGAGGCGTTGCGGGAAGTCGAACTGGACGTCGCCGAAGGCGCTGACATCGTCATGGTGAAACCCGCTCTCAGTTACCTCGACGTCATCGCCGCTGTCCGCCAGGCTGTCCGGGTGCCAATTGCCGCTTACCACGTAAGCGGTGAGTACGCCATGGTCAAGGCCGCCGCCGAGCGAGGTTGGGTGGACGGCCCGGCTGTTGCTCTCGAACAGCTTGGGGCCATCAAGCGAGCAGGGGCCGATATGGTCCTCACCTACTTCGCCGGTGAGGTCGCAGAGCTGCTCGGCGCTTAGCGCGATGACCTCCAACCAAGGTTGGTGGCAACGAGCTACCCGGGTGACACCGGGCGGAGTCAATTCCCCTGTCAGGGCCTTCAAGGCCGTCGGTGGGTCGCCCTATTTCGTCACAAGCGGCAGAGGCGCCTACGTCTGGGACGCTGACGGGCGGCGCTACGTCGACTACGTCCAGTCCTACGGCGCGTCGATCCTTGGCCACAGCCACCCAAAAGTCGTCGAGGCGGTGCGCGAAGCAGCCGGGGAAGGGACTACCTTCGGTGCGCCCACTCCCGGAGAAGTGCTCCTGGCTGAGGAGATCTGCTCTCGTGTGCCCGGCTGCGAGCAGGTGCGCTTTGTCAGCAGCGGTACCGAAGCCGCTATGTCGGCAGTGCGGCTGGCGCGGGGAGCGACGGGCAGGGAGCGGGTCGTCGTGTTCGCCGGCTGCTACCACGGCCACAGCGACGGCCTCCTCGCAGGGGGCGGGAGCGGTGTCGCCACGCTCGGGTTGCCCGTGAGTGCGGGTGTCACGAAAGGTGCCGTCGCCGAGACCATGGTCGTCCCCTACAACATGGTGCCCGAGCTCTCCGAAGACGTCGCGGCCGTGATCGTCGAACCGGTTGCGGCGAACATGGGCCTCGTGGCCCCCCTCCCAGGCTTTCTCGAGGGGCTTCGCGAGGCTTGCACCCGGGCAGGTGCTCTCCTGATTTTTGACGAGGTGATCACCGGTTTCCGGCTCGGGCCAGGCGGGGCCTCGGTGAGGCTGGGCGTCACCCCGGACCTGTGGTGCTTCGGCAAGGTGGTGGGCGGGGGCCTGCCCCTCGCGGCTTTCGGCGGGCGGCGGGAGTTAATGGAACAGCTCGCCCCCACGGGGCCCGTCTACCAAGCGGGCACGCTCTCGGGGAACCCAGTAGCGACGGCAGCAGGAAGAGCAGTGCTTAGCCTGCTCGATGATGCGAGCTACCAGGACCTTGCTGCTTACGCCGGCCGGCTGGGCGGGGAACTGACTGCAGTCGCCAAAGCCTGCGGCCTTCCCGTCCAGGTCCCCGTTGTCGGGCCATTGGTGGGAATTTTCTTCGGAGCCGAGCCGGTGAGCAATTACCAAGACGCTCAGGCCTCGACTGCAACCGGGCTCTACCCGCCGGTCATGCACGGCCTCCTCGACCGGGGCGTAGCTATCGCGCCCGGGGCATACGAGGTGCTCTTCCCGAGCCTCGCCCACGGGGAAGAAGAACTGGGGACAACTGTCGCCGCCTTCGAGGAAGTTGCGAAAGGGCTAGCTCGGCGGTCCTGAGCGGAGCGGCGGTGCGGTGGGAGCTAGTTCTGCCTTCAGGAACCTCGCCGCTCGAGGCCTCAGGGCGCGTCCCAGGCATCCGCGTGACCGTATGTGCGCTCAACGACAGTCCCGTCACGCGGGTGCACGAATGTCACGCGGTACGCGCCGCTACCCGCTCGCGTCTCCTGGCGATAGAGGCAAGGGCTTTGTAGCTCGCCTCCGCCGCACCGAGCTGCTCGGGGCGGAGCATATTGGACATGATCCGCAGCAGCACCTCCATCACGGGCCTGCAGCGGATGCCGGAGGCCACAGCAGCGCGCATTACCTGAGGGTTGCTTATGGCCTGAACGAAGCCACGGCCGATCCGGTAATAGATGCCATAGCCCGCCTGGATCCTTTTCTCGTAACTGGCAAGCACGCCCGGGTCGCCAGCCGTGAGGGCGTGGTGCAGGATGCCTGCGGCGAGCCTCCCGGTTTCGTACCCGTACGCAATGCCCTCGCCGTTGAAGGGGTTGACCATCCCGCTGGCGTCCCCGACCACCAGGTGCGAAGGGCCCGAGCGTGGGCCGACGGCGAGGCCCATGGGCAGCCGGCCACCAGTTGGAGGGCCGAGGGCTGTCTCGGGGCGGATGCCCCAGGACTGCGGCACCATTTTGCAGAACTGCTCCAGGAGCTCCGTGGTGTTGACGCCCTTCCAAATATTGGAGGTTGTAAGGAGCCCCACTCCGACATTGACGCGACCGTCCCCGAGGGGAAAAATCCAGCCGTACCCGGGCATGTACCGCCCCGATTCGTCACGCAGGTCGAGCCAGGAGTCGATCCATGGTTCCTCGTGCCTCGGCGAAGACCAATAACCGCGAAGGGCCATCCCGAGCGGGTACTCGCGGTTGCGCTGGTTGCCGATCGCCCACCCGAAGCGGGAATTGGCGCCATCCGCGACGACGACATAACGCGCCCGCACGTCTCCGCTGTGACCGTCTTCGCCCTTGGCGACCAATTGCGCACCCCGCAGGGACCGGCCGTCCATGACCGGGGCCGCCGCCTCCGTGTGCTCCCACAAAGTGGCGCCCGCCTTGGCAGCGTTGCGCGCGACGAGAGCGTCGAGGTCCTTGCGCGTGACGACGTAGCCATAGGGCGGCAGGCCCGGGACCGTTGGCCACGGCAGGTCCAGGGAACGCCCAAAGGCGTGGCACCGCAGGCCCGCATAGCGGTGGCACCCCAAGAGCTCGCCACCGAGGCCCATGTCTTGAAGCTGGTGGACCGAGCGCGGCGTGAGTCCGTCGCCGCAAGTCTTTTCCCGCGGGAAGGCCTTGCGCTCCACGAGCAAGACGTCATGGCCTTCTTTCGCCAACCAGTAGGCGCAAGACGAGCCCGAGGGGCCCGCCCCGACGACCAGTACATCAAAATTGCTGGTCATTCACCCTCCCCGGGCGCTCGGCCGGCCGGACGCAAGGTGCGGCCCGGCGTGGCACAGCCGATGCTACCTGGGCGTGGGCGGTCAGCCGGTGCAAAAGCAACCGACGGGCGTGCCAGTAGATATGTAGTCAACGCAGCCTCGGCGCTAGCCTGGCACGCCGATGGACCAGTACCTGCCCATCCTGCTCCTGGTAGTGCTCGCGCTCGTGTTCGCCACGGGCGCTTTTATCACCTCGAAAACGCTCGGGCCAGGCGGTCGCTTCAACCCGGCAAAGGCGGGGCCCTACGAATCGGGCATTGCCCCCCGCAGGGAGCCGGCACCGAGGTTCCCGGTGCGCTTTTTCCTGGTGGCGATGATCTTCATCATTTTCGACATCGAAGTCGTGTTCCTCTACCCCTTCGCTGTGATGTTCCAGCAGCTCTCACTTTTTGGTTTCATCGAGATGGCGACCTTCGCCGCCGTCGTGTTCATCGCGTTCGCTTACCTGATCTCGGAGGGCGCCCTCGACTGGGGCCCTGGCAAGCGCCTGGGTAGCCGGAGCGGGGCACCGGTACAACGCACTATCACCTCGACGGTCCGCCGAGTTGCCCGCCCCGGGTCACCACCTCCGGGTAGGAGCAGCGGACAGGGCACCGACCGTCCACGGGAGCCGGCCGGTGCCGTCAGTTCGTCGCCGGGGGATATCTGATGGGCCTCGAGGACCTCAGGCACAACTTTTTCACCGGCACCTTGGAAGGGGTCGTCAAATGGGCGCGAGCTTCGAGCTCGTGGGGCGCCAACTTCGGGCTTGCCTGCTGCGCAATGGAAATGATGGCTGCCGGTGCAGCAAACTTTGACCTCGCTCGCTTCGGCATGGAGGTGTTCCGGGCTTCGCCGCGCCAGGCCGACTTGATGATCGTCGCTGGCAGGCTGAGCCAAAAGATGGCGCCGGTGCTCCGCCAGGTCTACGACCAGATGACTGAGCCCAAGTGGGTCATCTCGATGGGTGTCTGCGCATCAACGGGCGGAATGTTCAACAATTACGCCCTCGTCCAAGGTGTCGACCAGGTCGTCCCAGTGGACGTGTACGCGCCCGGTTGCCCGCCAGGGCCCGAAACCCTCATCCACTCGATCCTCACGTTGCACGAGCAGATCCGCCGCGGGGAGATCACACGCCGGCGTGCGGTCACGGGGGCTGGAGCCGGCTTGCACCTTGAGGAGCTCCCCGGCTCGCTGCTCGCTGGTGCCCCGCAAGCTCATGGGGCCGGGGCGAGCCAGTGAGCGAAGCTCGACCGCAGGGCGAGGGCGGCCAAAACCTGGGAGAGAGCGAGGCCTCCGGCGGCCCTGCGAGCCTCCTTTACGGGTGCCCGGTGACAGGCACTTTCGGCCAGCGGGCTGTCCATACTGACCGGGCACGCTATTTGGCGCTCATGGAGGCGCTCTATGAGGACGGCTACGAAGCCTGCATCGGCGTCTGCGGCGTCGACTACTTAACCCATCCGGGCCGTGACTTGCCCGAGGGCGTTGTGCCAGAGCGCTTTGAGGTAGTTGTCGAGCTCCTATCGATCTCTCGCAAATCACGCCTGCGCGTGCGCTGCCAGGTGCCTGCGGACGACCCGGTCGTCCCGAGCTTGTTCGACCTTTGGCCCGGGAGCGAGGCACATGAGCGAGAGACCTTTGACATGTTCGGGATCCGCTTCAGCGACCACCCGGACCTCACCCGGATCCTCATGCCAGAGGACTGGGAAGGCCATCCCTTGAGGAAAGACTTCGCCGCCGGGCACGTACCCGTCCAGTTCAAAGAGGTGCCCCAATGAGCAGGTCCGCCGGCACGCCAGCTACCCCTCTTGTCGACCTTCTGAAAGCAAAAACCTCCGAAGGCGCTCAGGAAATGCTCGAGCGCGAGAGTTCTAGCATCCGCCAACTGCGCTCCGAAGCGGGGGGCGTCCTTCGGCTGCCGGAGGGCATCGAAGTAGACAGCGGCGATTTCAATTACGAAGCTCCCGACGACGAGAGCATGATCCTCAACCTCGGGCCCTCGCACCCTTCTACGCATGGGGTGCTGCGTGTGATGGTCGAGATCCGCGGCGAGCAAGTGCTCCGGACGAAGCCTGTCATCGGCTACCTCCACACGGGTATGGAAAAGACAGGTGAAGAGCTCATGTACCACCAAGGGTGCACCAACGTCACCCGCATGGACTACCTGTCGCCATTTTTCAACGAGCTCGCGTTCTGTCTTTCGGTCGAAAAGCTGACGGGTGCCGCTGTTCCCGAGCGCGCCAGTTGGGTCAGGATGCTGATGTGCGAGCTGAACCGCATTTCCTCGCACCTTCTCTGGCTCGCAACCAATGGTGCCGACCTCGGCGCGCTCAACATGCTCGTGTATGGTTGGCGCGACCGCGAACTGCTGCTGGCCTTCTTTGAAAAAGTCACCGGCCTGCGGATGAACCACAACTATTTCCGCCCAGGCGGCGTGGCGGCGGACCTGCCGGACGGTTGGCGCGACGACGTCAACGCGATTTGCGATGTCGTGCTCCGGCGCATGGACGAGTACGACAACCTCCTTTCGGGCCAACCTCTTTTGCAAAACCGCATGGACGGGGTCGGGCCGCTCGACGCGGCGACCGCTGTCGGGCTCGGGCTCACGGGGCCGGTTCTGCGCTCAACGGGTGTGGCCTACGACGTCCGGCGAGATTTTCCCTACCTGTTCTACGAGGATGTCGACTTCGACGTCATGGTGGGCACTGGCGGCGACTGCTGGGACCGCTTTGCCATAAGGCTGTCCGAGATCAGAGAAGCCGTCCGGATCGTCCGCCAGGTCGTAAAAGCAATGCCAAAAGGGGATTACCGGGTACAGGACAAGAAGTTCACGCCGCCGCCGCGCAACCGCATCGACGAGTCGATGGAAGCCCTGATCCACCACTTCAAGCTCTTCACGGAGGGGTTCCGGGTGGAGCCGGGAGATGCCTATGTACCTGTCGAATCGCCCCGCGGCGAGCTCGGCTGCTACGTCGTCTCGGACGGCACCTCGCGCCCCTACCGCCTCCACGTGAGGGCACCCTCCTTCGCCAACTTGCAGGGGCTCGCGCCGATGGCCCGTGGCGGCTTCATCCCTGACGTCATCGCGTGCATCTCGAGCATCGACCCCGTAATGGGGGACGTCGACCGTTGACCACACTCGGTGCAGGCGGCCCCGATTGGGCCCAACTCCCGCATCTCGGCAAAAATCCTTAGCCGTGGCTCCACTGAACCAGGACAACCTCGTGCGGGCGCGTTCTCTCATCGCCCTCTACCCGCACAAGCGCTCGGCCCTGGTGCCGCTCCTGCACCTCCTCCAGGAACAGGAGGGCTACCTCTCCCCCGAGGGGATCGAGCAGGTGGCCGAGCTGCTCGACCTGAAAGCTGCCGAGGTCCGGGGCACCGCCAGTTTCTACGACATGTTCCACCTGGAGCCGGTCGGGCGCTATCTGGTCGCCGTGTGCACGAACATCGCGTGCATGCTCTCAGGCGCTTACGAGCTTCTCGGCCACATCAGCAACAGGCTCGGCACCCAGCCAGGAGGGACCACCGAGGACGGCCTGTTCACCCTCGAGGACGCCGAATGCCTCGCTCTGTGCGGCAACGCGCCGTGCGTCACGGTCAACTGGCGGTACTTCGGTGACATGACCGCCGAGGGCTGGGACGCGCTCGAGACTGACCTCAAAGAGGGCCGGCTGGAAGGGGAAGTGCCGCCCCACGGGACCCTGTGCCGGGTGCGACGTAAGCCCGGGCTGGCGACCGTGGACCGCGCGGAGGCAGGGGCGCGCCCCGCAGAAGCCGGCACAAAGGAAGTTGGGGCGCTGGCCTCGCCCGTGGACCTGCGGACGTCTCGTAGCACCGCTGCCGTGGCAAGCACGCTGCTCGTGGCTCCTGCCGCGGGGGACGGCGAAGACCCTCGCCTTCCTGGTGGCAAGGTCGAGAGCGCTAGCGGTGGCCGCCCTGGCAGCCGTGGCGGTGGCGGGCGCGAAGGGGGCGGCGGCCCTGGTGGCGCCCGTGGCGGTGGCGCCCGTGGCGGCAGCCGTGGCGGTGGCGCAGGCGAAGGACCAGCGAAATGACTGCTCCGCAGGCAGCGCCAGGGCTGGGGCCGAGAATCGTTACTTCGCGGCTCGGCCTGCCCGACAGCTGGACGCTTCGCTCCTACCTCGACCACGAGGGCTACCAAGGCCTCCGAAAAGCCCTCACAATGACGCCTGAGGAGGTCCACAAGGCGACCCTTGACTCGAGCATCCTCGGGCGCGGGGGTGCCGGGTTCGACGCCGGTCGCAAGTGGGGCATGCTTCGCCAAGCAAAACCCGTATACCTCGTTGTAAACGGCGACGAGAGCGAGCCGGCAACGTTCAAAGACCACGCGCTTATCGAAGGCGACCCGCACCAGCTGATCGAAGGCAGCCTCATCTGCGCCTATGCGATCCGAGCCGCGCAGGTATTCATCTTCGTGCGCGGCGAGATGGCTCTCGGGCTGGAACGGCTCCAAGCTGCCCTCAACGAAGCGTACGAGTACGGAGCCGTAGGCCGTGATATCTTCGGCTCGGGTTTTTCAGTCGATGTCGTGGTCCACCCCGGCGCGGGTGCGTACATATGCGGCGAGGAGACAGCACTGCTCGAAAGCCTCGAGGGCAAACGAGGTTTCCCGCGCATCAAACCGCCGTACTACCCCGCCGCGATTGGGCTCTATGGAGCGCCAACGGTGGTGAACAATGTGGAGACGCTCTCGAACCTCCCGTGGGTCGTCCGCAATGGCAGCGAAGCCTTCTTTGCGCTCGGCGACGCCCGTTCGCGGGGTACGAAGATGATCGCGCTGTCGGGCCACGTCCGCCGCCCGGGCAATTATGAGGTCACTTTTGCCGACTTGAGCTTCCGCCAGCTCATCTACGACGACAACTTCGGTGGCGGGATCCGGGGCGACCGAGAGCTCAAGGCTTTTATACCTGGTGGGGTGTCGGCCCCCTGGTTCGGGCCTCAGCATCTCGACATCTCCCTCGCCAACGAGAAGATCGCCGAAGCCGGCTCAATGGCTGGGTCAGGGGCAGTGACAGTCATGGACGAGACAACCTGCACCGTGAGAGCCGTCTGGCGGATCACCCGGTTTTTTCATAGAGAATCGTGCGGGCAGTGCACGCCTTGCCGCGAGGGGTCCGGGTGGGTCGAAAAGGTTATGCGGAGGGTCGAGGACGGCCAAGGTCGCGAGGAGGACCTGGACCTGCTGATGGATGTTTGCGACAACATTGTGCCCGGCGTCAGCTGGCCGCCCGCTCAGACCACGATCTGTGTCCTAGGGCCTTCTATCCCGAGCTCGGTAGCTTCGGGGATCCGCATGTTCAGGGACGAGTTCTTGGACCATGTCCGGCGTGGGCAATGCCCGTTCCCGCCGGACCGCCTAAAGAGCCCGGCGTATGCCTGACCCCGTCACCCCCGCGAAGCAGGGTGCCCCGGCGGGCGCGACAGGCGGTCCGGCGGTCCCGTCCGTCGAACCGGAGGGTGTCAACATCGTCCTCGACGGCCGCGCGGTAAGGGCACGCGAAGGCGAGATGCTTATTGCGGCAGCAGAAAGAGCCGGTACGTACATCCCGCGCTTTTGCTACCACCCGCGCATGAAACCGGTCGGCATGTGCCGCATGTGCCTGGTCGAGATAAAAGGGCCGAGGGGCTCAACGCTTTCCCCGGCGTGCTACATCTCCGCCACCGAGGGCATGGAAGTCGTCACGGATAGCCCGAAAGTCAAGAAAGCCCAGGACGGCGTCCTCGAGTTCCTCCTCGTCAACCACCCTCTTGACTGCCCGGTGTGCGACAAAGGCGGAGAGTGCCCGCTGCAGGACCAGACGCTCGCTTACGGGCCCGCCGAGACGCGCTACGTGGAAGAAAAGCGGCACTGGGACAAGCCTGTCCCGCTGTCGTCCTTGGTGCTGATCGACCGCGAGCGCTGCATCCAGTGCGCCCGCTGCACTCGCTTTGCGGATGAAGTTGCTGGCGACGCAGGCATCGATTTTGCTTCCCGGAGCGACTCGACAGAGGTCGCGATCTACCCGAGCCAACCCTTCACCTCCAATTTCAGCGGCAATGTGGTCCAAATTTGCCCCGTCGGAGCGTTGCTGGCCACGCCGTACCGCTTTAGGGCGCGGCCGTGGGACCTGGAGCAGGTGGAGACGACGTGCACCTTTTGCGCGGTCGGCTGCCGCGTCGCCGCGCAGTCGAGCTCGGAGCAAGTAGTCCGTTTTATCGGGGTGGACAGCGACCCGGTCAACTGGGGATGGCTCTGCGACAAGGGCCGCTTCGGCTTTGAAGCTCTCAACAGCCCCGAGCGGCTCTCGCACCCTCTGTTGCGCGCAGAGGCAGGGGCCCCGGACGAACCGGTGGTCAACGGCAGCGAAGCGGGTAGAGACTTCAAAAGGGACTTCAAAAAGACGAGCTGGGCCGCAGCGATCGCCGAGGTTGTCTCCCGCACCCGCGATGTCCCTGGAGAGCGTATTGGGGTGATCGGTGGGGCGCGCCTCGCAAATGAAGACGCCTATGCGTGGGCAAAATTGGCGCGTGCGGTGCTCCATACCGACAATGTCGACGCCCAATTAGGAGACGGGCTGCCACCCGATGTCATAGCCAGCCTGCCCAGGGCGACCATCGACGAAATCTGCGGCTCTTCGCTCATAGTGACGATCGCGCCCGATATCAAAGAAGAACTACCCGTTCTCTATCTTCGGCTTCGTGATGCCATCGTCCAAAAGGGCGTCCCGCTCATAGAGATAAGCCCAGCGCCCACCGGGCTCTCATCTCGCGCCGCACAGAGCCTTCGCTACCGGCCCGGAGAGCTAGCAGCGCTCGTGGGCGCCCTGTGCTCGCCCAGCGAAGCCACCGCGCCCATCGCCGGTGTCCCGGCAACAAGTGTGGAGCAAGCCCGGCAGGCGATGGCTGTGGCCGCGGCGGCAAGCACGGGTGGCAAGGGCCCCGACGCCGATGGCCACTCCCGCCACCCCGCGGTGGGTGTCGTGCTAGGGCGGCCCTCCCTTGCGGAGGGCGCCGGAGCCGCCGCCGAGTCTGCCTTGCTCCTGGCTGCCCGGTTGCCCGGGGTCGGCTTCCTGCCAGCGTTGCGGCGTTCGAACGTCAGCGGCGCAATCGATCTCGGGCTCGCCCCTGGCCTGCTCCCGGGCCGGGTCAGCCTCGACGAGGGGCGCCAATGGTACGAAAGCCACTGGGGGGCGACCCTGCCGGAGAAAGCGGGCCTCGACACTCCTGGCATACTTGCAAAGGCGGCCGCCGGGCAGGTCGACGTGCTCTTCTTACTTGGTGCCGACCCCCTTGGCGATTGCCCCGACTGGGACCTGGCCTACCGAGGGCTTACGGGGGCACGCTTCGTGGTGGCCATCGATGGCTTCGCGACAGCGAGCGTCGCCCACGCCGACGTCATCCTCCCTGCGGCCATATACACCGAAAGGCGGGGCAGCTTTACCAATATCGAAGGCCGGGTCACCTGGCTCGGCCAAAAGGTCACCCCGCCGGGCACAGCTCGCCCTGACTGGATGATCGCGGTCGACCTGGCTTCTCGCCTCGGGGTGCCTCTCGGCCCGCGCTCGCTGGAGGAATTTTGGGCCGAGATCGAGACCGTTTCGCCGCTCCACGCCGGCGTCTCGTCGAGCTTGCTCAAGTCTCGCCAGGGCCGCAACGGCGTGGTCGTCCCCCTCCAAGCTGGCGGGGCCACTGAAGCCGAAGTGCCACCCCCGCTCGACCCGATGGCAGATCCCGGTATTGCCTCGGCCGAAATCCACCCTGCTCCGCCCGTTCCCCCCTCTTTCGCCGACGCCGGCGGCCAGCGCCCGGGGGGCACATCTATCGAGCCGCCATCCCGCCTCAGGCCAGGAACGGCTCCCGCCACGGCCAGACCCGCTCCTGGCTACGGCGGGTACGGGGACGCTGCCACGGCGACCGTGGGCGGCGGTGGTGAAGGCAAGGGCCTCGTGCTCCGGCTGGTGACAAGCCGCCCGATGTGGGACGGTGGGGCCCACGTGCAAAAGTCGCCGTCCCTCGCCGGGCTGTACCCGCCGCAGGTGTTGTCTCTGCACCCCGCGGACCTCGCTCGCCTGCTCGCCAGCGCGCCAGAAGGCTCGGGCAGGATCCCACCCGTCCGGGTGAGCAGCGCCCGGGGGAGCGTCGTCGTGCCCGTGAGCCCGGACCAAAGGCTCGCCCTCGGCAGTGCCCTGCTCCCCTTCAACCTCCCAAACGTGAGCGCCGGCATGCTGATTGATGCGAACAGCGAGTACACGGAGGTCACCGTCGAGCTAGTCGGAGGCCAGGGGTGATACTAGCCGCGAGCGCTGCCAATTATTCGGGCGACCCGGTTTTCGCCAAAGGCCTCGACCTCGCCGTCTGGCTGATAATCATCGTCAAACTGCTGGTCGTTTTCGTGATCGTCATGGCTGCGGTGATCTTCATGATCATGTACGAGCGCAAAGCCATAGCGCGCCTCGGGAACCGCTGGGGCCCCAACCGAGCAGGGCCAAAAGGTTGGCTGCAGGCCATTGCCGACGGGACCAAGCTCGCCTTCAAGGAAGAGTTCGTCCCCGAGGGTGCGGACAAGGTCGTTTACCGCGCGGCGCCGTTCATAAGCCTCGTGCCGGCCTTCGTGGCATTTTCGATCGTCCCCATCGGTGGCACTCTCAGCGTCGACGGCTATACGACGCGCATCCAGCTCGCCGACCCGCCCTGGGGGATCCTCCTCATGTTGATGGCCTCGAGCATCAGCGTCTACGGGGTCATGCTCGCCGGCTGGTCTTCGGGGTCCAAGTACCCCTTGATCGGTGCCGTGCGCGCGAGCGCGCAAATGATCTCCTACGAGGCAGCGCTCGGGCTCACCGTCGCGACTGTCGTCGTGCTCTCCGGCTCGCTCAGCACGAGCGCGATAGTTGCCGCACAGCACGGGGGTTTCCTTTACCACTGGAACATCCTCCGCTCCTTCGGTGCGCCCGCGGCAATCTTCTTCATAGCCATCACGGCCGAGATGACGAGGCCGCCTTTTGACTTGGTGGAGGCCGAAGAGGAGCTCGCTGGCGGCTTCAACATGGAGTACGCATCGGTTGGCTTCATGATGTTCTACATGGCGGAGTACATAGCGGTCGTGACAAACTCCGCTATCTTCGCAACGCTCTTCCTCGGCGGCCCGGACGGCCCGCGCATTGCCGGCCACTCGATCGGGCCTTTCTGGTTCACGCTCAAAGTGCTTGTCCTCCTCTACGTTTACATCTGGATCCGGGCGACGCTCCCCCGCCTGCGCTACGACCAGCTGATGGACCTCGGCTGGAAGCGCCTCATACCAGGGTCGCTGGCCCTGCTCCTGATCGTCATCGGGGCGCGGGTGAGCTGGCGCTGGGGGCTCTTTGCTTTTGCGGGGTGCCTGATCGCCTTCCAGGTGCTCCTGCGGGCGATCGAAGTGGGCCAGTCACGCACGGATGCCGGCGCTGAGCTGGAGGCGCCATGAGCTTCTTGACCGAGAACAAGTTCGTTTCATTTTTCAAGGGCTTCCTGGTCACTGGGAAACAGCCTGTCAAACCCAAGGTCACCGTCCAGTACCCCGAGCAAAAGCGGCCCAAGGCGGAGCGGGCCCATGGGCGCCATGTCCTCAACCGCTACGAGGACGGCATGGAAAAATGCATCGGCTGCGAGCTTTGCGCAGGGGTGTGCCCGGCGCGCTGCATCTACGTGCGCGGTGCCGACAACCCACCCGATGCACCCGTTTCACCAGGGGAGCGCTACGGGTTTGTCTACGAGATCAATTTCCTTCGCTGCATCCACTGCGACCTCTGCGTCGAAGCCTGCCCCACCGAAGCAATAACCGAGTCGAAGCTTTTCGAGTTCTCGTTCAGCAACAGGCAAGACGCCATTTACACCAAAGCCGAGCTCGTCGTGGACGACTCCGGCAAGCCAAAGGTGCTCCCCTGGGAGGACTGGAAGCCCGGTGACGATGCCAACACCTCGGCCTGGGTGCGAGCGACTTCGCCTTCGGGGAGAGCAGACCTCGAAGGTGCACCGCTCTGGTCAGGTGAGCTCGGCTATGGTACGCGGCCCGCACAAGCGGGCCAGTCAGACGCAGCCGCCGCCGATGCGCCAGCAGACTTTGATATTTCTGTCCGAGAAGTCGAGGCGGCAGAACTGAAGGGTGCCGGTGTACGAGCCACCAGGCCGGTACCGCGACCTTCGCGCCCGGCGGGGACCACGCCATGACCAACCTCGCCACTACTCAGCTTGGCATCGGTTCGGCTTGGGCCGTCTATGCTGTTGGAGCTCTGTTCGTCGTTGGAGGCGCGTTCGGAGTTGTGCTCCAGCGCAACCCTGTCCACTGCGCCCTCTCGCTCGTGGTGACGATATTCGGGATCGCCTTGCTCTTCATCAACCAGGGCGCCAACTTCCTCGCCGCCGTGCAGATAATCGTCTATGGGGGAGCGATCGTCATCCTCTTCCTGTTCGTGATCATGCTGCTCGGCGTCGACCGAAAGGAGCCGCGAGTACAGCAAAAGCTCCGTTCGCTCACGCCCGTGGCGATAGTTGTAAGCCTTGTGGCGCTGGTCGAGCTGCTGGTTCTGTCCCGCGTCCACTACTGGGCCAACGGGGCTACCTCGACAACCGAAAGCCTGAGCGGCCCGGGCAGCGACGTGCAGAAACTTGGGCAAACAATATTCACCGGCTACCTTCTCCCGTTTGAAATGACCTCCGCCCTCCTCGTGATAGCCGTGGTCGCCGCGGTAGTGCTCGTGCGGCGCAGCACCCAAGTACAGGGAACGTCACCTCGTAAGGCAGCCCCAGCTGCTAGGCCCGGGCCGCGCTTGCCGGAAGGGACGCCAGGCAAGCCCGCCGGGCTGGAACAGGCGCCGCAGCCACAAAGCACCGGCGCCAAGGCGGCTGAGCCAGCAGCCGAGAGCGAGCAACCGACGGGGGCCGCGAGATGAGCGTCCCCGGAGCCTGGTACCTCGTGCTCGCCGCCTGCCTGTTCGGCATCGGCGCGACCGGGCTCTTCGTGAGGCGCAACATCTTGGTCATGTACATGTGCATCGAGCTGATGCTCAACGCCGTCAACCTGACCTTCGTCACTTTCTCGCGGATGCTCAACGACATAGGGGGCGAAGACACGGTGTTCTTCGTCCTCGTGGTAGCGGCGGCGGAGGTCGTCGTCGGCCTTGGGATAATCGTTGCCATATACCGGCGCCGGAGCGGCGCCACAGCCGATGACATCAGCTCGCTGAAGGGTTGACAAGATGGTGAACGCCGCTTACGCCATCGTCGCCTTGCCCCTCGCAGGGTTCGTCATAAACCTCCTCTGGGGGCGCCGCCTCGGGGAGCCGCTGGCCGGTTGGGTCGGGACCCTCGCTGCAACAGGGTCTTTTGTCGCCACCCTGATTGTCTGGGTGACCATGCTCGGCAGGTCGGCGCCCGACCGCGTTGCCGACCTGAACATCTTCACTTGGTTCCCAGTAGCCGGCCTGCACGCGAACATGGGCCTCCTCGTCGACCCCTTGTCGATGACG
Organism: Acidimicrobiales bacterium; assembly: GCA_035503915.1. Lineage (GTDB taxonomy): Bacteria > Actinomycetota > Acidimicrobiia > Acidimicrobiales > Palsa-688 > DATJMJ01. The sequence goes on along the minus strand of DATJSU010000033.1, from coordinate 12,353 downwards.
ATGCTCCTTTTTGTGACAGGGGTGTCGAGCGTCATCCACCTCTACTCGATCGGCTACATGCACAGGGACCCCGGCTTCGACCGGTTCTTCATTTACCTCAACCTGTTCCTCTTCTCGATGATCGTGCTGGTGCTTGGCGATAACTTCCTCTTCTCTTTCCTCGGCTGGGAGGGCGTCGGCTTTTGCTCCTACGGGTTGGTCGGTTTTTGGTTCCAGCGCGATGTTGCGGCAGTCGCCGCCAAAAAGGCCTTCGTCACCAACCGCGTCGGGGACGTCGGGTTCCTCCTCGCGATCTTCTTGATGTTCGCCCACTTTGGTTCTGTCAACTACAGCACCGTCCTCGGGACGCTCGCGCAGGGGCACGCGACGGGCCTTATGGCGGGCGCCCCCGGGGCCATCGCAGGCACGACCGCCACTGCCATCACCCTGCTCCTGTTCTTGGGAGCAATCGGGAAGTCGGCACAGATCCCGCTTTACATCTGGTTGCCCGATGCGATGGAGGGCCCCACGCCTATCTCGGCGCTCATCCACGCGGCGACAATGGTAACGGCCGGCGTCTACCTTATGGCCCGCACCGCGCCAATGCTCCACTACGCGCACGCAACTTCGTGGGTGATCGCCTGTGTCGGAGCCGGCTCAGCATTCCTTGCGGCGACCATCGCCTGTGCACAAGACGACATCAAAAAGACGCTCGCGTACTCGACCATTTCCCAACTTGGCTACATGTTCCTCGCTATCGGTGCCGGCGACTACGTCGACGGCTTGTTCCACATGCTCACGCACGCTTTTTTCAAAGCGCTCCTCTTCCTCGCTGCCGGGGCGGTAATACACGCCCTGGCCAACCGCCAGGACATGAAGCAAATGGGTGCGCTCGCAAGGTTCCTCCCCGTGACCGCGGTCACCTTTGCGGTCGGTTGGCTCGCGATTTCGGGGATCCCGCCGTTCGCTGGTTTTTGGTCCAAGGACGCAGTACTGGACTCCGCCTGGGCAATGAACAAGGGCCTCTGGGCCGTGGGCGCAGTCACGGCCGCTCTGACCGCTTATTACATGAGCCGCCAGTTTGCGCTCGTGTTCACGGGCCGCGCGCGCTGGCAGGAGGGCAACGCTCGCTCGCGTGAGCTCGGCGCCAACGACGAGCACGAGGAGCACCAGAGCGCTTCTCCTGGGCTACCGGCCCCTTCCGACCCCGAGGAGTACCCCCGGGACGCGTCCTGGCTGATGACCGTCCCCCTCGTCATCTTGGCGGTTGCTGCAATACTCGGCGGCGGGATCAACTTCCCCACTTGGCATTTCGACTTTTTGTCCAGGTTCTTGGGCCCGATGTTCCCAACGGCGACTTCGGTGGTCGTCTCTACGGGGACCAAGTGGGCGCTATCTCTTGTTACCTTGGCCATGTGCCTCATCGGCCTCAGCCTCGGGCTGAGCACCTGGAAGACTGCCGACCACCCAGCACTTGAGCCCAGCTTCCTGCGGCGGGCTTGGTTCTTTGACGACGCCGTCGCGGCGACCGTTTCCGGCCCTCTCCGCGCCGCGAGCGCCGGGCTCGCCTTCGTCTTGGACCGGCGGGTCGTCGATGGGGTTGTCAACGGTATCGGCAGCGCTCTTGGAGCATCGGGCCGCGCTGCCCGACGCCTACAGAGTGGTTACCTGCGCGCTTACGCCCTCGGCATCGGCATCGGCGTCGTCGTCATCCTCGCTTACCTCAGCTTCCGGACGGGGGCCTGACTTTGGCGTTCCCGCTACTCGACGTCATCATCCTCTTCCCGCTGGGTGCTGCGCTCCTTGTCGCGCTGCTCCCAGGTTGGATGGCCACTTCCGCAAAGCCCGTCGCGCTCGGCATAGGCATCGTCGAACTGGGCCTCGTGCTCTGGATGGTCATCGCGTTCAAAACGGGCAACAGCCATGCCGGCTTCCAGTTCACGAGCTTTGAGCCCTGGATCAGCCCTCTCGGGATCTCTTGGTACGTGGGCGTCGATGGCATATCGGTCTTCCTCGTAGCCATGACGGCTCTCCTTTTCCCGATCGCGATCGCGAGCCCCCCGTCCGGACGTTCACCAAAGCCCTACTTCGCATGGATGCTCCTGCTCGAAGCGGCGTGCATGACAACGTTCCTTTCGCTCGATGCGTTCCTGTTTTTCGTCGCCTTCGAAGTGACCCTCGTCCCCGCTTACTTCGTGATCGTCAACGGGGGCGGACCGGGGCGGGGCTATGCCGCGACCAAGTTCTTCCTCTACACCTTTGCCGGCTCGGCCTTCCTCTTCGTCGGCATACTGGCCGCCTACATCCTCGCCGGCTCCCACCTCCCATCAGGGACATCGTCGTCCTTCGACATCGTTTCCCTCGCTCGGGGGACGGCTCATCTCCCCCTAGACGACCAGGAGCTCCTCCTCGGTGCATTCGGCGTCGCTTTCGCAGTGAAAATGCCGCTCGTGCCGTTCCATACATGGATGCCCGACGCGTACACGGAAGCTCCGACCGGTGGCTCGATGGTCCTGGCCGGGATCCTCTTCAAGCTCGGCGCCTACGGCATCCTCCGTTGGGGGATCTTCCTTTTCCCACTGGGCGCGGTGAAACTTGCCCCCGTCGCGCTGACCCTCGCCGCGATCGGGATCGTTTGGGGCTCTGTCGTTGCCGCTATGCAGAAGGACCTAAAGCGCCTCGTCGCCTACGGCACTATCGCCGGTGTCGGCTTCATTGTCATAGGGCTCTTCGGTTTTACGGTGCAAGGGATAACCGGCGGGATCATCGAAATGGTGAACCACGGCCTCTCCACCGGTGGCCTGTTCCTGTTGGTTGGGATGCTCTGGGAGCGGCGGAGGACCTATCAGTTCTCTGAGCTGGGCGGGCTCCAGAGCGTGGCGCCCATACTTGGCTGGGTGTTCATGGCCGTGATCATGAGCGACATCGGGCTCCCGGGGCTAAACGGGTTCATAGGCGAGCTCCTCGTCCTCTTGGGGACGTTCATCACACACCGGTGGTGGGCGGTCGTGGCGACAAGTGGCGTCATCCTCGGCGCGGTTTACCTGCTCTGGGCTTACCAGCGTGTTTTCCACGGCCCCGCCCGAGCAGTTAACGCTGGCGTTCGCGACATGACCTGGGCCGAGCGCGTCGCCGTCGCGCCGCTGCTCGCCGGGATAATTTTCATCGGGGTCTACCCGCAGCCCCTTCTGTCAAGGATCCAGCCCGCTGTCGACCACCTCGTCCTGCATATGGAGTACGCAGACCCGAGCCTTAAGATCCCCGCAAGCGCCCTTATTCAAGGCACTGTAGCCGTCCCCAAAAATCAAGTGGTCGACCTGCCCGTTGGCAGTCGCTCTGCGGCCGGTGCAGGGAGCAACCCATGAGCGTGCCGGTGCACCTGCTCGCTGCCGGCTGCACGATCAACCCGGTGCCGGCGCAACTGCCCGTTATAAGTGGGCTCTGCACGGGCAAGGCGACGCTCACGCTGCCAATCAACTACGCGGCTTTGGCCCCATTGCTCGTTCTTGGCGGGATGGCGCTCGTCGTGCTCTTGCTGTCCGCCATGCTCCCAAAGCAGCGCTACCCGGGCTTGTGGGCCGGTCTCACAGCTCTTGCGGGCGTTGGGGCAGTGATCGCCGGCCTGGTGCAGTGGCACCACGTCGCGGGCCTTCAGGTGCAGCAAGAGCTCACGATGGCCGACCAACTTTTCTACGACCAGTTGGGAGCTTTTTTTGCCGTCCTCTTTGGCTGCGCGACGACGATCGGTGCTTTGATCTCTGACAGCTACCTGACACGTGAAAGCCTCGACGGGCCGGAACCTTACGTGCTCATGCTGACCTGCTCGACCGGTGCGGTCCTCATGGCCGATGCCGCTAACCTCGTGAGCCTCTTCCTCGGGTTGGAGATCCTGTCGATCTCCCTCTACACGATGTCGGCCTACCATCTCCGGCGCACACAGTCAGGCGAAGCAGGGCTCAAGTACTTCATCCTCGGCTCGTTCGCGTCGGCCATATTCATATATGGGGTGGCCTTGATTTATGGTGCCACAGGCTCGACGGCTTACCTGCAGATCACCATCTACATGATCAACACCGAGTCTGTCCACAACGGGGTGCTCCTGGCCGGGATCGGCTTGGTCATAGTTGGCTTGGCGTTCAAGGTTGCTGCCGTGCCGTTCCACTTCTGGTCGCCCGACGTCTACCAAGGCGCGCCTACGCCATTTGTCGGTTATATGGCAGCAGTTGCCAAAGCGGCCGGTTTCGTCGGCCTTGTGAGGGTCCTTATGCAGGCCGTCCACTTGAACGCAGCGGACTGGCGCCCAATCATTTGGGGGTTGGCAGTCGCCTCGGTCCTTGTCGGCTCTGTGCTCGCGATCGTGCAAGTGGACCTGAAGCGCCTGCTTGCCTACTCGTCAGTGAGCCAGGCCGGCTACGTGCTCATCGCTCTGGTCCCCGGCACGACCAACGGCGTGACCTCGGTTTGCTTCTACCTCTTCACATACACCTTCATGGTGATGGGGACCTTTGCCGTCGTCGGTGTAGTCCAAGGCCGTGGCGAGGCACGCAACGACTTGAGCTCAATAAGGGGGCTGGCTACCCGCAACCCTTGGCTCGCGGCTGCGATGCTGGTGCTCTTGCTCGGCCAAGCAGGGATCCCGCTGACAAGCGGGTTCCTTGGCAAATGGGTTGTCATTGGCGCAGCCATCCAACAGGGACAGTACATCTTGGCCTTGATCGGGATGCTCGGGGCTGCGATCGCTGCCTTCGCCTATTTGCGGGTCGCGTTGCTTATGTACATGCCACCTGTCGCTGGGCCAGCCGTCGGGACCGGGGCGGCCGGCGTTGCCGCGGCGGCCAGCATTGGGGCGGGTGCCGGCGGGCTTGGGCAGCCCGACGACGAGGAGTCGGACCTGGCGGTGATAGCGACTTCTGGGCTGACGGGACGGGATACGGCAATCGCTTTGCGCCTCCCGTCCACCGCGCGGCTCCGCGTGCCTCCTGCTGTCGGTGCAGTCCTCGCGATCTGCGTCGCGTTCACGCTCTTCGCCGGGCTGTCGACGCCGGTCCTTTCCTTCGCGCACTCGATAACGCTGCCTTGGTCGCTATAGCGGTCGGCGGTTGACAGCCATTGATGGCGGTCGACGCTGTTGACGGTCGTTGACGGTGCGCCCGCGTTCTTGTCGCGTTTGCGGCAACAGCGTGACTGTTCAGTCGTTGATCGACAGTTTTCGTCACGAAGTTACAGTTTCGTCACACGGTTGGGTTGACCACCTGCGCCTCAAAAAGGACCGCTCCGCTGTCGACATCCCGCACTATGAAGAGAAAGGGGTGGTCGAAGTCCAGCTCGGCCCGGTGGGCAGGGTACGCGGTGGGTTCTATACCCGCCGCTGTCGCGGCCGATGCCTCGGTGCCCTTTTCGTTGACTTTGATCTGAGCCTGATGGACGACGAAGGCCAGCATGACCGGGTTGACCGAGATGTTGGAAAAATCGGCGTGGTCACTGAAGGCCAAATGCATGCCCATCGCGCTCAAGACGTTGTTTAGCAGGAGCTTGGTCGTGAGAGAGAACTTCGGGACGCGCAGGTCCAGCGCTTCGGGCCGCAGAGCTCCAATGACCTGCGAAAGTCGTGCGGGGGTAAACGATCTTTCGTAATTTGAGATCGCCCCTAGGGGCGGCATGATGAGCAAGGCCGCGAAGTGCCCTCCTTTGTAGGCAAGCTCCGCGGCATCGAGTGACGGGCTGACCACCGCCGGCGCATTGAAGAACAGCGGCGTCGACATCGTCGGCACCTTCACAACCAAAGAGGTATTGACGTGGAAAGCCGCGACAGCGGTCGCCGAGGCGTCGAACGGCGTCGCCCACACGGCGCTCATGTAGATGGCGTCAACGAGAAGAGCCACGACGTTGGTCAGCTGTAGCGGGTTGACAAGGTTGTTGATATGCCCTCCGGTATGGGAGGAGACCCACTTATTGACCTCCCTTGCGGAACCAGATGGATCCTCCTTGAAATCGGCCTCTTGCACCTCGCTGTCAAAGTCTTGTCCGAGCAACTCGGCATAAGCCGCCCGCACAGGGAACCCGGTCTCCAAGAAAACTCGGTTGGCACTCTCGAGCACCAAGTGGTCTTCGGCTGCCTGTGCCGATAGTTCGGCCTGCAAAGCGCGAGAACCTTGAGCCTGGGCAGATGGCGCCAAGTCAGGAGAGTGCAAAGCGTTCGCGATCCCCGAAGCCGTATTGCCCGCCGCACCTGGCTCCAGCATAGCCAGGACCGTGGCAATGCTCGAAGGGGAGATTACCAAGTTGCCACTTGTTGGGCCGAGGCGACCCAGAAGGTCGAGCGCGAAGGCCTGCTCGTCGGCGGCTGTCACCGCAACTTCTCCAGCCGGCCCCCGAGCGTTGGCTCGACGCGCCGCGGTTGCAGTCGATCCTGGCACCGGCACGGTCCCAGCGAGAGCAAGTGCTATGACGCCCGCCAGCCCCCTGGCCGCCCTCAGCCCGTTATGACGACGTCCGTCTCCCCTGGCATGACCTCGCGTGGCATGACCTCCCCTGGCACGATGCCAAGCCTGTCTGGCCAAGACGGCCACCTCCCCAGCGGGTCACATTCTCCGGTCACGCCCCGCGGGCAAAGCATACGGCCACCGCGCCCGAGCCCACTGCTAGATTTCTCGCAAGGTACCTATGACCTGCGCTAACTGCGGCGCCCCAGCCGAGCCAGGACAGTTTTGTGGCGCTTGCGGGGCCTTGCAGCCCCCAGCCCCTGGCTACGGAAGCCAGCAGCCGCAACCCGGCGCCGGTGGCCCGTACAGCGCGGCCGCGGGGGCCGGGCCCGGCGGGCCTGGCCCGGGGTGCGTCGGCCCACCGCCGTACAGTGCGCCATACGGGGTGCCCGGGCAGGTGGGCAGCCCTTCCACCTTCTACACCCCCTACCCACAATTCGGCGGGGTTTACGTCGGCACACCACGAACCAACGGCCTCGCCATTGCATCTCTTGTTTGCTCCATCGGCGGGGTCTTCATTTGCCCTCTCGCGGTCATCCTCGGGCCAATCTTCGGCTTTGTCGCGCGCGGCCAAATCCGACGTTCAAACGGCGCGGAGACTGGGAGCGGGCTCGCTCTCGCGGGCATCATCGTGGGCCTTTCCCTGATAGCTATCTGCGCCGCGATCTTCTCGGTCCTGGTACTAGTTGGTACTTTTGCGAGCAGCGCAACAAACGGGACGGGCTAAACGGGCTCCGTCCGGGTGTGGGCGCCCCCGTCCGGGATATCAGGAGCCGGCCCGCGCTGGCTACCTGGCACAAGGAAGCGACCTATGAGCGGCAATTCCCAAAAAGATTCGGCTCTCGCCACGGCGAGGGCCGCCGGGAGTGCATGCTCCGGCGAGTCGTAGACGGCGTACCGTGGCTGCCAGTCAGGCTCGAACTTGGCGTTGAAACGCCAGAGCGACTCGATCTGCATTGACCCGCTCATTCGTTTTAACAACCAGACCTGAACCCGCTGGGCCATGCCGTCGCCCGCCTCGCCGGCAAGTACAGCCCGCATCGTGGAGAAATTGAGCCCGAGGCCTTCATAGCCGCCCGCTGCCAGGTACCTGATGGTCTCAACGACAGCAAAATCGATAAGGCCGTTGGGGTGCTCACCATTGTCTCGCCGCATCAGGTCGAGAGAGAACCCCCTTATGGAAGGCGCTGGCACGTACTGACAAAACGCGACGGGTTGCCCGGGAGCCGAGGCCCCCTTAGCGGTGGGGGCGTGCACTACGGCGAGCAAAAGACCTTGGTCTGAGGCATCAAAAACACGCCCCAAAGTCATAGAAAAACCCCGTTCGACCCCGCCTCGGCGGCTCCTTGTCATTACCTCTCGAAGTTGGGCCGCAAGCTCCAGATCTACTTTCGCAGGGTCGTGAAAAGATATCGTGTACCCGTAGCGCGCCACTCTGTTGACCGCTTGGCGCAGTCCCTTAAACTTCCCTCCTTCCAACGAAAAGCCTCTCACCCGCACGACGGCCTCGTCGCCGACATAGAGGTCGTGCATACCCGTCGCGTGGTAAATCGGTAACCAGTCCTCGCCTGCTCCGAGCACGGCGAGGGACCAGCCGTTGGAGTCCACATGAGCGCGGAAAGACCTCCAAGCTTGCTCGCGCTGCGCAAGAGGTCCAACAGGGTCAGGAGAAACCAGGCAAACCCCGCCATAAACGGCGTACGCGACGAGGGTCTCACCGGAGAAGTAAAACTCTTTGTCCGCACGGAGAGCAAAATAGTCGAGTGTCCCACCGCCGTAGCGCGCCACGATGGCGCGGGCGTGTTGCATGGCATCGGCAGAGGCACGCCGGCGTGTTGCGACCGGCCGGAACACAACCCATCCCGCCGCGAGCACCAAGCCGGCGCTTGTTGAAAACATCGTCGGCGTGAAAAAGCCGTTCAAACGGGGGGGCAACGCCACATGTTGGACCGCTATCATCCGCTCCACAGTGGCCAGGAAAGCCTGACCCCAACCAAGCGTGCTCAGTTGATGGTGGCGCAAAGAGACGTCGACCCATGAGTCTCCTTCCAGAGTCACGGTCCCGGCAAGGATTGCTGTGCAGCCTGCCAATGCGAAGAGCGCGAGAGCTCGGCGCAACGGCGGCACGTCGCTCGCAGCTCGGAAAAACTGTCGCCGGGACCACAAAAAGATGGCCACGGCAAGGGCCACAAGCGCAGGCACAAAGGTGGCAGCGCGCACGAAGTGTGCAGCAGCAACAGCGAGCAGGGTTGCCTCGCAGACGACGTATGCGCGCCTTTGGCCACGGCGGATGCCAAGAGCAAGCATTATCAGCGCGATGCCACCGAGGGCGGCAAGGGCACCTGCAGCTTGGGGGACGGCCAAGGGCATCAGTCGGCTGATCGCTCTCAGCCGGTGGGCCACTGGGCCAGCGACAGCGGCAAGCAAGGACACAAGCCCTGCAGCGGTTACGACTAGGGCCGCTATTCGCCGAGTCCGTCGCTCAGGCGGAGGGTAACTTGCCTCGCGCGGCCACTCTTGTCCATGGGGGAGGCTAGCGATCAGGGCGGGAGTCGGGGATCTGTGTGACCGGCGAGCAAAGGTGGCGGCGCGGCTCAGGCCTTTAGCCAGCAACCGTTCGAGAAAAGTTGCGCCCCCTAGGGGCGCTTCTGAGCAGAGGAGGCGAGCGTGGAGCTCGTTCCCGGCTTCCAGTTCAACCCAGCCTGACCGTGAGCAAGCAAGGAACGGTGAGGGCAACCCCGCTCCGGCGAGGCGCGAGGGGTATTCGGTGACAACCTCCGCGCAGCAACCCGGGTTGGCGTAGAAGCCCGAGCCAAGTCTTACCAGCTCGGGTCGGCCCGTACCGCCGGTGACCATCCCGGCGAAACCTTCGCCCACGAGCTGGCGAGCCATCGCGCGGCCAGGTTCGTTGATATCTCGCGGTCGAGCCGATTGTGCAGAGAACGCCAGCCAAATTTGGCGGACCGAGACGGCGGCCAGCGTAAGGAGCACGAGCACCTCGACTGCCCCGGCTATGGCGGCGGTCGCCAAAAAAGCCCCGACAAAGTGGCGCGCCGGGCGCGCCAGGGCGATTGCGAGGGCAACCAGCACCGGTATCACGAGAAGCCAAGCGCGCCGCCCGAACTGGCGATAGACGAGCCGCGACGCGACGAAACGGGAAACTGCGGCCGGGTCCTCGAGCTTTTCCATGCCGGCGAGCCACGCGCTGGTGCTACCGCGCCAGATACCCGGCACGAGGTCGGCCAAGCGTCCGTAGCCCGGACTGACCGCCTCGATGGTCCCCGAGCCGGGGTACTGGCCGACTTCTATGCGCACAAAGCTGGCACCAGAGCGCGTGCCGAACTCTGCCGTCACGGCTCCGGCGATTTGTGCGCCAGCGTCTTTCCTCAATGCGTCGGCAACTCCCGGGGAACTGCGCAGCCAACCATCGCGCTCCCCGGGGAGGACCACGAGGCTCCTGGCCGCGCCTTTGGAAAAGCTCGCGAGCGCGTTCTTGAGCGCCACATGCGACGAGAGCGCCTCGATGGGGGAACCCACGCCCTGCTCGGAGAACAAGTTGCCTGCGACGACGACCGCTCCAGGCCCCGTCCAGGAGGAGACGGCATGTGCCAGCTCCTCGGAAGCTGCCAGTGAGGCAGGGCTTGGGGAGTTCCCGAGCAAGAGGTTCGCCACAACTAGCACGCGCGCGCCCACTGGCAGCGAGATCACGAGGTCGTCTGCCACGCACATATTGTGACGCTATGGACGAGGCGCCGGCCCCTAACGGGCTGCTGCCTGAGGCCGAGGAAGTGGGCTTCGCGTCCTGGACCTGGCACTACGGGCGCCGGGGGGGGCCGGCAGTAATGTTCGACCTCGACGGGGTCTTGTCCAATGCGGCTTCCCGCCAGCATTTCCTTAAAGGGCCGCGCCCCGACTGGGAAGCCTTCTTTGCCGCTTCGGTGGAGGATCCCCTCATCGGCGAAGTGGCTGCGCTCCTCGGGCTCTTGGACACCCGCCTCGGCATTGTGCTCTTGACGGCGCGACCAGCCCGCGTGAGGGCCCAGACAATGGACTGGCTCACTCGGCACGGGCTGCGTTGGGACCTGCTGGTTATGCGCCGGGACGGCGACTACCGCCCGGCGAGGAATTTCAAGCAAGCTGCTCTACGCGACATCCTCTCGAGGGGCTTCGAGCTAAAGCTTTGCCTGGAGGACGATCTCCGCAACGTGGAGATGTTCCGGGATGAGGGAGTCCCATCGCTTTACATCCACTCCGGCTACTACGAGTAGCCCCTCAGCGTCCTCTTAGCTCTCGGCTGTACCCTGAGCAGGCAGAGGTGCATGAATGAACCGCAACAACTTCAAGACCGCCATCCTCCTGGCGCTCCTCGGCGCCCTCTGCCTGGGCATAGGCGCTTTCTGGGGACGCTCCGGCCTGATAATAGGGCTGGTAGTTGGCTTGCTCTTCGTCGGAGGCTCGTACTGGTTCTCCGACTCGATCGCGATCCGGGCCGCGCGGGCTGTGCCGGTGTCCGAGGCACAGATGCCTCAGTACTACGAGATCGTGAGAGAGCTCACCACCAAGGCCCACCTCCCCATGCCACGGTTGTACGTCTCGCCATCCCAGCAACCGAACGCTTTCGCCACTGGCAGGAACCCCAAACATGCCGCCGTCGCTGTCACCATGGGGATCCTCCAGATGTGCACGTGGAACGAGCTGCGAGGCGTCCTTGCGCACGAGATCAGCCACGTGCGCAACCACGACATCCTCACCTCGTCGGTTGCAGCCTCCATAGCTCTCGGGATCACCTTTGTCGCCCGGATGTTCGCCTACATGAGCCTGTTTTTTGGAGGCTTCGGTGGTGGTGGGCGGCGCGACGACGAGAACATCTTCGGGCTGCTCGCAATGATGATCTTTGCGCCCCTCGCGGCAACCTTGCTACAGCTTGCGCTTTCACGTAGCCGAGAGTACGAAGCGGACCGAGACGGCGCCCGCCTGATCGGCGACGGCGAGCCCCTGGCTTCGGCGCTCGAGAAGCTCGACGTTGCCTCGAGGCGGATACCGATGCAGGTACCTCGGGAAGTGGCAGCCTTGTTCATCGTGAACCCACTTCAGGGGCGCAAGGTGAGCTTCGCCAACTGGTTCAGCGACCACCCGCCCACTCAGGAAAGGATCGCACGGTTGCGCTCAAAAGAGTGGGCGCACCGCTTTTAGCGCAAGGCGTTCAGCAACGCGCGTTTCATCTCCGGCATTTGACCCTCGGCGCAGCGCTCCGGCGACAGAGGCCTGTCAGTCGCGGAAGTTCTCGAACTGTAGCGGGATACCGAAATCCTGCTCGCGCAGGGCTGAGATCGTCGCTTGGAGGTCGTCCTTCTTCTTGGCCGTCACACGGACTTGGTCGGCCTGAGTGGACGAAGATACTCCCTTCGGTGCGTTGTCCTTGATGAAGCGGCTGATGGCGCGAGCTTGGTCGGTGTTGATCCCGGCCTTCAGGGTGACCACTTGACGTACGGTTCCCTTGGCGGCTTCTTCCACCTTGCCGGGGTCGAGGGCCTTCAGCGAGATCTTCCGCCGCACGAGCTTCTCTTCGAGTACCTGCAAGACAGCCTTCAAACGGTCCTCGGTCGATGAACGAAGGGTAAGCTGATGGCCCGATAGCTCGACGCTCGAGCTCGTCCCCTTGAAATCGAAACGGGTTTCCAGCTCGCGCGCTGCTTGGTCGACAGCGTTGCGGGCTTCTTGCATATCGACCTGGGAGACAACGTCAAACGTGGGCATCAGCCACACGCTAGCCTTGGGCGGGTCGAGGACCTGCGAGGCCTCGAGGGTCGGTGCCCGAGCGGACAATGGGAGCAGACTGTAAATCTGCCGGCTGACGCCTACGGAGGTTCGAATCCTTCCCGGCCCACTGCA
>DATJSU010000032.1:0-1555 GCA_035503915.1 Acidimicrobiales bacterium | reverse complement strand
CCGACTCGGCCTTCTTCCTGGCCGCCGACGGTTTGCCCTTGCGGGGGATGACTACTTTATTTACTCCCATCTGTTCCAGTTCGACCTCGACCCCGGCCCCGCTGTAGCCGCGGTCGGCAGCCACTGCTCGTGGGGCCCGCCCAAATCGTGCCTTTACCCTGCGCACCGCTGGCCCGAGCAAGGGGGCGTCGGCGGGGTTGCCCTTTAGCACCTGGTAGTCGAGGACGACCCCGTCAGAGTTGTCAACTACCTGCGCTTTGTAGCCAAATTCGACCGGCTTGCCGATACGTCCCTTGCGGATCGGCCGGGCGTCTTTATCGTGGTAACTGACGACGCGCTCCGAGCCCGCCGGCATGCCACCGGCGACGCGCTCGTTGGCCTGGGCGATCACCTTGGCGAGGGTGGCAGCGACGTCTTCGAGCTCGGCGAGCGTCGCCCTGGCCCGCCCGCTGGCGGCCTCGCCCCGGCGGCGGACAGCTCGGGCAGAATTTACCGCCACCTTGGCCGCGTCAGACAGGGCGGCTTCGGCGATAGACGCCATCTCGGCGGTTATGGCGAGCACCTCGTCTTTTGCCTCGTCTGTGCGCCGGCGCAGCCAGGTGCCGAGGGAGTACGCCCGGGCGTTCATGGAGCGGCGCCGGTCACGGGCTTTGGTGCGGGCGGCGAAGCCCATCGAGCGCAACCTTGAGCTGAGCACAGCTAGGCGGGCGACCCCTTTTGCCAGCAAGCCGGCGTCGGAGGGGTACTTGGCGTTGGCCGGCACGACCGTGGTGTCAGCGCGGACTTTGTCGAGCTTTATGAGCTTTTTGCCGTCCGCCTTTTTCAACAACGCCTCGTTCAGCTGCCCGACAGCCTCCTCGCCGCAGCGAGAAGTGGCCTTTTCGAGCGTCGAGGGATGAGGGACGGCTGCCCCGAGCGGGACCTTGCAGAACAGCCGCCACGAGATGGAATCGGAGACCTCGGCACACAGCGTCTCGTAGCCGAGGCGGTAGCGGGACTTGAGCACCATCATCCGCACGTACGTTTCCAGCGGGACCGAGGGGCGCCCGTGGCTGGGGTGGAAGTACGGCCGGAACGGCTCAAAAAGGACCGGGTCGTCGAGGTAAGTGTCCAGCTCGGAGAGCGCCGGCGGCAGCCCCCGGGCCACTTCCGGCAACACAGCAGCCCACAGGCTCTGCTGGGGGGCTAAGGTACGTAGCATCTTGGCCAGGACTCCTTCTCGTACAAGGGGTTCTGGCCATGATCGCAGCATTGGGGGCCACTTTGGGGGATCCTCCAGCGCGTCAGTGCTGCTCAGGGGCCACTTCTGAGGTCACTTTTTCGGGGGCAAGTAATTTAAGGATCAACCGCCATGGTCGTGCCAACCGGTTTCTTCAGGACCAAACCAGCCTGGTAAGCCACCAAAGCAGGACCGTTCCGGGTCGTACCGCTTCTCCCCAGATCTCCTCACACAGTTGGCCTTCGGACTTCATGTTTCATGGCCCCTGTCTTGGTCGCACCTGCCCGTCCTTAGCATACCCCTCAGTGGATCCTGGGCGTCGGGGGCCACACATTC
>DATJSU010000031.1:0-1360 GCA_035503915.1 Acidimicrobiales bacterium | reverse complement strand
CCTGTCGCCCGACCAGCCCGAGGCTCTCGCCGCCCTTGCCCGCTACTACCAGCAGCAGGGAGACAACGCCAGCGCCCGGGTCTATCTCCAGCGCCTCCACGATGTCGCCCCGCACTATAGCGAGGCCGGCCCCGAGCGCTCTCAGGCCAGCGATCAGCAGACCCTCGATGAGGCCGCCAGCCTCACCGCCCGCCACCAATACGCGCAGGCCCTCGCCCTCTATCGCAAGGTCCTTGGCGACAACCCGACCTCCGGCGACTGGGCCGTCGACTACTACCAGACCGAGGCCGCCATTCCCGCCGATCTGCCCGACGCCATCCAGCATCTGCGCAAGATCGTCGCCGGCTACCCCGCCAACCCCGGCTACCAGCTCACCCTGGCCCGCGTCCTCACCTACGGCCCGTCCACCCGCGCCGAGGGGCTTTCCCTGCTTGAAAACTTCCAGGGACCCTCCCCGTTGATGCAGCAGGCCCGCACCGCCTGGCGCCAGGCCCTCCTCTGGAATCCCGCTTCATCGGCAGCGCAGCAGTCAGGCGAGGCCTATCTCCAGCGCTATCCCGATTCCGAGCTCGCCGCCCGCCTCCGCGAGGCCCGCGAACAGCTCGCGCACGCCCCCGAGCAGGGCTCGCCAGAAGAAGCCAAAGGCTATCGGGAGCTGCAGCAGGGCAATCTCTCCGCCGCAGCCAAAGACTTCTCGGCCATGCTCGCCGACCACGACCTGAGCGCCCGCGCCCACGTCGGCCTCGGCTACGTTTATATGAAGCAGCAGGACTTCAACGACGCCGTGCTCAGCTTCGAGCAGGCCCGCACCGAAGGCCTCCGCACCCCGTCCGTTGAGGACGCCTACCGCCAGGCCCGTTACTGGGATCTCATGCAGCAGGGCACCACCGCCCTCAACTCCGGCGACTCGAGCTCGGCCAGCCAGTTCTTTGAGCAGGCCTCCCAGGCCGATTCCAGGAGGCCCGAAGCCGATCTGGCCCTCGCCGGCCTCTGGGTGAAAGAACAGCAGCCCGAAAAAGCCCTTCCCATCCTTCAGAACCTTATCCAGAGACATCCTGAAAACGAGCAGACTTGGCTCGCCCTCGCTGACGCCGAGTTCCAGGCCGGCCAGTTCGCACAGCTCCTCGCCGAGCAAAAGAACATTCCCTCCGCGACCCTCAGCAGCCTGAATCAGGATCCGGAGTATCTCTCCAACATCGCCACGGCCGATCTTTCTCTGGGAAATGACGCCGCCGCCCAGCAGATTCTTGCCCAGCTCAACGCCCTGCCTTACGCCGACGCCGCCAGCCACGCCAAAATCCAGCTCAAGCTCGCCAACCTCATGCTCAGTGAAGACCGCGCCGAAGAGGCCGTCAGTCTC
>DATJSU010000030.1:0-1082 GCA_035503915.1 Acidimicrobiales bacterium | reverse complement strand
GGGAGCAGGCATGGCGCTTCGGTTTCGGCAAAGACCTCGGCCGGGCGGGCCGCCGTAGTGCCGTGCACTCGCTGACCGGC
Organism: Acidimicrobiales bacterium; assembly: GCA_035503915.1. Taxonomy (GTDB): domain Bacteria; phylum Actinomycetota; class Acidimicrobiia; order Acidimicrobiales; family Palsa-688; genus DATJMJ01. The sequence goes on along the minus strand of DATJSU010000030.1, from coordinate 1,002 downwards.
TCTTTGCCGGCACCATTGCTCGGCTCTTCTTTGCGCATCGGCGAGGTCGATGAAGTTCTCACCGGCAAAGAACGAGCCACGGACAAAGGGCACTACCCGTTCGACCCTCGGCTTGTCGGTCGGCTTTCGCACACGAGCGGGGTCGACAACGAAGCCTCTTGTTTGGGCGTACTCGACGAAAGCCTGGTTCAGCCGAGGGTTTATCGGGTCAGCCTTGTCGACAACGGTCGCCATATTGTCGGGGATGACAACCTTGAAGACTCCCTCGAAGAAGGCCCAGGCGGCTTCGAAGCCGGCGATCACGGCCTCGGTGCTCTGGCGGAAGCTCAGCCAGACAAAACAGTGCCGGGAGTAGCAGGCAGTGAAAATGAGCGCCCAGCACACTTTGTTGCGGCCCGACACGGGGTCTGGGACAAGCCCCATCTTGCCGAAGTCGACCTGCAGCTCCGAGCCCGGTTCACAGTCGGCCACCCGGACCGTGGTGGTCCTCGCGGAGCGGCCGACGCCGAGTGCCTTGAGCGCATAACGCTGCACGGTCCGCTCCGGCACCACCACGCCTTTGCGGGCCAAGAGCTCGGTTGCCTTGACTGCTGTCAGGCCACCGTCGACCAGCCAGGCCTTCAGCTGGTCATGGTTGGCCCCGAGGACCGCCCAGGTCTCCCCGTGGCCGTCGCGGCGACGGGGACGGGCTCGTTCACAGACCTGGGCCATGAGGGCATCGTCCAAGCTGTCCTCACCGGCGCCTCTTCCCAGTCCGACCTCGGTGGCAGCGGCAATGTAGCGCTGGACGGTCTTTCGGTCCAAGTCCACCAGCACACCGATCTTGCGCGTCCCTGTGCCGCGCAGCCATAGCCGCAGCACTTCTTTGATCTCGTACACACGGACCTCCCTGAATGCCATTGCCACCTCCATGAGGGCCGCTGTCGGCCTGGTGGCAACTTCACCGGCAGCAGCGCCGTCACTGGTGGACCCAGGGTGGGCCCCATAACTGGCGGGCGGGGG
>DATJSU010000029.1:0-165732 GCA_035503915.1 Acidimicrobiales bacterium | reverse complement strand
GCTTATGCAGCCTCGCGTTGGAGCTCCTCGCCGCAGCGTAAGCAGTGGAGCTCCCGGAAGTCCAGGCGGTCGTACCCATAGAAGTCAGGGTCGTCCCAGGGCTTGGCTTCCAGGACGTCGGGGGAGTACTCCTGGTGGCCGAGCACTATGCACAGGAATTGTTTCATGCGCCCATTGTAGGCTAGCCATCGGTGAAATAGTTCATTTTCTTGTTCTTCATCTCAACGAGAGATATCCGTCCACACGCTTAGCGATGTTGCCCGAGCACGAAACCCCAGGTTCATCTCGCCCGTGAGGCCGGCGACCAGGAGGCGTGCTGGCCCGCTTGCTGCCAGTAGAGTTAGCCAGGTGCCCGAGGTCCCCCAAGTCGCGGCGGTCACTTTGGACGACGCAGCTGGCGTTCAACGGGCCCTCGTGGTGACGGCTCACCCTGATGACGTTGACTTTGGAGCTGCCGGAACGATCGCTTCGTGGGTGAAGGCTGGTACCGAGGTGGCATATTGCGTCGTGACTGACGGGGACGCCGGTGGGTCTGACCGGTCGATAAGCCGGGCGGACATGGCGGCGTTGCGCCAGCAGGAACAGCGTGCAGCGGCCGCTGAGATCGGGGTGTCGGAGGTCACCTTCCTCGGGTTCCCCGACGGCCGTCTGGGCCCGTGGCTGAGCTTCGACCTTCGGCGCGAAATTACCCGTGCGGTGAGGCGTTTCAGGCCCGAGCGGTTGCTCTGCCAGTCTCCCGAGCGCAATTGGGAGCGCGTTGGCGCCAGCCATCCCGACCACCTGACGGTGGGCGATGCCGCCGTCTGTGTGGCTTACCCAGACGCCCGCAACCCCTTTGCCCACCCCGAGCTCGTCGCTGAGGGCCTCGAACCGCACGCCGTCGGCGAAGTTTGGCTGATGGCTTCACCGCGGCCAAACCGCGCGGTCGACATAACGCCGTTTTTTGAAGCAAAACTGCGGGCACTCCGCCGCCATGTGAGCCAGGTTGCGCACGAAAGCGACCTCGAGGGACGCCTCCGGGGCTGGGCGAGGACGGGTGCAGCGGACGCAGGGCTCCCTGAGGGCAAGTTGGCCGAGCTGTTCCAGGTTGTCATGATGCCGCCGAGCGGCTCCTCCTGAGATCGGGCCGTGCGCCTCGCCACCTGGAACGTCAATTCGCTCAAGGTGCGCATGGAACGCGTCCCCGAGTGGATCTCCTATGCCCACCCCGACGTCCTCTGCTTGCAGGAGACAAAGCTCTCTGACGTTGCCTTTCCTCACATGGCCTTTTCGGCGCTCGGCTACGAGTCGGTTCATCACGGCTCGGGCCAGTGGAACGGTGTAGCGATCCTCTCTCGCGTCGGCCTGGAAGGCACGGTGATGGGTTTTGCCGATGGCGAAGAGGCCGACCAGGACACTCGTCTCATTACTGCGCGCTGTGGGGAGCTGACGGTGGCGAGCGTCTATGTGCCAAACGGGCGCTCAGTCGGCTCGGAACACTACGAGTACAAGCTGAAATGGCTGCGCAGGCTGCGCCGCCACCTCGACGCAGTCGCAAAGCCCGACGGTGCGGTCGTAGTTGGCGGCGATTTCAACATTGCGCCCGAAGACAAAGATGTCTGGGACCCGACTGCTTTTGTTGGCTCCACGCATGTGACGCCCGAGGAAAGGGGTGCCCTTGCAGAGCTCGAGTCGTGGGGCCTGGTTGACGCTTTCCGTGCCAGGTGGCCGGGCCCAAAGCTCTACACCTACTGGGATTACCGCTCTGGAGATTTCCACGAGCACAGAGGGATGCGCATCGACCTGTTACTAGTCAGCCAAGTGCTCGCGCAAAACGTGAGCTGGGCCTTGGTGGACCGCAACGCTCGCAAAGGAAAGCTCCCTTCTGACCACGCGCCCCTCTTTGTGGACGTGGGCCTTTAGTCGCTTGCCCTGCAAAGGCCCTCTCGCGTCCTCAGGGCCAGGTGCGGGCGAGAAAGCGGCGCGGGCTGCTCACACGCGCCCCGAGCCCGGCCCCTGCACCGGTTGCAGTCCGCAGCAGGGACAGCGGCCAAGCCGGCAGGAACGCCGGGCCCTCGTCTTGCCACTGCCACGGGAGCGGGAGCGCAGCAGACCCACTTCCCTGCAATGGCTTGGGCCGGCGCGGTCTTGGTGCCCCGCTCGTCCCACCACGCCCCCTGTACATGATCAACCCGCTGATCGGGTCGGGGACGGCATCGAGTGCCGCTTGAACGTGGGCGAGTGCCCGCCAGTCCTCCCAAGACTTGGCGTCGTCGAACTCGAGCTCGAGGACGACACCCCAAGAGTGGCGATGCCATGACCAGTCTTTCGCGCCCGAGGTGAGAGCAGACTCGAGAAGTGGGTCGCCATGGCTCTCGGCCCAAAAAGCGGCCGAGGTCGCGCCATCAAACACTTCAATTGAGTACCACTCAGACACGCTGACCTAGTCTACAGGTTCACTTTGAGCGCGGCCAAATAAGGCTTTCCGCGCGCGGAATTCGCACTCGCGCACTTTGCCCACCGCTGCTACCACGCTCCGCGTTGGCACGCTCCCCCCAGAGTGGAGCACCTGCCTGTGGGAGCTCTTATGCCTCTCAACAGGCATGCCCCCGGCGTGACTGCGTCCCAGCCGTTGCGCTGGAGCGCAGTATCCTGAGCTCTCCCGCCACGAGGACCACCTATGTCGCCCGGAAATACCAGAAAGGCCGAGGAGGACGGCAGGGGCCGGCGCCCCTAGCCCGGCGGGCAACCGCGGCCAGCCGCTGTGCTCCCTAGCACGACCTCGAGGATCGCCGGGCCGTACCTGGCCACCTTTACGGGCCCGACACCAGGCACAGCAAGCAGTTCATCGGCACTGGCGGGCTGGCGAGCGGCGATCAAGTCCACCGTTGAATCGTGGAGGAGCACGTGTGGCGGTACCCCAGAGGCACGGGCGAGGCGCCGCCGCCACTGCCGGAGGTTGTCCGCCGTCTGAGCCGCCTGGGCTACTCGGGGATCGGCGGGCGCCTCCAAGAGGTCGTCCTCTTGCGGGTTTTCTGCGGCTCTGGCCCCCGCCTGATCTGGCCCGAGGCGTGCTCGCCGGCCTCGGCCGGGGCGGGCATTGGCCCGCGAGAGACGTTTGCGCGCAGCGGCCAGGAAGTCGACGAGCGCGGCGTCGGTGTCACCCGGTTGCCCAGCACGGTCGGCGCCGTTCGAGGACCGCAAGCCTTGCCGCCGTCCGTTGCGCGAGGAGCGAGCCGCGCCCTCGGGGTACCCCTCGGCTGCGTCCCCGTCACAGGGCCCGTCCCCGGCCTCGCCACCGGGACCGGCACAATGAGCGGCCAGAGCCCGGAGCCAGGGGCTTGGCTCGCGGCGCAGGGAGATCCCATTGGCCGCCCTTCGCTCCCTCGCCCAGGAGCAATAAAGCTCGCGCTCGGCGCGGCTGAGCGCCACGTACAGGAGCCGCCGCTCTTCCGCCATCGCGGCAGAGCTGGTCGCGTAAGCAATAGGCACCATCCCAGCCTCGAGCCCGCACACCCAGACGGCTCCCCATTGAAGCCCTTTCGCCCGGTGGAAGCTCGAAACTGTGACTTCACCGAGGCCTTGCCTCGTCGCGGGTGCAATCTTGGCCAGACCGGTCCGGCCGATGTCTGCTGGGGGTTCGAGAGCCACCTCGACGGTGAGATCGTCGCTGCCCTCGCCGGACGGGACGGCATGGAAGGGGACACCCGCCCTCCTGAGAGCGGTGGAGATGGCGACCAATTGAGCGTTGGTCCGTGCCAATGCGGCCATCTCGGCCCAGGGCAGCCCACGCGCATGCGCAGCTGCCATCCGCTCCGCCACCCCCGCCGCCTCAGCTTCCTCGTTGGCAAACGAGCGCAGAACAGGTCGCGGCCCGTCCGGTTGCGTCGAGCGCACCTGACCAGAGGACTGGCGCCCAAGCACCGCCGACGCGGCTGCAACGACCTGGGGGCTCGACCTGTGGTTGTCTTCGAGGCGGATCACCTCGGCTTCGGGCCACCGGCTGGGAAAATCGTTCAAGAAGCTGGGGTCAGCGCCGTTCCACCCATAGATCGCCTGGTGGGGATCTCCCACGACGAACAGGTCGGCGTTTTGACCGAGCAGGACGTCGAGCAGGCGGCACTGGAGCGGGTTGACGTCCTGAAGCTCGTCGACAAAGATATGGCGCCATTTCCAACGCTGAGCCGCAGCAAATCTGTCATCGGAGCAGAGGGCATCGGCGTAGCGGGCAAGAAGGTCGTCAAAATCGACGAGCCGGCGCCGTCTTTTCTCGTCTTCGTAGCGCGCGTACAAAGTGGCGATGGCATCCGCGTCAGCGGGCAGGGCTCGGTAGGACGAACGCGCCGAGACAGCGAAGGACCCCGGCGCGATGAGCCTCGCTTTGGCCCACTCGATCTGGCTCGCCAAGTCTGCGACGCTCGCGTCAGCCAAGCCAGGTCGCTCGGCAACCAGCTCGCCAAGCAGCCGGCCCTTGCGCTCGAGCACCGCAGGCGCCGGGGCGCGACGGTCGGCCCACCACCGCCGTAACTGCGATAGAGCGGCCGAGTGGAACGTGCCCGCTGTCACCGCCGAGCCCAGCCCGAGAGAGCTCAAGCGCTCTCGCAGCTCCCCAGCCGCCTTGCGTGTAAAAGTGATGGCGAGGACGTGCTCGGCCTTCGCGCTACCCGTCAGCGCACGGTAGGCGATGCGCCGCGTGAGCACCCCTGTCTTGCCGGCTCCGGCGGCTGCCAGGACGCAGACCGTCTGCGAAGGTGTCTCGACTGCGCGCCTTTGCTCCGGCGTCAGGTCCTTGAGCAGGTGCTGGCAGCCGCTCGGCACGCCGAGAGTAACATCCATGTAATTCACGTTACTCGCCGCCTCCGACCGTTACTGGGAGCGCCCGAGCGAGCAGGGCCGGCCGGCCTGCACCCTCGCACCGGGCAGCTCTTAGTAGCTTGGCAAGGCCCATGGCGCTGAGGACCTTCGCCGCCGGACGCCTTTGGGGTGAGCGCTATGGCAGCGGGGCCGCCTGGGCGCTCGCGCTTCACGGCTGGGCAAGGGACCACCACGACTTTGACGGTGTGCTCCAGGGCTTGGACGCGATCGCCCTCGACTTGCCGGGCTTCGGAGTGGCGCCTGAACCGCCTGAACCCTGGTCAACGAGGGAGTACGCCGAGTACCTGCTCCCCGTGCTGAGCGAACTTTGCGGGGGGCAAGGCGGGCAAGCAGTCGTAGTCGGTCACAGTTTCGGCGCTCGGGTGGCAGCCCAAATGGCAGCGCTCTCCGCCGGGCCCGAAGGAGACCGCCAGGGGAGTGGTGCTCTCCGGCGGGCCTCAATAAGCGCCTTGGTGCTCGCCGGGGCGCCCCTGGCCCCGTTCGCCGGGGCGGCCCACCACGCGCGCCCGCCGCTCGGTTTTAGGTTGGGAAGGGTGCTCAAACGGGAGGGCCTGATCAGCGAAGCCGCAATGGAGAGGTTCCGCCAAAAGTACGGTTCTCCGGACTATCGCCAGGCCTCGCCCCTGATGCGAGGTGTACTGGTGAAAGCTGTGCAAGAAACAGCGACGTCGGCGTACCTGCCGCTCCTTGGTGATTGGGCGAGCACGGAGGGGGCGCTCGAACTGATCTGGGGAGAAAATGACACCGAGGCGTCGGCGGCTGGGGCGAGAGCGGCCCTCGAGGCCTTCCCCGGTCTGCGCCCAAAAGTAACTCTCGTGCCTGCAGCCGGCCATTTGCTCGAGGCCGACCTCATATCGCAGGTGAGGCAAGCACTCTTGCGCAACAGGCCAGGGTCACCATGAACAGCCGCGCCCTCGAGGTGGTTGTCCTCTGCGCGAGCCTTGTCGCCATCGGCCTTGCCTACCTGCGGTGGTTGCGGGTAGCTCAGCGAGAGCACTACCTCGCCGGCTCGACGACCAAGTTCGCCCGCCGTTGGTGGCTCGCGGGAGCGATAAACCAGGTCGCTTTCTTCGCTGCGGTGGTCGGGGCGGTAATTTCGGCATGGTATGCGGTGGCGGCTTTCATGCCCGTGCTCGTGGCGGTCATGGGGCCTTTTGGTTTCGGCCTCCGTGGCAGGACATCCAAACTTGCTTGGACCGGGAGGCTCCGGCGGCTCGCGACGACCTCAGCGATAGTCCTCGCGATTGTCTTGGGAGTGGCTGGGATTTTCGGCCTCCATCCGGCGCTCACCGCGGGCGCCATGGCGGCTGTGGCGGCGCCAGTGCTCGTCGACGTAGCGCTCGCCCTGGCACGCCCGGTCGAGTCGCGCCTACTCGCCCCCTATGTCGCCAAGGCGAGCAAACGCTTAACTGCGGTCTCGCCGCGCGTCGTCGCGATAACAGGCTCTTATGGGAAGACGACCACGAAGGGCTATGTGGCCCACCTCGTGGGGGCAACATTTTCTGTCGTTGCGAGCCCGGCGAGCTTCAACAACACGGCTGGTCTTGCGCGGGCGGTCAACGAGCACCTGGGGAGCGGGACGGGGGTTTTCGTTGCAGAGATGGGCACTTACGGCCAGGGCGAAATAAGGGACATGTGCCAGTGGGCGCGCCCCGAGATAGCGATGATCACGGCGATTGGGCCGGTCCATCTCGAGCGAATGGGGAGCTTGGAGCGGATCGCTGAGGCCAAAGCCGAGATCCTCGCGGGCGCCCGCGTCGCGATCCTGAACGTCGATTACCCCTTGCTCGAGGAGCTCGCGCAAAAGATCGAAGAAAGCGGCAAGTCTCTCTGGCGCTGCTCTTGTCGCGAGCCCCGGGCCGACGTGAGGGTCACGGTGGAGGAGGGCAAGATCCACGTGCTCGCTAACCATCTCGAGGCAGAAATGGACGTCTTTGCCCACGCATCGCCGGAAGTGGAGCCCGGCAACGTCGCGTGCGCCGTTGCGGCCGCGCTCTCTCTTGGGGTGCCTCCCGAGGTTGTCGAGGCGCGCTTAGGGGCCCTGCCGGTCGCGCCCCACCGGAGGAACATCGGCCGGAACGGGAGCGGTGCCTGGGTCATCGATGACACCTACAACGCCAACCCGGCCGGGGCCGCTTCTGCATTGGCCCTGTTGGCGACCCTTGGGGACAAAGACGCTAAGAGAGTTGTGGTCACGCCAGGGATGGTCGAGCTCGGTGTGTTGCAGGCGAGGGAGAACGCGAACTTTGCTGCCAGGGCCGGCGAGGTGGCGAGCGAGCTTTGCGTCGTCGGTAGGACCAATGCGAGAGCCTTGCTGGCAGGGGCGCGTGCTGCCGGTCTGCCGGCCCGGCGAGCCCGCAACAGGCAGCTCGCCGTGGGCTGGGCCGCGGCAGAGCTCGGGGATGGGGACGCCGTCCTGTACGAGAACGACTTGCCCGACCACTACCCTTGAGCCTCGTGAGCCCGATCGGGAACGAGCCAGTGGGGGTGCTCTTCGGTGGCCCCTCGCCGGAGCACGACGTCAGCATCCTTACGGGGCTCCAGGTGGCCCGAGCCTTGCTCAACGTCGGCCAGGGACCGATCGAAGCGATCTACTGGACAAAGGGCGAGCAATTTGTGTCGGTCGACCCCGCCCTGGAGGCCTCGGCGTTCTTGGAAGGGCCGCCAAGAGGGGCTAAAGAGCTTCGATTTGTCGCGCAACCCGGGGGCGGTTTCTTCATGTCCAAGCCCGGCATGCTCGGCGGGCCCAAAGAACGCAAGGTCGAGCTTGGCGCACTCGTCAATTGCTGCCATGGTGGGCCTGGGGAGGACGGCACGCTCCAGGCAGCCCTCGACATGGCCGGCTTGCCTTACACCGGGCCGACTGCTGCTGGGGCGGCACTTGGGATGGACAAGCTCGCTTTTGGGGCCGTGGCCCATGCGGCCGGCCTGCCGACGCTTCCCCGGGCACTGGTAGTCCCGGGGGCCGAGGCGCCGAGGTGGGACGACCCGCCGCGGCCGTTCATATTGAAGCCTCGTTTCGGGGGTTCGTCGATCGGCATTGAAATTGTTGAGCACTGGGCCGACGTCCTGCGCTACGTGCAGCTCGGTGGGCCGCACGCGAGCAGGGGAGTCGTGGCCGAACCGTACCGCGCCGAGACCTCCGACGTCGAAGTTGCCGCCCGGGCGTTCCCAACTTTTTCCTTGTCGCTTTTTGCCAGGGCGCTTAGGGTGAGCGGTTCGAGCCCTATCTTGTCTTATTCCGACAAGTACCTCGGTGGTGAGGGGATGGTGAGCGCCCCACGCGAACTGCCGGCTCCTTTGCCTGGGGAGATCCAAAAAGAGCTCAGCGACGCAGCCGCCTCGGTGGCCGAGCTGGCAGGGCTTCGCGGCGTGTGGCGTGTGGACTTCCTCGTCGACGACGCGACTGGGCAATGGTGGGTCAATGAGGTCAACACCATCCCGGGTTCGCTGTCAAAGTACTTGTGGGCAGGGGGAGCAGCAATAGATTTCCCGGTCTTGCTCGCAGACATGGTCGAAGAAGCTCACCGGAGGCCGAGCGTGTCCTGGGGTTCGGCAGGCGCGGATGGGACGGCCTTGCGCTCTGCGGCATCCATCGCGAGCAAGCTCGGATAAGGATCTGGAACAGAAGGCGAGGGGGTACCGCTCATGGCGTTCCCGGCAAAATTGCTCAACCCCGGCGAGGAGGTCGCGGTCGATGTCCGCCCACACTGGAAGTACCTCTTCATGCCGGGTTTTGCCGTCGCTGTCGTGGTCGCCGGCTGTATCGCCGCGCTCGTCGAGTCCGCCGCCCAGTGGGCCCTGTTCGTGCTCGGTGGAGTGCTTGTTCTTTGCCTCCTCTGGCTCCTCGTGCGCTACATCCGTTGGGCCACAACGACTTTTGTCGTCACCAACGAGCGGCTGATCATGCGCGAGGGGGTCCTCAAGCGCAAAGGAAGGGAAATCCTCCTCGACCGGCTGACCGATATTTCCTACACGCAGTCCCTTTGGGACCGCATCCTGGGGTGCGGGGACGTCCTGCTCGAGTCGCCTGGGCGCGACAGCCCTGAGACGTTCCCTGACCTTCCGCACCCGGTGGCGATCCAGAACGAGATTTACCGCTTGATCAACGCCCACCGCGGAGGCCCGGCGGTGGCAGGGACAGGTGAGTGGGCTGATGCGGGCGGCTCCGCCGAGCCGGCCGACCCTGCTCAGGCTCCCGGCGCCCCGCCGGGCGCGAGCCTTGCCGAGCAGTTGAGCCAACTTGACGACCTGCGTAAGCGCGGGGTGATCAGCCGGAAGGAGTTCGCAGCCAAGAAGGCCGAACTGCTTTCCCGGATGTGAGCTCTGCCGTGCCATGAGCGCCGACCCCCAAATTGGCGCCGCCGGGCTAACCGGGGGCACGCGCGAGCTGGCCGGCGCGGGCTCGCAGCCGGCCGGAGGAGAAAGCGAGGCCCTGGCACGGCTCGAGCAGTTGCTCCCTGTGCCGCCCGCTGGTCAGGTTTGGTTCGGGGACGACGCGGCAGTTGTGGCCGTCCCCGGCTCGCGCGACGGGAGCGGGTCGACCAAGCGGCTCCTGCTCGCCTCGGATTGCCTGGTCGCGGGCATGGATGCCGACCTCAGGCTGACGAGCCTGGCGGATCTCGGTTGGAAAGCGATGGCCGTCAACCTGAGCGACATCGCTGCCATGGGGGGACGGCCGAGCTACGCCCTCGTGAGCGTTGTTGGCCTCAAGCGACCAGAGCTCGAGGAGCTTTACTCGGGCATCCTCGAGGCCGCGTCTCGCTACGCCTGCCCGGTAGTGGGGGGTGACCTGAGCGGGGGTCACGAGGGTGTAGTGAGCGTCGCCGTCGTGGGCTGGGTCGACGGCGCGCCGGTCTTACGGAACGGAGCGAGCGCGGGTGACGCCATCTGGGTCACAGGCGAGCTCGGCGCCGCTGCCGCCGGGCTGCGCCTGCTGAAAGAGGGCGGGTCGGTAGCGCGGTCGTCACCGCTCGCCCGCGCGCACGCGCGGCCGGTACCGCACCTGGTAGAAGGTGAAGTGGCACGGGCGATGGGCGCTACTGCGATGATCGACGTCTCGGACGGCCTCACCGCTGACCTGGGCAAGTTGGCGGCCTCATCAGGCGTGGGCTTCGAACTGTCCCGAGCGGAGCTCCCGATCGCCCGCGGCGCGACCCTCGAGGAAGCCCTTGGAGGGGGGGACGATTACGTCCTCGTGCTGACCGCGCGGCGTCGCCATGACGTCGCCGGGGCCTTTTATGCTGCCGGCTTGCCCCCGCCCTACATGATCGGGACCTGCACCGGCGTCAGTTCCGAGCACCTGCTCGACGGCAGGCCGCTCCCAGCTTTGGGATGGGAGCACGAGCTCTGAGGACTGGTGAAAGTACCTGTTCGGAGAGCCGATGCTTTCGCCTATCAACCTATTTGGGGCCAAAGGCCCTTCCGGTTTCTCCTTCCTTACCTCAAGAGGCACCCTCTAGCGTCCGACCTTTGCTTTGAGCACTTCTTCGGAAGGCCCGGGAACAAGGAGGAGACCGGCAAAGTGCGCGAGGCAATCCCCACAGTGTTGCAGCCCAGTTCGCAAGTGGTGCGAGGGGCAGCCCTGGCACGGGCAGCGGCGGAGCCATTGGCACGCCGTCCCCTCGGCCCGGGTGTCGTCAACCTCGGGGGCCAAGGCGCCGACCCGGGGCACGGTTCGAGGCGCGACGAAGCGTCTGCAAGCCAGGCAGGTCAAGCTTTTGCAGACCTGCTCCTCGTTGGGTCGACGGCGGCGCGCTGCCCGCTTGCCCTCGTCACCGTCGTACGAGGCGAGAGTTGGAGCACTCTCTCCTTTGGGGCCGAACGCGAGGCGCTCGAGGACCCCGAGCTCTTCTCGATCATCGCCAGCCGCAAAGAGCCAGTCGAGGTCACCGACCCGGTCAGCAACCCAGCCTTGGCCCACAGCCGGCTAGCTCGTTCCAACCTCGGCATCCGCTGGCTGCTCGGGGTTCCGCTGCTCGGCCCTTCAGGTGAAGTGGCGGCCATTTTCGCCGTCCTGGACACCGAACCTCGCGAGCTCACCCGCCGGGAGCGCGCCGCCATGGTGGCGGTCGGTCGCCTTCTTTCGACTGCACTTTCAGCGCACCGGGGCACCGACCACCTGGGCCCTCAACCGGCGCCTGCCGAGCACCAAAACAGCGCCAGGCAAACCGCCGACGGCCATTCGCTCTTGCGCAGCCACGAAGTTGCCGCCCTCTTCGACGTGACCGAGCGGACGGTCATCAACTGGGCCGCCTCGGGCAAGCTTGCCTGCCTGCGTACCGTCGGCGGCCACCTGCGCTTCAGGAGCGAAGACGTGATGTCGCTCCTCGAGGCGAACTCGCTCCGGCGCCCTCAAGGCGCCCTCTAGGCTCGTTGCGGGCCGGCCAGCCCGTGCCCGCCTAGGTCCCCGTCTCAGTCACGGCCTCGGCGCGATGTCGGTGCCAGAGGCGTCGGCGCTCAATGCGCGGTCTTGACTACCTTGCCCGCGCGGATGCACGAGGTGCAGACATTGACGCGTCGATGGGCCCCGTTCACGACCGCTCGCACGCGCTGGATGTTGGGGTACCAGCGCCGCTTCGTACGACGGTGCGAGTGACTGATGCTCATGCCAACGGACGGGTGCCGCCCACAAACCTCACAGACGCCTGCCATAGGGGCTTCAGGATACCATCCGGGCCGCAGCATCACCTTGGGCAAGCAGCGAAGCCGTCGGGCCGAGCGAGTACCCTGACCACGCAGGGTATAGCCGCAGCTGTGCACAGGAGCCACGACAGATGGCCTTAGAAACCATTACAGCCTCCGACCTCGCCCGGGTCGTGCGTGTCTACACGGCTGCGCTAAAAGAGCACAGGGAGGCGCTCAACCGGCTCAACGTCTACCCGGTCCCTGACGGCGACACCGGTACCAACATGGGCCTCACCTTGGAGGCCGTGCAAAAAGAGCTCGACCAGGCCGGTCCACCCGACATCACCGCCGTCGCTCAGGCGCTCAGCCACGGCTCGCTCATGGGTGCGCGGGGCAATTCCGGTGTCATCTTGTCCCAAATCCTGCGAGGCATGGCCACCTCTTTCAAAGAGGCCCTCCCGGCCAGCGGCGCAAGCCGTGGCCCTGGCCGCTCGCGCCCAAGCGGCTCGGGCCTCGGTGGCCAAGATCTCGCCGAAGCGCTCTCGCGAGCGAGTTTCAGCGCTTATGGCGCGGTCAGCAACCCAGTCGAGGGCACCATCCTGACGGTAGCCAGAGCCGCGGCCAAGGGCGCAGCTGCGGCACTTTCCGCCAACGTTGGCTCTTCCCTCGTTCAAGTTCTCGACTCCGCGAGGCAAGATGCTGCCAAGGCGCTCGCCGGCACTACGGAGCAGCTGAGCGCCCTCAAGGCTGCGGGCGTGGTCGACGCCGGGGGCGCGGGCCTTCTCCTACTGCTGGACAGTTTCCTCCATGTCGCCGACGGCAGGGAGATCGCAGCTCCTCCGCCACCGGCAAACGCTTCCACGCGAGGCATCCCCGCTCCTGGTACCGGCACCGCTCCTGGTACCGGCGCCACTCCTGGCACCGGCGCCGCGGCGGATGAAGGCCGGGAACGCAAAGTACCCGAGAACGGTGTCGGAGACTTGCGCTACGAGGTGATGTTCTTCCTTGACGCGTCCGACGAGGCGATCCCGGCCTTCAGGAGCGTCTGGCGCGGCTACGGGGGCTCGATAGTGATCGTTGGCGGCGAGGGCCTCTACAACTGCCACATCCACACCGACGACATTGGCGGCGCTATCGAGGCGGCCATCGAGATCGGCCGCCCTTGGCAGATCCGTGTGACAGACCTTGCCGAGCAGGTCGAAGAGGAGCGCTGGGTCCGCGAAGCGGTCGAGTCCGGTGACCAGCAAGAGATCCCCGCCGACGCCGTCACCACTGCCGTGGTCGCCGTCTCCATCGGGGAGGGCATAAAGCGCATTTTTCGCTCCCTCGGTGTTCAGCAGGTTGTTGCCGGGGGCCAGTCGGCCAACCCCTCGACAAAAGAGCTTTTGGACGCCATCGCTGTCACCAGCGCAGAACAAGTCGTGGTACTGCCTAACAACCCCAATGTGATAGCGGTTGCCGAGCAAGCGGCCAGTTGTTCCACCAAAAAGGTCCGCGTGGTGCCGACTGCCGGGATACCCGAGGGTTTCGCGGCACTGCTCGAGTACGACCCCGAAGCTGACGTCGACACCAATGCCGACAACATGGCCGCGGCCGCCGCTCGTGTCCTCTCAGGGGAAATTGCGCAAGCTTCACGGGACGCAGTGACGGACGCCGGAGCGGTCCGCGAAGGCGACTGGCTCGGCATCTCCCGTGAAGGGGTAAAGGTCGTGGTGCCTGGCACGCAAGGCCCAGTGGGCGCGGCCATGGCTTTGCTCGCGCTCCTCGTGGCCGAATCGGGGGACCACGAAATAGTGACCATCATTGAGGGCGAGGGGGCTCACGCAGCCGAAACGCGGCGCATTGTCGGGTGGCTGTCCGAGCAACGCCCAGGTGTGACCGCCGAGGTCCACCACGGTGGTCAGCCGCTGTACCCCTACCTTTTCAGCATTGAGTGAACCATGGCGTCACTAAAGACGTTGGCGGAGCTGGCGGACGCGCCGGTCACGTCCCTGCGTTCGGCAGCTAGGCCGCTCCGCTCTCCAGCCGGCGTGCCCCGTTCCTCCGCCAAGGCTGCGAACGCCAAGGGGGGCAAGGGCGTCAAGCCAGCGCGGGAGGCAGGCCCACCCAAAACTCTGGCGGACGCCCTCGAGGAAATGGGTGTCCAAAGCATTGCCGACCTCCTCACCCACTACCCGCGCCGGTACCTGGACCGGACGACCCAGGTGCCCATTTCGGACATAAAAGAAGGAGAAGACGCGACGGTCCTTGCAATCGTCAGGCGCGTCCAACGCTTGCCTGCCCGGAGGGGGGGCAGGCCTGTTGTCACCGTCGACGTCTGGGATGGGGCAAGTTACCTAAAGCTGTCTTTTTTCAACCAGGTTTGGCGCGCCAACCAGCTCCACGAGGGCATGGAAGTTGCCGTTTCGGGCAGGGTCAGCAAGTTCCGAGGCCGCCACCAGATGTCCAACCCATCGGTCGAGGTCGTCGAAGGCGACTGGGTCGGCAGGGTGGTGCCGATCTACCCCCAGTCCGAAAAAGCAGGCGTCAGCTCGATGGAGATCGCCAACTGCATCGGGGAGGCGCTGCGCTGGGTGGGCCAGCTCGAGGACCCGGTACCTTCGCAGGCGCTCAAGGAGCACGACTTCGCCGGCCGCAATTGGTCGATGTGGCAGGTCCACAAACCGGAGTCCATGCGGGCCAAAGATATGGCCCGCCGCCGACTGGGCTTTGACGAGCTCCTCAGGTTGCAGCTCGTGCTCGTGATGCGCAAGAGGGCCTTGGAGCGCGAATGCCAAGGTATTGCGCACAACGTTGGGGCGCCACTGATCGATCGGTTCCGCGAGAGCTTGCCATTTCCCCTGACAGGTGCTCAAAAGAGGGCCGTCCGCGAGATCGAGGCGGATCTCTCCAAGCCAGTCCCGATGCACCGGCTCCTCCAAGGCGACGTCGGCGCCGGCAAAACCCTCGTAGCGCTTTGGTGCCTCCTGACAGCAGTCGCCGGCGGGCACCAGGGAGCGCTCATGGCTCCGACCGAAGTCCTCGCCGAGCAGCACCGCATGTCCCTGACGGCAATGCTGGCAGGCTTGAGCCTGCCCGACAGCGGCTCTCTTTGGGGCGAAAGGCCGGTCCGAGTTGAGCTCTTGACCAACCGTACCACCGGTGCCGATAGAGCGTTGTTGCTGGGAGGGCTCGCCAACGGCGAAGTCGACATCGTCGTAGGGACCCACGCCTTGTTGACCGAGTCGGTGCGCTTCGCAGGCCTTGGGATGGTGGTAATCGACGAACAGCACCGCTTCGGGGTTGAACAGCGGGCCGCGCTCCGGGGAAAAGCCTCCGGGCCGGTTCCCGATGTGCTCGTCATGACCGCGACGCCCATCCCCCGCACTGCCGCGATGACGGTGTACGGCGACCTCGACACGACCGTGCTCGACGAGCTGCCGCCCGGCCGCACGCCCGTGAGGACGAGCTGGGCTCGCGGCCCGTTGGAGGCCGAGTCGGCCTGGCGGGTCGTGAAGTCAGAAGTGGAAAAAGGCCATCAGGCCTATGTCGTCTGCCCTCTCGTCGAAGAGTCGGAAAAAGTGCAGGCGGCTTCGGCCAGCGAAGAGCTTGCGCGGCTTGCTGCCGGCCCACTGGTAGGGCTCTCGCACGGCCTATTGCACGGCCAGCTCCCGGCCAAAGAAAAAGAACAAGTAATGGCCGATTTCCGTGCCGCACGCACCTCTGTGCTCGTCGCGACGACAGTGATCGAGGTAGGGGTTGACGTACCGAACGCGACTGTCATGGTCATCGAGGACGCTGACCGTTTTGGCATCGCGCAACTACACCAGCTCCGGGGGCGTGTTGGGAGGGGGGCTGAGGTTTCCTACTGCTTTTTGCTCGGGGATGCCACGACGCCCGAGGGGACGGAGCGGCTCGCCGCTTTGGAGCGCACGACCGATGGTTTCGAGCTCGCCGAGATCGACCTCGACCTCCGCGGCGAAGGGACCATACTGGGCACAAGGCAAAAGGGTGTCAACGACCTCAAGCTCGCCTCCCTGCGCCGGCACCGCAAGTACGTCGCCCTCGCCCGTGAGGTCGCTTTCGAGATCATCGACGACGACCCGCACTTGGCACGGCACCCGGCTCTCGCAAACGAGTTGCGTGCACTGGTTGACGATGAGGACCGTGAGTACCTGTTCAAGAACTGAGCTCCGTTGAGGGTGATAGCGGGACTAAAAGGCGGGCGCCGCTTGGTCGCCCCGGCTGGTCGCGGCACTCGCCCGACGGCAGACCGCGTCCGCGAGGCCGCGTTCTCGATGCTCGAGTCCCAGGTCCAGCTCGAGGGCCTGGTCGTGTGGGACCTCTTCGCCGGGAGCGGGGCGATGGGTATCGAGGCACTCTCCCGGGGGGCAGCCCATACGACCTTCGTCGACCAGGCGAGGGTAGCGATCTCAGCGACGCGGGCCAACCTCGTGCGGCTCGGCTACGGCTCCGGCAGCGCTCTCGTGGTGTGCGCGGACGTCCTCAAGTGGGTGCACGGCCTCGACGACGGGTTGGGCGGCCCTGATGGCCCTCCCGACAGGTTGCGGCTCCTGCCCGACGAGCGCCTCGGGGTGCACGAGCCCCTCGAGCGCCGTGAGGCTCGCCAGCACCTCGAGGCCCGCCAGCACCTCGAGGCTCGCAAGGTCGACTTGGTGCTGGCCGACCCGCCTTATGCATGGCTCGCTTGGC
Source organism: Acidimicrobiales bacterium (assembly GCA_035503915.1). Lineage (GTDB taxonomy): Bacteria > Actinomycetota > Acidimicrobiia > Acidimicrobiales > Palsa-688 > DATJMJ01. The sequence continues at coordinate 149,559 of DATJSU010000029.1, read as the reverse complement.
CGGCGCTCCTCGAGGGGCTCACACTGAGGGCACCTCTGGTGCTGATCGAGAGCTCCGAGGCGCCTGAGCTGCCGCCGCCTTGGGAGGCTGTCAAGGTGAAGCATTACGGGAGTACCCTCGTTACCTTGGCTCGTTGTCGGTTAGCAGGCGATAGCAAACCAGCAGGCGAGGGCATATGAGGACCGCGCTGTTCCCGGGGTCGTTCGACCCTTTCCACAATGGGCACCTCGAGGTGGTCGAGAGCGCCAGCAAGCTCTTCGGGCACATCATCATTGCTCCCGTGCGCAACCCGCAAAAAGCTCCGGCGCTGTTCAGCGACGAGGAGCGCAGCTCGATGATCGCGGCCTCCGTCGCCCACTTGCCAAACGTCGAGGTGACCCACAACAGGCCACTGCTGGTCGTCGACCTCGCCAAGGCGGTTGGTGCCGAAGTGATCGTGAAAGGGCTCCGGGTCGCCTCCGACGCCGAGGCTGAACTGCAACAGGCGCAGATCAACAAAGCGGTCTCGGGCATAGAGACTGTGCTCGTGCCTTGCTCGTCGGTTTATTCTTTTATCGCGTCCAGGTGGTTGCGTGACTTCATGACGTACGGGGGCGCTGACAGGGTCGGCTCGATGGTCCCGGCCCCGGTCTTTGCGGCCATAAAGGAGAAGTTCGCGTTATGAGCAGTGCTGGCAGCGGAGGGGCAGCTGTTCCCGAGGCCGAGGCTCTTATGCAGCGGGTGGCGGGAATGATCGCCGGGGCCCGTGCGCTCCCGCTGTCGTCGTCGGTCAAGCTTGACAACAAGGACGAAGTCCTCGAGCTGCTCCGGGAGGCGAGCGAGCGCTTGCCGGAAGAGCTTCGCGAGGCTCGCTGGATGCTCAAGGAGCGGGAGGAGTTCCTCGCGGCAACCCAGCGCAAGGCAGACGAACTCGTCGAGGCGGCCCGCTCGGAAGCGCAGCGGCTCGTGCAGCGGACCCAGATCCTGAAGGAAGCCCAGGCCCAGGCGCGGAGGGTGATCGAAGAGGCTCGTGAAGAGGCCCAGCGTCTGCGGCTGGAGGCCGAGGATTACGCCGACCAACGGCTCGCCCAGTTCGAGATCGTCCTCGAGCGGACGCTCAAGACGGTCGCCGCTGGCCGGCAAAAGCTCGCCGGGGCCCCTGAGCGCGACCAGGACCGGGGCGCTGCCGCCGAGGTGGGGCCTTTTCCCGGCCCATTGCCTGGGCACTCGGCGGGAGAGGGCACCCAAGCGTCGCCCAGGCCGCCAGTTCCCCCGGTCCCGCAAGGGGCTCCTCAGCGCCCCTCGCTCTTTGCGAGCCGGTCCGGCAGCCCGGGCGGCTCGGCCACGGTGCCGGGAAGCCTCACTGCCGTCCCGCGGGTGCCGCCGGGCAACGTCGTCGGCGCCAACACGCGCCGCGACCCGGTCCAAAACGGCTCCTCGCTCGGCGAAGGGATATTCGACCAAGATTCGCTCGAGTAGGCACGGCTCTCTCGGCTAAGGGCCCGTCCCTGAAAGCGGGTGGCCAACCAGGGAACGCCGGGCCGGCTCGAGGACGCTAGTTCGACGCGACAGAGCGGGCCGAGCCGATGACGGCTTCGATACGCGCGACCAGCCCCTCCTCAACGGCGTGCTGAGCAACTTTTATCGCGTTCACGACCGCTCGCGCGCTCGAGGAGCCATGTCCGATCACGCAAACGCCGTTCACGCCTAGCAGGACTGCGCCCCCGTAGGTGTCCGGGTCGAGCTCTGCTGCAAGCGGCATGAGGGCAGGCATCACGGCCCGAGCCGCCTCCTTGACGTCCTCCGTGCTTGTCAGAGCGGCGAGCACGCCCCCGACCACAGCTTTTACGCCACCTTCGAGAGTCTTGAGGACGACGTTGCCGGTGAAGCCGTCGGTGACTACGACGTCGACGTGGTCTGTCATCACGTCGCGCCCTTCGACGTTGCCGATGAACTTGACCTGAGGCCCGGCGGCACCCGTTGCCAGCAGCTCGTGGGCTTCTTTCACGATGTCGTTACCCTTGGTTGCCTCTTCGCCGATGGACAACAGCCCGACCCTTGGTTCAGCGATGCCGAAGCGCTCGGTGGCCAGGGCCCAACCCATTTGGGCGAACTGGACGAGCATGTGGGCCGTACAGTCGACATTGGCGCCCGAGTCGATCAGCACCGTCTGGGTGGGAGCGCCCGGGACGGGGATGATGGTCGCGATCGCGGGCCGGGACACGCCATGCAAGCGGCCCATTCGCAGCAGGGCGCTCGCCATTGCCGCCCCGGTATTGCCGGCGCTCACCATCGCCGAGGCACGCCCGTCCCGCACAGCTTCGGCGCAGCGTACGAGCGACGAATCGCGCTTCAGGCGCACTGCCCGCCCTGGGTCCTCGTCCATCCCGATCACTTCGGTGGCCCCCTCGGACTGCACGCCGGGCGTCTTAGGCAAGCCCTTCAGGTAATCAGGGTCCCCAATGAGGAGCACTGGGACACCCGTTTCCTGTGCTGCTTGGAGCGCGCCGGCAGCGATCTCCTCGGGTGCTTTGTCGCCTCCCATGACGTCCACCGCCACGGGGAGCCCGGGAACGGCCTCACTCATCGGATCTCACCGGGTGGTCACTCATCGGGGCGGTCCCGAGCGGCCATTTAGCTTACGTCGACAGCTTGGCGGCCCTTGTACCAGCCACAGTTCGAGCAGATCGTGTGGGGCACCTTCGCCTGGTGGCATTGAGGGCAGATGCTGCGCGCCGGGACCGACAACTTCCAGGCGCTCGCGCGCCGGCTGCGGGACTTGGACTTGGAGGTCTTTTTCTTCGGTACGGCCACAGAGCGGCAATCTTACACGGTCGAGGCTCTGCCCTGGCTGGCCTATCGCGCTATTCGCCCGGCCGAGCGCCTCCCTCCCGTAACAGGTCGAGCACCGACCAGCGCGGGTCGGCACCGACGACCGAGCACTCGCATGGGGAGACGTTGCGGTCGGCTCCACACACCGGGCAAATGCCCAGGCAGCCCTCGCTGCAGAGGGGGAGCACAGGCAGGGCGCCGAAGAGGGAGTCCAACACCATTTCCCGGAGGTTGACGTGGTCTTCGCTCATGGGGTAGGTGCCCTCTTCGGGGCCTCCCCCTCGTCGAAAGATCTCTCTCACTTCCACCACAAGTTCGCCGTCGATCTCGCCAAGGCAGCGCCGGCACTCGCCCTGCCAGGGGGACCGCACTTTCCCCGAAGCCGAGAGCCCGCCGTCGAAAGCCTCGAGCACAACGTCGACCTCTGCCAGCGCCCCCAGTGGCACCCTGCTGTCGACGTCAGCTTCGAGTGCCTCAGCCAACGCCGCCTGCCTTACGACGTGGCGGGAGCCCCTGTGGTCGCGCAGATCTGCGAGCGAGACGAGAAAAGGGTCAGCTGCCACGTAACCATTGTGGCCTCCCGATGTGCCGAGTGGCTGGGGCATGCCTGCGGCCTCCTCTCCGTCTCCCCTTTCCCCAAGCGTTCCCCCCGCGCTTGCCCCCGTTGGTCCCCGAAGTGGGTGGTACCTTGGCCCCATGCCGTCCGAAAAACCAGGAGAAAGCCTCGAGCGCCAACAGGTCCTTGAGCTCGTGCGCGGATCTCTGGCCGAGATCCTCGAGATCACACCGGAGAACATCCCCGAAAGCGCCTCGTTCGGCGATTTGGGCGCAGATTCGCTAGCTCTCATCGAGCTCGTAGAGGCTCTTGAAAAGGATCTCGGCAGCGATTTCGCTGGTTTCAGGATCGAGGACGAGGACCTCGAGGACCTAAAGACAGTGCGTGACGCTGTTGACTACGTCTGCGCGAGGCTCGGGAGCACGCCCTGAGGACGCAGTGCTGATAGGGCAAGTCGACCGCCAGGCGCTTGCCGAGACCCTTGGCTGGCAAGTACGAGACGACGACCTCTTCGCCCAAGCCTTGGCGCACCGCTCGTGGTGTGCAGAACACCCTGGGCAGGAACCCAACGAACGGCTCGAGTTCCTGGGCGACGCGGTGCTTGGGCTGATCGTCACCGACTACCTCTACCGTGAGCACCCCAACTTGCCGGAGGGAGAGCTGGCGAAGGCCCGGGCCGCAGTGGTCAACTCGGCTTCCCTCGCCGACACGGCCCGAGAGCTTGAGCTCGGCGACGTCCTGCTCCTCGGCAAGGGCGAGAGCTCCTCGGGCGGCCGCCGCAAACCCTCGATCCTTGCCGACACGATGGAGGCCGTCATCGGCGCCATCTACCTGGACGCGGGATATGAAGTGGCCAACAGGGTCGTCCTCGGGCTGCTCGGGGAGAGGCTCCGGGAAGCAGCGAGAGGGCCCGGCGAAGAGGACTACAAGACGAGGCTGCAGGAGCTCTGTGCCCAGATGTTCGACGAGCTCCCTGTCTACCAAGTCACGGACACGGGCCCGGACCACGCCAAGGTTTTCCAGGCGGAGGTTTTGGTAGGTGGCCGGCTTGGGGGCAAAGGAGAGGGCCGGTCCAAAAAACAGGCCGAACAGATGGCCGCTCGCCACGCCTGGTCCGCCCTCAAAGCCGAGCGTCCCCGAGCGGGAGGCACGGGCGCGGCCGGTAACGGTGGCGAGGGACCGCGGCAGGCGACGGAAGCGGCGCTCGAAGAGCCGAGTGCCCGCGATGCCTGAGCTCCCCGAGGTGGAAACCCTAAGGAAGGACCTGGAGAAGCTCTATGTTGGCCACGTCCTGAAGAGCCTCTCGGTCACCGGTCGGCGCACAGTGAGGCGCCATCGTCCCGAGCGCCTGTCGGCGGTCCAGGGGCGCAAGCTCGTCGCTGTCAACCGCCAGGGGAAGCACCTTCTCTTCGAGTGGGACGACGGGCAAGTTCTCGTCGCCCATCTCCGCATGAGCGGCCAGCTCCTCGCCGCGAAGCGCGGCGCGCCGAAACTGCCGCATACACACGCCGTATTTTCTTTTGCCGGAGCCCCAGAACTTCACTTTGTCGACCCCCGGACTTTCGGCGAGCTCTTCCTTGCGCGAATGGACGACGCAGGCGCGACCCAACTGGCGCACCTCGGGCCGGACGCGTTGGCGGTAACCCCGTCTCAGCTTTCTGACGCCCTCGCTGGCCGACGCGCTTTGCTCAAAGCGCTCCTCGTTGACCAGCGCGTGCTAGCTGGCATCGGCAACATATACGCGGACGAGATCTGCTTTGAAGCCAAGCTACGCCCAGACCGCCCAGGTGGCCTCCTGAATCGCCGGGAAACGGGCCGTTTGGCCAAGGCCGTGCGCTCCGTCCTCGAGCAAGCCATAGACGCTCGCGGCTCCAGCCTGGACGACCGGCAGTACCGGGACGTCTACGGCGAGATTGGCGGCTACCAGCTCCGCCACCGGGTTTACGGGCGCGCCGGCCACCCTTGCCTGCGCTGCGGGAAGCCGGTACAACGGTTGCGAATAGGCGCAAAAAGCTCTTACTTCTGCGCCACCTGTCAGCACTGAGCCCGTGGCCTGTAGCGTCGTCGGGGTGTGCCGCAACATCACAACGCTCCGAGGCCTGGAGCCGGCAGCGACACCGGCTGAGATCGAGGCTGCCGCCCGCCAGTACGTCCGCAAAGTGAGCGGCGTGCGGGAGCCGGCCACCAGTTCGGAAGCTGCGTTCGAAGCTGCCGTCCGCAAAGTGACTGAAGCAACGGCGGGTTTGCTTGCCGAGCTGCCGCCGCGCCGCCAGCCGCCCCCGACCCTGCCCCCGCTCCGTCGCCGCGCCCTTTGATAGCTTCGCCAGGAAAAGGCTTTTGGAAAGGATGGCCCGGTGATGAGCACGCCCGATGGGGCCCCGTTGTCAGGTGCCGGCCCCGGCCCTGACTTCCCGTCGCCAGGGAGTGGGCTGCCGGGGTACCCGCCTCCCGGGACGGGTTACCTGCCACCGGCAGGGCCAACCGCTTATTCGCCCGGCGGGCCGCCCGGTCAGGTGCTCGTCACGGTCGGTGATATTTCGTGCACCCAGACCGAGGTTCTCGTCCCCAATGGGCGCGCCTCCCTTCGCGGCACGACTTGGACCGTCCAGAACCAAACGGCCGTGACGACCAAAATCCCGACTTGGGCCATAGTCGTCGCCGTCGTCGGGCTGCTCATTATTTGTGTTTTCAGCCTGCTTTTTCTGCTCGTCAAAGAACGCACGGTTCAGGGCATTGCCCAGGTCACGGTCCAGGGCCCCGGCTTGCTCCATACCACGAGCATCCCGGTCACCTCCGAGGTGCAGATGAGGGACATCGAGTCCCGCGTCAACTACATCCGCGGCCTTGTAACGGCGCTTGGGTGAGTGGCTGACGTTCAACCATGAGACAGGGTGGTGTAGTTGCTTTTTGACATAGCCGTCTTCGATGGTGTGGACGAGCTCGACGTGGTCGGCCCCCTCGAAGTGCTGCGGCGCGCGGGAGCGCTCGGAGCCGGCGTTGAGTGCCGGCTGGTCGGTCGTGACGAGATGACAAGTGCCCAGGGGGCTTTTGGCCTCACGTTCCAACCGCAGCGGGCCTTCGAGCCCGGCGAGGCGACCGTGGTAGTCGTGCCCGGGGGTGGCTGGGTCGCCAGGTCCGCTGCGGGTGTTTGGGCGGAGGTGAACAGGGGGCAGTGGCCGCGGCTGCTCGCAGAGGCCTCGAGGGCGGGGTCGGTCATGGCGGGCGTCTGCACCGGCTCGTTGTTGCTGGCTCATGCAGGAGTGATCGGGACGCGCCGTGCAACGACGCATCACGACGCGTTGGCCGATCTTGCCGCCCTCGGCGTCTCAGCCGTCAGGGAACGTGTCGTCGACGAAGGTGACCTGATCACGAGCGGAGGAGTTACGAGCGGGATCGACCTCGGCCTTTGGCTTTTGTCGCGCTATTTCGGCGAAGACCTGACGGCGCTCGTCGCCGAAGCGCTCGAGTACAACTGGAGCGCGCCTGCCGCCAGCGCGTCGCCCGGGTGAGCCGGAAGAGCGCTGCTCAAGCTGAGGTCCGCCTTTCCTCAATAGAGCCCGGCTAGTTTTGGCGGAGCGTGTTCCTCAAATCCCTCACCTTGCGGGGCTTCAAGTCTTTCGCCGAAACCTCCACTCTTGAGTTCGAGCCGGGTGTCACGGTTGTCGTAGGGCCCAACGGCTCTGGCAAGTCCAACATCGTGGACGCCGTTGCGTGGGTGCTCGGTGCCCAGGGGCCGCGGATGCTCCGGTCGGGCAAGATGGAGGACGTCATTTTTGCCGGCACGTCCAAACGGCCGGCCCTCGGGCGGGCCGAGGTATCGCTCACGATCGACAACTCTGCAGGACTGCTCCCGATCGAGTTCACGGAGGTCCGCGTCACGCGGGCGATGTGGCGCAGCGGCGACTCCGAGTACTCGATCAACGGCGTCCCATGCCGGTTGCTGGATGTCCAGGACCTGCTCTCTGACAGTGGGGTTGGTCGCCAGCAGCACACGATCATTTCACAGTCCCAGCTCGACGCGATCCTCTCGGCGAGACCCGAGGACCGGCGCGCAGTCATCGAAGAGGCGGCCGGCATATCCAAGCACCGCCGGCGCAAAGAGAAGGCCGAGCGGCGTCTCGAGGCTACCGAGGGCGCGCTCGTGCGGGCCCAGGACCTTCTCCGTGAGGTCCGCAGGCAGCTCCGCCCGCTCGAGCGCCAAGCCGGCGCCGCTCGCCGGCATGCCGACCTGACGGCCGAGCTTGTCGGGCTGCGGCGCTACCTTTTCGGACGCGAGCTCGACGTGCTTTCCTCCAGGATGAGCGCCGCGGCGTCCTCCAAGGCGCAGTTCGCAAGCGACGAAGAGGCTGCTCTCCAGCTCCTTTCTCGGCTCGACGCCGACGTGCTCAATGCTGAGGGTGCCCTCGACGCCCAAAGGCGGGCTGCAGAGACCGCGGACGTGGCCGAGCTTGTCTCAGTCGCTGAGGGGCTGCGCGCAAGGGCTTCGGGCCTTGTAGCCCTCCTGCATGAGCGCGGCCGGCGGGTCGAGCGCGAGCGAGAGGCCGCGGTGGACCACGACGTCGTGGCCTCGCTCGAGGCTGAGGCTGCCGAGCTGGCTGACCAGCTGGGTGCAACAGAGCGGGAGGTGGCGGAGCTCCTGCCCCTGGAAGCAGAGGTGACAGCGGCCGAAAAGTCCCTCGCCCGCGAGACGGCCGAGGTCGAGGCCGCTTACGCAGGCGCAGGCAGTGGTGCGGGCACCGGCGGTGCACACGGAGCCTCGCCGCCAGCTGCTCAAAGAGCGGGGGAGCTCCGGGCCGAGCTCGACGCCTTGCGGCGGGGCCGCCAAAGGCTCGCTGAGGAGCTCGGCAACCTCGACGACAGAGCCGCCACCGTCGATGCTCGGCAATTACGTCTCTCGCTGGAAGCCGACCAAGCCGCAGAGGCTCTGCGGGGCGCTCAGACGACCCGAGCTTCGCTCGTGCAGGCACTCCGCGATGCTGAAGAGGTAGGGGCCGCTACGGAGCAGGAGCTCGCCCGATCTGAGCAGAGGCGGCGTGCTGCCGAAGCGCTCCTGCACGCTTGGGGAGCTCGCGCAGACACGCTCGCTGAGGCACTGGACGAGGCCCGGGCTCGTGCGGGAGCGCGCCGGCTGGCCGAGGTCGATGGCGTTATCGGGGCGCTCTTGGAGCTCGTAGACGTCGATGACGGCTTCGAGGGAGCGTTCGAGGCGGCCGCCGGCGGAGCTCTTTCGGCGGTTTTGATGGCAGGGGAGGGCGTCGCTCGCAAAGCGGTCGCACACCTCGCTCGACAGGGCGCGTCGGGAGCCGTGATCCCTCTCGACATCTTTCCCCAGGCCGCTCACCGGGACGTTCCCCCCGGTGTCCCCGAGAGGTGCTCCTGGCTACGCCCGCTGGTGCGCTCGCAGGACCAGTCTGTGGGCGCGCTCCTTGACGTCCTGCTGATGCGCGCAGTCGTCGTCGACGGAGGGTGGTCGGAGGCGGTGGAGGCGTCGCTGTCTTGCCCCGAGCTAGTTGTCGTTACACGCTCGGGTGACCGTTGCGCAGGTGGGATCTGGCGCCTTGGCGCTAATGCCGGCGGCGCAGGCGTCACGGGCGCCGCCCTCGAGCACGCCATTGGCGAGCGCGCCGAGGCGCGAGCTGGGGTTGAGGAGGCCGTCCTGGCTGAGACCTCTGCCAAGGCTTCGCTTGAGAAGGCACGCTCTGGCTTAGCCGAGCAGCGGAGGCTTCTCGCCGAGACCGAGGCGGTCCTCCGCGGGGCTTCGAGCAGCCTCGAGCGTGCGCGGGCGGAGATGGTCGAGGCCGGCTCCGAAGCTTCCGCTCTACGGCGCCAGCGCGACGAGCTCATCAGGCGGGGCACCCTCGACGATGCACGCGTGGACAAGCTCGAGGCTCGCCTACCGGCTTTGGAAGCCGAGGCCACAGAGGAGGGACGGCGGGCCCAACTGGAGCGCTCCGCACGAGGACGCCTGGCCGAACGCGCGAGCGCGGTCGCGACCCTCCGCCGAGATCTTGAGGTCCGGGCGACGGCCATTGAGGAGCGCCGAGGGCTGCTCGTTGAGCGGCTCGCGCAGGTCGAAAGGCGGCTGGAAGGCAAGCGGTCGGAGCGTGAGCTGGCGGCTGAGCACCGGTCCGCCTTGGAGGCGACGGCGAGAGCCGTACGGGCCCTCGCTTCCCATGTCGAAAGGCGCCTGGTCCAGGTCGAGCAGGCGCTTGGCGAGCTCAAAGAACGGCGCCGGGCCGAGGCCGACGAGCTGCGCCATGCGGGCCAAGCGCTCGAGGTCTTACGGCGCGAACGTTCGGTCGCCGAGCGTCAGCTCTCGCTTACCAGAGAGCAGCTGTCCCGGTCCGAGCTTGATGAGGCGCAGCTCCAGGCGCGTCTGGAGGCTCTCACCGAGAACGTTCGCAGAGAGCTCGACTGCGAACCGGGATCGCTGGCTGGCTCAGAGTGCCCGGAGCTCCCCCCTGGGACCTCAGCTCCCAACCGGGCGCGCGAGCTCGAGAGGGATCTCCGTCTCATGGGGCCCGTAAATCCACTGGCACTGGAGGAGTACGCGGCTCTCGAGGAACGCCACAAGTTCCTCGAAGACCAGCTGCACGACGTGATGAGCGCGCGGCGAGAACTGACCAAAGTGATCAGGGCAGTGGACGGAGAAATAATCTCGGTTTTCAAAGCTGCTTTCGACGACGTTGCGGAAAATTTCACGAAGTTGGTTGCCACGTTGTTCCCGGGTGGGAGCGGCGCCCTCTCCCTGGACGACCCGGCTAACCTGTTGGAGTCGGGCGTCGAGCTCGAGGTGCGCCCGGTCGGCAAAAACGTGCGCCGCTTGTCGCTCTTGTCCGGTGGGGAGCGGAGCCTCGTGGCGCTGGCGTTCTTGTTCGCTGTGTTCCGCAGCCGCCCCTCGCCCTTCTACATGATGGACGAGGTCGAGTCTGCTCTCGACGACGTGAACCTGCACCGTTTTTTGGACCTCGTGCACGAGTTCCGCGACGAAGCCCAGCTGCTTATCGTGAGCCACCAAAAACGCACCATGGAGGCGGCCGATTGCCTCTACGGCGTAAGCATGCCGCCGGGGGGCTCATCGATGGTAGTGAGCCAGAGGATCGACCTGTCCGGACGTCCGGCGGTACCTGGCGAGCGGGTCGCCGAAAGCGCCGAGGTCGACATCACTGGCCATCAGGGCGCAACGCTGGGTTCGCCCGACGTGGTTAGGTTGCCGTCAATTACCTGAACTTGCGCCGCTTCCTCCGGTGTCGCGTCGGTGCCGGGCCGCCAACGATGCCGCTCGGCCTTGAGGTGCGCGTCCTCTCGGCCACGGCTTGCCAGAGCGTCCCATGGGGGTCGGCGCGCCGATGGCTACCGAACGGTCCAGCGAGCCCGCGCAGCCCCTGCGACCACGCCTCAGTATGGCACCGAGAACGACAGGCCCAGGGAGCGGCCGCGCCGGTAGTCTCGACCGGTCATGTTGTTGGTCCTGGTCGTCATTGCGGTTGTTGTATTTCTGGTCGTTGTTGGTTCCGGCGCCTTCTTCGTCCGCACGAGGCGGGTAGCAAACAGAGAACGGCCCTTGGCGCCAACGAGGCCCGAGGTGCCCCCTGTACCTGTCGCGCGGCGCCCACCTCCGCCCCCAACGGTTCCTCCGCCTCCAACGGTTCTTCCCGCTCCAGCGCCCGAAGCCGCTCCGCGGCCCGCTGAGCGGCCGCGGTTCCGGGACAGGCTCGGGAGGGCGCGTGCCCTCTTCGCGTCTCAGCTCTCCGGGCTCCGCGGCAGGTCAAAGCTCGACCAGGGGGCATGGGACGAGCTCGAGGAAGCGCTCATCCTGGCTGATGTTGGCATCACGACGGTCGGGGCTCTCCTTCAAGAGCTGAAGGAAAAGGCTCGCGAAGATGGCCTGAACGGTCCCGACCAGGTCGTGGCAGCCCTTCGAGGCGCCCTTGTCGAGCGCCTCGAAGGAGAGCGAGAGCTGCGGCGCGCAGGCCCGGAGCTCACGACGGTTTGGCTGTTCGTCGGTGTCAACGGCGTCGGAAAGACGACGACGATCGGCAAGGTCGCCATGCGCGAGCACCTCGAGGGCCGCAACGTGGTCATGGCGGCGGGCGACACTTTCAGGGCTGCAGCCGCGGACCAGCTCGAGTTGTGGGCCGAGCGGAGCGAGGCAGGTTTCGTACGCGGTAACGAAGGCGGGGACCCTGGGGCTGTCGTCTTTGACGCCGTGCAGCACGCCTCCGCCCGGGGCATCCCGCTCGTGCTGGCCGACACGGCCGGACGCCTGCACACCAAGGTCAACTTGATGGAAGAACTGAAGAAGGTACGCCGAGTCGCCGACCGCCCACCGGGATCGGTTACCGAAGTACTGCTCGTGCTCGACGCAACTACCGGGCAGAACGGGCTCGTACAGGCGCGTCAGTTCACCGAGGCTGTGGGCGTCACTGGCATCGTCCTCACGAAGCTCGACGGTACCGCCAAGGGGGGCATCGCCATTGCCATCACAAGCGAGCTCGGGATCCCGATCAAGCTTGTCGGCCTTGGGGAAGCGGCCGAGGATCTCGTGCCTTTTGACGCCGAGGAGTTCGTGGACGCCATCCTGCCGGCTGACTAGCTCCCGGCGACGTGCTCGCCGAGGCTGGCTACCTGCGTGAGATGCTCTTGAAGGTTGCTGCAGCAGGCGGCAGGTAAGGAACGCCACCGGGGGCTGCCGAGCCCAGAGAGGGCCCCGCTGAGCTGCATGTTCTGAGGGAGGGGAGGCCATCAGGCAATCGCCCCTTAGGGTCACGCGCCTAATTGCCGATACCGGCCAAGTACTCGGCTCTTTCTTGCGGGCTGAGCGGGCGGGTGACGAACTGCCGGGCAATACCCAAGAGCACGGGCAGCGGCCCGGTGAGCCGGGTAGACCAGACCCTTGCGGTGCCGTCGTAACTGGCCGTGAGCGCTTCGGCACCGTTCGGGCTGAAAGAGGCGTCGACGTCGAAACCGCCGTTGGGCCCCTCACTCATTACCATCAGCTCCTCGCCGGTCTGGGTGCTCCATACCTGCGCCGAGTCGTCGGCGCCGGCCGTGATGAACTTGGAGCCGTCCGGGCTGAAGGCGACCGATAGCACGGGCTGGGCCACGGTAACTTCCAGCAGCTGATGACCGCTACGAGCGTCCCACAGCCGCGCCGTGTCGTCGTCGCCTCCGGTCAGGATTTCCGCTCCGTTAGGGCTGAAAACAGCACTGTTGAGGCTCTCGACGCCCGCCGGCAGCACCCGGAGCCGTTTGCCAGTCGCCGCCTGGAAAATCTCCGCCGTCCCGTCCCCGTCCGCGGTCACGACGTCGCTGCCGTCGGGGCTGAAGGAGCCGTCATAGAAGTAACGCCCGCGCCCGAGCACGGTCCGGAGAAGGTGGCCGCTTGAGCTCCAGATCTGGAAGCTGGCGTTGTCGCTGCTTACAGTCACTATCCTCGAGCCGTCCGGGCTGAACCAGGCGGTCGGCACGTCCTCGGTCTTGGCGCCGCCCTCGAGGACATGGAGCGCCCGGCCTGTCCGTGCGTCAAAAACGTAGGGTGCGCCGTCATAGTTTGCTACCAGGAGTTCCTTGCCGTCGGGGCTGAAGACAGCATTGTCGGAGTTCTCGGGCTCATCGCCCTGCTTTTCGAGGACGACGGAGCCGTCCCCGGCGTCCCAAACAATGACGTCGTCATTGGCGTCGGTGGTGACAACCTCGTCGCCGTCGGGGCTGAAAGCGGCACTCGTCATCTGGTAATCGTCGTTGTTGCCGAGGATGAGCCGTTGGGGGTAAATAGAGGCCTGCCAGATCTCGGCTGTCCCGTCTTCACTGGAGGTGAGGACGGTCGCGCCGTCGGGGCTGTAAACGGCTGAATTGTCGGCCATTGACGGCCCTGAGAAATCCGCCAGCTGTGCGCCAGTGCGCGTGTCCCAGATCGACACCGACCCGTTTATGTTCCCAGTTGCCACTCGGGAGCCGTCGGGGCTAAAACCGGCGACCTCAATGGCAAACGTCCCCGAGAGGGTAGTCACCACCCGGTTAGTGGCGAGGTCGATGACATCTGCCTCCCCGTCCTTACCGACGGCGAGGGCTTGCGAACCGTTGGGGCTAAAAGTGGCGTTCTCCACCTCTTTGGTAGGGAGGGAACCGAGCAGCTTGTCGGTGGGCACGTCCCAGGTGCGAGCGGTCCCGTCGAGGCTGGCCGTGAGGACTTCCGAACCGCTCCTGTTGAAGACTGCGGTCTCGATCATGGAGGTGTCGCCGGGGAGGGCGAAGACCTCGAGCCGCGCGCCGGTCGTAGCGTTGTAGATCACCGCCGAGCCGTTGGTGGTCGCCACGAGCAGCTCAGACCCATTGGGGCCGTAGACGGCGTCGGTGGGGGTGGCATTGTCGAGGGCTATCCGGAGGCGCCGGGCACCGGTGGCGGCGTCCCAGACCTGCACCGTCCCGTCGTCGCAGGTCGTCACGACCTCCTCGCCGTTCGGGCTGAAAGCGGCGCTGTTGAGCGCCGCGCCGAGGTGCAGGGCCCGGAGCTGAGCACCGGAGCGGGCGCTCCAAATGCGCGCCGTGCCGTCGTCGCTCGCGGTCACAACCTCACTGCCGTTCGGGCTAAAAGCCGCGGTATGTACCGCGCCCGTGTCGCCCCGGAACACGACCAGGCTCCCAAGGTTCTCGAGCGCTTCGCGCAAAGCCGAGACGGCCTGGGAGGTGCTCGCCGCCCGCAACGCCTCTTCGGCAAGGAGCGTGCTCAGCGAGGCGTCGGTGCCCACCTCGGACCCGGACTCGGCGGCGAGGAGGCGGGACTGGGCCGTGTGCTCGTCGGCGATCGCATTCGATCGTTCGACGAGGGCGACAACGGCCAGGGCGAGGGTGAGGGCGGCCACCACCGCCGCCACCCCGGCCACGCGACGGTGGCGCCTCGTCGTCGCGCGGCGGGAGGCGACGATGAAGCTCGCCTGCAGGTCAGTCGGCTTGGGCTCGGCACCCCCGGCGGCACGGGCGAGCCACTGTTCGGCCCGGTCGAGCTCCTCGCCCCGCAGGAGGGGCGTGTCCCGCCTCCCCGAGATCTGCCATGCCCGAGCACGGGAGAGGACCGCAGTGTGGGTGCGGACAAGATCGATGTCGAGATCGATCGCCCGCAGGATCTCGGCAATAGCATGCTCCCAGTCCTCCCGGGGAGGCAGGAACACCCAGTCGCGCTGGGACAAGGCCGGCGGCATGGCCGTGCCCTCCGGTGGCTCTACCGCCACCACGGGGACGAGGCGCTTGTTCTCGCCCACGGCGTGCTCGAGCTCGGCGGCGCAAACCGCTGAGGCGAGCGAGGACGGGGAGATCACGAAGACAAAAGCGTCGGCGTCGTCGATGGCTTCAGAGACAGACTGCAGCCACAGGTCGGAGGGTTCGATCCCTTCCCAATCGACCCAGACCTCGCGGTCCCGGGAGCTCAGCTCTTCGTAGAGGCGCCGCACAACCTCTTGGTCTTCCCGGGCGTAGGAGACAAAGACGTCGGCCATGGGGACCTATAGTGCCAGCCGGCGGGCTCGCTCTCGCAAGGGTTCTGAGCCTGTTTGGCGCCATAGCGCGCGGACGCGCTTGTTAGCTGCTGCTGGGTAGCAGCGGCATGCCCCGCCTAGGGGGCGTCGCCCGCGCTCGTGGTCAGGGCCAGCGGTGGCTCGCAGCCGCCGATGTACTTGATGTAGTAGTTGTAAGCGTTCGCTCCCGGCTCGAACAGGTTGGTCAATTGGTCCGGATAGCGCACGGCCCGTGCAAAGTCCTCACCGCCGCCGAGGTCTCCTCGGCTGGGCTGCTGCCGCCTGCCAATTTCACGCTCCAGCCACCGCCAAGTGTTCGGGCATTCGACGAGGCCGAGGCGGGCGGAGACTGGCACGGTGGCGCGGTCAGCCCCCTCAAGGGGTTCGGCTTGGCGGCTCTCATTGTCGTCGCCAAGGGTGCCGGGCAGATCATCGTGGTCACGAGCAAGCACGAGTTCAATGTCACCGTCCAGATCCCGACGACCGGGCGTGTCTCGATGACGTTGCAGCGTTAGGGTGCGACCTTCGGCACTGCCGCGCTGCAAGTACTCTCCAGAACGCCAAGAAACAGAGATCCCCGGTTGTCTCTCGGCGGAGCAGGGGCTTGTCGGGCCTGGTCGCCGAGGCTCGGCAGGCTTGGGAGTGCTGAGAGGGCGGCCCTGGCGATTACCGGATGGTCCTCTTGAACCATATCCGCTGGTAGCTCCGGCTCATTGGGTGCAGCAACAGGGCAAGGAGCGCGATACCGAAGATCAAACTGATCACGACGCCGAAGGACTGTCCCTGTGCGGCCACGAACAAGTCGAGCAGGATGAGCACGTTGAGGGCGCCAACGGCGACTGCGCCCCAATAACCGAGCCTCTTTTCGTTCGCGATCCCGAGACCGGCGAAGATCGCGGGGATGGCAAGGAGCGTGAACCAGGTGGCGATCCCGACTATGAGGTAAAGGAGCCACCACGCGGCGTTGAAGTAGAGCAGGATGGTAGCAAGGTAGAGAGTCTGAGGTTGGCTGCGGTCCAGCCACTGCGTGTTGGCCACTACTTCAGTGTGGCACCGGTGGCGCCACGACGGTGGCCACGGCCCGGCAGCCCCTCGACCGACCCCGGTCGCGCCCGAGCTGCCAACTGGCCGCAGGCAGCGTCGATGTCCGTGCCCCTGTTCGCCCTCACCGTGGCGTTGACCCCACGCTCCTCGAGGGTGCCCCTAAAAGCTGCAACCTTGGCCGGCCGGGCACCGCGCCCGATGAACCCGGGAGTCGGGTTGAGCGGGATCAGGTTGACGTGAGCTCTGAGGGGAAGCGCCAGCTCCGCAAGCTCGGCGGCATCGCGCGCTGTGTCATTGAGCCCGTCGATAAGGGCCCATTCAAACGAAAGCCGCCGGTTTTTGGCTGCCACGTACTCGGCGCACGCCCCCATCAGGACTGACAGCGGGTAGCGCTTGTTGAGAGGCACGATCTTGTCGCGAAGCTCGTCCCGCGCGGCATGCAGTGACACGGCCAAGTTGACCGGCAAGGCCTCCCCTGCGAGCCGCCTGATCCCGGGCACGACCCCGACGGTCGAAAGCGTGATGTGGCGCGCCGAGATGCCCAGGAGGTCGTGGACCTGCCGGACCGCGCCCCACGTGCGCTCATAGTTGGAGAGCGGCTCACCCATACCCATGAACACCACGTTGCTCAGCCGTTGCGGCGCAGCGGCAGCGCGTGCGGCGACCACCTGCTCGACGATCTCCCCGCTGCTCAGGTGCCGCCGGAACCCTCCCTGCCCAGTGGCACAAAAGCTGCAAGCCATCGCGCAGCCCGCTTGGCTCGAGATGCACACGGTGGCACGGTCGTGGTACCGCATGAGCACCGTCTCGATCTGCGCCCCGTCGTCCAGCTGCCAGAGCCACTTGGTGGTGCGGCCATCCAGGGACGATGCCGTAGTGACCTTTGCAAGGGCGGGCACGAGCACCTCTGAGAGCCGCGCCCTCAGCCGAGACGGCAACTCCGTCATCTCCCCAGGAAGGGCACCTCTTTCCCAAAGGCCGCGCCATACCTGTTCAAGGCGGTAGGGTGGCTCCCCGCCGAGCGCCGCCGCGAGCTGCTCGCGGGTTACCTCAAAGGCGCTGAGCACAAGGTTCAGAGTAGGTGGCGAGCCGGCCGTCGCATTCGGGCAGGGCTCGGCCCGTACCTGAAGTGCTTGTGAGAATGTCATGCAAGGTTAATGCGGCAGACGCCGGCCAACTACTGTAGGTGACGATGAAAATAATGATCCTGGGCGGGGATGGCTTTTGCGGTTGGCCAACCTCGCTCCACCTTTCGGCGAAGGGCCACGAGATCCTTATCGTCGACAACCTCTCGCGCCGTTCAATAGACATCGAGCTGGAAGTGGAGTCCCTTACGCCAATCCGGCCGATCGGTGAAAGGTTGCGGACGTGGGAAGCGATTTCCGGTAAGGAAATCTCCTTCGTCAACCTCGACCTCGCGCTGCAGTACAGCAAATTGGTAAGCCTGCTGCAGGACTACCAGCCGGACGCGATAGTCCATTTCGCCGAGCAGCGGGCGGCGCCCTACTCGATGCGGTCGACAAGGGCCAAGCGCTACACCGTTGACAACAACGTCCGGGGCACCCACAACTTGCTCTGCGCGCTCGTTGACGCCGGCCTCGACGCCGCCGTCGTCCACCTAGGGACGATGGGGGTCTACGGCTACGGGTGGTCCGGCTCAGCGCCGATCCCCGAGGGGTACCTTGCCGTCAAGGTACCGACACCCGATGGCGACCTCGTCCGGGAGATCCTCCACCCAGCCAACCCGGGGTCCGTCTACCACATGACCAAGACCTTGGACCAGCTGCTGTTCGCCTTCTACGCCAAGAATGACGGCGTCCGTATCACCGACCTCCACCAGGGCATCGTCTGGGGCACTCAGACGTCGCAGACAGTGCTCGACGACCGCCTGGTCAACCGCTTTGACTACGACGGCGACTACGGGACCGTGCTCAACAGGTTCCTTATGCAGGCGGCGATAGGGCACCCGCTCACAGTGCATGGCACCGGGGGCCAGACGCGCGCTTTTATCCACATCCGCGACACTGTCCGTTGTATCGAGATCGCGATCAACAACCCACCTTCCGCTGGCGAGCGGGTCTCAGTGTTCAACCAGACCACCGAGGTCCACAAGGTCATCGACCTGGCCAAGCTCGTCTCCGAGCTGACCGGCGCGCAGGTAGTCATGCTCCCGAACCCGCGTCAGGAAGCCGCCGAAAACGACCTCGTTGTTCGCAACGACCGGTTCCTCGCGCTTGGTCTCAACCCGACAACGCTCTCTGAGGGCCTCCTCGAAGAGGTGCGCCTCATTGCGAGCAAGTACAGGGACCGGGTCGACCCCTCTAAGATCATTTGCCGCTCGGTTTGGCGCAGAGGGATGGAGGTGGCACCGGACCTTCAGGTCAACCTCGGTGGCCTGGACGAGCCCCCACGCCCCGACGATGGCCAACATGTCTCGGTTGAGGTCGAGGGGGTCGACGAGGCCCTTGCGGCTGGGAGCGAGGCTCGCTCGAGTGGTGGCACGGGCCGGCGTGAGCTTGGGGGTCGCGCCTAAGCCAGCGGGTTCTTGCTCTCGCTTATTTTGCCTGGCCCCCGGGCGCTATGTCGCCGGTGTAGGCCCGGTCTATGTGGTTGACAGTGAACCCCAGGTCCACGTAAAGCTTGACGGCTCGAGGGTTGTCGGCGTCGACGTACAACATCGCCTCCCCGATGCCTCTCGCGCTGAAATAATCCAGGCCAGCTAGGACCAATTGTCTACCGAGGCCATGGCCGGAGAAATCTCGGCCCACCGCGACGACGTATATTTCCCCAATAGGGGCAGGGCCGTCCCGGTGGACCTTGGTCCAGCAAAACCCCGCTAAGCGGCCGTGCTCTTCATATAGCAAAAAGCCTGCCGGGTCGAACCAGGGCTGCGCCTGGCGGGCTTTGAGCGTTTCTTCTGACCAGCCCCCTTGCTCGGGGTGCCAGGCAAAGGCCGCATTGTTGAGCTCCAGCCAGGCCTTTTCGTCATGGCCCACTTCAAAAGGGCGAGCCTTGATGGTTGCGTGCTCGTTTGCGGGCAGCGGCCTTCGCATTTGGTACAACGCCCGTCCGGGGGAAAGGCCGACTTCCGCCGCCAGCCGGTCGTGGTAGGGCCTCGGCTGGTTCACCCACAAGTGCAGGTGCCCGCCACCCTCCGAGGCGATCAGGTTGACGGCGCCACGGACAAGTTCGGCAGCGACTGTGTTCCCAGGGAGCCTGTGATGGGGGTCGACGACCACTTCAAGGGCCCAGGAGAGGCGGCTCTCCTCGCCTTCGTGGGGCCCGAGGCTGAGCTGGGCATAGCCGACGGGGTGCGGGTGGGCCTCTTCCCAGGCAATGAGCCCCGCGAAGCCCTCCCGCCCGCCCTCGACCAGGTCGAGCCAAGCGTGCTCGCCCAGAGCCCGGTGGGCATCCGCCTCGCTGGCAGCTGAGAGGAGCTCGCTCAGGGCCGGGAGGTCGATCTCGTCGGGGTCTCGCTTGACCTCGATCCTCGTCACCGCAACGACGTTACCCAGCTTGAGCGGCCTGCCACCGGGTCGCGCACTAGTAGCGTCTCGGTCGTGGCGAGGAGACAGAGCCCACCTGGGGGACGCGGTGCGCTCAGCCGGCCGCGCACAGCCGCCCAAAGGGCACGGCTTGCAGCCTCTCGCCTGGCGCTGGAGTACCCGGGCACGCCCGCGCAGCTCTGCGAGCTCGACTTCAACACGCCCTGGCAGCTCCTCATTGCAACGGTGCTCTCAGCACAGACGACCGACGGACGGGTCAACTCTGTCACACCCGCTCTCTTCGCTCGCTATCCCGGGCCGTCCGACTTGGCCGTAGCCGAGCCCGCCGCGGTGGAAGACCTCATCCGCCCAACAGGGTTTTTTCGTGTCAAGGCGAAGAACATAATCGCTCTTGCTCGCGCTCTCCGCGACCGCTACGACTGCGCGGTCCCGCCCGAGATGGACGAGCTCGTCACCCTGCCCGGCGTCGGGCGCAAGACGGCGAACGTCGTCCTCAGCGTGGGGTTCGGGGTACCGGGCCTGCCGGTGGACACCCACGTAGGGAGGCTCAGCCGGCTCCTTGCGCTCAGCGCGCACACAGAACCCGAAAAGGTCGAGCTCGAGCTCTGCGCCGAGCTGCCGAGCAAGGAGTGGGGAGCGTTCAGTCTTCGGATGATCCTTCACGGCCGCCGGGTCTGCGTCGCTCGTCGCCCTCGCTGCCCCGAATGCGTCCTGTCCGACTTCTGCCCTTCCTCAGCGCTGCCCACGAACCCAGCCAGAGGGGCTAAACGGGGCGTCAAGCAGGTCTAGCGCGCTGCGGTCACGAGGCGGTCAAGGCGGCGGCTGGCGGTCCCGAGGGCTCGCTCGACTTCGAGCAGCCCTGAGCCGTAACGCTCGTCGTCCTCGGCCGAAAGCTGCGACAGGATCTGGCCGACCCGCTTCGTGAGCTCCTCGAGCGTCGTTGACACGGCCGTCAGCTCTGCCCCAACGCTCACCAGCCCCAGCATGCCAGAAAGGCGCCGCGACCGCTCAGGCCGTGGGGCCGCTGCCAAGCCAGCCGCGCCGCTTGAAGAGGATGAGCAGGAGCAGGATCGCAACCAGCTCTGAGCCGATGCCGAGGAAGAGGAAGTAGCTGAAGCCCCCCTGCAGGTGAGCGATCGGCCACGCGAAGTTCTGGCCGAAGAACCCGGTGAGGAAGCCCAGGGGCAGGAAGATGGTGGCGATGATGGCCAGTTGTTTCATGACCACGTTCAGCCGGTTGGACACCATCGACAGGTGGGTGTCCATAGCCCCACTGATGAGGTCGCGGTAGCCGTCTACCAGGTCGCTGATGCGGATGAGATGGTCGTAAAGGTTGCGGAAATAGGCCGAACCTTGTTCGTTCAGCCCCGGGATGTCCACCGTGCCGGCGTTGAGGCTGGAGATCATGTCGCGCTGGGGCGTGATGACCTTGCGGATGGCCATGATCTGGCGCTTCATGTCGAACAAGGTCCCCAGCTGCTCTTCGGTCGGGTTTTTGAGGATGGCGGCCTCGAGGTCGTCGATCGCATCGTCGAAGTCGGACAAGACCGGGAAGAACGAGTCGACCAGGGTGTCCATGATCAGGTAAAAGACGGCGACCTGCGGTGGCGTTACCCCTGTTGAGTGGTGGCTGGCCATTCGGTCCCGCACCGTGGCGAGCGCCGGGCAGTCACCTTGGTGAAGGCTGATGATGACCTTGTCTGTGATGAAACAGTGCACCTCGGCCACGCCTTTGCCGCCCGGGGCGGCGCCGAAAGTGATCACGTGGACGAAGTCGTTGTAGTCGTCGATGCGAGCGCGTTGGCCGAACTGGGCGGCCGCCTCGACGGCTACGGGGTGGAAGTGGAAAGTCTTCGTCAACAAGGCCGTGATGTCATCGTCGGGCCCTGGGTCGTGGATATCGAGGTCGAGCCAAAAAGATGCTCCTTCCGCCGCAGCCTGTTCAATCCCCTGTTGGGTGGCTGCGGTGGCTTGGCCGTCCTGAGTGAGGGTCCCTCTCATTGGGGACGATTTTCTCTCCCGGTCGGTCGCGGGATGTGGATGCTCCCTGAGCTGGCTCGATTGGCCCGTTCGGCTGGGGCCTTGGCTCTGCTGGCGGGTCGATGACCGCCACCTCCTCGGGGGTCGCGCCGAGGCGGCGCTCTACGTCGGCGAGCCGGTCGCTGATCACCGAAAGCTGTTGGCCCAGGTCGGCGTGGCCCTTTTGGAACGCGTCCTTGCTCGCGTCGGAGTGCTCCTTGATGAACACGGACGCAACAGTGGCGGTAAGCACTCCGATGAGGCCGATCCCCACCAACATGAGGACCACTGCCACTGCTCGGCCACCTGCTGAGACTGGGTACCGGTCCCCGTAGCCCACCGTGGTCACCGTGACTATGGCCCACCAAAGTGCGTCCGCGTAATCGTGGATGTTGCTCCCTTTGGCGTTGCGTTCGAGGAGCAGGACGAGCCAGGCCCCGAGGAAGAGGGTTGCGCCTGTGGCGATGAGCACCCGGAAGAGGCCGTGGTGCTTGAGGATGGCCTCGACCCGCAGCTCAGCCTCGTACACGATGAGGGTCATCTTCTCGATCCCGACGAGGTGAAGGCTCTGAAGGGGGGGCACCACCACGGTCGCGGGCTCCACCCACCGCCGCTTCAGGTAAGCGCGACGGTCCGGCGTGACCGCCAAGCGCACGAGGTACTCCAAGAGCAACAGGGCCCAGAGAACGAAGAGGGTGCCGACCAGCGCTATTGGCGCCGAGCCGCCGATGTCGCCAGTGAGGACGACGATCGCGACGACTAGCCAGGCGGTCCCCAAGACGGCCATTGGGTACTTCATGGCCTGCTCGATCCGGTCGACGAGGTCGTGGCGCCCGCCCGAGGGCTTGGCACCAGCGACGGCCCGCCGCCGTCGCTCCTCTTTGCGCTCCTTCTCTTCGAGGCGCTCGCGCTCGAGCCTTTCGAGACGCTGGATACGCTCGATCGAAGACGGCCTCTTTTCCATCGTGGCGCCTCCCGGGGCGCTTCTCGGGTCGGTGGAGCCTCCCACAGTGATTGCGAAAATAGTCGGTGGGCAGGGCCTTCCAGGATGTCTCCCGCTCAGGCCAGCTTGGCCTGGCGGCTGCTCGCCGAGGCTGCCTGCCCTTCGCACTAGGTAGCATTCCTGCCGTGGCCCAGCTGCTCTCCCGTCTCGACCTGCGCGGCGCGAGGGAAGACCTCCGTACGTACCTGCCAGCTCCCAAGTTGGCAGGCGAGGGGCCGGTACAAGCGGTGCGCGCGATCCTCTCGGCGGTGAAGAGCGGTGGTGACGCAGCGCTCGCTGAGCTGACGCGTCGCTTCGATGGGGGAGAGCCGGCATCCTTACGAGTCCCGAGGGAGGAGCTCGAGGCGGCCCGGGGACAGGTCCCGGGGGTGCTCCGCAAAGCGCTCGAAGAGGCGGCGCGCTCCATCCTCGCGTTCCACGAGGCCGAGCTCGCTGCTCACGGCGGCTTCGAGCACGCCGGGCAAAACGGCGTCGTCACAAGAGAGCTCCTCGTGCCCGTCGCCCGCGCGGGCTGCTACGCGCCAGGCGGGCGAGCGCCGCTCGCTTCGAGCGTCCTCATGACGGCGCTGCCGGCGCGGGCTGCAGGGGTCAGGGAGATAGCCGTGTGCTCCCCGCCATCGCCTGTGCCTGGGCGCCCCGGCGAGCCGATGCGAGTGCCCCTGGTCGTGCTTGCTGCGGCCGCCATTGCCGGAGCCGACGAGGTGTTCGCAGTGGGGGGCGCCCAGGCCGTCGCCGCCTTGGCCTACGGCACCGAGACCATCCGGCCAGTAGACATGATCGTGGGGCCGGGCAACGCCTATGTGGCGACAGCACAGCGCCTCGTCGCCGAAGAGGGCGCCGTCGGCGTGCCTTCCGCGTTTGCCGGGCCATCTGAGGTCGTTGTGGTTGCCGACGGGGCTGTCCCCGCCGAGTACGCGGCGCTCGACCTCGTTGTCCAAGCCGAGCACGGCCCCGACGGCCTCTCCTGGCTCGTCTGCTGGTCCGAGCAAGTCGCATCGGCGGTTGAGGAGGCGGTCGAGCGCTTTGCTGCTGCCTCCCCTCGGCGGCCCGAAGTCACCTCGACGCTCGAAAAAGGGGGCTGGTCCGTGCTCGTCGACGGGCCCGACCAGGCGATGGCGGTCTGCAATATCGTCGCCCCCGAGCACCTCGAGCTGCTCACCGCGAGCCCCGAGGCCTTGGTGCCCCTGGTCCGCTCGGCAGGCGCCGTCTTCTGCGGGCCCTGGGCCCCAGCCAGCGTGGGCGATTACCTGGCAGGCCCCAGCCACGTGCTGCCGACGGCGAGGAGCGCCCGCTTCTCGAGCGCGCTCGGGACTTTGGACTTTTTGAAGCGGGTGCACGTCGTGTCGGTCGACGAGGAGGCGCTGGCGAGGGTAGCTCCTCACGTCGCTGCCATAGCCGAGGCTGAGGGGCTCGCCGCCCACGCCGAGTCGGTCCTGCGTCGCGCCGACGACCAGGTTGCCGCGGGCCGTAAAGGTACCGCCTCGGTGGGCTCGTCGACATGACCCAGCCAGCCGGCCTCGCTCGGCCGCTCCCTTCGCCCCGCTCCGATCTCGGTTTGCGAGCTGGCTACCACTCGCCCCAG
Source organism: Acidimicrobiales bacterium (assembly GCA_035503915.1). Taxonomy (GTDB): domain Bacteria; phylum Actinomycetota; class Acidimicrobiia; order Acidimicrobiales; family Palsa-688; genus DATJMJ01. Next base: position 125,525 of record DATJSU010000029.1, on the reverse strand, counting down.
GTGCCGGTTGAAGTGAGGCTGAACACCAACGAGTCGCCGTACCCTCCCCCCCCCGAATGGGTCGACGCCGTGTGCGAGATCGCTCGGGGCGCCGCCTTCAACCGGTACCCGGACCGCTCGGCGTCGGCTCTGCGCGAGGCGATCGCCGGGTGGCACGGCGTAGCCGCTGAGCAAGTTTTCGCCGCCAACGGGTCGAACGAAGTCCTCCAGTCGCTCTGCCTCGCTTATGGAGGCGCAGGGAGAAAGGCTCTCATGTTCGAGCCGACTTACGCGCTCCACTCCCATATCGCCCACCTGACCGGGACGCAGGTTGCCCAAGGCGGACGCAACGAGGATTTTCTCATAGACATCGTGCCGGCGTTAGAGCTGGTGCAAAAAGTGAAACCCGCGATGGTGTTTTTGTGCTCGCCCAACAACCCGACTGGTTTGGTGGAAGACGAGCAAACAGTGCGGGCGGTCCTTGCCGCAACGAGCGGGCTCGTGGTTGTCGACGAAGCCTACGGCCAGTTCTCTTCCTGGTCGGCGCTCAGCCTGGTCGGCGACGGCGTCCCCTTGGTCGTCGTGCGGACGTACTCCAAGACGTGGTCCATGGCGGGGCTCCGTTTGGGCTACATGATCGGCCCGGGAGAAGTCGTAAAAGCTCTGGAGCGCGTAGCCCTGCCGTACCATCTCGATGTCTTGAAGCAGGCGGCCGGGCGCCTCGCGCTCCAATTTTCTTCGCAAATGGAAAGCAGAGTGGCGGCGATAATCGAGCAAAGAGAGCACCTTGTGACAGAGCTGTCCCGCATGCCGGTAAAAGTCTGGCCTTCTCAAGCGAACTTCGTCCTCTGGCGGCCCAAAGAGCGTGATGGCAAGCAGGTTTGGGAAGAGCTCGTGCGCCGCTCGGTACTGGTGCGGGACACCTCGAGCTGGCCCAACCTCGAGGGCTGCCTTCGCACAACCGTTGGTACGCCCGCAGAAAATCAACGCTTTCTCGTAGCATTGCGCGAGGTGCTGGCATGAGCGCCCGCACCGTCGCCAAGGAGCGCGAGACCAAAGAGACCAGGGTATCTATCGACCTCGCCGTTGACGGGGCTGGGAATGTCGAGGTCGCGACGGGGCTGCCCTTCTTTGACCACATGCTTTCCCAATTGGGGCGCCACGGCGGCTTTGACCTCAGGGTTAGCGCCCAGGGCGACTTGGAAGTAGATGCGCACCACACTGTCGAAGACGTCGGGCTCCTCCTCGGCGAAGCTCTCCGGGAGGCGCTCGGGGACCGCTCCGGCGTCAGGCGCTTTGGCTCCGTCTCGCTGCCACTGGACGAGGCTTTGGTCGAAGTGGCGCTGGACCTTTCGGGGCGGCCGTTCCTCGTTTATGAGGTTGACGCCGGGGGTGGAGGAGAGGCGTACCCCTTAGGGGAACCACCTTTTGACCCCCAGCTGGCAGAGGAATTTTGGCGAGCTTTCTCGAGCTCGGCCGCGATCACCTTGCACATAAGGATGCGCAGTGGCCGCAACACCCACCACATCCTGGAAGCGAGCTTCAAAGGCGTCGCGAGGGCGCTCAGGGACGCAGCGCGCATCGAGGGCCGTGGGGTCCCATCGACCAAGGGGGTACTCGGCTAGTGCTCGCAGCCGGGCCGTACGTAGCTGTTATCGACTATGGCATCGGGAACTTACGTTCCGCCGAGAAAGGCCTTTGCCGGGCGGGCGCCGACGCCCGCCTGGTCACCAAGACGGCGGGTATCGCCTCGGCCGACGGTGTCGTACTGCCAGGCGTGGGCCATTTTGGCCGTTGCAGCGAGGCACTTGCCGCGAGCGGCCTTTGGGAGGCGGCACTGAGCGCCGCCAACGGCGGGCGGCCGTTCCTGGGCATCTGCGTTGGTATGCAACTTCTCTATTCGGCTTCCGAGGAGGCGCCCGGCGCTCGCGGCCTTGGCCTGTTCGAGGGCACGGTGGCGCTCCTCGGCGGGCCGGTGCGCCGACCTCAGATGCAATGGAACCTGCTCGAAGTTCGCCCTGGGAGCCGGTTGCTTTCGGGTTTCGAAAAGGGCGCTTGGGCTTACTTCGTCCACTCTTTTGCCCCTCCCGTAGGGACCGAGACGGTGGCGACGTGCGACTACGGAGGGCCGGTGGCGTCGGCCTGCGAGGAAGGCACAGTCTTTGCAACCCAGTTCCATCCCGAAAAGTCGTCTTCGGTCGGGCTGGGCGTGCTCGGCAATTTTGTCAAGCTCTGCCAGGAAAATTAGTGATGGACCTCTACGCGGCCATCGACCTGCGGGGCGGCTGCTGCGTCCGGCTGGCACAGGGGGATTTCGGCCGGGAAACGGTCTACGGTGCCGACCCCGTCGCGCGAGCGACGGCCTTCCAAGCTGCCGGCGTCCCCTGGTTGCACGTAGTGGACCTCGACGCCGCCCGGACCGGCGAGGCCGCCAACCGGGAGGTGGTCCTCGAGATCGCCCGCGCCGTGACAGTCCCCGTGCAGGCTGGTGGCGGCGTGCGTTCCGAAGCTGACATCGAGCAACTGCTCGAGGGGGGGGCCGCGCGTGTTGTTGTTGGCACCGCCGCCCTCCTGGACGAGGAGTTTTTTGCCAAGGCCACGCATCGCTGGCCCGGCCAGGTAGCAGCGGGCGTTGACCATTTCCAAGGCGAAGTACGTGTAAAAGGATGGCAACAGCGCGCCGGGCGGGCCCTCACGAGCGTCGTGCCAGCTCTCGTGGCGGCAGGGGCCGCAGCAGTGGTCGTGACAGAAATCTCCCGAGATGGCCTGATGGTGGGGCCGGACCTGAACGGTTACAGGGCTCTTCTCGAGGTGGGCGAGGCACCCCTCATCGCTTCAGGAGGGGTCGGGTCCCTCGACGACCTCCGCCGCCTCGCCCGTCTCCACGTAGGTGAGCGCCGGCTCGCCGGGGTCATCGTCGGCCGGGCGATCTACGAGGGGCGCTTCAGCAGCCGCGACGCGGTCGCCGCCAGCCGGGGGGCACCTCGTTGAGGGCTGTCCGTGTGGTCCCGTGCCTGGACGTGGACGGAGGAAGGGTCGTCAAGGGTGTGCGCTTCGCAGGCTTAGCCGACGCCGGCGACCCGGTCGAGCTTGGTGCGCGCTACGACGAAGAAGGCGCCGACGAGCTTGTCTTTTACGACATCACAGCTTCTGCCGAGGCGCGCGAGACGATGTTCGACGTTGTCGCACGCACTGCGGAAGAGGTCTTTATACCCCTGACGGTGGGCGGCGGCGTCCGCACCCTCGAAGATGCCAGGCGCCTCCTCCGCCTCGGCGCCGACAAAGTGAGCGTCAATTCCGCTGCCGTCGCCCGGCCCGAGCTGGTGGCAGAGATTTCTGCCACTTTTGGGGCCCAGTGCACCGTCGTCGGCATGGACGTGAAGCGCCGTGCCGGGGGGGGCTGGGAGGTCTACACGCATGGTGGCCGGGTGCCGACCGGCGTCGACTCCATCGGTTGGGCCGTTCGCTGTCAGGAGCTCGGGGCCGGAGAGCTCGTGCTCAACTCGATTGACAGAGACGGCACCCGCAACGGCTACGACCTCGAGCTCACACGCCAGGTCGTAGATGCCACGAGCATCCCCGTTGTCGCCAGTGGGGGCGTAGGAAATCTTTCCGACCTCGTCGACGGGGCCGTCGTCGGTAAGGCCGACGCCGTGCTGGCGGCGTCGATTTTCCATTTCGGCGAGGTCACCATCGCGCAGGCCAAGGAGGCCCTGGCGGCCGCCGGCGTGACTGTGCGCCCCACGGCGCGCTCGGGTTAGGGCCGCCTCCCGGCAGGCACCGCCACCGGGAGGCGTACTAGCTTGCCGGAGATGGCCTCTGACGAAACCGGCTCACAGAAGCAACCGATCCAGATGCTGACGGACAGGTTGCTCGTGCAGGTGCCCAAGTCCGAGGGCGAGCGCAAGTCCAAGTCCGGCATCCTCATCCCCGCTACCGCCGAGATCCCAAGGCGACTGAGCTGGGCAGAAGTGGTAGCTACGGGGCCGCAGGTGCGGGCAATAAAGCCCGGTGACCACGTGCTGTTCAACCCGGAGGACCGCTTCGAAGTAGAGGTGCAGGGCGACAACTACCTCATCCTGCGCGAACGCGACATCCATGCCGTCGCTGCCGAGCGTGTCTCGGACAGCACGGGCCTTTACCTTTGAACCCGGCCTGTTCGGGAGACCGAACCTTCTTGCTCGTGCTCGCGTAGGCTCGGGAGGGCGTGAACGCGCCGTTGCCGAGTTCTAGGAGGTGCAAGTGAGCAGGGTCCGGCTCATGGTGGGGACAAGGAAAGGCGGTTTCCTCCTGACCTCTGACGGTCGCCGGGGGGCATGGGAGGTCGAAGGCCCTCTCTTCCCCGGTTGGGAGATTTACCACATGGACGCTTCGCCAGCCGATCCCGACCGCATGTACGCCTCGCAGACGAGCGGCTGGTTCGGCCAGGTCGTACAGCGTTCTGACGATGGTGGCAAGACTTGGTCGGCTATAGGCAACGACTTTGCCTACGAGGGCGGCGCCGGCACCCACAAGTGGTACGACGGCAGCGACAAGCCCTGGGAGTTCACGAGGATCTGGCATATCGAGCCTTCGCCGGACGACCCCGACGTCGTCTATGCGGGCGCCCAGGACGCAGCGCTTTACCGTTCGCAGGACGGCGGGGCCAGCTGGGAGGAGCTCACTGGGCTTCGCCGGCACCCGACCGGGCCTACGTGGCAACCGGGAGCCGGTGGCCTCTGCCTGCACACCATCCTCCTGTCGCCTTGCGACCCCTCGAGGATGATCGTCGCGATCTCCGCCGCCGGGGCTTTCCGCAGCGACGACGCCGGCACGAGCTGGCAGCCGATCAACAAAGGGTTGTTGTCGGGTGGAGTGCTCCCTGACCCCGACGCCGAAGTCGGCCACTGCGTGCACAAGATCGCAATGCACCGGTCGCACCCTGACGTGCTGTTCATGCAAAAACATTGGGACGTCATGCGTTCTGACGATGGTGGAGGCTCATGGCATGAGATAAGTGGCGATCTGCCGACAGACTTTGGCTTCGCGATCTCTGTCAATTCCAACGAGCCAGAGACCATTTATGTCGTGCCCATAAAGAGCGACTCTGAGCACTACCCACCCGAAGGCAAGCTCCGCGTTTACCGCTCCAAGACCGGCGGGGGCGAGTGGGAGCCTTTGACCAAGGGGCTCCCGCAGCAGCACTGCTATGTCGACGTCTTGCGCGACGCGATGGCAGTCGACACCCTCGACCCTTGCGGCGTTTACTTCGGTACCACCGGCGGCCAGGTATACGCCTCGCCAGACGGCGGGGACACTTGGTACCCGGCGGCACGGGACTTGCCTGCGGTGCTGTCAGTCGAGGCGCAAACCTTGCCGTGAGCGCGGCCTCGCGAGTGCGGGTGCGGCTGCCAGCGCCTCTCCGGGTGCTGGCAAGCGTCCCGTCCGAGGTCACCGTGGTCGTCCCGGGCCCGGTGACCCAGCGGGCGGTGCTGGACGCGATCGAGGAGGCACACCCTTGTTTGCGCGGTACGATCAGGGACCAAGCCAGTGGCAGAAGGCGGGCTTTTATCCGCTTTTTTGTCCACGAGAGCGACCTTTCGGACCTCGGGCCGGACGAGCCCCTCCCCCGCAATGTCGCCGATGGCGTAGAGCCTTTTGTCGTAATTGGCGCGATGGCGGGAGGTTGAGCCTCTGTAGCATGTAGCGATGCCAGTCGCCACGCCCATTTCGGCAACTCCCGAGCAGCTCGCCGCCGTCAAGTACAACTCAGACGGCCTTGTGCCCGCGATAGTCCAGGAACAAGGCACCGGCCAGGTGCTCATGATGGCGTGGATGAACGAGGAGGTCCTCCTTGAGACTTTGGAGTCCGGGCGGACCGTTTTCTGGTCGAGGAGCCGCCAGGAGCGCTGGCGCAAGGGGGACTCGTCGGGTGACCGCCAGTGGGTGAGAGCCGCCTACTACGACTGCGACGGGGACACGCTGCTTTTCGTGGTTGATCAAGAGGGCACGGGAGCGTGCCACACCGGAGAGCGGAGCTGCTTTTTCCGTAGCTTTGGGCTGGCAGCGCCGACTAGTGCCACGACAGGCAGCTTTCGCCCGCTTGCCGGCAACGGTTAGCCCTATTAACAAGCGTTTTCTGAGCAGGCAAGCGGGCGAAGGTCCCTGGAGGCATCAGTAGTGACTGACCCACGACCTGTTGCCCCCCCACGTACTGTCCGGCCGAGCCGTGACGACTTCGTTGCGCTCGCCCGCGAGTGGACCATTGTGCCTGTGTGGCGGGAGCTGCTCGCGGACCTGACCACCCCGGTGGCCGCCTTCGCACGGTTGGTGGGAGACGAGCCCGGTTTCTTGCTCGAATCAGTCGAGCACGCCGGGACCTGGGGCCGCTGGTCGTTTATCGGCCGGCACCCTTCGGCGACGCTGCGCCTCGAGGGTGGCAAGGTCTCGGTTGAAGGGGCCCTGCCGGTCGACTTGCCTCCGGGCTGCGGGATCCTCTCGGCGACCGAGGCCGTCCTCGCACATTACAAGTCGCCTTCGCTGGAGGGGCTGCCCCCGCTCCACGGAGGGCTCGTCGGCTACCTCGGCTACGACGTCGTACGCGAGGTGGAGTCGCTCGTACAAGCGCCGCCGGACGAGCTCGGTTTCCCCGACGCCATCATGTCGGTCGTCGGTCAGGTGGCGGCGTACGACTCGTGGCGCCAGCGGGTAACTCTGGTCGAGGCGGTCCCTGTCCCGCCTGGGCAAAGCCGCCACGACCTGGAGGACCTCTACGAGTGGGCGTCGGCAAGGCTCGAGGCTTTTGCCGCCCAAGGCGCCAAGCCGATCGATGAGCCGGTGATCTCGCCGCCTCAGCGTGACGACGAGCTGCCCACCTTCCGGCGCCGGACGCCCCCCGCGCTCTATGCCGCCGCCGTGGAAGCAGCTCGGGAGCACATCTTCGCCGGGGACATCTTCCAGGTCGTGCTTGCCCAGCGTTTCGACCTCGACCTCGGGTCCAAGCCGCTCGACCTCTACAGGTCGCTGCGCCAGGTCAACCCGAGCCCGTACATGTACCTGCTGCAGTACCCCGAGCTGGCGGTCGTCGGTTCCTCGCCCGAGCCGATGGTGCGCGTCCGGGACGGGAGGGTCACATCGAGGCCGATTGCCGGCACGCGCCGACGCGGCCGCACCGACACCGACGACCGCAGGATGGCAGCAGAGCTGATCGAGCACCCCAAAGAACGTGCTGAGCACGTCATGTTGGTCGACCTCGCTCGCAACGACGTCGGCCGGGTCGTCGAGTACGGGTCCGAGTCGGTGGACGAGCTCATGACCCTGGAGCGCTACAGCCACGTGATGCACCTCACCTCGCAGGTCTCAGGCCGCCTCCGTCCGGGGTTGGGCCCCGTTGACGTCCTCAGGGCGACCCTTCCGGCAGGGACGGTTTCGGGGGCCCCCAAGGTGAGGGCGATGGAGATCATCGACGAGCTCGAGCCTGCTCGTCGTGGGCCATATGCCGGTGTCGTCGGCTACGTCGACTTTTCAGGCAACGTCGACACTGCCATCGCGATCCGGACGATGTTGGTGGCTGCAGACGGCACCGCGAGCGTCCAAGCAGGCGCAGGCATCGTCGCCGACAGCATCGCCGAAACTGAGGACCTCGAATGCGCCAACAAGGCCGCTGCCCTCCTGGCTGCGGTGCCTGGTGCGCGCCGGATCGCCGCCGCCCGAGCGCTCAGCGAGGGCAGGGCACAACCCGGCGACATCGGCGGTGTGCCTTGAGCCGAGAGGGCGGCGAAGCTGAGTACGAGGCCCTCTGGAGAGGCCTCGCCGTCAGCGAGCTGGGCCGCGATGTAACCCGGGTTCACGGCCCAGACGCCGAGCGTTACCTGCAAGGCCAGCTCAGCCAGGACATCGCCAAGCTCGCTCCCGGCGGGTGGGCCTGGGCGCTCCTGCTCCAGCCCCAGGGCAGGCTCGTCGCCCTGCTGCGTTGCTCGCGCCTGGCCGACGATGAGTTCCTCCTCGACACAGACTCTGAGATGTCCGACGCCGTCGTCGGGCGGCTGCTCCGGTTCCGCTTGCGGACCAAGGCCGAGATAGAGGCACTGCCATGGAGGGCGCTGGCTGTGCGCGGCCGGGCCGACCTGCTCGGTGCCCAAGCTCAAGGGGTCGTCGGGGACAGCATGGGCAACGTTACGGTACCTTTCAGCTGGGGCGGCCTCACCGGTTACGACGTTGTCGGGCCTTCCCCGGCGGCTCCCGGAGGTGCCATCGAGGCGGCTCAAGAGCTTTACGAGGCTGCAAGGATCGTAGCGGGCTTCCCCAAACATGGACTTGAGCTCGACGAGCGGACGATCCCAGCCGAAGCAGGCCTCGTCGCAGCTGCGGTGAGCTTCACGAAGGGCTGCTACACCGGCCAGGAGCTGGTGGCTCGCATCGACTCCCGGGGCAGCAACGTGCCACGTCACCTACGCGGTTTCTTGCTGAGCGGGCCATGCCGAGCAAGCGACGCCCTCTTGGCCTCAGCGAGCCCCGATGACGCTCGTGAGGTGGGCCGGTTGACGAGTGTCGCGCTGTCGCCGTCGCTCGGTTGGGTGGCGCTCGGGTACGCAGCTCGCGCCGTGCAAGTTGGCGATGTCCTCACAGTGCAGTCGTCGAGCCCTCAGGCAGGCCCTGTCACTGCCCAGGTCCACCACCTGCCGCTCCGCGAGCAGTGACCGGTGGCTCGCGAGCGGCACCCCGTGCCGTTGCTGTCCCTCGGCGTTCCTATGACGTGCTTGCCATGTACGCGTTCGTGGCGCTCGGCTTGCCCGACGGGATGATCGGGACGGCTTGGCCGTCGCTGCGCCACGCCTTTGGTGCCCCTGTGGGCGACCTTGGGATCGCCCTTCTCGTGGCCACGGCCGGCTCTTTGCTGAGCTCGTCGATCGCCGGCTTGCTATTGGCCCGCACGGGGGCGCGCGGGACCATAGCCCTCGGGGCGACGGCAGGTGCGCTCGGTGCTGCGGGCATCGTCTTGTCTCCCGCATTTTGGGCGTTCGTAACCTCCGGCCTGGGCTTGGGACTTGCCGCCGGCCTCATCGACAGTGCCGGCAATGCCTCCGTCGCGATGTCAGGGCGCACGCGCCTGTTGAACTTCGTCCACGGCTGCTACGGGGTTGGTACCAGCTTTGGCCCGCTGGTGATCACGGCGGGGCTGTTGCTCGGTTCGTGGCGTGCTTCCTACGGCTCATTGGTCCTGGTGGACCTCGTCCTGGCGTTCAGCTGGTGGTTCGCCGGCCGGGGCTCCACTGTTCAGGCTGGCTCGCTTGCGGCGCCCGAGACCGTCCAGTGCTCTTCGGGAGCCGGTTCGCTCTCCTCAACTTCGTCGCAGGCCAGCGGGGCCACCGAAGGGCGCGGCAAGTACCCGCCAACCGGAGCGGTGCCAGCCAAGAAACCAAACGGCCAGAGCAGGCCGCAGCTGATCTCCATTGTGGGAGTAGGGCTCTTGGTCTTCATGGTGTACGTCGGCTTGGAAGTGGGCGCAGGCCAGTGGGAAGCGAGTTATGCCCGCGGGCCGCTTCACCTGAGCGAGACGTCGACAGGCTTTGCCACCTTCGGCTACTGGGGAGCGCTCATGGTGGTCAGGTTCGCATTGGCGGCGCCCCGCCGGCCCGTGCCACCGGCGGCGGTCCTGCGTTGGGGCTGCGTGGTCGCCTTGCTGGCTACAGCGCTCGTCTGGTGGCGGCCTTCGGTCGTCGCCGCGCTCGTCGGCTTGGTCGTATTGGGCGGTGCGCTCGCCGGCGTCTTCCCGGCCCTCATGGCTCTCACCCCGCTCCGGGTCGGCGAGGACATCGCGCACCATGTCATCGGTTGGCAGATCGGCGCCTCTTCGCTTGGCGGGTCAGGGATCTCGGCCATGTTCGGCGTGATCTTCCAGCGCTACGGGCTCCGGGAGTTTGGCCCCTGCCTCGTAGTCGTCGCGGTCCTCCTGGTGTTCGGTGTGCTGGCCTTCGAACGCGTAAGTTCGACGCGCCCGGCCGCCGCGCCCGCTGCCTAACCGTGCCTGCCTCAACGCAAGGGCACCGGCCTCGTACCCTCGCCGTGGTCACCGGCACCGGCACGGACGTCGGCAAGACGTGGCTCGCTTGCCGGCTGGCGGAAATATTCCAGCGAGGGGGCCACAGTGTCTCTGCCCGCAAGCCCGCGCAATCCTTCGAGCCCTCGAGCGCCTTCCCGACAGATGCTGAAGTGTTGTCCTCGGCGACGGGGGAGGCTGCCACTCAGATCTGCCCCGCTCCCCGGTGGTACCCAATCGCTCTCGCACCGCCGATGGCTGCGGAGCACCTGGGCGAACGCCCCTTCACCGTAGGAGATCTCGTGGCCGAGATCTCCTGGCCTCTTGGTGCCGAAATCGGGTTGGTCGAGCTTGCGGGCGGCGTCGGTTCCCCCCAAGCCGCCAACGGTGACGGCGTCGATTTCATCGATTTAATGGGGCCCGATTACGTCTTGCTTGTCACCGGGGCGGCGCTCGGGGCCCTCAGCAATGTGAACCTGGCGCAGCGCGCCCTTTCCCGGACGCGGCTCATCGTGTACATGAACCGCTTTGCCGCACAAGACCCTGTCCACTTAGCAAACAAAGCCTGGCTCGAGCAGCGAACAGGCCTGAGGGTCTGTGTGGCCCCCGAGGAAGCGGCTGAGGTTGTCCTCTCGCGGGTGTAGTGCCAACGGCTAACTTATTGGACATGAGCGCTCCCGGCGTGGTCTCAGCGCCCATAAGCGAGTGGCTCGGACAATTGGCAACCGATGTGTTGGAGGGCCGCCGGCTGTCTCGAGACGATGCCCTCGCGGTACTGTGCTTGCCCGACAGTGCGGTCCTGGACTTGGTAGCCGCCGCCGGGCGGGTGCGGCGGGCGTATTTCGGCAACCGCGTGAAGCTCAATTACCTGGTGAACATGAAAAGTGGCCTTTGTGGGGAGGACTGCTCGTACTGTTCGCAGCGGCGCGGTTCCCAGGCCGGCGCGCTCACTTACAATTGGCTCGACCCTGCCACGGCCTTGTCTGAAGCGGCGCGGGCAGCCGAGCGGGGAGCTCGGCGCGTCTGCCTTGTCGCCAGCGGCCGCGGGCCTTCCGAGCGCGACATCTCTCGCGTTGCGCAAACAGTCGCTGCGATCAAAAAGGCCCATCCGGAGCTCGAAATTTGTGTCTGCCTCGGGATCCTCGAGGAGGCACAGGCAAGCGAGCTCAGGTCCGCGGGCGTCGACGCCTACAACCACAACTTGAACACATCCGCTTCCCACTACGGGGAGATCTGTTCTACGCATACCTTTGATGACCGGGTCGCCACGGTCCGCAGCGCTGTTGCTGGTGGGCTCTCGCCGTGCTCGGGGGTGATCGTGGGGATGGGTGAAACCGATCAAGAGGTGGTCGACGTCGCCTTCTCGTTACGGGAGCTCGAGCCGGCGTCGGTGCCTGTGAACTTCCTCATGCCTTTCCCGGGGACGCCTCTTGAAGGCCGGGCAGATCTCACGCCTCTGCACTGCTTGCGGGTGCTCGGGATGTTCCGCTTCGTTTTCCCGCGCAGCGAGGTCCGCATCGCCGGAGGACGGGAAATGCACTTGCGGAGCCTGCAGCCCCTCGGGCTTCACATCGCAAACTCTATGTTCCTGGGCGATTATCTGACGTCCGAAGGTGCCCCCGGGGCGGCCGACCTCCAAATGATCGCGGATGCCGGCTTCGTCGTCGAGGGGGCTCCGAGCACCGGCGGCGGCCACCCGCAGCCGAGCCCAAATGCTGAGGGGTCTTCAGGGCGGGGTTTCCTGCCTTCTCTCTCGGCCCGGGCCGCCACCCCGGTGCTGCGCCGTCGAGGCCCGGGCACGAGCGTGCCCTCAAATGCGTAGGCAATAAGGGCCCTCGGCCGCAGGTCGCCGTGCGCTCGGCGCTAGGTTTCAGGGCCGGCTCCGTCGCCAGCCCCGCTGCCCGCCCCGTCGCCAGCCCCCTCGCCCGCTCCAAGGGGCCGCGCAGCAAGCTCGGGGACCGGCTCCCCAAATGAGCTCCCCGGAGCCCTGACGACCGCCCTCAGGACAACTACGAGCCTCGTCCCGCCCTCCCCATAAATGGGCGACTCCGCACGCGCCTTGCCGCCCATAGCGCTGACAAGCTCCTCCACGATCGCCAGCCCGAGCCCCGAGCCCAGCTTGCGCGACGCCGCTGTCGCAGACTGATAGAGGCGTTCGAAGACCTTGTCCAGGTCCTCTTTCGCTATCCCCGGCCCGTCGTCTTCCACGAGGAGCGTGGGCGCCCCCTCGAAGCTCACCGTGGTGACGACAACGCGCGAGCGTGCGTATTTCAGGGCGTTCTCCACCATGTTCCCGACCACTTGCGCCAACCTGTCAGGATCTGCGTCGCAAAGGAGAGGGGCGCTGGTATGGGCCCGCACTTCCAAGGCCAAGTCCAAGCGGGCGGCCGCTGGCCCGAAGGCCTGGACGGCGTCGCTCGTCACTTCGTCCAGGTCGACCGGGACGCATTGCAGGCTGAACGCGCCAGCCTCGAGCTTTGCCAGCTCGAGAAGGTCGGCAACCAGTCGCTCGAGCCGACGAGCCTCCGAGATGATGATCCCAACCGCGTAGCTGACATCGTTCGTCGTGCCGTCGGAGACAGCTTCGGCAAAACCTCTGATGGAGGTCAGCGGGGTCCGAAGGTCGTGGGAGACCGACATCAGGAACTGGCGCTGCGCCCGTTGCGCTCTTGCGAGGCTGGCAGCCATCTGGTTGACGCTGTTGGCGAGCGAGACCAATTCTGCGCCCTCTCTCCTCGCAAGCCGCACCCGGGCGTCGAGGTCGCCTCTGGCGATCCGCCGCGTCACGACTTCTGTCTGCTGGAGAGGTCGAGCAATGCGGCGCCCGAGACGCTCGGCGGCGAGGAGAGCTATGACCAACGTCGCCGCGGCAGAAATGCCGAACCAGGTCCCAGCTGCACCGAGACCCGAGGGTGCCTGACGTGTGAGCACCACCACCACATTGAGGTCGGCGCCATTGCCGACGGGGACGGGGGTTGGCAGCAGCTCGGCCGCCCAGACGAGGCGGCCGCGGTGCCCGCTCACCGGCTCGGAACCGAAAAAGTCAAACGTCTGCTCCTGTGTTGTCCCGAGGATGTCTTGAGCGCTCAGGCCACTCGGCAACCCAACCCGCTGGCTTGGCTCGAGGGGGTTGAAAAACGCGCCGTGGCGGTTGACAGCGAGGACCTCGCCCTGCTGCTCGATAGGCCCTTTCAGGATGCTGACCACGCTGCGGAGCACGTCGAGCAGGTCGTGGTGCCGCCCGGTCGAAAGCTCGTCCTCTACCCCGTTTGCAAGGCTCTGTGTTTCGGAAGAAAGCTGCGACTGTGTTTGGTGGACGCTGTCGAGCTGGGTCAGCCCGAGCGTTGCCACCCCAACCAGTACGAGGACGCCCACCACCAGGGCAGCCATCGTGAGCGTGATGCGTTTGCGCACCTAGCGCTGCCCTCCCTGCGAGCTCTCAGCCCAGCCTGTACCCCATGCCCCAGACAGTCGACAGGGGGAAGCCGTCCCCCAATTTCTTGCGGAGCTGGCGCACGTGGGCATCCACCGTGCGGTCGTCGCCGTACCACCCAGGCCCCCACACGCCGTCCAAAAGCTGCTGGCGCGAGAGGGCCCGGCCGGGGCGCTCGGCGAAGAAGACGAGCAGTTGGAACTCTTTGGACGCAAGCGGCACGACCTCGCCGTCAATCCTCGCTTCTCTCCTGACCAGGTCTACCTCCACCCGGCCAGCCATCAGGACCTCGCTTCTTTCCCCGCCTCCACTTCCTCCATCGGCGCGCCGGAGGATGGCCCTCACGCGCGCAACCAGCTCGCGTGGCGAAAAAGGCTTGGTGACGTAGTCATCCGCCCCCATCTCCAGCCCGAGCACCCGGTCCACCTCGCTGTCGCGCGCCGTCAACATGAGGACAGGCAGTGACCGCGTGGAGCGCACTCTCCTGCAAACTTCGAGGCCGTCCATGCCCCCGGGCAGGCTGACGTCGAGGATCACCATCCGGGGCCGCTCCCGCTCTATCGCGGCCAGACCTGCTTCGCCCGTCCCGGCTTGGATGACGCGGAAACCCTCCCCGCGCAGGTACATGTCCACCAGGTCAGCGATGTTGCTGTCGTCTTCAACCACAACGATGGTCCCCTGGTCAGTGGCCACCTTGCAAGCATGCCAGCTGCGGGGAGGAGATTGGTGAACAACCCAGTGCGCCAAGCGCTACAAGTGGCGCCTTGCGTAAAAGGCCTGGGTGCGGCAAGGGCCGGGCTACGCTGAGGACCGGTGGCGACCTATCTCGACGCGATCTTGCGAGCGCACAGTGCTCGCAAGGCAGCAGATGACCGTGACCTGACGGCGCTTACCGAGGCTGCCCGCGCCTGCCCGCCACCGAGGGGTTTCGCCCGAGCCCTCCGGGCCAGCTCCGGCTTACCCGACCGCCGGGGCCGGTCGATCTCGGTGATCGCCGAGCTAAAGCGCCGCAGCCCCTCCCAAGGTGCTCTCGCTCTGGACCTCGTGCCGAGCGTGCTCGCAAAGACATATGCGAGCGCGGGCGCCGCCTGCCTTTCGGTGTTGACGGACAGCGAGTTTTTCGGTGGCTCAGCCGCCGACCTTGCCGAGGCACGTTCAGCCGTCGAAGTTCCTGTCTTGCGCAAGGACTTCACCGTCGGCCCGGCCGACGTGACAGACGCGCGGCTCATGGGAGCTGACGCGGTGCTCCTGATCGTGAGCGCGCTCAGGCCCGAGGAACTGGTCGCGCTCGTCGAGCTCTCGCGCTCAGTCGGCATCGATGCGCTCGTCGAAGTTCACGATGAAAGCGAGGCGCAGGTCGCCCTTGACGCTGGCGCCGACCTCGTTGGGGTAAACCAGCGTGACCTCACGACCTTTGAGGTGGACCGCGAGCGTGCCGTGCGGGTGGCGGCGAGCCTCCCCGACCACGTCACAAGAGTGGCCGAGTCGGGGATCCGGGGCCACGATGACGTTGTGCGCCTTGTGGATGCTGGTTTTGATGCCATCCTTGTAGGCGAGGCGCTCGTCACGGCGCCCGACCCTGCCGCTGCGCTCGCTTACCTGCTGGAAGGTTTCAGTTGCTGATCAAGATCTGCGGGACAACTTCAGAAGATGACGCGTTATTGGCGGTTGCCATGGGGGCTAATGCGGTGGGCTTCATCTTTGCCCCTTCGCCGCGCCAGGTCAGCCCCCAGCGCGTAGCTGACATCGTGAAGCGCCTGCCCCGGGAAGACCTGATAACAGTAGGTGTTTTCCGTGACGATGCCCCTCGCCGTGTCGTCGAGGTCGTCTATTCGGCGGGCCTTCAGGCCGCACAGCTCCACGGGCGCGAGACTCCCGATGAAGCCCAGTGGATCCGCCAGCGCGTCCCCATGGTCCTCAAGGCGTTCCCTGCAGGCGACGCCCGCGTCGCGCGTGCGGGCGAGTACGGGGTTGACGCGGTACTGCTCGACGCTACGAACCCAGGGTCCGGTCAGCTCTTTGACTGGGCCTTGGCGGGTGACATGCCTGAAGGCCAGCGCCTCGTGATAGCAGGCGGGCTGAACGCCGGGAACGTCGCCGCCGCGGTTATGCGCATGAAACCCTGGGGCGTGGACGTGACCTCAGGTGTCGAGGCATCGCCGGGGTTGAAGGACCCGATGAAATTGAAAGCCTTCATCGAAGCGGCGCGCCGCGCCGAGCAGCAGCTCGCTGCTGCGTCGGCCAAGATGGCGGGGAGCTCCTCCATCGGCCCGTACGACTGGGCCGACGACGAGTGACCGGGTGGCCCTTTTCTGGTCCCATCTTCCTCCCGTTTGCTTAAGGTGACGGGCCTGCGAGCGGCGATGCATGACGGTGCATGACGAGGTGATGGGCGAGCCGTCCGCAGGTGGTCGATTTGGCAGCTTTGGCGGCCGCTTTGTCCCAGAAGCACTCGTCCCGGCCTGCGAAGAGCTTGAGCACCATTTCCGCCTTGCGTGGGGCTCTCGCGACTTTCGGGAGCGCTACCACATGGTGCTGCGCGATTATGCCGGCCGCCCCAGCGCGCTCACGGAGTGCCACAACCTCTCCAACTACCTTGGTGTCCGGCTCCTTCTAAAGCGTGAGGACCTTAACCACACCGGTAGCCACAAGATAAATAACGTCATCGGCCAAGGCCTATTGACTCTCCAAATGGGCAAGACCCGCCTCGTCGCCGAGACGGGCGCGGGCCAGCACGGTGTCGCCACTGCCACAGCGGCAGCGCTCTTCAGCCTCGAGTGCACGGTGTACATGGGAGAGGTCGACATGGACCGCCAAGAGCTCAACGTTTTCCGTATGCGCTTGCTCGGCGCCGAAGTGAGGCCCGTCCGCTCGGGGAGCCGGACCCTGAAAGATGCCGTCAACGAGGCCCTGCGGGACTGGGTTGCGACAGTGGCCACGACGCATTACTGCCTTGGTTCGGTCATGGGCCCGCACCCGTTCCCTTGGATGGTGCGTGAGTTCCAACGTGTCGTGGGCGATGAGGCGCGCGAGCAGTGCCAGCAATTGCTCGCTGGCGCCCCCGATTATGTGGTTGCCTGCGTAGGTGGGGGAAGCAATGCAGCGGGTACTTTTGCGGGCTTTGCCGGCACGGGCGCGAAACTCGTCGGCATCGAGGCTGCAGGAGGTGCGGCAATGGGCCCGAGGGGAGTGCCAGGAGTGCTCCATGGTATGAGGTCTTTGCTCCTCCAGGACGAGTTCGGCCAGATCGAGGAGGCCCATTCCATCTCCGCCGGGCTGGACTACCCCGGCATCGGCCCAGAGCACGCGCACCTCGCTGAGCTGGGGCGGGCGCAATATTTCTCGGCGACCGACGAGGAAGTCCTCGAGGCCTTGCAATTGCTCGCCCGTACCGAGGGCATAATCCCCGCCCTCGAGCCGGCGCATGCCTTGGCCTGGCTCGTGCGGGCAACAAAGTCTGGCGAAGTCCCAAGCGGCTCGAGCATCCTTCTCACCATGTCTGGGCGGGGTGACAAAGATGCCGACCATGTCATGAGGGCCCTGAGCGGCCAGAGTTAGATGCCTGCCCGGGTAACTCGTCCAGAGCTGGAGAGCTTCTTGCGCAGCCGGCGCGACAGCGGGCGCAAGTTGTTATTGCCTTATGTTACCGGCGGTTTCAGGGACGATTGGGTAGCCGTCCTCGAGGCGATGGCGGCTGCGGGTGCGGACGCCGTCGAAGTGGGGCTCCCGTTCTCTGACCCGATGATGGACGGTCCAACTATCCAGGAAGCCTCAGCGCTGGCACTTGAGCGCGGGACAACGCCGGTGACGGTTTTCAAGCTTCTCTCGGGCCTCGATGCCCAGGTCCCCCTGGTGGTGATGACGTACGCGAACCTCGTCCTCCGAGCCGGCACGAAGCGCTTCGCGAGCGAGCTTGCCGCTGCCGGGGTCGGCGGGGCGATAGTCCCCGACCTCCCCTTGGAGGAGTCCACGCAGTGGGAGGCTGATGCCGCAGAGCAGGGGGTCGCCACTGTTCTCCTCGCAGCCCCGGTGACGCCCGACGAGCGGCTGGTTCGCATATGCGAGCGCTCGCGAGGTTTCGTGTACGGGGTCAATTTGATGGGCGTCACCGGGGAACGCGGGGCCCTCGCCCCTTCGTCCGCCGAGCTGGCCAAGCGCCTGAAGGCCCTTACGGACAAGCCTGTGGTGATGGGTTTCGGCATTTCCGGCCCGGCTCAGGCTGCCGCCGCCGCCGAGCACGCCGATGGGGTGGTCGTCGCTTCGGCGTTGATGCGCGCTGCGCTTGATGGTGCCAGCCCGGACGAGGTCGGCGAGCGGGTCGCCGCGATCAGGGCAGTCTTGTAGCCCCAGTTTGTCCCCCCGAACTTCCCCCGGCCCCGCTCCCCAGGGGGAAACCAGCGGGGAAGGGGCGGGGGAACCTAGCTTGCCATCCTCTGGCGCATGCAAGCGCCCGCAGAAAACCCGTCAAGTTCTCCAGCTACTCCCGCCCTCGCCATTTTCGTCAGCCTCCAGCGCGAATGGGAGAGGCTCGCGACTGCACCAACGGCTATCGCTGAGGCGGCGCAGTGGGAGTCGGCGGAACCGCTCCTGCTCGGGGGAGGCCCTCGAGCAGTTCTCTCCCGGGTGGCTTGGGCTGGCTACCGCCCTTCACCCGAGGGTGCCGCCGTTTTGGCTGCTCTCCTGCGCCAGGCGGTCCGGCCCTTTGCCGCTTTGACCCTCCTGCAAGCGTTGCTGCCGCGGATAAGAGCCGAACGCGTGCACACGCCCACCTACGGCCACGGCGTCGGCGAGACCTGGCCCACGCCGGCAGACACCCTCGCTGACTTGGTCGCCGAATGCTTTGCGGCCATAAGGCGCCACGCGGGCGAGGACAGAGCGGACGCGGACCGCGTCATCGTGGGTGAAGGGGCCCGCCGGTTGCGGACGGCTCGCCAGGCGCAGCACCGTTACCAGTGCCGCACAGCGAGCCTCCTCGAGGGCGACTGGGGGGGCGCCGCGGGAGATCTCTCGAGCGCTCTTACTGATGCGGAATGGCTCGCGGCCGCGCTTGTGGAAGCTGTACGCGAGGGCCGTCTCGGTGCGGCGCAGGCGCGGCTCCTATACGCGACGCGGGTCAAGGGGCTACCGGCCAGCGAGGTGGCGCGCAGCGTTGGGATCCCCCCCGGGGCCATTTACTACGCCCTGTCGACGGCGGAACGGTCTTTGTTGTCCCCGGCCTCACGAACAAGCAAGGGTCATCCGTCCTGCCGCTCGGGAGGAGACGGCGCTGCGGCCGGCCGCCGGACCTTGACCAAGAGGCCCGCCGCATGAGCGTCGGCGCAAGTGCCGGGTGGCCAGGACTGGTCGTGGTGGTCCTGGGAGCCCTCGGCTTGTCCTGCCTCCTCTTGAGCCGGCGGCAAGAGGGTGCTCTGGGCCCCCAGCGCTGGCGTAGGGCTCGCCGGCGCCGGGGCAACGTTGCTCTCCCAAGGAAGCGGGCAGGGGTTGTTGCCCGCCTCCCATTGGCTCTTCGCGCCCACCCGCTCCCCGACCACCGCAACCGGCATGGCTTTGCCACACGCCACCAACTTGTGGCTGAAGCTTCGGTAGCAGCGGCGCGCAAGCGCGCCGCGCGCACCCGGCCCTCGATCACGCTTCGGCGGCACCGGCTGAAACCTTCCGACATAGGCTACCCACTGGGCAGGTCGCACCCGAGCAGAGTCGAGCTCTGGCCCAATTGGGAATGCTCGCTCCGGCTCGTTGCTCCCCCGGGCGAAGGCAAGACGTTCCGCGCGCTCGCTCCCATCCTCCGCCAGCACCCGGGTGCCGCGTTGGCGACGTCGACAAAGCCAGATCTCTACGAACTTACGGCCATGGTTCGCGGCGCGAGCGGCCCGGTGTTCGCGCTCGACCCGGACCGGCTGGTACCCGCCGCCCCCCGCGCGAGGTGGTCTCCCGTCAATGGGTGCGAGCGAAGCGAGGTCGCCGAGAGGCGCGCGGCGGCGCTCGTGGCAGCGATC
Source organism: Acidimicrobiales bacterium (assembly GCA_035503915.1). Taxonomy (GTDB): domain Bacteria; phylum Actinomycetota; class Acidimicrobiia; order Acidimicrobiales; family Palsa-688; genus DATJMJ01. The sequence continues at coordinate 106,099 of DATJSU010000029.1, read as the reverse complement.
GGCGACGGTACAGACCTGCAGAACGGCGCCTTTTTCCGTGACTCCGCACGCGACCTGCTAAAGGCTTACCTGCACGCGGCTGCGATCGCAGGCCTCGACATCCGCACGGTCATTGCTTGGTCGCGCAGGCCAGAAGACCTTTCTCCGGTTGAGGTGCTGTCATCGTCGCCGTGTGCCGCTCCGGGTTGGGCGGAGCTGGTCGAACTGCACACGAGCGGGGCGGCCGAGACCACCTCGGGCGTGCTGCGCTACCTCGGACGGTCCTTGGCATGCTTTTCCCACGAAGCCGTGGCGCGAGACTGCTCACCGGCGCCCGGCGAGGAGCTCGATATCGAGCAGTTGCTGCTCTCGAACGGGACCCTGTACCTGCTCGGCAAGGGGTCGCGGCTGGGGGCGGTGGCGCCCTTGGTGACTGCTCTCGCGGACGAAGTCTTTGACTGCGCCGAACGCCTCGCAGCCCAAATGCCCGCCCGGCGCTTGGATCCTCCGTTGCTCGGCCTGCTCGACGAAGCGCCGAGCATCGCCCCTATCCCTGCCCTACCCGAGCTTTTGGCAGATGGGAGAGGGAGAGGGATCGCCATCGTGTACGCAATGCAATCGTTCTCGCAAGCTGTCAGTCGCTGGGGACCGCAAAAAGCCGAGACGATGGGCAACGCTACGTCGATAACGGCCGTTCTCGGAGGCCTCACTTCAGCGGGTGACCTCTCAGATCTCGAAAAGTTATGCGGTAGGCGGCGAGTGCGGCGCGTCTCGACGAACCGCGCAAACCCTGCACCCGGTCGGCTCGAGAGCTCCCGTACGGTCAGTTGGGAGGATGAACCGGTCCTTCGGGCCGACCAGATCAGGACCCTCCCAGCGGGGCTGGCGCTCGTGCTCTGGGGACGGCTCCCGCCGGTGCTCTCGCGCCTGCCCCTGCTCTCGGAAGACCGTTCGTGGCCATCCGTGCGCGAGGAAGAATCGGCTACGAGGCTGGCAAACGACGCCGCCCGGCTTGCACACGATGGCGGCCAGCAACGAGACAACTACCTTGATCATGCAATAGAAAGCAGGCAAAGTTGACGAACTGCCCTCCCTACAGGCCATTTCGCGGCATAGAACCGCCCCATTTCGTTGACCCCCCCGACGACGAAGGCCTTGGTTGGGCCCCGCTCACCAAGAGCGCGCTCGACGCCTACGTCAATGGGCCTTCGGACCCCCGTTTTCACAGGCTGGTAGCCTCTGAACCAGCCCTCGGTAAAACAGCTTGCCTGCGTTCGATTTCTCGCCTTGTCGAGGAGCGCCTTGGTTGGACGGCAGTCTTCCACAGGTGCTGCCCCGGCCAAATTGCCTTTTCTCAGGTCGCAGTCGCTGTCGAAAAAGCAGGGGGTCGCATGGGGTTGATGAGTGGCCTGGCTAAGGCACCGGGGCCGGCTGGAGCGACCTCGGCGAGCACCCGGCGGCCGGTGCCGCTACGGCACGAAGCGGTCCCGGCAACCTGGGCCGCCGATCGGCCGCGCCTGCGAACAGTGCCAAGCGAGACGAGCCAACCATGGTCCTTTCTCAAGTTGGCACTGGAGGAGGCGGGACGGCGCGCCGCCGAGCAACGGCGGGGGGTACTTGTCGTGCTGGACGACGTGGACGTGCTCGTCGAAGGCGTCCCGGCGGCCCTTGGGCACCTCGCCTACTCGATGTCAAGCGCCGGGCTCCCAGTCGCTTTCCTTATGAGCGCCGGGCTCCCCCTCGCCGAACGCTTTGCTCGTGCAGGCAATTTCGCCGGTTCGTTATGGCAGGCCCGCCTTCAGCACTTCGACCACCACTGCTCCCGGGAGGCTCTCGTCGTCCCGGCTGCCGACCGCGATGTCGGCTTCGATGAGGAAGCTCTCGAGCTTGCATGCGCCGCCGCACGGGGGTCGCCGTTGGAGGTGCAGAGGCTCGGCTTTGCCGCATGGCCCGCAGCAAGCGGCCGCAACACCGTCGTCGCATCTGACGTAAAGGCCGCGATTGGCCTCCTCGAAGCGCAATTCGCAAGCTAGGGGAGCGGACGCCAAGGGCCGCACCCGGCGCCAGGGAGCACTACCCTGGCTCGGGTAACCATGAAGAACCCCTATCTTTCACGGGTCGACGCGGCCACCGCAAAGCTGCTTGCCACGGTCTCGGGGCTGGACGACGTTGCCGTCTCGCAGCCGAGCCTCTTGCCAGGATGGGACCGCGCGATGGTCCTGACGCACCTTGCGGCCAATGCAGAAGCCCTTCTCCGGGTCGTTGAAGCAGCCCAGAGGGGCCAGATCGGGGAGGTCTACCCCGGTGGGGAGGCGGCTCGAAATGCTGCCATCGAGGCTGGCAGGGGACGGCCAGTTGTTGAGCTCGAGAAGCGTTTGCGTGAAGCGAGCATGGCTGCCGCTGCGGCCTTGGCCAGTGCACCTGAGACGGTTTGGGACGCCGCCTGTAACGGTCTGGGCGGGCAAGTCAAGATCGGGCCGGGCCGAGTCATAAGCCGTCTCCGCGAGGTCGAGGTCCACCATGTCGACCTCGGGTGTGCCTATTCGCCCGAGGACTGGCCCTTTGAATGGGTCGTCGAAGAGATGGACCGCGCGATGCTGAAGCTCCCGCGACGGTTGCCCCCTGGCATTGCCGTTTACCTCGCCGCCACAGACGCCGACCAGCACTGGGTGGCGGGCAGCGGGGAGGCGGTTGAGATCGCCGGTACGACGGCTCAGTTGTTTGCTTGGGTGACTGGGAGGGCTTTGTCGGTCTCGGGACGCGAGTGCCCGCCGCTCGCTCCCTTTAGTTGAACGGGCGAGCCACTCCCGCGTCGTTTCTCTTTGGCGGGGGCCTTTTGCGAGGCTTTCTCTTTCTTTTTTCTCTTTCCTCCAACCAAGGCAAGAACTTCTGGGCAAACCGACAACAGCCACGGGGCGACGGCCGATGTGAGCCGGCTTGGCTCGAGCGAGTAGAGGATCCGGTTCGCTTGGCGCCGTTCCCCGATAAGGCCAGCGCTCTTTAGGAGCGCCAGGTGCCTCGACACGGAGGGCCCGGAGATCGGGAAAGACCCGGCGATCTCGCCGGCAGGTACTTCCCCGTTGCGGAGCAACTTGAGGATCTGGCGCCTTGTGGGGTCGGCGAGGGCCTTGAAGACAGCCTCGACAGCCTCTTCATCTTTGTCAGCAGCCACTTAGCTATCTAGTCAGATAGCTAAGTGGCGGTCAAGTCGTGAGGCGCAGTTCGGGTAGCAGGAGCCAGTTGTCGTCGTTTTCCATGAGGAGGGCAGAGCGGCCGTAGGGCGCCAGCAAGCGGAGAGGCGTATGCCCGGCTTCCCACATGTTCAGCTGCTCTGCCAGCCGGGCGGCAGCGCGCTTACCGGGGCAGCGCCACGTGAGCGAGACGTCGCTTGTTTGGATGTAGCGCCGGTCGCCTGTCGCGGGGTCGCGGCGCTCACCGCTACCGCCACGAAGGTGGGTGAACAGCTCCGCTCCGAGGACATAAACAGCGTGCACCTCTACCGAGCCCAAGTCGAGGTAAAGGTCCGGGTCCCCCGGCTTCGGCCTAGCTCTGCCTGCATCGCTGCTCCACGGCGCGGCGGCTGGGGATCTGTTGCCGTTCGTGACGGAGGTGTTGCCTTGGAGAGGCGTCGCTGCGGCCTGGGGAGCATCGAGGGAGGCGTTTGCCTGCCGGGGGGGAGGGCAACGCCGATGAGGAGGTCGTCCCCAAGTGATCGCCAAAGCGGCGCCTGCGCCCATGGCGCCCGTGGCCGGTAGTACCGGGCCCATTGCCAGCATCACGGCGCCGTAAATGATGCAGCAAGCAGCTAACGCGATAACGCACCAGTGGAGTACCGGCGCGGCCTGCGCCTCGTCGGGCTTCTCCCACGTTTGCGCCGCACCCGTCGTCCGGCCGGGAGGTTGCATCTCAATACAACACCTACCCAGGAAAGGGGGGCCTTGAACGCCGGGAGAGGGGCGCCGGGCTGGAGTGACCGATAGGGATGGACCGGGAAGACAGACCTGTTAAGAACTAAGCCGAGACTAGAGAGCCAAAGGGCTCAGAGCCCTGCTCAAAGGCCCAGCGCGGCGCTGCAGGCTGGCCACTGGCCCCAACCACCCGCCGCCTCCAATCGTTGGGCAGCTTGGTCCTGCAGCCAGTATGGCTCCAGGTCGGGCCGTCCCGGGTAGCCGAGCGCAGCCCATGTCGGCTCGGAGAACTGGTAGGCGCCGTAGTAGCCGTTCCCCGTGTCTTCCGCATAGTCGTCCCCCGACTCGCACTCTCGCAGCTCGAGCCAGACGCCTCCCAACGGCGGCGGGTGCGCACCCGCGTCCGTGGTTGGTGGCACGGTCGTCGGCGGGGCGGCGGTAGTCGGCGGCGAGGTCGTTGGCGGGGCGGCGGTAGTCGGCGGCACGGTCGTCGGGAGGGCAGTGGTTGTCGTCGTGGTAGGCGGATGGGGCGGAGCGCTGGTGGTCGTCGTCGTGGCGCCAGTGGTCGTAGATGGGAGCGTGCTTGATGGGGAGGTAGTCGGTGCCGGGACCAGCCGGGTGGCGAGAGTGGGGACGCCGGTTGTAGGGCTCCCGCCGCTGAGCGTCGTGGAGGTGTTCACGATCGTTGTGCTCGGGTGCGCAGCGGGGGGCGACAAAGGATCGGCCGGAGCCTGGGGGACACCGTTGAGCTGGTCCATCACGGCCCGTACGATCCCGTCCCCAACGGGCGGCCCGATGGCCGCCTTCCGGACGGCTTCCAAGCGGGCGACCTTGAGGTTGGCTTGGTCGACGAGAGCTTGCATCCCTCGGGCCTCCGAAAGGGCCTGGGCACGCGCCTCTGCGGCGACGCGTACCGCCGCGAGGCTCGCGGATAGCTGGCGTTCGTAGCTCGTGAGAGCCGTCTCGACGGCAGATGCTTGCGCCCCATAGACGTCCAGGGTCTTTGAGATGTCTCCGGCGGCGACCCTTTGGTAGGTCGCCCTTTCGAGGTCGTCGACCGCTGTGCCTTGGGCCCCAGTGACCACGCCCATGCTTGGCAGGACGTTGGTGTAGGCGAGCAGGGCTTCTTCTTGCAGGACGGACTTCGTACGCGCAAGGCCTGCACGCAAGGCCAACAGTTCCGAGCGCGTCAGGTCGGCCTGGTGGCGCAAGTAGAGCGAAGTGGCGAACCGCTCGTTGTAACGTACCGTCCAGGTGTGCACTTGGCCGGCAACCTTGACGGCTTGGGCTTCCAGCGCCGCTACCTGGGCTTTGGCAGTCTCGATCTGGTCGGCGCCGGCGTGCGTTCCGAGCGCGCCGAGGCCGGCTATAGCTGCCGCTAGGCCGACCAGGGCCGCCCCAAGGGCCCTGGCTACCCGCAGCGCCCCAGCTGCCCATCCGGGCTGGCGGCACGCCACGACCTCCGGAACAATAGCGGCTCGCTACTTGGCCAGGCCACCCCGGGCAGCCGAGCGCTCTTTTGCGGCCACGTTGCGTGGTCACAGGCGGTGGCCCTTCGCCTGCTAGGAAACAAGGGGTGGCAGAGGAGCCTGGCCTGCTCGTATCGGGCGTCAGTAAGTCGTACCGTTCCAACGGTGCACGCGTGCCGGCGCTTGATGGCATGAGCCTGGAGGTGACGCGGGGGCGCTTCGTCACCCTCATTGGCCCGAGCGGTTGCGGGAAGTCGACCCTGCTGCACATGCTGGCCGGCATCGAGAGGCCCGACTCCGGCAATATATCGGTGTTCGGCGAAAGCGTCGATAACGCCCGTCAGGCAAAGCACATCGGCTACGTGCCCCAGTCCCTCGCCCTGTTGCCATGGCGCACTGTGCTGGAAAATGCACGGCTCCCGCTCGAGCTCAGCCGCTCCGCAAATGACCAATCTGGGAGCCAAAAGCGCGACCCGATGGACGTCCTCAGTGCGCTCGGTCTCGGCGACGCGCTCGACAGGTACCCCGCGCAGCTGTCAGGAGGGATGCGCCAGCGTGTTGCGATCGCGCGCGCTTTTGTCCACGAACCGGCTGTTTTGCTGATGGACGAGCCGTTTTCGGCTGTGGATGAGCTCACGAGCGAAGTCCTCAGGCGAGAGCTGATCGAGCTTTGGCAGTCCCAACGCACGACGGTCGTGTTCGTAAGCCATTCGGTGCCAGAGGCTGTCTTGCTCTCAGACTTGGTGGTGGTCATGACCCGCGCGCCGGGCAAGGCTGCTGCGGTGATCGAGGTGCCGCTCGCTCGCCCGCGGGGAACCCTCGTCGAAGTTACAACCGAGTTCAGGGAAATTGAACGCGAGATCCGGCTCGCTCTCCTCGCTGTCAACAACCCAGAGCGAGACCGATGATGGCCGACGCTGCTCCACGGGCTCAGAAGTCGTTGTGGCGCAGCCACTTGTTACCCGTCGCGAGCGCTGTTGTGCCGCCCGCGGCGCTTCTCGCCCTGCTTGCTCTCGGGTGGCAACTCGTTGCTCTCCGCAATAAGTTCCTCCTGCCCTCGCTCGGCGCTGTCGGGTCTGAGCTCACTTCGCACCCTCGGGAGTACCTCGACGCGGCAGCAACCACCTTGCAAGAGACGGGGGTCGGGCTGGGCGTCAGCTTTGTTGTTGCATTTGGGCTCGCCGTCGCCATGGGGCACTTCAAGGTCGTGGAACGGGCCGTGATGCCGCTAGCCGTTGTGATCAACGTCACGCCCGTGGTCGCCCTCGCACCGGGCCTCGCAACGGCGTTGGGTTTTGGTTACACGCCGAGGTACATCGTCACCGGGATCATCGTTTTTTTCCCGCTGCTGATAAATTCGCTTGCGGGGCTGCGCTCGGCCGACCCAGAAGCCCTTCGCTACTTCGTAACTCTCAACGCTTCGAGGTGGGACATCCTCTACCGGCTCCGGCTGCCGTCGAGCTTACCGTTCCTCTTTGCGGCCGCCCGGATATGTTTCCCACTTTCTCTCATCGGTGCAGTAGTTGCTGAGTTCACCGCGGCGGGGAACGAAAACGGGCTCGGGTCCCTCATCTACATCTCGGACGAGAACAACTACCTGGCTGGGATGTACTCGGGGGTGTTCTGCCTATCTGTGCTCGGCCTTCTTGTTACGCTCCTGGTTGTCCTCGTCGAGCGGAGGGTGCTCGCCTGGCACCCATCGGTGGCGCAATAGCCTAGGCGCCCTGCCTCTCGGCCCGGGTCTATGGGGCGCGTTGGCGGCCTCTAGGGCCAGGTCAATTGGGTGCCCCTATAGAGCGACGCTGCCAGGGCCGTGTCCTGCGCGTCCAGCAGGTCGACGGGCCGTGCCACCAACTTGTACTCGAGGAGTGCAGCCGCCTCTGGCTGCCACTCAGTGGCCGTTTGAACCCCGATACCTTTGCCTGGGAGGTGGTGGTGCTCGGCAAGGGAGCTCTCGATTTGCCATTCCTGCTCGGCGTGTGCGACGTCGAAAGACGTTGGGGAAGCCTTGGCGAGGTAGCCGACGCAGGTGCTCGCATGGTCGAGGCAGAAGTAAAACGCATGGAGCTCCGCCCGGAGAAAGTCGGCGGCTGCCGTCCTGTGGTCCGTAAGGAAAACCCGGTTCACCACCTGGACGTTGAAGGTCCCTGAAACGCCGAACTGCGCCGGTGCCCACATATTGAAAGGTTCGTGGTCCGCTCGCAGGGTGATGGGCTCGTTGGACTCGTACGCCTGGAGAGCGTCGTAGTGCCCGTCCACGAGCAGGAGCGGGTTGTAGGCCGTGTCGTTCACCAAGATGACCTTGCTCAACTTGACGCCCGCCTTGACGAGCATCTCATGGAGCACGACGGGTAGGACCGTGTGGTAGCCGAGGACTTTGCCTTGTAGTTGCTTTAAGTTTGTGATGCTCTTCCTCGTAAGGAGCACGTAGTCAGAAGTGTCGCCGAACGTCGACACCCCGACGAAGTTCGCCCCGTGTGCCTCTGCCACCATTGCGTCGGCAGCACTGCCTTCCCCGGTGACCTGAGCTGTGCCGGCTGAGACGAGCGTGTAGGCCGTGCCGGGTGGGGCGTCGATGAAATCGACGTCCAAGCAGAGGTCCTTGAAGTAGCCCAACTTGAGGGCGGCGTAGACGTCGATGATGCCGGCTGAGGCGTCATAGCCAAAGGGCGAGACGAACTTGATGGTCCCAGCAGCGCGGTTGGACTGGCACTCGGCAACTGCCGGCGGGCGCGCACCGGTTGCTGGTACGGGCCTGTTGGCGGCGATCGCGTTTGGCGGTGCCGGCCAAAGCAACAAGCCGAGAGCCAGCAGCGTCCCGCCCGCGCGTCGAGGGCTGGCCCCGGTTGGGAAGTTCAAGTCAGTTACTCTCCAGTCGAACAGGGTCTCTTAGCGCAGTTGGGTGTAAGCGCCGTCGGCGCCAGAGGCCAGGGCGGCTAGGACGAGGACGAGCATGATGAGGGCAAAAAGAAAATCGGCCTTGCGGGTGACAAGGGCATAAATACCGAGGATCTGTGCAACGATGAGCAATGCTCCTGCAACGTAGAACGGCGTCATTCACAAGCTCCGGCGGAGCGCAGCCCGGGAGGACAACCCGCGCTGGCGTTTCGAACCCGCGTAAGAGCTGATTTCATGTGGCGCAGGTTAGCCCGCAGACCCGGGCAGCGGCGTAAGCCGGCAACCGCGAAGGACATTCGTGCCGATGAGGCCGTGGGGCCCGCTGCCCCCGGCGAACGTCTGTTCCAGTTGAGCCATTCAGGATAGGTTGCATCGAAGATGGACAAAGCCGCTCGGGTCGCGGGGATCTTGCTCACTGGCGGAGCTTCCAAGCGCATGGGTTTCGACAAGATGACCCTCGAGGTCGGAGGTGCCCCGAACACCGCCCGTTTGGCGGCTTTGCTGCGGGGCCTTGTTGCCACTGCCGTCGAAGTCGGCTCTGGGTGTTCCGGCCTGCCAGCGGTGAGAGAAGAGCCTCCTGGTTCGGGCCCGCTGGCCGCCGTCTCTGCGGGAGCGCTGGCGCTCGACGGACAAGGGTTTCTCGGGCCGGTCCTGGTCGTGGCCGGCGATATGCCCAATTTGGGCTCCACCGTCCTTGAGTACTTGGCCGCTTGGCCAGGCGAGGCTTCGGTCGTGCCCTTGGTTGGCGGCCGGCTCCAGCCCCTCTGTGCCCGCTGGTCGGCAGGCGACCTGCGCCTGGCGGTGCAATTGGTGGCGGCGGGCGAGCGTTCTATGAGGGCCTTGCTAGCGCGCTCGGTACCTGATGTTGCCACCGCGGAAAAGTGGCCCAGGGGTGTGACGGTGGAGGACTTTGCCGATGTCGATGAGCTGAGCGACCTCGCCGCGTGGAAGCTCTCGCCCCCTCGCCCGTCCCAGCCGTAAGCAAGCAGGTCCTCACACCTCGGAAGGGCTCGCCCTGTGGCCTTCTAAGGCTTGCCGTTGGTTGCTGAGAAGTCGGGCGTGAAGGGAAGGATAATGTCCACTCGCGTGCCCCCGCCTGGGCGTGGCCCGATGTGGACGGTGCCTGAGTGGGAGCTGACGACGCGCTTCACGATCGCAAGCCCGAGCCCTGACCCCGGCATGGACCGCGCGGAAGGGGCACGGTAAAAACGGTCAAAGATGTGGGGCAGATCCTCAGGAGCGATACCTGGGCCTTGGTCCGTGACCGTAAGGTGCCATGCTCCATTCGCGCTCAAGTTGACGCTCACGTGCCCCCCGGGCGGGCTCCACTTGGCAGCGTTGTCGAGGACGTTCATAACGGCGCGCTCCAAGAGAGCGGGCTGTGCCAGGATCTCGCCCGGCTGCAAAGACACTTCAAAATTCACGGACATGGCGCGCCGCTGTGCTCGCTCGACGGCTCGCTCGACGATCTCGTGGAAAGGCACGCGCTCGGGCGGCCCCTGAGGTCTTTCGTCTTCTCTCGCGAGGTCTACAAGGTCGCCTACGAGATTGGTGAGCTCCCCCAGTTGTGCACCGATATCTGCCAAGAGCTCGTCTCGGTCTGAGGGCGGAAGTTCTTTTGCCCGCATGAGGACTTCGATGTTCGTGCGCAGGCTCGTGAGAGGCGTGCGCAGCTCGTGGCCGGCGTCGCTCACCAGCTGAGCCTGCTGGCGCTGCGAGGCCGCGAGCGCAGTGAGCATGGAATTGAAGCTTCTTGCCAGCCGTCCGAGCTCGTCATTGCCTTCATCGTCAATTGTCGCCGTGAGATCCTGCGTCTCGGTCACGTGCTCTGCCGCGAGCGTCAGGTCTTCAACTGGCGCCATTGTCGCTTTACCCACAGCCCAACCAAGGGTGGCGGCCAGGGCGACGCCGCAAAGGGCGAGAAGTATCAGGATCAACCGCAGGAACGAGAGCGTGTTGTCCATGTTCGTGACCCGGTAGCCGATCTGCACCGCCACTTGCCCGGGCATCACCGGGACAGTTGCAACGAGGTACGGTTTGTTATCGGTGCCCGTGAGGTTTTGCACCAAGACCTTTTGCGTGCCTGAAGCGAGCGTCTTTTTGGCCGCTTTGGTCAAAGGAAAAACGCTGACGGTCTGTACTGCGTCGACCCCGCCGGACCCGAGCGGTCCCTGGACGTACTGGACGGACTCGGTCAGCCCGTTGACGGTGAACACCTGTACCTGGTCGCCAGTGTGCTCGTAAAGGCCAACCAACCTTGCGGGGCCATAGGTGTTCAGGTAGTTGATGGCTGACTGGAGGTCGCTGTTGGCTTGCCCCTCTAATTGGCGGCTGACCGCGAGATAGGAGGAAAGCGCCGCCATCGCGACGGCAACACCAACTGCGGCCGCCACGAGGACCGTCACCCTGCTCCTGAAGCTCACCCTGCGAAGCCATCGCTCGGCTCGTCGGGGTTGCTGGACGTTGCTGCTCTCTGCGCCAGGGCCACCGGTCCGGCCTTCGGTCGCGTCAGCCATGCCCTGGGCGTCCTGAGGTGCGGGGCCGCCTCCTGGAGGCCAGGAAGACAGTGGAGCAGCACCTTGGGAAGCGCTGCCGCGCCGGTAGAGGGAGCTCCAGCTCAGTTCCATTGCGGAGAGCCGGCCGCCCCTTTCACCCCCTCATCTCCGCCGGCTGGCGCATGACGTAGCCGACGCCACGGACGGTATGGATGAGGCGAGCGTCCCCCTCAGCCTCAGTCTTGCGCCGCAGGTACCCGATGTACACCTCGAGGCTGTTCGAGTTGAGCCCGAAATCGTAGCCCCAGACCCGGTCAAAGATCACCTCACGCGGGAGGACTTGCTTGGGGTTCCTGAGGAACAGTTCGAGCAGCAGGAACTCTGTGCGCGTGAGCTCGATCAGCCTCGAGCCGCGCCTCACCTCGCGGGTGCCCGGGTCGAGGGAAAGGTCGCCGAAGCGGAGCACTTCGTTTTCTGCCGTCGGTGCGGTACGCCTCAAGAGCGCTCTCAGCCGGGCGAGAAGCTCCTCGAGCGCGAATGGCTTGACCAGGTAATCGTCGGCGCCGGCGTCGAGGCCGTCGACCCGCTCGTTGACCGATGCCCGAGCCGTCAGCATGAGCACCGGTGTCCTGTCGCCTGCTGCACGAAGGCGTCGGCACATCTCGAGGCCGTCGAGCCGCGGCATTGCGATGTCGAGGACAATCGCGTCCGCTGGTCTTTCAGCGTGGGCCGCCAGCCCGGCCATGCCGTCTTCGGCGAGCTCAGCGGTATAGCCTTCGAACCGCAGTGCGCGCTCGAGCGCTTGGCGGACCGCCGGTTCGTCGTCGACGACCAGCACGCGTGCTCCGTTTGTTGCCGTACCCCCCAGTTTGCCGCTCCCGCCTGAGAGCGTGCTGAACGCTTGTCGAAAGTTCCCGGTTGGCCCTGTAACCTTGCCAAATGGCTCAGTACCTCGTCGAGCGCCGCCTGGTGGAGGTTTCCAAGCGGTTGCGCAAAGCTCGGGAGGAGCTCGCCGTCGCCGAAGAGCAATGGAGCGCGCTGAAGGACGCTGCCGATGAAGCGCGTTTGCGTTCTTTGGTGTCCGAGACCCCGCTCGCTGCCAAGGAAGCGCAGGAGGCACAGCGCCACGCCGACGCGATGTCCTCGGCACGAGACAGCTTGGCGGCGCAGGTAAAGCGTCTCGAGTCAGAGCTCGACGAGCTCTTGGACAAGCTCCTGCCTGCAGGCGGCGGCTGAACGCCGGCGCCGGGGACCGCCTCGACAAGGGCTCGGCCCGGGGCCGCGGCGCGCAACGAGGCAAGGAGCGCAAAAAGCGTTCTTGGGGGAGCCCACAAGCTGTGTAGTGTTTCGGCCGTGAGCGCGCGAGTCGTGATCGCTGAGGACGAGGCCCTCATACGTCTCGACCTGCGGGAAACCCTCCAAGAAGAAGGCTACGAGGTCGTGGCCGAGACGGGACGAGGCGACGAGGTGGTCGAGCTGGTCCGTGTGCACCGCCCCGACCTGGCGATCCTCGATATCAAGATGCCCGGCGAGGACGGGCTCGCGGCTGCGGCCGCGATAACTGCGGAACGCCTGGCAGCGGTCCTCATATTGACCGCTTTTTCCCAACGCGAGCTGGTGGACCGGGCACGAGAGGCCGGTGCCCTCGCCTACTTGGTAAAGCCCTTTCAGCGCAACGACCTTGTCCCGGCGATGGAGCTCGCTCTCGGGCGCTTTGAGGAGATGAAGGCCCTCGAAGCAGAGAACAAGGACTTGGAAGAGCGGCTCAACACCCAAAAGCTCGTCGAGCGAGCGAAGGGAACGCTCATGGACGAGCTCGACATGAAAGAAAGCGAAGCTTTTCGCTGGGTACAGCGCCAGGCGATGGACCAGCGTGCCACGATGAAGGAGATCGCCCAGAGGGTCCTTAGCGGCGAGTTACGGCCAGACGCGACCTGACTGCGCGCGTCCTGCGTGCTTTGAGCTGGGGGGCCTTGTCCAGCGGAGCGGCGCTGGGCTCTTACCGGGTCACTTGAAGTGACCGAGGTCCCGTGGCTGAACCCGCACCGTTGTCCTCCGCGCAGGGCACGTAGTACAAGAGCCGGGCGAGGTGCTCCCCCAAGACCAGGCTCGTCTCATCTGTCTCGAGGACCAAGCTTTCATCGGGGCCCTTAGCGACCACGGTCGCGCTGCGCCCGGGTATGAAGCCGTTCCGCTCAAGGTAGAGCAAGGCTTCGCTATCGAACTCGAGAGCTTCTGCGACGCGCACAAGGGTGACCCGGTCGCCAATTTGAGCCTCGGTCAAGACGCTCGCGGGTGTGCGCACCGCCCCCGAACCAGGGATCACATTTCCGTGCGGGCAGATCGACGGGTTGCCGAGGACCATGGACAAGCGTGCCTCGACGTCGTCAGAGATGACGTGCTCCCAGCGGTCGGCTTCGGCGTGGACCTTGTGCCACTCGAGCCCGATGACGTCGATGAGCAGCCGCTCGGCCAACCTGTGCTTGCGGATGACGCTGGTGGCGAGCTCTCGTCCTGATTGTGTCAGGCTGAGGGCGCGGCCGTGGACGTTGATGTAGCCGGCCTCTTTCAGCCTGTGCACCATTTCCGAAACTGTCGGCGCGGAGTGGCCAACTCGCTCTGCCAAGCGCGCCTGAATCACCTGGTTACCCTCTTCCTCGAGGATGAGGATCACCTCTAAGTACTGCTCGTTGGGGGGGTGAACTCCTGGACGGTCTCCGTTTGTGGCCATGTCCCCGAGAGTATGTGCGGCGAGCCTCGCCAACCCCGGGGCCCAGGGCTCCCTGAGCAGGGACTAAGGACCTAACTAACGACGAGAGGTAAGCCTTCTAGAGAGCGAAATTTTCCCTTTCGCGCAACAGCGCGCACAGCAGGGGGCCACAAGTCCCTGACGTCTCGGGCGCTCACCGGTGGCAGACTCTAGGGGTGGCGCGGCTCATGCTGCTCGATGGCAACTCGCTTACCTATCGAGCCTTCTTCGCGCTCCCGACGGATATGGCCACCGCATCAGGGCAGGTCACCAACGCTGTTTATGGGTTTACCTCGATGCTGGTCAACCTCGTAAAGGACCACAAGCCGGACCTCTTGGTCGCCGCGTTCGACCGGCCCGAGCGGACCTTCCGCCACGACCTTGTGGCCGGGTACAAGGCGACCCGTTCTCAAGCGCCCGACATCTTGCGCCAACAGATGGGACTTGTCCACAAGCTCGTCGAGACGATGCGTATCCCAGTTGCCGAGGCGCCGGGCTACGAGGCCGACGACGCCCTCGCGACGCTCGCCACCAAAGCCGCCGCTCAAGGTGACGATGTAATAGTCGTTACCGGGGACCGCGATACCTACCAGCTCGTTGAGGACCCGCACATCCGGGTGCTGTACAACCGCAGGGGCGTGTCGGACTATGTGTTGTACGACGAGGCAGGGATCCTTGCGAGGACCGGTGTCACGCCGCGCCAGTACCCAGATTTTGCCGCCCTTCGCGGCGACCCGTCGGACAACCTCCCAGGCGTCCCGGGAATAGGCGAAAAGACCGCCGCAAAGCTCATAAGCACCTACGGCGACCTCGACAACCTTTACGCGCACTTGGACGACCTGACCCCCAGGCTCCGGGAGAGCCTCGTTGCCGGGGAAGAAGCTGTCCGCAGCAACGCCGCCGCGACCAGGCTGGTCCGCGACCTCCCGCTGTTGGTTGGCTCCGAACAGGCCGCGTTCGGGGGCTGGGACAGCGCCGAGCTACGCCGGCTGTTCGACTTCCTCGAGTTCAAGACTCTTTGGGACCGCTTGGCAGAGGCCGTGGGGCAGCCCGGGGAGCAAGCAAGGGGAGTAGCGGGGCCGGGCCGCGCGTTGGACGTGTCGCTTCACCGCTTCCAAACCCCAACTGAGGCAGCGGACGTTCTTGCCCGATGGGCGCAGAGCAAGACGGGGCTCGCAATGGCTGGGTCCTGGGAAGGTCCCGAAGGGCGATCTGAGCTCCATGGCTTGGCATTCTCACCGCTGACCTCCCCACAACCTTCCCAGAGCTCATCGGTGCCGGCCGGGGCCGCTACCGAAGTCTGGTGGTTGGACGGTAAAGGGCTCGAGAGCACGGAGGTACGCCTTTCGCTCTCGCAGCTCCTCGGCCCCGGGGGTGCACCGGTTTCCTCACATGACGCCAAAGCGCTCGTGCGGAGCCTTGCGTCTGGGGGCATCGACTTCTCCAACGTCGACCTCGATACAGCGATCGCGGCCTACCTCGTCGACCCGGCCGGTGACAAGTACCTGCTCGAAGACCTGGCAACCCGCTATGCGGGTGTGGCGCTAGCTCCTCCGGGCACCACTCCCAGCGGGCAATTGGACCTGAGCGGGGGAGCTGGCTCAGCCACTATCGCGGCTGAGAGGGCGGCCACGGTGGCCGCTCTGGTGGCCCCGCTGTCGCAGGCGCTCGCCTCCAGGAGCATGTCGAGGCTCTACGACGAAGTCGAACGCCCGCTTATCCGGGCCCTCGCCCGGATGGAGCTCATTGGGGTGCGCGTGGACGCCGTCGAGCTGGCTCGTCTGGGCCGGGCCCTGGCCGATGAAGCCAGGGAGCTCGAGCACAAGGTCCACGAGCTCGCGGGCACCCAGTTCCTTGTCAACTCGGTCCCCCAGCTGCGGGAGGTCCTCTACGGCAAGCTCGGGCTGACACCGGTGAAGAAAACAAAGACCGGCCCCTCCACCGACAACCAGGCATTGGAGAAGCTGCGCGACGAGCACCCCATCGTCCCCGCCATCCTGCGCTACCGAGAGGTGGAGAAGTTGCGCTCGACGTACACCGATGCGCTCCTCGCCGAGATCGGGCCGGACGGCCGGATCCACGCAACTTTCAACCAGACCGTCGCCCGGACCGGGCGCCTCTCATCGGATGCCCCCAACCTCCACAACATCCCTATCAGGAGCGAGGAGGGCAGGCAACTGCGGCGTGTCTTCGTGCCAGCCGAAGGAATGCGGTTCCTGGTCGCGGACTACAACCAGATCGAGCTCCGGGTAATTGCCCACCTTGCTGAGGACCCCGGGCTGATCGGGGCTTTCCAGAACGGTGCTGACATCCACCGTATGACGGCGGCCCGCATCTTCGGGGTGGGGCCGGAGGACGTCACGATAGCGATGCGTTCCAAGGCGAAGATGGTTTCCTACGGCCTTGCCTACGGGATGGAGGCTTATGGTCTCGCTCAACGCCTCGGGATCGAGGTCGAAGAAGCCGGTCAGATCCTCAAGTCCTACTTCGAGAGCTTTCCCCGTGTGCGGTCCTATATGGACGGAGTGGTGGCGGCGGCGCGCGACAAGGGTTATACGGAAACGCTCTTTGGCCGGAGGCGCATGATCCCAGAGCTGGCTTCCCAGAGCTACCAGGTGCGTATGGCGGGGGAGCGCCAAGCGATGAACGCCGGGATCCAAGGCCTCGCTGCCGACATCTTCAAGGTGGCTCTCGTGCGCCTCGACTCCGCTTTGAGCGAGCGCAAACTTTCCAGCAGGTTGATCCTCCAGGTCCACGACGAGGTGATCTTGGAGGTCCCGCCCGAAGAGGAGCTCGCGGCGGCGGAGGTGACCCTCGAAGCAATGACCGGGGCCGCCCAGCTCAGCGTGCCCCTCGAGATCAACCTTTCGTGGGGCTCGAGCTGGGCCGATGCGAAGTCATAGGGCGGCTCCTGACGGCGCCGAGCACCACAGGGCGCTCCCACCCCCGCCGGAAGCACGCGAAGCCGTGCTCAACCAGGCATCTTTACCAAGCCGATAAGACTTCGTGAGCGCGCCGTCCAGAGGGGCCAAAGACGACCTCGAGCGGTTGGCCGCGCGGGCCGAGGTGGCGAAGTCTGCCGAGGAACGGCAAGCGTGCCTGGAGGAGATACAGGTCGCCCTCGCTGAGGGCTCCGAGCCCTCCACACGCGCCGCTCTGTTGATGTGCCGTGCCCGTGTGCGTTCCAACCAATGGCGCAGTAAGCAGGTGATGGCGGACGCGCTGGCCGCCATGAGCTTGTTCGAAGAGGCGGAAGAGCATGATCGCGCCCTCGAGGCGGCAAGCCTCGCCGCAGCGCACGCTTCTCGCCGGGGTGAGCTCTCCTTGGCCGCGGAGCTGGCGACAAAGTGCATCGTTGCACTGCCGGGCCTGGATGACCGCCTTCTCGGTGACGTCGCTAACCGGTTGGGGATCTTTTGCTACTCGTTCCTCGACTACGACCGGGCGCTCGAGCAAATGACTATTTCCTTGCACGCTCTTGAGCGGTGTGGTGACTGGCGAAAGGTGTTCCGGCAGCTTCATAACGTGGCAGACGCGGCGCTTTTGGCCATCCGCCACGACCAAGCGCTCGGTCTGAGCGGCCGTTATGACCGGTTGGGCATGGACCGGCTGGCGGTCGCCGCCGACGCAATGCGAAGGCTCGAAGAGGAGTGCCCCGAGGACATCATGCGCCAGCTCGGCGTCCAACACCTCCAGGCGACGCTCCTCTTCGAACGGGGGTGCCCAGCGGAAGCGCTCGAGCTTCTCGAGGGGGCCCTGAGCGAGTCGGGCGCCATCGTTTGGGCAGCGGGCCAATCGGCGGTCGCCTTGGTCGAAGCTCGCTGCCTGAGAGCCCTCGCGCGCCCGGCCGACGCCGTGGTGGCGGCGGCACGCGCCAAAGAGCTGGCAGTTCAAAGCGACGACCACCTCGAGACCATGTTGATCCTCGACGAGCTTGTGGCTGCTGAGCTCGAGGCTGGGCGGTTCGAGGAGGCGGCACGGGACGCGGTCGAACTGAAGAAGTACATGTGGCTGATCCACTCTCGCCAAACCGCCCAGCTGGTAGAGCAGGTGTGGGCGCGCGCCGCCCTCGAGCAAGAAAGAAAAGCCCTCGAGGCCCAGAGGGCGGCGGCGATGCGCTCAGCCGAGGAAGACGCGCTCACCCGCATCGGCAACAGGCGCCTCATCGAGCGCGTCCTCGCTGAGCTCGCGAGCACGGGGGCCCACCTCGCCCTCCTCATGGCTGACATCGACCACTTCAAGGTGATAAATGACACTTTTGGCCACGAGGTCGGCGACCATGTGCTGCGTGCCCTCGGCAACCTGTTCGCCGGCGATGCCCGCCCGGGACAGGTCGTGGTGCGCTACGGCGGCGAGGAGTTCGTGTTCGCTCTCCCCTCTGTTGAGCTCGATGCTGCGGCTGACTTTGCCGAGCGGATGCGGGTGAAGGTCAGCTCGTACCCTTGGGAGGACCTGGAGGGCCGCCTGAGCGTGACCATTAGCATTGGCGCTGCGTGCGGCCCGGCTGAGAGCTGGCCGTCGGTGCTCGCCTCAGCCGACCGGGCGCTCTACCTGGCCAAACAGCATGGCCGCAACCGCGTGGAGATAGCGGACCTCGGCGCCGTAAAGAGCGCCTGAACCGTCAGCGGCTCGCAGTGCCCTGCGCGGCCCAGTTCATCAGTTGGGCGCGCCCGGCCCGGTAGTGGCAAAGTCACCGGAAGCTATTTCGCTCTGCGGAGGCAGGTCTTTCCAAACATAGGTTATATATGGGTCTTTGCTCTGCAACGGCTGCTCGCCGAGAAGCCAGGTCACCCACGCCACTGCCTGGGCCTGGCCCGGGGGCGTCCAAGGCGGGGACGTCGGGAACTCGGGGGCGACGACGATCTCAGAAATATGCAGCTGTTGGATTTGCGCCGCCGCCGCAGTGCGATCAGCCGCAGTTTGGGCGGGCATGGGCATGAGCTGGTTGGCGATGCGAAACAAAACCGGCACATTTTGCACGTCACCAGAATTTGTACCCGTCATCCCCGTGTCGGTCGGCATGACGAAGCAAAACTTCGTCTCGGCCTGCCAGCGAAGGTCCATCTCGTTGGAAACCGGCAGGACAAGCGCCACCGGCGGGTGGCGGCCGGCACCGTCGAGGCGTGCTGGGCAGGACAACCCGCTCGAGAACGCCGTGTAGGTCGGGCTCGACGCCGCGGGAAAGTCAGTTATCGGGAACAGGGCGACGAGCCCGACAAGGCTCAGCGCCCAGCCTAGGACTGCGAAGGGCAATTTGAGCCTCCGCAGGGCGTCACACCCGAGAGCTACCAAGAGCCCGACGCCGACCGTCATCATGGAAGCGAACCGGTCCGGTAAGACGTTGTGCACGATGGGCAACTTCGCGAGATAGTAAAAGGGCAGCTTGTGGTCCGTCACGCGGCCGTGGATGTGCAATGTCTGGCCCATGGAGAAGACGGCCGCGCACAAGGCAAAAACGAGCGCTACCCATGTCACCGTGCGCTTGCGCGCGAGCACCAAGGTGGCCAAGATGAACAAGAGGAGCGGTACCCCTATGTAGGCGTTGTCCTCAGAACCGTTGCCCGTGAAGTGGTGGCTGATCTGGATCGCCGCGGCCGGCGCGAACTTGGTGATGTTCGTGGGGACAAAGAAGTTCATCAGGTCGCTCACGTACACGTTCGGCGGGTGCGGGTTTTGGACCCGGTAGGGGCCGAGGAACTGGATCGCGATAAACGGCGCAGACAGCAGCGCAAAGGTGCCTCCGCCCACCCCCACTGCTGTGCCTGCGTAGCGTAGCCGCCGCGGCACCTCGAGGTAGCCGAGCACGCATAGGGCGGCGAGGCCTCCGGCAATGACAACGGCTTCCATGAGGAGGACTTCCTCGCTTGTTAGCAACTGCGCCCAAGCCAGCAGGCCGAGCAACATGCCGTCCAGCCAAGCGCGCCCTGATTGGACCACCAGGGCGCGGTCGAGAAGGATCAAGAAGACGGGCGCGCTCGTGATAAGCACCTGGGCGAGGTGGCCGGCCGACTGGGCGACCATGTAAGGCGAATAGGCGACTACCAATGCCCCGGCGAGCGCTGGGAGGCGAGCCGTCCAGCGCCGGAAAGCGATGTAGCTGCAGGTGAGCACCCCCACGGGCCCCGCCATCAACAACACGTTGTAGGAGAAGGCGGCGCCAAAGATCACCGTGACCGGCGACATCAAAAAGCTCGGCAAGGCCACGGAGGTGTTCCACATCAAGTTGACCCCGCCGGGGAAGTTGACGTACCTGCTTATGAAGGGGTCCATGCCGTGGCCAAGTGCGTACGGCATCCAGGAAAGGAACCACGAGTACTCGTCAGCGTCGCCCGCCCCGCCCACCTGGGTCGTGAGGGGTGACAGGGTGGCCGCGTGGTAGAGGGCCATTGTCAGGCCGACCGCAAGTACAAAGACAGCGGCGACTTCGGGCCAAGCCAGCTTGTTCCTCGTATGGCTCGGTTTCTTTGGATCCCTCGGCTGCGCCGAGGGCGGCCCAGGAGCGGCGCCCTCTTCCTCCTCCGTCGCCGGTTCCCCGGTCCCGTTTGCGGGCGTTCCGGCCACCGACGGGGGCGCGCCTTGGGACAGCGAGCCCCCAGGCCCATCACCACCGGGGCCAGCGGGGCCAGCTTCGCCCCCACTACGCCGTCGCAGGCGATGGAGGAACGCTGGCTGGCTGCTAAGTATTGCTGCCTACTTCCCCGTCGGCTGCACCGGCAGGGCCCGCAGTGGAGGGCCGATATAGCTCGAGAGGGGACGGATCAAGGCGTTGTTCGCCTTTTGCTCCATGATGTGAGCCGTCCAGCCTGTGACACGGCTCATGACAAAGATCGGGGTGAACGTGGGGATGTCGAAACCCATCAGGTAATAGGCGGGGCCCGAAGGGTAGTCCAAGTTTGGGTAGAGGCCCTTCTTGTCCAGCATCGCCTGCTCCAGGCGTTGATAAACCGCCATGAGAGAAGCCCCTTCTTCGCTGCGGGCGGCCAACTTCATGAGCGTGCCCCGCATTGTCGGCACCCGGCTGTCGCCGTGCTTGTAAACACGGTGGCCGAAGCCCATCACCTTGTGCCCGGCCGCGAGCTCGGTGCCCAACCAGGCGTCGGCTCCGTTGGGGTCTTTCACCTGTTGGAACAACGCCATGACGGCTTCGTTGGCACCACCGTGGAGGGGTCCTTTGAGCGCACCGATCGCCCCTGTGACAGCCGAAAAGAGGTCAGACCCGGTAGACGTTATTACCCGCGCTGTGAACGTCGATGCGTTGAACCCGTGCTCTGCGTAAAGTACGAGGGAGATCTCGAAGGAGCGGACGACCTCAGCGTCGGGCACCGAGCCGAAGCACATGTGGAAGAAGTTCTCAGCGAACGAAAGGTTTTCGTCCGGCAGGACTGGCTCGAGCCCTCTTCGCCTGCGCTGTTCGGCGGCGACGACAGTTGGCAATTTGGCCCATAGATCCACCGAATGGCCCATGTCGTCCGCCTCGCCTGGCGGCGCCTGAGCACCGAGGAAACTTGTCGCTGTGCGAAGGACGTCCATCGGGTGGCATGTCAACGGGAGGCGCGAGGTCACCTCGAACAGCTCAGCCGGGACCTGCCTCCTGGTCCGCTCTTCGTCCATGAAGAGCGCCAGCTCTTCGCTCGTCGGGAGCTCGCCATGCCAGATCAGGTATGCCACTTCTTCGAAACTTCGCGACTCGGAGAGCTGGGGCACCGGGTAACCGCGGTAGAGGAGGGACCCCGACTGCTCGTCGACGACTGAGATCGAACTGGTGTCGGCTACGACCCCGGCGAGCCCGCGCCTGACTTCTTCGGTGCTCACGGTTGTCCCGTCTCTCCCGCCCCGCCCCGCTCTGCCTCTTCCAGCGCCAAGACCTGCGCGATCTCCGCATCGGCGCGCGTGTAGTCGTCGTAGCCCAGTAAGTCGTAGAGCTGAGAGCGCGACTGCATCTGCCCGACCAATGCCTCTTGAGTCCCCGAGGTCGCGATTTCCCGTAAGCCGCGCTCTGACGCTCCCATGGCTAGCCGTAACAGCGTAACTGGGTAGATCACGACGTTCACCCCGATGGCGGCGAGCCTCGCCGTACCGAGGAGGTCAGTCTTGCCGAACTCAGTCATATTGGCAAGGAGCGGTACGTCGACTGCCCCCCGGAACCGCTCCAGTTCGGCGGGCCCCGCAAGCGCCTCGGGGAAGATCATGTCGGCTCCTGCGTCTATGTACGCCTTTGCCCTGTCGATAGCGCTGCCAAGCCCTTCCATAGCACGCGCATCGGTGCGGGCGCATATGACAAAGCTCGGGTCGCTCCGCGCCCCGCTTGCCGCCTTGATGCGACGGCACATTGTCGCCACGCTGACGACCTCCTTCCCGTCAAGGTGACCGCAGCGCTTGGGGTTGACCTGGTCTTCGATATGGCACCCAGAGGCCCCGATTTCTTCCAGTACCTGCACGGTCCGGCCCGCATTGAGCGCCTCGCCGAAGCCTGTGTCGGCGTCCACGAGGACGGGAAGGTTGCTGGCTCGCGCTACTTGGTGCGCGGCACCGGCCACCTCGGTGAGAGTGGTGAGGCCGATGTCCGGTAACCCGAGCGAAGCCGACACCACGGCCCCCGAAATGTAAATCCCCTCAAAACCCAGCCGCTCGATCAACATCCCTGAAAGAGCGTTGAAGGCGCCCGGGAAACGCAGCAGCTTCCCGGAGCCGAGGCCCGCTCGGAAGGCGCGCCGCCGCTCGCTGGCAGTGGCCGTGCTGTGGAGCATCTAGAAGAGGCCGCTAGCTCCGGCCTCGGGCCCGGGGATGCCCGGGACCGCAAAGCTGCACCGGCGGAGCTCGTCTGCGCTCAGCTCGACGAGGCGCCCGGCGAGGCCGAGGAAGCGGCGCTGCTCGTCGTCGGGGACCGTGCTGGCTGCCAACTTGTGGAACTTCTCCAAGTACTGCGTTCGCGCAAACGGTCTAGCCCCGAGCGGGTGAGCATCTGCGACGTCTATTTGGTCCTCGAGCCGGCTCCCGTCGCTCAGCTCGACGACTACTTGGCCCCCGAAGGCCTCGGCGGCAAGATAGCGCTTGGTCCACTCGGAGCTCTCTTCCGTCGAAATCTTGCGCCACAGCTCCACGGTCTCGGGCCGGCGAGCTCGCTCGGGCGCGTATGACGCAGCGTGGTCCCAAGTGCCGTCTTCCAGAGCCACAGCGAAAATGTAGGGCAGCGAGTGGTCGAGCGTCTCCCTGGAAGCTCCTGGGTCGAACTTCTCGGGGTCCCCGGAACCGGTCCCGATCACGTTGTGCGTGTGATGGCTCGTGCTGATCGTGACGCTCCGGATGGCGCCGAGGTCCGGGAGCCGTTGCCGTAGCCTCTTTGCGAGGTCGATGAAGGCCTGGGCCTGGTACTCGGCGGAATGTTCTTTGGTGTAGGTGGAAAGGATAGCCCGTCTCGGCTCGCCCGGCCCCGGCAGGGGCACCTCGTAACACGCCTCCGGCCCATCCAAGAGCCAGGCGATCACGCCGTCCTCGCCCTCGTATATGGGGGCGGGGGAGGTCTCGCCCCTCATTGCTCGGTCGACGGCTTCTATGGCAACCTTGCCCGCGAACGCGGGCGCGTAGGCCTTCCATGAAGAGATCTGCCCTTTCCTGGACTGGCGGGTGGCTGTCGTGGTGTGCAGCGCCTGGCCGATCGCCTGGAAGACGACGTCTTTCGGCAGCTCGAGGAGCGTCCCGAGGCCGGCGGCGACGGAGGGGCCGAGGTGAGCGACGTGGTCGATCTTGTGGGTGTGGAGCGAGATCCCCCGGCACAGGCTCACCTGCACCTCGTAAGCGACAGCGACGGCCTTCACCAATTGCTCGCCGTTGCGCCCCATGTGCTGGCCCACGGCGAGAAGGGGCGGGATGTTGTCCCCCGGGTGCGAGTACTCGGCCGCAAGGTAGGTGTCGTGGTAGTCGAGCTCCCTGACGGCGACCCCGTTCGCCCACGCTGCCCACTCGGGTGAGGTCAGCGCGGCGTTACGCCCTTCTCCGTCACCACGCGCTCTCTCCTCGACATAGGCGCACCCCCAGATCGAAGCCCCAGGCTTGAGGCGGTGGGGGAGGGCCTGGGCCCTGGCGTTGGCTACGGGCCGGCGCGAGAGCGAAGCGGCAGCTACCGCGGCATCATCTATCAGGCGGTTCGCCACCATATCGGCCACCTCACGGTCGAGGGGCGCAGGTTCGGTCGCCACCTCCGCCAGCCGCCAGGCCAGCTGCTCCTCCTTTGGGAGGGCATCGGCAACCTTGCGGGGCCGCACGATGTATGTGTTCACCAGCCCCCTAGTCGCGCGCGCGTTTCGACCGAGGTCCTAGCCACCGGCACAACGCTAGTGCCCGCCAGCCAAGCTCGCCTCCCACCCCCTCTGCTCGCCGCCCTCTGACCCTGCTGCATGACGGCGCTAGCGCTGGCTTCGCTGAACCGCCAACGCAAATACCACAAACCTGCCCCGAAAGAACGGCCCGCTCGAGGACTGCGTGCTAAAAATCGTCTCTGTGCAAGGCGGCAGGAGGGAACGAGCCGAGAACATCTTCAAATTGGTTCTCTGTAGCTGTGCTTGTATATGCGGCGCTGCTCAAGTCGTTCCTGGGTCGACGGCGGCGGGAGCACAGGATGCTCGCATCGCTCCTCGCAAGCCCGACCGGCCCTCGGGGGGACGGAACCTCTCTCCAGTCGCTTCCCTTCGTGTCCTGCAAGACAAAGGAACGTATAGAGATGGTGGAGTGCTCGGTTATGGAGGTGCGCAGTTCTTCGGCAGCCCTCTCGGCACGGCGCTCGCTGCGCCCATCACAGCCATGGCCGCAGCGCCCGATGGGCTTGGGTACTGGCTCGCAGGAGCAGACGGGGGAGTGTTCCATTTTGGCGACGCGGGATATTTTGGGAGCGCCGGGAGCATGCGGCTCCGCTCGCCGATCGTTGCTATGGCGGCGACCCCCGACGGACGCGGCTACTGGCTAGTCGGAGCGGACGGTGGAGTGTTCACTTTTGGCGATGCCCGTTATTACGGGTCTCCCACCCTCACCACGAAAGTGCCTGACCCCATAGTAGGTTTCGCTCGCACGCCTGATGGGGGCGGTTATTGGATGGTAACTTCTCATGGGGCGGTCTACTCGTTTGGGGACGCTCGCTATTACGGCTCTCTCGGAGCTACCAACCTTCACAACATCCCCGTCGTCGCAATAGCGTCGTCATACGACGGGCGTGGGTACTGGCTCGTCCAGGGAGGTGGGGAGGTTATACCCTACGGAGACGCACCTCGATTAGGGGGCATGCGCGGCCACCCGCCCGTGTCTGGTATAGCCGTCACTCCCGATGGGCACGGTTATTGGTTGGTGTGTGGGAACGGCGAAGTTGACGGGTTTGGCGATGCGGCGTACCTAGGTGAGGACAATTCCGCCTACCCGCAGCCGCCAATCTCCACCATCGTCGCTGACCCCGCGGGCCCAGGCTATTGGTTGCTCGATGCTGCGAGCTTCTCGGTTAGCCTTACTCATCCCGGTCCGGCAAGCCCTACAGGCCAAAGGGTAGTGAAGGTTGCGCTGAGCCAGCTTGGGCCAAGTCGAGGTGGGGCCAACTACTGCAACCCGTATGGCCCTTGCGAGCAATGGTGCGCGCTTTTTGCTACTTGGGCCTGGGAACAAGCGGGCATCGGTGTGCCCCGGCTGGCTTTCGTTGGGGATGTGTACAAGTGGGCGCATGCGCACGCAAGGACTCTGGGGCCCAGGGAGCGACCGTCTGCGGGCGACCTGGTCTTTTATGGGGCCGGGCCGCAAAACGTCGGTACCTCCCCGCATATGGGGGTGGTCGCGCAGGTCTGGCCCGACGGCGAGATCGACACCATCGAAGGAGATGCCGGGCCTGGGCCTCATGGCTGGACGTCTGTGCTCGTCAACGGCCCATATCTACCGGCCCAGTCGTTTTTCGCGAATGGGGTGCCGATTTACGCGTTCGCAGCCCCATAGGCCTAAATAGGACAATGGCCAAGGTCGAGCAAGGCGACGCGAGCAAAGGCGTGCTCACATGCAGCGATTGGGCGCGCAGCCAGCAGCTCTCGCCAATAGGCACTGCGGGGTTTTACAGCGGCTTCCTGCTCGTCGAGACGCCGATGCCCTGGCCTGCCGACATCGCAGAAATTCCCGAGCTCAAAGACGTTGCCCTCGTCGCCGCAGCGGCCAATTTGCGCCTCCAGGCCGTTTCTCGCGTTGGCAGCGACGGCGGTCCCGGGGCCGCCACAGCCGCAACGGCCGCACTAGACGAGCGGCACTTGGTGCTTTACCAGCGACGATGGCAGCCCAGCGGACAGGCCTCAGTGGCGCAAGATAAGCCTCAGTGGGCAGACAAGCTTGAACGTTCTGAAACTGTCGCCCCAGCGAGTGCCCTTGCGAGCGCCGCCACTGCGTTGATCGAAGCGGTCGCTGCGCCCACTGCGGCGCCGGGCCTAGCCGTGCCGCCTCGTGCCACCGCCGAGCCAACGCGGGTCGTTGACTTGCTCATATGCACGCACGGGCGTCGCGACGTCTGCTGCGGCTCGAAGGGAACAGGGTTGGCGAGCTCAATAGCTGTTGAGCCCGTGGCCCACCCTGACGCCGAGGTACGCACCTGGAGGACCAGCCACACGGGAGGGCACCGCTTCGCCCCTACAGCGATATTCCTCCCCGACGCCACGCTCTGGGCCTTCGCGGAGCGGCCCCTCCTGCAGCAAGTGGTGGCCCATAGCGGCGACATTGGCGCCGCCTTGCCGTTCCTACGGGGCTCGGCCTGTTTAGGCCCGCCCGCTCAGCAAGCACTCGAGAAAGCGGTACTTAGCGAAGTTGGTTGGGAGCTTCTGGCGGTACGCCGGCAAGGGTCGGATCTCGGCGACGGGAGAGCTCAGTTGTACACCGACCGGTTCGGGACCTGGGTCGCCACGGTGCGAGAGGCGCGCCGGGTGCCTCAGCCGGACTGCAGGACAGACCCGGCCAATGCAACGAAGTTTGGCCCCGAATGGGTCGTCGAGGACTTGCAGCACCGTGACGACGGGGCGGACGATCGTTAAGCCCGAGCCGCCCGAGGGCGACCTTGGCCCCGACAGGCTCCAGCTCCCCGCTGTCTATTCGAAGCCTTACCGAGCGGCTGGTCATCCCGATCGCACGGAGCTGCGATCGGCTGACGACGCCGTGTTGGTCGCGGAAGCGGCGGGACACCTCACGCCGCACGATCCGTTTCATACCTTCGAATGTAATATTATGTCACTTTGGTGTCAACCGCCCTCCTGATCTGTCACCGTTCTCGCGCGTTCGAGTGATGGTGCAGCGCCATGGGTCGATTTCTGTAGGCGCAGCGCAGCAACGTCACTAGAGCGCGCCCACTTGCCGCTGGAAGCGCGCCAGGGCCTCATCAACGAGTCGGGAGCGCATGGAAATGATGGCCGTCTCTCCACCGCTGCCTTCGGAGGCCCTAACGCGGCGGCCCGCCTCGCGAGCGGTTACCCATGGATTTGAAGCCCGCTGGCCGTCGCCCCCTACAGGCGTAAGCGCACTCTTTACCCAGGCAGGACCGGCCCACGAGCCTCGCCAGCTACGCTCAAAGCCGTGCGCAAGGTACTGGTGGCCAACCGCGGGGAGATCGCAGTCAGGGCCTTCCGTGCCATCAACGAGCTGGCGTACGTGTCAGTCGCGGTGTTCCCCTACGAAGACCGTTACTCGCTTCACAGGCAAAAGGCGGATGAGAGCTACCAGATCGGCGAACGTGGCCACCCCCTCCGCGCCTACCTCGACATCGAAGAGCTCATCGACGTAGCCAAGGAAAGTGGGGCAGACGCGGTCTACCCTGGCTACGGCTTCCTTTCGGAGAACCCCGAGCTGGCGCGGGCATGTGAGGAAGCGGGCATCATCTTCGTCGGCCCACCCGCCCAGGTCCTCGCCCTCACAGGCAACAAAGTCACGGCAAAAGAGGTGGCGGCCGGAGCCGGTATCCCCGTGCTGCGCAGCGCGGGGCCCAAGTCCAATGTGGGAGAACTCGTTGTCGCCGGAGAAGACATCGGCTTCCCCCTCTTCGTAAAAGCGACCGCCGGCGGAGGTGGGCGGGGCTTGCGGCGCGTGGAGCGGCCCGGAGACCTTCGCGCCGCCGTCGAGGCTGCGGTACGAGAAGCAGAGACCGCCTTTGGTGACCCCACCGTTTTTCTCGAGCAAGCCGTGCAGCGGCCACGCCACATCGAGGTCCAAGTCCTAGCAGACGGCAACGGTGACGTCGTTCACCTGCACGAGCGGGACTGCTCGGTCCAGCGACGGCACCAAAAGGTCGTCGAGATCGCGCCAGCTCCAAACTTGGACGACGAGCTCCGCGCCGAAATCTGGGCCGCAGCAGTCACTTTCGCCCGCGCGGTTGGCTATGTCAATGCTGGTACGGTCGAGTTCCTGGTAGGGCCCGACGGGAGGTTCGTCTTCATCGAGATGAACCCCCGCATCCAAGTCGAGCATACTGTGACTGAAGAAGTCACCAATATCGACCTGGTGCAGGCCCAGTTGCAGGTCGCCGCCGGGAGCACCCTCGCCGACCTTGGCATTTCGCAGCACAAGGTGGAGGTAAATGGGGCCGCCCTCCAATGCCGGATCACGACCGAAGACCCTTCGCTCGGCTTCCGGCCCGACACGGGCCGCATCACCGCTTACCGTTCCCCCGGCGGCCATGGCGTCCGCCTCGATGGCTGCACGTACCTCGGTGCCGACGTTTCTCCGCATTTTGACTCGTTGCTTGTCAAATTGACCTGTAGGGGGCGAAGTTTCGGCGAGGCAGCAGCGCGGGCGCGCCGAGCTGTCGCCGAGTTCAGGGTGCGGGGCGTGGCGACCAACATCCCTTTCCTTCAAAGTCTCCTCGAAGAGCCGGACTTTCTCGCAGGCAACATCTCCACGTCGTTCATCGACGAGCGGCCCTCGCTCCTCACCCGCCGCAGCGGCGCCGACCGGGGCACGCGCCTGCTTACGTACATCGCGGATGTCACGGTCAACAAGCCAAATGGGCCGGGCCAAGGAGGGCTCGACCCAAAGGCCAAACTTCCTCCCACAATGAAAAAAGCTGGCGTCCTCAACCTTGTCGCCGATGGCAGCCGCCAAAGGCTTGAGCAACTAGGCCCGACCGGGTTCGCACACTGGCTCCGTGAGCAGGTACCGGTCCTGGTAACCGACACCACGCTCCGGGACGCCCACCAGTCGCTGCTCGCCACGCGGTTGCGGACCAAGGACATGGTCGAGGCCGCCCCTCACTTCGCGCGCTCGCTCCCCGGACTTCTCTCGCTCGAGGCCTGGGGAGGGGCAACCTACGACGTGGCTCTCAGGTTCTTGAACGAAGACCCGTGGGAGCGCCTTGCGGCCTTGCGCGAAAACGTGCCCAACATTTGCTTGCAAATGCTCATTCGTGGGCGGAACACGGTTGGCTACACCCCTTACCCCGACGAGGTCGCGGTTGCCTTTGTCAAAGAAGCAGCCCGCACGGGGGTCGACATTTTCCGGGTGTTCGACTCGCTCAACGACGTCGGCCAAGTGCTGCCCGCAGTGCGAGCCGTGATCGAGGCTGGCAAGGTCGCCGAAGGAGCTATTTGTTACACGGGTGACATGGCAAACCCCGCCGAACGCCTCTACACGCTGGACTATTACCTGGCCAAAGCGGAGGAGCTCGTGCTAGGGGGCGTGCACGTGCTCTGCATAAAGGACATGGCGGGGCTCTTGCGCGCGCCGGCGGCAACGAGGCTTGTCAGCGCTCTTCGTAAGAACTTCGAGCTGCCCGTGCACCTCCACACCCACGACACCGCCGGCGGGCAGTTGGCAACATACCTGGCAGCGGTCGACGCCGGAGTGGACGCGATCGACGGCGCCATTGGCCCCATGAGCGGGACGACGAGCCAGCCTTCGCTTGGGGCCATCGTCGCGGCGACCGACCACACACCGCGCGAGACCGGCCTTTCTTTGGAGGCGATCGAAGCATTGGAACCGTACTGGGAGGGCGTCCGGCACCTGTACGCGCCCTTCGACATCGGCCTCCCGGCGCCTACGACGCGCGTTTACCGCCACGAGATGCCAGGGGGCCAGATTTCCAACCTGCGCCAACAAGCGATCGCCCTCGGGCTCGGGGAGCGCTATGACGTGGTCGAGGACTTGTACGCTGTCGCCAACCGTATCCTCGGCAACATCGTCAAGGTGACGCCGAGCTCCAAGGTGGTCGGGGACCTCGCTCTCTACCTCTGCGGCGCCGATGTCGACATTGTCGAGTTCGAACGGGACCCTTCCAGGTTCGACCTGCCTGACAGCGTGATCGGTTTCTTAGCGGGGGAGCTGGGAGAACCGCCGGGGGGATGGCCCGAGCCGTTCCGCACAAAGGCACTGGCAGGCAAGAAGTTGCCGTCGCGTGACCTCGAACTGCCCGCAGCTGCCAAAAGCGTCCTAGCTGACGGCCAGGTTTCTCATGACGAGCTGCGGGGCCTCCTCAACAACCTGCTGTTCCCAGGTCCTACAAAGGATTTTGAGGAAGCGACGCGCCAGTACGGCGACCTCTCCGTGCTGCCCACTTCGGCGTTCTTTTTCGGCGTGCCGCCGGGCCAAGAAGTGGAAGTCGCGCTCGGTGCTGGGGTATCGCTCTACCTCGCGGTGGACGCGATAGGTGAGGCGGACGAAAGTGGCTTCCGCTCGGTGTTCTGCAGGCTCAACGGCCAACCGCGAGTGGTCACGGTGCGGGACCGCGCGGTCGCGGACAGCCGTCCGCGGGGCGAGCGAGCTCAGCCTGACAACCCGGCCCATGTCGCTGCACCCTTTGCCGGTGCTGTGTCGTTGACCGTCCAAGTGGGTGACAAAGTCGAAGCGGGCCAGACTGTAGCCACTATCGAGGCAATGAAAATGGAGGCGCCAATTACAACTTCGACAGGCGGGACGGTCTCACGCCTCGCTGTGCCGAAGCTCGCCTCTGTCGACGGAGGTGACTTATTAATGGTTATTGCGCCGGGAGCGGACTAAATGTTGATCGGGGTTGTCGCGGAGATCAAAGCCGCCGAGCGTCGTGTCGCGCTCACGCCGGCGGGCACCGCCGAGCTTGTCGCGGCTGGGCACAGAGTCCTCGTGCAAGAGGGGGCCGGCGAGGGCTCCGGCTTCTCTGACGCCGCGTACTCGGCTGCCGGCGCCTCGCTCGCTCACGAGGCCGAGAAGATCTGGGGAGAAGTGGACCTCCTCGTCAAAGTCAAAGAGCCTGTGGGGCCCGAGCTCGGCTTGCTCCGAGAGGGCCTCGTCGTTTTCACCTACTTGCACCTTGCCGCTGCGCCAGAGCTGACAGAGGCCCTGGTACGTTCGGGCGCCACCGGAATTGGCTATGAGACAGTCGAGGACAGCCAAGGTCGGCTGCCTTTGCTAGCTCCGATGAGCGAAATTGCCGGACGGCTGGCGGCGCAGGTCGTCGCGCAGTACCTCACTTCTCCCATGGGCGGCCGCGGGGTCCTCATCGGCGGCGCGCCCGGCGTGGCCCCGGCGCGCGTGCTGGTGCTCGGTGGGGGAGTTGTCGGGGTGTACGCAGCCCGGGTTGCCAAGGGCCTCGGCGCAGAGGTGACGGTGCTCGAGCGTTCGGACGAGCGGCTGCGTTACTTGGACGACCGCTTCGAGGGTTCAGTGCGGTGCCTGATGTCTGATGCTCACAGCATCATCGAGCAATTGTCTTCGAATGATGCCGTGATAGGTGCCGTCTTGGTCCACGGCGCGGCCGCGCCCAAGTTGGTCACCCGCCCGATGCTTGCCAACATGCTTAGCCGTTCTCTCATTGTCGACGTCGCGATCGACCAAGGCGGGTGTACCGAGAGCTCCCGGCCGACCACTCACGAAGAGCCCACGTACGTCGTCGATGGCGTTGTCCACTATTGCGTCGCGAACATGCCGGGAGCTGTCCCAGTGACGTCGACGAGGGCGCTCACCAACGCTACTTTGCCCTACCTTCACCGGCTCGCGGATCTCGGGCCCGAGGTTTTTTGCGAGCAGGACCCGGGGTTCGCAAAAGGGGTCAACGTGAGCGATCACAAAGTCGTCTACCCGGCAGTGGCGGCGAGTTACCCCCAACACTGAAGCGATAAACGTAACGCCTCGGCAAAGCGAGAAAGGGCGGCACCCCGCGCTTAATGGCGAGGAAATGGCTACCGCGCAGGCACTTCGCTCATGCTGTCACCGCCAAGTGCCGATGCCCTAAAAATGCGGGCGCCCGGTAAGGAGCACTGGGGGCCGGGCTCAGGTTTACAGGACCGGGGCGCCGGCCCTTGGCGGGGCCCTTTGGTACGGGACGGGTTGGTCAAAGAGCGGTTGTCCTCTTTGCTGGAGAGCCTCGGAGAACTGCCCGCCGGTTTCCCTCCTGATGTCTCCGCGCTGGCCACTCCTTCGCCGGAACCCCTCCAGGGCCTGGGACGGGTCCTGAGCGAGATCTGCCCGGCCGGGACCGTGCTCATCCACAACAGGCGGCTGAAGGGCTGCGCTCTCGGTCTCGAGCACTTGGTTGTCGCCCCCCGCGGCGTCGTTGTCGTGAGCCCTGAGTGGGCTCCTGTCAAGGTGCGCTTCCCGACCGCTCCGGCGCCGATGTTGAGCGGGGCGGCAGCGAACAGCGCCGCTCTCCTCGCCCAAAACGAGGGTGCCGCGAACTGCGCGTCGATGGCCCATCCCTCTCTCTTCTCCAGCACGTTCCTGTTCTCCGGCACGTTGCCGGGAGCGCCCCCGGGCGCCGGGACGGGTGGCGGGCAAGCCAGTGGGCGACGCCGGCGCTCGGCCGTTGTCCGTGCCGCCTTGAGGCGGGCCCATGCGCTTCGCTCCTGGCTCGAGAACGCTCCTTGGGCTGGGACGCCTGTCCTGGCTGCCGTGTGCTGCCTGCCGATGATCGGGGCCCCTCCGCTAGCACCTGTCTTGATCGACGGCCTTTGGCTCGGGCCCATCGAGCGGCTCGCTCCCTGGTTGGCGGGCGGCGCGGACTTGAGCCCAACAGCGCGCGTCGCTCTTGGCCAATACCTCGCGGCTGCGCTCGACTAGGGCCGAAAGCCTCCTACCAGGCACAAATGTGCTGGTCGAGCCCCCTACGTGCCAACCCAATAGGTAATCCGCGATGCTGGGGGGGTGACCCACGCTGACATAGCTGACGGTGCTCCCTCCTTCCCGGGTGGCGGGCCGAGACGAGCGGCTTTGCCCCACCCCATGACTGGCAGGTCCAACCCGACGAGACGCTTCCTCGAGGATGGCGGGCGCCGCACTCGGGTCGTGGCCACGATCGGGCCGGCATCTGACAGCCCGGCGACGATGTCGGCGATGCAGGACGCTGGAATGGACGTGGCGCGCCTGCCGCTCGCCCACGGGTCGATAGACGATGCCGTGGCGCGCCTGCGCCGCGTGCGTCAGGCAGCGCCGGACGTCGCGATCCTCGTCGACCTGCCCGGCCCCAAAATCCGCACCACTCCGTTCCCCGAGGGTGGTGTGGTCCTCGTCGCCGGGAGCCAGGTAGTGCTCAGCCCGCACGGCCTGGCGCCGCGAAGTGACGGCAGCACCATCGGGGTCTCGCTCCCTGAGCTTGTCGAATCTCTCAGCCAAGGTGACCGCGTTGCCCTCGGCGACGGGGGCGTGTCCCTTGTGACCGAGGAGCGCCAGGGGTACTCCGTGCTGGCGAGGGTGCTTGCCGGGGGCAAGGTGCAGGGCCGTCCGGGCGTGACAGCCCCAGCCTCGAGGCTGCCTCTCAAGACTCCTACGCCCGAGGACTTGGAACGCCTGGAAGTGCTCTTGGCAGAGGGCATAGAGAGCGTGGCCGTGTCATTTGTGAGGACGGCTGAGGATCTCGACATCGTCAAGTCGATCTGCGGCAGTCAGGTGCTTGTGTGCGCCAAGATGGAGACCCCCGAGGCGCTCGACGACATCGACAACATCCTCCAAGTCGCAGACACCGTCATGGTTGCCCGGGGCGACCTCGGTGTGAGGGTGGCGCTCGAGGACGTCCCCCACATCCAAAAGCGGCTCATCCGGAGCTCGGTAGCCTGGGGCCGCCCGGTGATCACCGCGACCCAGATGCTCGAGTCGATGGTGAGCTCGCCCGTGCCGACGAGGGCGGAGGTGACTGACGTTGCGAACGCGGTCTTCGACGGCACGAGCGCCGTCATGCTCTCGGGCGAGTCGGCGATCGGTGCCGACCCAGTGGGTGCTGTCGCCACGATGGCCAGGATCGCCAGGCGGGCGGACCGAGAATTTGACAGTTACCAATGGGGCCGTAACCTTCCCGCGCAAAACTTCGGGTCTCAGGGCAGGGTGGGCGCGCGGATCGCTGCCGCCATCGGTGCCGCCGCCTGGCGTGCGTCAGTAGACGAGGAGGCAGCGGTGATTGTCGCCTGTACCAACAGCGGGGCTACCGCCCGGGCCATCGCGCGGTTCCGCCCAGCTGCTCCCATAGTCGCGGCGACCCCACATCCCTACACGGCTCGCCAATTGACGACGAGTTGGGGAGTGGACACCGTGATCGTCCCCGAGGCCAAGTCCACTGATGAAGCGGTCAGTTTTGGTGTGCATGCCGTTCGTGCGGCCGGGTACGTGAGCCCGGGTGACGTCGTCGTCGTCCTCGCTGGCTCGCTCCATGACCCCGAGCCGGTAACTGACACCTTGCGTCTAGTCCGCATTTACTGAGGCTCGGTGCTCCTTGCCGGGGCTGGTGCGCTGAGCGGCGCACCAGCCCCTTTGCTCGGCAGGATGCCAGTCAAAATGTCGGCTGCCGGCGGGCCATACTGAGGCGCTCTTACTGATGACGCTCCATCCGGAAGTTGACGAAGAGCGAGAAACCTCCTGGGCAACTGTGCCTGCCTTGGAAGGATGCTCGGTGACGGTTGTCATCCCCACCCGCAACGAGGCACCCAACATCGAGCCCCTCGTGACCCGCTTGGGCTCGGCGCTCGCGGGGACTTTCCCTCGCTGGGAGGCCGTTTTCGTCGACGACTCCGAGGACGCCACCCCGCAAGTTGTGCGGGGCCTGCACGAGCTTGGGTTCCCGCTCCGGCTGGTCCACCGTGAGCCCGGCGCCCGCCCCGGTGGGCTCGGAGGAGCCGTTGTTGCCGGTTTCGGGGTAGCAAGTGGGGAAGTGATCGTGGTTATGGACGCCGACCTCCAGCACCCGCCAGAAGTCGTGCCCGACCTGGTGGCCCCGGTCCTCGCCGGGGAGGCGGCCCTCGTCGCCGGTAGCCGTTATGTGTGGGGTGGCGGGGCCGCCGGCCTCGACGGCCCGTGGCGCCACTTGGTGTCGCGCTCGTGCCGAGCCCTGGTGCACGTCCTGCTCCCTCCGAGCCGGGCGCTGCAAGACCCCATGAGCGGGTTCTTCGCCCTCCGCCGCTCGTTTGTCGACGGCGCGGTGCTGCGGCCCGAAGGCTACAAGATATTGCTCGAAGTTGCCGTCCGCGCCCGTCCCGACCGGGTCTCCAACGTCGGCTTTACCTTCGCCCCCAGGCACGCTGGCTCTTCCAAGGCGACCTTGCGCCAAGGCCTTGTGTTCTTCAAGCACTTGAGCCGTCTTGTCACCGCGGGGCACTCCGAAGCGGCCACGGAGGGGGCCGAGGGCAAGCCCGTTCGTCGTTAGCGTGGCCCCCTCCGGGCGGCTCTTGACAGAGGGCACGCGGCGTCGCCAGCTGGCGGCAATTACGGTCTTGGCCCCGTCCAGGGCTCGAGAGCGGGCAGTGGCCGGCCGTTGCGTTCATAGAGCACGACACCCGAGGCCCGTGCGACAACCCGGAACGCGCTCGCTATGCGGTTGAACACGATCTGGTCGGTCTCCCCGAGGTTCCCGTCGCAAGAAATGCAGCTCGGTAGGAGAAGGTACTGGACTGTAGGCGCTAGAGGCAGTTCTTCGCCATCGTAAGTGGGGTTCCCGTAATAGGACTGCGAAAACGGCGTTGGGAACATGTAAATGAACCTGCGGTGGTCTATGTTCGGGACAAAGTTCTCGGCCGCTGAAACGACGGCGCCGGACGGGATCTTCGTGACGAGCTGGGCGGTGGCGACCACCGAGGGGACTGATGGGTCAGGGGGGGTGACGGGGTTGTCAGAGAATGGGGCGTCCCCCCAAAGAACACATCCCCAGAGCGCGCAGAGAGTGACAAGACTGACAGCCGCGATGCGACGCCGGCGCCCAGCGATGCGTGCCAACCCGCAGACGCTCGCGCACAGCAGCACGGCGGCGACAGGCATCGAATAGTGGCGGATTATCTGGTGAAGGTATGGGTTGGACGACAGGGCATCGGCAGCGAGCTCTGGGAGAGCGACCGCCAGCACGCCCGGGGCTAACAAGAAGGCGATCCCGCCGCTGAACGCCATTTGCCAGACGTAAAAGGGACGGCCTTGGCTTGTTGCGAAGCTCCAGAACTCCCCCGGTCTGCGGATGATCACGCGCACGGTTTCGGGGAAAGTGCCAAATGGCCACCATCCGCTATAGGTCGCTGGCACCCCGTTGAGCAACGCAGGCACGATGACGAAGTTCTCCAACAGGCCTATGGCGAGCGCAGAGCCAAGGATCAGCTCGCCGGTGCGGCGGTCTCGTTTCAGGGCCACCCATAACCCGAGCGGGACGGCGTAAAGGGCGTCATCTTGCTTGCACATGAGCAGCAAGACGACCATCGCCAGGAGGAGGCGCGGGCGCCACACAACGGCCGCATAAATGGCAAATGCCAGTATCGGCGCCTCGAACGCCTCGACGTGGAACTGCTCGAGGTTGCCTTGCTCGATCGCGGGGTTGAGGAGGTAGGCCGCTCCCAGCAAGGTCGCCAGGAGCGTGCTCTTCAATAGGTTGCGCGCCAGCAGGTAAACGGGGACCGCACCCGAAGCAACCGCGACCGCCTGGGCTACGAGGAGAGCGGCAGTGTGTGGGTAAACCCAGAACAAAGGCACGAGGAAAATGAAAATGAACACAGTGTGGGCGGCGAACATGTTCGTGCCCATGACCGTCATGAACGGCGCTCGGAAATGGCTCATCAGCCAGATCCCTTGGTCGTAGAGAGACAGGTCGTAGGCGTCTTGCTGGAAGGCGCGCAAGCTGTCGACCGTGGTTGTGGCGAAGCGGGCTGCGTAGAGGGACATCAGCACGACCAGGGGGATGTACTGCCCCCACGTCGCCCAGAGCGGTTCAGCTAAAGACGCCAACCTGGGCAAGCTGGCGCGTAGGCGCACCGGGTGCGCACCTGTCTCCGGCGGGGCGCCCGCACCCGCGCCCGTCAACGGGCCTGCGCCGAGAGCCGCCCCCGCCAGAGGGCCCGGCCCTGCCTCTGAGCCCGCGTCGGCCATCTACGCGATCGTACAAGTGGTTTTGCACCGGCGTGAAGGCCGCTCATGCCAGCCGCTCATGCCAGCCGCTCATGCCGGCCGCCCAAGTGAGGCGGCGAGGTCAACTGCGCGCGGGCAGTACCTCGAGCTCGGGCTCGACCGTGATCTCGCTCCGGAGTGAACGCGCGATGAAGCAGGTCTCGTGCGCTTCGTGCATGAGGCGCCGGAACTGTCCCTCCTCGACCGCCCCGGCGATCGTGACCCGCGGCTTGAGCAGGATGGTCTCCATGCTCTGGGAGCTCACCGGCATCCGGCCGAGGGCCTCGTCGCGGTACGCGACGACATCGAGGCCCTCCCGTGCGGCGAGCGCTAAAAAGCTCAGCATGTGGCAGGAGGTAGCGGCCGCTGTCAAGAGCTGCTCGGGGTTGGGCAGCGCCGGGTCGCCGAGGAACGAGGGGTCGCTCGCCATGTCGAGCTCGGCCTTGGCCGGGGGCATGCGCACCTGGTGGGTACGGTCGTAAGCGCGGTAGCCCTTCCCAGTGGAGCCCGCCCAGCTGAGCTCGCAGCGGTACTCGTGGATCTTCACAGGCAGGGACGTTACCTGCCGGCGCCCCCGGTATCCCTGAATAAGCGCGCGAGGTGCCTGTAGGTGCCCGGGAGGGCGCCGCGCAGCCGGGGCACGAGGGCCACCCAGTACGGTACGTAGACTTCGGCTGGGCGCCGCTCAACGGCCCGCACGACGGCTGCGGCGGCCTTTTGGGTCGGGATAGGGTGTGGCCAGGTGCGCGTGTAGGGGCGGTTGCGGCGCGCGAAAAAGGGCGTGTCGATGGCTGCGGGCGCGACCAGGGACACGACCACGTCGGGGTACCATTCCTCCCGCAGGCCGTCGGCGAGGCGCGCCACGCCCCCCTTTGCGCTGCTGTACGCAACCTCACCGGCGACTCCGACTACCCCTGCTATCGAACTGACCAGGACCAGCTGCCCATGGCTCTCGCGTAAATAGGGCGCTGCGGTCCGGGCGACCTGCATGGGCGCTCTCAGGTTGAGCGCGAGCTGCTCGTCGAGATCTGCCTCGCTCATCGACTCGTACGGCCCAGCCCACCCGGCTCCTGCATTGGAGATCACCACGTCCAACCCGCCCAGCGTTGTCGCCGCAGTTCCCACGACTTCTGCTGGCGCCGCGCGCTCCAACAAGTCGAGCTCAATTGCTGCCTCGAGGACCAAGCGGGCCGGCGCCCGGGCAAAGGACCGGCCCGTGCCGACGACGCGGCAACCAGCGAAGGCGAGCATGAGCGAGGTAAGGCCCCCGAGACCGCTCGATGCCCCCGTGACTAGTACCCTGAGGCCCTCCAAGGGTTGGGAGCCAGCAGGGCGCACGTAACTTTCCTCCAGGCGGGTGGGGCTAACGGGCGTTCACAAGGGCGCGCAAGGATTCTCGGACGCTATGCGTGGTTGCGATAACGGCGCTCGGTTCGAAGCCGCAGTGGGCCATGCAGTTGTGGCAGCGCGGGTCGCGGCCTCTACCGTACTTTGACCAGTCGGTCGTCTCGATGAGCTCCCTGTAGGTCTCGGTGTAGCCGTCGGCCAACAAGTAGCACGGCCTTTGCCAGCCGAACACGGAGTAGCTCGGGATCCCCCACGGTGTGCACTCGAAATCGACCTTGCCTTCGAGGAAGTCGAGGAAAAGCGGGCTGTGGTTGAGCCTCCAGTGCTTCCGTTTGCCTTTGAAGGCGGTTTTGAACAGGTCCGTCGACTCGTTCACGCGCAAGAAGTGGACCTGGTCCGGCGCCTTCTCGTACGCGTACCCAGGCGAGATCATCATGGTGTCGACTTCGAGCTCGTCGTTGAGGAAATCGAGGATCTCCTGGACCGTGTTGGGCGAGTCGGTGTTGAAGAAGGTCGTGTTCGTCGCGACCCTGAAGCCCTTCGCCTTGGCGGTCTTTATCGCGGCGACCGCCTTGTCGAAGACGCCTTCGCGGCTGACAGAGGCGTCGTGGCGCTCCCGAAGGCCGTCAATGTGGACGACCCAGCTGAAGGCGGGATGAGGTCGGAAGCGTTCGAGCTTTCGCTCCAGCAAAAGCGCGTTCGTGCACAAGTAAACGAACCTCTTGCGCTCGAGGAGGGCTTCGGTCATCTTGTCGATCTCGGGGTGCAGGAGCGGCTCGCCGCCTGCGATCGAGACCATAGGGGCGCCGCACTCCTCGATCGCAGCCACCGCTTGTTCGACGCTCAGCCGCTTACGCAGGACCTCGGTGGGGTACTGGATTTTGCCACAACCATTGCACTCGAGGTTGCAGGCGAAGAGCGGTTCGAGCTCTACTATCAATGGGAACTTGTCCCGTTTGGCAAGTTTTTGCCGGGCAACATAGGTACCAACTTTTATGCTTTGGCGAAGGGGCACGCCCATTTACCTGACCTCCACTGGCAAGGGGAACAATACGTGCTCGGTGCCCGTCGAGCGGGAGCTCACCGAGACCGGGCCAAGCCCCGAAAGGCATTGGACTACTTCTTGGACGAGTTCGTCAGGGGCGCTTGCCCCAGCGCTTACACCGACCCGGTGCGCTCCTGTCAACCAGGCTAGGCGCAGTTCGCTCTTGTCGTTGACCAAATGTGCCGAGGCGCCAGCACGCCTTGCTACCTCGACCAAGCGGTTCGAATTGGACGAATTTGCTGAACCCACGACCAGCACGACGTCGCAGCCGGGCGCCAACGCCCGCACCGCTTCTTGGCGGTTTTGGCTTGCGTAGCAGATATCGGACGCAGCCGGCCTCGCCAGGTCGGCGAACTTGGCAGCGAGCGCCTCCACTACGTCCGCGACTTCGTCGATTGCGAGCGTTGTCTGAGTGACCACTGCCGTTGGGGTGAGGGGGTCGGTCTCGAGCCTGTCGACGTCTGCAGCCGTTGTTACAAGGAGAGTGCCCGGGACTGTCCCGAGAGTGCCTTCCACCTCGTCGTGGCCCTTGTGGCCGACGAGGACGACTTGGCGGCCGGAAAGCGCAAAACGGCGCACTTCGGTGTGGACCTTGCTGACGAGTGGGCAGGTGGCGTCGATCGTGAACATCTTGCGTTCCCGGGCCTCGTCATGCACGCTCGTGGCGACGCCATGGGCGCTGAAGACAACGGTTGCGCTATCGGGTACGTCTGAGAGCTCCTCGACAAATATGGCGCCGGCGGCTTCCAGGCGCGAGACGACGTGAGCGTTGTGGACGATCTGGCGGCGCACGTAAACAGGCGCCCCGTACTTTTCCAGAGCCCGCTCCACCGTGTGCACCGCGCGTTCGACACCTGCACAAAAAGACCGCGGTTCAAAAAGCCAGATCTCGCGCGGGCGCACGGCGGCCGCCCAGTTTGCCAGCGCAGGGCGGGCAGCGTGCAAGCTCTTCAGCCCGCGCAACACACCGCGAGCGCCTGCCAGGGAAAAGAGCTCTTCCCCCGGGCTGTCACTGATCGCACGCACCACCGCCAAGGGAGCGCCCCACTTCGCTCCAGCTATCGCGGTCGACTCCATGTCCACCGCCACCGCGCCTCTTTTGGCCAACGAGGCGCGTTCGGGCCCCGTCACAATATGGTCGACGCTCGCTACCGTGCCGGTCCGGGCCCTCAGGCCGCTCCGGCAAAGCTGTTCGGCCAACAACGTCGCCGAGGGCAGCTTGGCGACCTCATCTCCATCGCCATCGACCAACCGGTCGGCTACGACGACGTCGCCGGGGCAAAGCTCGCGCTCGAGCGCCCCTCCGAGCCCGGCGACAGCGACCGCGCTGTAGCGCCCAAGATCAGGGAGGTGAGTCATTTCGCGGGCGCGAGCGGCTGCTTTTGCCAGGCCCATACCAGCACGGCGGACCTCGATGGAGGCTGCGCCAGGCGGCGGGCCCGACAGCGCCAGGGCCTCGATGCGCAGGGGCGCCAGCACGAGGAGAGCCGGCGCCACTCAGCCCGCTTTCCGTCCGGGGAGCGGGCCCGTGCCATGGACGTACCGGCCGAGAGCGCTGAGAGGGAAGACATGGCGGTAGAGGTGGTAGTTGAGCGAGAAGTCCCAGGGGAAACCGGTCCCCGTGAACCAGGGCTCGTCCCAGGTGCCCTCCTTGTCCTGGTGGGATAGCAACCACTTGACGCCACGCTCGGTAGCGGGGTGGTCTTCCTCGCCGGCCGAGATGAGCGCAAGGAGCGCCCAGGCTGTCTGCGAGGCCGTGGACGCCCCCCGGCCAACCCAGCCAGGTTCGATATAAGAGCGCAGGTCCTCGCCCCATCCGCCGTCAGGGTTCTGGCGGCTCTTCAGCCAATTAACGGCGTCCGCGACCTGGGGGTCCTTCGGAGGTACGCCGGCTGCGATGAGGGCTGGGACCACTGCTCCCGTGCCGTAGACGTGGTTGACCCCCCACCTTCCCCAATAGCTGCCGTCGGGTTCCTGGTGGCAAGAAAGCCACTCCAGACCTCGGGCGAGCGCGCTTTGAGCCGTGCTGCTGAGATGCTCCTCACCAGCGAGCATCTCGACCACGTGAGCCGTCACGTCTGCGCTTGGCGGGTCGGTCACCGCGCCGAAATCGAAAAAGGGGAGCCTCGTAGGCAGGGAGGAGTCGTTGTCGGCGTCAAAAGCGCCCCAGCCACCGTCCTTCGACTGCATGCCGACTACCCAGTCCACGCCGCGCTCGGAAGCGGCCGGGCCACTTGCAAACCCGAGGGCCCGGCGAAGGGCAATGACGACCTCGGCGGTGTCGTCGATGTCGGGGTAGTGGACGTTCGCGAACTCGAATGCCCACCCACCTGGGGCCAGCTCGGGACGTCGGACCGCCCAATCGCCGACCACGGTCACTTCCTGGTCGGCGAGCCAGTTGCAGGCCGCTTTTACGGCGGGGTCATCCCCGCCTGCGCCGGCGTCGAGGAGAGCGATGACTGCGAGGGCCGTGTCCCAGACCGGCGATTGGCATGCCTCGATCCGGCGCCCGTCCTCGTCGTCGAGGGTGAAAGCGTCAAGCCCTCGCAAGGCTGCGACAACCACTGGGTGGTCGAGCGGGTAGCCAAGGAGGACGAGCGCAATGGTCGAATAGACCATCGGTGGCTGGATCCCCCCCCAGGACCCGTCAGCTTCCTGGCGGGCGACGATCCAGCGCTCGGCCTCGCGAAGAGCCAGCCTGCGCAAAGCCCGTTTGGGCCAGGCACCTGACCGCTCGTAATGGTGCAGGGTCTGGTCCAACGCGACGAGAGCGGTGCCGAGCGCGCCCAAGGGGCGGCGGCGCAGGGGTGAAGGGGA
The DNA here is from genome assembly GCA_035503915.1 of Acidimicrobiales bacterium. GTDB lineage: Bacteria > Actinomycetota > Acidimicrobiia > Acidimicrobiales > Palsa-688 > DATJMJ01. The sequence goes on along the minus strand of DATJSU010000029.1, from coordinate 64,091 downwards.
GCGGAGCTCCTCGATGTCGAAGGGGAGGGGTCGCGAAGGCCGGTGCGCCGAGATGACTGCGAGGGCGACGATCGTCTGGCGCGCCCAGCACGCAAACGACCAGATCGAAAGCGGCCAGCCCGGCGGAAGAAAAACGAGCTCCGCGGGGACGACCGGGAGGTCTTCCCAGTCCCATCGTCCAACCATCGCGAGCCACACGCGGGTGAAGACCCGCGCCGAGCCAATGCCCCCGTGCTCGCGCACCCAGGCAGCCGCGCTGGCCATGGGAGGCTCTTGGGGGGAGTGACCGGCTAGGCGGAGGGCGACGTAGGCCTCGATTGTCGCTGAGAGCTCGCCCGGGCCGCCGTAAAAGGTTGGCCAGGGCCCATCAGGCCGTTGCCGAGAAAGGATCCGCCCCGCTGAAGCGGCAAGCGTTTTGTCGTCCAAGATCCCAAGGAAATGGCGCAAGAGGACGTCTTCAGCGTCCATGGTGACGTTGGTCTCGAGCTCGCCTTTCCAAAACCCCTCTGGCGTTTGTGTGGCCTTCAAATAAGTGCTCGCCCGGCCGATGGCCTCTGCCGCTTGCACCCTCGTGCTGCGCACCGCAGCCGAGCGTTGTGCCCCGCTGACTTGTGCCGTGAGGGCGTTCATGACTCACGCTCGACTACGTAGACCGCGAGGTCCGCCAGCGCGCGGCGCGGTACCGCCGACAAGCGCGCCCGCTCGAGCGAGCCGAGAGCGGCGTCGAGGTGCGCCTTGGCCCGGGCTGCGGTCCATTCGCGCCCACCTGACGCCTCCACTAGCCAGGTCGCCCGCGCCACCTCGTCCGAACCGAGCTCCTCGGAAGGCCCGAAAAGGATCGTGCTGAGCTCTTGCGCCTCGTCGTCGCCCGCCGTCAGCGCAGCAACGATCGGCATCGACTTCTTGCGCTGGCGGATATCGTTCCCCGCCGGTTTCCCGGTTGTGGCAGGGTCGCCCCAAATGCCGAGCAGGTCGTCGACGGCCTGGAAGGCGACCCCGAGGTGGCGCCCGAAATCGCGCAGAGCGCGCACCGTCGCCGGCGGGGCTCCCGCCAAGATGGCGCCGATCGACGCCGCGCACCCGAGGAGGGCGCCGGTCTTGGCGGTTGACATGGCCATGCATTCCTCGATGCTTACGACCGGGCGCTTCTCGAAAGCAAGGTCGTCGGCTTGACCGGCGATCATCTCGGCGACCGCCTCACCAAGCGCTAGCGACGCGGCTGGTGCGGCCGGGTTGGCAGTGCTGAGGAGCACTTCGTTGGCGAGGTTGGAAAGAGCGTCGCCGGCCAGGACCGCGGTCCCGGTGCCCCAAAGTGCCCAGACAGTCGGGCGATGGCGGCGCTCGAGGTCCCCGTCCATGAGGTCATCGTGGATAAGCGAGAAGTTGTGGACGAGCTCGATAGCCACTCCACCCGGGGCCCCGACTTCGGGGCCGGACCATGCCGCTTCAGCGGACAGGACGGACAAGGCGGGACGGATGCCCTTGCCGCCTTTTCCGTCTGTGGCCACGCCGTCTGGGCCCGTCCAGCCGAGGTGGTAGCTGACCACATTGCGGATGCTCGGCGTTAGACGCCCGACCGCCTCACGCATCAGGGGTTGGGTAAGCTCCCGTGCCCGGTCGAGGACCTGGGCGACAGCGGTTGTGGGTGTCACGAAACCTCCTTGTCACTGCTCATCGGTTTGGCAGGTTCGGGGAGCGGGGGGAGCCAGCGCCGCTGGCCGGTGCTCACGAGCGCTCCTCGTGCGGCGACTACGCCGCTGCGCACTGCGCTCTCCATGGTCGGGGGCCAGCCCGTGGCAGTCCAGGAACCGGCCATCAGCAGTCCCGGGTACATGGTGCGGGCGGGCGCGCGATGGGCGGCGGAGCCAGGGACCGCCCGGAACGTTGCGTGCCGCTCCTTTGTCACGAAGGTGCTGAGCACCTCGGCGTCAGCTGCGCGTGGGAAGAGCTGGCGCAATGCCCCAACTACCTCCTGCCCGAGCCGGTCGGGTCGCGACCCTAGATAGCTGTCAGCGGCTGAGATCGATACGGCCAGGTACTGGCCCCGGTCCGCCCCGCTCGCCGAAGTGCGGTCGAAGACCCATTGGGCGGGCGTGCCAAGGCTGGCCGCGAACGGCAAGTCGGTCACTTGCCGGTCAAAGTGCACGTGCACGTTGACGATGGGAGAGCTCGTAAGACGCGAAGGCTTGCGTCCGCCCAGGGCGCCCTCAGGCAGGACGTCCTCAGTGCAGTAATGGGGGAGGGCGACGATGACGGCGTCGGCCTCGAGGTCCCCCGAGGACGTGCGCACCGTAAAGTTCCCCCCGCCTTCCCCGCCCCCGGCGGCGCTCCGCGAGGTCACGGCGTGAACGTTCGTCCTCAGGTGCACTTGCGCACCGGCCTTGCCGAGAGCGGTCGCACCCTTCTGCCCATGGAGGAGGCCCAAGGGCACCCTGCTCCAACCGATGTCGGCGGCAGAGCTTTCCCGGAGGAGCCCGGTCTGGAAAACCTTGGCGGCCATCGCCAGGGAAGCCTCTTTCGCGGGAAGGTTGACAGTTGGGAGGCAAATGAGGTCCCAGAGCTCGGAGATAGCTTGCGGTCCTTGGAAATGGCGGCTGAGCCAGCCTGCGAAGGTCTCCTCGTCGAGAGCGGGGTCGTCCAGGTCAACCCGGGCCAAGGCGGCCACGGCTAGCCCCAGGCGGGCGCGCTGGGCCGAGGGGACAAACTGGTAGCCGAGCAGCGACCTGGCCAGATGGAGCGGGGGACGTGCTCCGCCGCGGCGCAGCACTGCCCGTTCGGCCCTGAGGGGGCCGGGCCGGAGGACTGTGACATCGAGCCTGTCCTGGATCGCGACATCACCTGCTCCGCCCGTCCTATCGAGGAAGTCGAGGTAGGCGCTGCAGCAGCGCAGGAACACGTGCTGGCCGTTGTCCATCGTGAGCCCGTCGTGGTCGAAAGACCAGGTGAGGCCCCCGAGGCGGGCCTGCTTCTCGACCAAGGTGACGCTTGCGCCGCCATCGGCACATGCCAGTGCCGCTGCCATCCCGGCAAGCCCGCCACCGACAACGACGACTTTGGGCGTGCCGGCAGGGCTCACGCCGCCCCCCGCGCGATCGCCAGCGCAGCGATGCCAAGCTTGCGTTTGGTCGACAGGCTGACACGCTCGTGCAGCACGAGCTGTGGGTGCAGGCGAATCTCGTCTAATAGGTGCCGGTAGATGCCCGCCATCGTGGCCGTGCAGGCTCGGCTGCGCCGGTCGAGGAGCTCGAGCAGGGGCAAGCCGCGCTCGTACCATTCCGACGCTCTCCCGGTCTCGAAGCAAACGAGGGCGGCGAGGTCGTCGCTGCTCCCCTCTAGCTCGGGGCCGACCCCAAAGCGCTCTCGGTCAGCCAGGGGCAGGTAGACACGGCCCATAAGGTCGCGGTCTTCAACGAGGTCGCGGAGAATGTTTGTGAGCTGGAGCGCCACGCCGAGAGCCTCCGCCAGCCACGCCGCCCGCTCCTCCGAGCTACTGCCGTAGATGGCAAGCGAGAGGCGCCCGATCGTGCCCGCCACTCGGCGGCAGTACTCGACGAGCTCGTCGAAGGTCTCGTACCTTCGTCCTGTCACGTCCCACTCGCAACCTTGGACCAGCTCGTCGAGGGCGTCCAAAGGCAGCGGGAACCGGGTAGCGGCGTCCGCGAGCGCGACGAGCACTGGGTCACCCGGTGGGACGGCAGCGGGTTCGCCGGCCACTGCCTTGGACAGCAGGGCCATGGACTGGCGGATCTCCTCAAGCGCTCTCAACCTGGCATCGGTCGGGCTCTCTCGCCCTGGAGGATGATAAAGGTCATCCCCGACGTCGTCGATGCGGCGCGCCATTGCGTAAAGGGCGCACATGGCCGAACGCTTGGGTGCCGGGAGCAAGCGGATGCCGTAATAAAAATTGCGTGCTCTAGTGCGAGTTATTTCCTCGCAATGCTTGTAGGCCAGCGTAACGGCGGCACCGGTCAAAAGCGGTCCTCCCCCAGGGCCACGAGGCTCAGCATGTGCGGGAGGAAACGTCGTAAGCGCGGCCGCGGAGTGTCCGCGTAGATGTCGAAGTCAACCCCCGCGATCGCGTCCAGGGCCGCATGGCCACCGGCAACAAAACCAGCGACGGCAAACCGAAGCCGTCCCCGCAGGCTCCTCACGAGAGGCGTACCCTCTGTGAGCATGCGCCGGGCCCGAGCTGCTTCGAAGGCTATGAGAGCGCGGCAAGCAGCCGAAGCCCCGCCGGGTGCCCCCCGCTTGCCCCGGTCCACGTACGAAGCGGGCGGGGGCGTGAGCTCCTGCACGGTGACGCCGAAGCGGCCCAGGTCCTCTTGGGGCAGGTACACCCGCCCCACGACGGCATCTTCGGAGACGTCCTGCCAGTGCTCTACCAGCTGGAGGGCTGTGCAGATGCTGTCGGACCAGGCCAAGCGATCCTCGGTGGCCATCCCGAACATCGCCAGGACCATCCGTCCCACGGGGTTTGCCGAGAGCTTGCAGTAGCCAACCAAGTCGGGGAAGGTCTCATAGCGCGAAACGGCCTGGTCTTGGCGATTTGCTTTTACTAGGTCGGTCAGTGGCTCAACGGGGAGACCTCGCCGGCGCACCGCATCGGCGATGTTTGCGACCAAGGGGTGCAGCGCCGATGGCGGCTCGGCAACCGCTGCGTGGCCCTCGCTCCCGGGGGGCTTCTCGCCAAGCGCCCAGAGCAATTGACGCTCAACTTCGTCGAGAGCACCCAGCCGGTCGCCGGGGTAATCGTCCCCGAGCTCGTCCACAAGTCTCGCCCAGCCGTAGAGAGCGATAAGGTCCACCCTGAGTGCCGGAGGAAGTAGGCGGGATGCAACGGGGAAGTTTTCGCTGCTGGCGCGACCTAGGACGAGGTAATCGGGGGGCAGCTCGGCACGGGGCAGCGCCGGCTCAGCCTGCAACGCCGCTGCTCCCATCAGTCAGGACCCCCTTTCGCCAGCTAGGCCCGGCGCTCGAAAAGTTCAACAAGGATAAGTGCAAACCAGTGACCCACTGGTCATCTTAGACACGAAGCGGTGCGTCGGCGCAATACCGTTCGTCTTCTACGGGCGGTCTCACAATGGGCCACAAGGTCTATGAAGCTGGGGCGCGCTGTCTGACCTGCGAGCGTCCCTAATCACGCGCCGCGCGCCGCGTCTGCAGCTGCTGAGCCTGGTTGCACCGCCTTCAGCGCTCGGGTAACCCAGCTCGGGTTGGCTGGGCAGGTTGGTCCCTCGAGGCCCAGTCCGGCCCCACGGCCCATTGCAGCACGGTCGCGAAAGCCGTTTCGATGACTTGTAGGCCCGCCGGTACGGCGTCGTCAGAAAGCGGCCGCCCCGCCGCTTCGGCCAAGGTGCGCAGGACGCGGGCTGCAAGGAGCTGGCTCGGGAGGTCGCCTCTTGCCGCGCGGGCGCCTAGTTCGAGCAGGATCGGCATCGCGCGGGCGATCAAGCGGCCGAAGACCAGCGCCGTTTTGCCCGGGTCGGCAGCAAGTCCGTGGGGCCCGCCGAGGTCGGCGACCGCCTCCGCAAAACGTTCGGCGGTGTCTGCGCACAAGCTTTCGACCACGGCGGTAAAAAGGGCCTCCTTGGAGGGGAAGTACCGGTAAACGCTCCCCTTCGCCACACCCGCGGCGGCAGCGATCTCGCTCACGGTTACCGAGGCATAGCCTTTCGGCTCCGAGAAGAGCCGGAATGCCGCCTCGGTCAAACGTCTTTGCGCATCACCAGCTTGTTCCCCGCACAGGTCCGGCTCTCTTCCCTGGAGGAGCTCCGGCAGCACGACTTTGACCTGCCCAAGCGACATCCCCCGTTCGTAACGCAGCTCGCGGATGATCTCGAGGGCACGCAGGTGCTCGGCGGTGTACGCGATGCGCCCGTGCGAGGTCGGCTGCGCGTCGGGGAGGAGGCCCAGCCGCCGGTAATGGTGGACGGTGCTGGCAGGCACGCCAGAGAGCGCGATGAGGCGGCCAAGCGAGAGGCTGTCGTCTTCAGGCTCGCAGTCACCCATCAGCGAACCTCGCCCTTCCGGCGGCCGGTCCGTCCTCCGTGGGCGGCGACCACTTGTGTTTTGTGCTGCTCGGCGCATGCTTCGTCCTGTGGCCTTTGTTCTTTGGGCTTGTGAACATCTTGCCCTAGTTGATTCAACCACCCTTTCGCGGGGCCCGGGGTGGTTGCCCTCCTTAGGGGCCTCTGGGGGGTCAAACAGCCTTGCGCAGGAGCCACTGCTTCGCCCGCCCGTAGGGGGGGTAAACGAGGGGGACTTCACCTTTGGCCGGGCGGCGCAGGACCGCCTTCAAGTGGCTGAACGTCTCGAAACCGGCGCGCCCGTGGTAGGCGCCGGTCCCACTTGGCCCGATCCCGCCGAAGGGTAACCCGGGCACGCCAAGTTGCACCGCGTTGTGGTTGATGCACACGCTGCCCGAGGAAGTCTCCGCGATAGCTCTTTCGATAGTGTCGTTGTCTCGCGAGTACAGGTAAAGAGCAAGGGGCTTATCTCCGGCGTTGACACGAGCGAGTGCCTCGTCGAAGGAGCCATAGCTGACGACCGGCAGCACCGGCCCGAAAATCTCCTCCCGCATCAAGGGGTCGTCCCAGGGCACGTCGGCAACCACCGTTGGCGCCAGGTAGAGGGTCATCGGCTGGGACGTGCCTCCCGTGACCAAGCGCCCCCGCGTGAGCGCGAGCAGCCCGGTGAGCCTGCTCAGGTGGGCTTCGTTGACGACACGTGCGAATGCCGGGCTGGTGCTCGGGTCATCCCCGTAGAAGCGCTCTAGCCATTTGACCAGGGCCGAGATGAAAGGTTTCTCGACCTGTTGGTCAACGAGGACATAGTCAGGGGCCACGCACGTCTGCCCTGCGTTCAAGAACTTGCCCCATGCGACGCGCCTCGCCGCAGTGCCGACATCGGCGGTCTGGTCGACGATGGCTGGGTTCTTGCCGCCCAGCTCGAGGGTCACCGGGGTCAAGTGGCGAGCAGCCGCTGCCATCACATGCCTGCCCACAGCGCCCCCGCCCGTGAAAAATATGTGGTCCCAGCGTTGCGCGAGCAACTCCTTGGCGAGGTCGGGACCGCCCGATGTCACAGCCAGCGCCCGTTTGTCGACGTAGGAGGGGAGAAGGGCGGCCAACGCGGTCCCAGTCGCCGGGGCCAGTTCCGATGGCTTGAGGGCGACGGTGTTACCGGCAGCGAGCGCAAAGGCTAAGGGCAACACTGTGCAGCGGACGGGGTAGTTCCACGGACCGATGACAAGTGCTGCCCCGAGAGGTTCGGGGACAACCTGCGCACGGCCTGGGCGGAGCGCCCAGGGGACCTTCACTCGTCTGGGCGAGGCCCAGCCGTCCAGGTCGCGGAGGATGCCCTCGATGTCTCGCCTGACGGCGATGACATCGGTGAGCCAGCCCTCCACGAGGGGTTTGCCCATGTCCTTCCCCATGGCGGTTGTGAGCTCGCCGGCTTCCTCGCGGAGCATCCGGCCCAGGTGCGACAACTGGGCGCGGCGCCATTCCAAGGGCCGGGTGAAACCAGTGGCGAAGGAGGCGCGCAGCTCCTCGGCCAGGGTCGGGGAGGGCGCACCGGCGCTCGGCTCCCCGGTGGGAGAAAGAGTCAGATCCTTATCCCGAGCTCGTCGATCCGGCTGCGCATCGCGTGCTCGTCGCGTTCGAAGACGCGGGCAAGTGCCCTCACATCTTCAGCGCGGATGGTTATCAAGCGGCCGTTGAAGTCACCTCGCTGTATCTGGATCATCCCGATGTAGCGACGTAGCACCTCCCGCTCTGGGGCGTCCAGGCGCTCGAGCCGTGACAGGTCGATCGTGATCGGGCCGCCGCCCGGCGAGGCCGGCGCTCGGCTTTCCGTGCCGAACTCAGGCTCGGGGCTCATCTTGGGCAGCAGCTGGTCGACGGGCACTCCATAGAGCCGGGCGAGACGCTGCAGCCGCAGCACAGAGATGATCCGCTCACCCCGCTCGTAGGCGCCGAGAACGGAGGCCTTGAACTCCCGCTCAGATTGCTCCTCAACAGCTTGCAGCGACAAACCCTGCTGGCGACGGATGTTCCGCAGCCTTTCGCCCACGTGGCGGGCGTAAGCGGGGGTCATCTCCTCTGTTATATCTGTCATGGTCATTGGTGGCCTTCCATGCTCGTCTCGGGCCCCTCCCAAAGAGTTATTTAACTGACAACACGAAGAGTAGCCAAAAGTGGCTACGCAAAGTAGTGATGTTCGCCCGCAGAAGCTGAACTCGCGCTGAAATTCTCCCCTCTTGCCCCTGGCGGGCCTCCTCAAGCCCCCCTTGTCTCCTCTAACAGGACAAGGTGGTGCCCGAGCAGCGGTAGGCCAGATCCCGGTGGCACCAGCAATGGACGGTATACAGGCCGCTCGTCAGCGGTGTCAACCGCAACCTGCCAGGGGCCGCCCCAGTCCGCTGCCGGCAGCACGAAGTCGAGTGGCTGTTCCCACGCGTTGAGCGCAAGGTAGAAGGAGTCGTCGGAGAGGACACGTCCGTGCCTATCGCGCTCAGGATGGGCTGAGCCGTTGAAAAAGACTCCCAGAGACTTTGCGTAGCCGACCCCCCAGTCGCTGTCGCTCATCAAGGCACCGTCAGGTCGGAACCACGCGACTTCGGCATCTTCGGGCCCGCCGTCCAGGTGCGGCAGCGGGCGCCCGTGGAAGAAGCGGCGCCGCCTGAAGACGACGTGCGCGCGCCGCAAGCTGAAGACGGCTCTTGCCCAAGCGAGCAGGTCTGTGTCGATGTTGTCCCAGTCGTACCAAGAAATCTCGTTGTCCTGGCAATAAGCATTGTTGTTGCCGGCCTGGGAGCGCCCGATCTCGTCACCACCGAGCACCATCGGCACCCCGAGCGAGAAAGCCAAGGTGGCGATGAAGTTACGGACCTGTCGCTTCCTGAGAGCGGTGATCTCAGAGCCCTGCGTCGGGCCCTCCGCCCCGCAGTTCCACGAACGGTTGTCGTCTGTGCCGTCCCGGTTGCCGTCGCCGTTTGCCTGGTTGTGCTTCTCGTTGTAGCTGACGAGATCGGCGAGCGTGAAGCCGTCGTGTGCAGTGACGAAGTTGACACTTGCCCATGGCCGCCTCCCGGTGGCCTCGTACAAGTCAGAGGACCCGGTGATGCGGTTGGCGAGCTCGCCGATCGAGGTGTTTTGCTGGCGCCAGTAATCGCGCACGGAGTCCCGGAAACGGCCGTTCCACTCCGACCACAGCACCGGGAAGTTGCCCACTTGGTACCCGCCGGTGCCAAGGTCCCATGGCTCGGCAATGAGCTTGATCCTGCTGATCACAGGGTCCTGGTGGATCAGGTCGAAAAAGGCAGAGAGCCGGTCGACCTCGTGGAACTGGCGTGCGAGGCTCGATGCGAGGTCAAAGCGGAAGCCGTCGACGTGCATCTCGAGGACCCAGTAACGCAGCGAGTCCATGAGCAGCTGGAGCGTGTGCGGGTTGCTGACGTTGAGGGTGTTGCCCGTGCCCGTGGTATCTGAGTACCAGCGTGGGTTGGCCGGGTCGAGGCGGTAGTAGCTCGGGTTGTCGAGCCCGCGGAACGAAAGCGTCGGCCCCATGTGGTTGCCTTCGGCCGTGTGGTTGTAAACGACGTCGAGGATGACTTCGATGTCCGCCGCGTGGAGGGAGCGGACCATCGTCTTGAACTCATTGACAACGCGCTGCCCTGGCCTCGATGCATAACCGTTGTGAGGCGCGAAGAACCCGATCGAGTTGTAGCCCCAGTAGTTACGTAGCCCTCTGTTCACGAGGGAGTGGTCGTGGACGAACTGGTGGACGGGCATGAGCTCGACGGCGGTCACCCCGAGCCGGAGGAAGTGGTCGATGACATCAGGGTGGCCTATCCCCGCATAAGTGCCCCGCTGCGGAGCGGGCACCGCGGGGTGCCTCCAGGTGAGCCCTTTTACGTGCGCCTCGTAAATGACGGTGTCGTGCCAGGGCGTACGGGGGCGGCGGTCCTCGTCCCAGTCGAAAGCGGTGTCCACCACGATCGACTTGGGCATCGAGCGCGCCGAATCTGTGTCGTCGGCCCAACGGTCGTCTCTTTTTGCGAAGGGGTAGCCATAGACTTCTGCCCCCCAGTGCACCTCGCCGGAGATGGCCTTGGCGTAGGGGTCGAGCAGTAGCTTCGCATAGTTCGCGCGCACACCTCGGCTCGGGTCGTACGGCCCTCTGACCCGGTAGCCGTAGAGCTGCCCCGGCTCGATGTCCTCTATGTACCCGTGCCACACGAAAGCGTCGACCTCGGGCAGCTCGTAACGCGCCTCGTTCCCGGCCGCGTCGAAGAGGCAGAGATCCACGGACTCAGCGCTCTGGGAGAACACTGCGAAGTTGGTCCCCGAGCCATCCCACGTAGCGCCGAGCGGGTAGGAGTCCCCCGGGTTGACTTCGCGTCCGGCGATCGTGTCGTCCGTGGTCGCGGGCGCGCCGGGCAGGGTTCCGCTACCAATAGACATGAGCCGTCAGGCTATACCAGCGTGGTGAATGTCCCGGGGGTACTGGACGGGGCGCCGCGCGACCGTGCTCACCGCCTTTGGCAACCATGGTGGGCAGAGCGGGTGGGGTGCCCGCATGGACAGTACGGCCCTGGTTGTTAAACTCTCCGCCGTGAAAGGGACGGTTCCGGCGCCCCTTTTCGTCGGGGGAGCCGGCGCCCCCGGGGGAGACGTCGCGCCCAGGCCCGAAGAGGAGGTCGCAACCGAGGAAAGTGTGCATGGGAGGGAGCGGCTCTCCCTCGCAGTCCACGTCACCACCCTTTTCTTGGCTTTTGCGTTTTGGGCCTACCTGGACAGGAACCTGTGGTTTTTCGGCGACGAATGGGACTTCCTCACTAGGCGCGGCCTGCACGGGGCGACCTTCAGCATCTGGGCACCTCACAACGAGCATTGGTCGGTCCTGCCGATCCTGCTCTGGCGGGCGGTCTTCTCGGTGGCGCACTTGAGCACCTACTGGCCCTACCTTGTCCCGCTCCTGCTCGTGCACGTCGCCGTGGTCCACCTGGTGTGGCGGAGGTGCTTGCTGGAAGGCGCTGACATCTGGGTTGCCAATGGCCTCGCGCTGCTTTTCGCGCTCTTCGGTACTGGTGCCGAAGATCTGGCTTGGGCTTTCCAGATCGGCTTCGTCGGTTCTATCGCGCTCGGGTTGCTCGCGCTCGACCTGGCGGACAGCTCGGCGAGGGCCGCCAGCAAGGCACCACCTGCCTCAAGGGGCCGGGAGGCGGCCCTTCGGCCGCTCTTAGATGGCTGGTTGTCCGACAAGCCGGCTCTCCGCGACTGCCTCGTAGCGCTCCTCGCGCTCGCGGCGATGATGTGCTCGGACATTGGCGTCGCCGTCACCGTGGCATTGGCGTTCGTTATGCTTGCGCGGCACGGATGGCGGCACGCCCTTGGTGCCCTCGCGCTGCCGGTGCTGGCATACGCGATCTGGTTCGGGCTCGCCGGCCGTTCTGGCCTGGCGGCGACCGGCGACACCTTCAACGCTTCTGTGTTCTCCAAAGTCCCGACGTTCGTGGCGACCAACCTCGAGATGGACCTGAGCCATACCGCGGGTTGGCCCGCCGCCCGCTATGAGCTCTTTGCAGCTGTCGCGGCCTGGGCCCTATGGAACGTCCTCAGCTTGGCGCGAGAGCACCCGGCGGTCCTGGGGGAAGTCGTCGCTGCGGTCGCCTTTTACGCCATGGCTGCGCTCGGGAGGGACCGAATAAGCGCGACGCTGTCGCCTTCACGCTACGCATATATCGGGACTGCCTTGATGTTGCCGGCCATTTCGCTCATGCTGACCTCCTTGCCGGGAGTGCTCAGCCGCCTCGGCGGTTGGCTGGCAGCCGGGGGCAGGGGCCGGGACGAGGCGGCTCTCAGCTCTCGCGTTGCTGCGGTGTCCAGTGTGGTAGTGCTGCTCGTGGTGCTGGCGTCGACGTCGGCGAACATCGTTGACGGCTTTCAGTTTGTGCGAAGCCGCACGGTGTTTGTCCGCGACTTGAAGAACCAGATTTTGACCAGCTCTGTTTTGCTCCAGAACGCGGGACAAATGGCCCGTGCGATCAATCATTACCCCGTATGGGCGAGCGGGTTCGCTGCCGGTTACCTCACTCCGTGGGAGCTCGCGGCCCTTTACCGGCAGGGGTTTATCCGCTCACCCGGGTCGCTGATGACAGTGGCCCAGGTGCGCCGAGACGAGTCGTGGCTAGATTTGACGGCCCAGCACCGTCGGTCCTTTTTTGGCAAGTTCAGGTTGCTCTCGCTCCCTTCGAACGACCTTGCTGTAGGCCGGCCCCTGAGAGCGCCGGGTTGGCCGGTTGGTCCCGGCAGCTGCGCCCTTTCGTCCCTGCCCGGCACACGCGCCGCCGGTGCCACGCTCAAGTTCGCGTCTTTTGGCAACGCGAGAACGGCGGCCCTGTGGATCTCCCTCGGCAGGCGTGGGGGGCGTGTTCACTTCTACCTCCGGGAGGCCTGGGGGTTCCGGGGGCCTTCTGGGAGCGGGCCCGTGACAGGCGAGACCGTACAGGTGCAAGCCGACGGCTACTTGTGGCTCAACGACTCCGTGCCGAGCACGGGGCTAGGGCTTTCGGTCCCGGCCGGGCTGCGGGCTGAGATCTGCGGCTTGGCGAGCACGGCGCGCCGTACTGGCCGCCCACGCTCCCGTCACCCCCACCAAAACGCCGATGCGATTACCGCGTAAAGCGCGATGAGAGCGACCCCCTCCAGCCAGGAGTACTCGCCGTCGTAGACGACGATGCAGACCACTACCAGGGCAACAGCGAGCGCGGCGATCAGGAGCGGGGGAAAAACGAGCGTCAAGTGGACAGGCCCGATGAGGGGGCTGGCCAGCACGAGCGCGGGCATCAACAAAAGCGTTATCTGCAAAGGGCTGTTCAGGATCGTGCTGATCGCGTAGTCCGGGCGGGCCTTCCAGGCGAAGCGGACGCCAGCGGCGTTCTCAACGGCGTTGGACGCGATAGCCACTATCACGAGCCCGGTGAAAACCGAAGATATGCCGAGGGACTTTGTGGCTGGTACCAATGACGACACGAACCACTCGGACACTGCGCCCGAGGCTGCACTTGCTCCAGCGAGGAGGGCGATAGCGAGGCCGAGCGGCCAAAGCAATTCGTTGGCCAAGGCTCGACGAGCCAGAACTGGCTCAGGTTTTGCCCTGCCCGCACCGGGGCGGGCCCGGCCGGGCTCTCCGACGACTCTCTTTTCGTCAGCGGCCTCAGGCCCTCCCCACAGCCAGAAGGGGATGCTCGTCAAGTACACAAGCAACAAGATGACTGCTGTGGCATCGGAGATCCCAACGGCGTGGCGAGACGCCGCCCCGAGCCGGGCGGCAAGCGTTGGGACGAGAGCTGAGCCGGCGGCCAAGATGAGCAGGGTGACGAGCATGCGCGGCGCCTCGGGGTCAAATCTCTGCGTCCCGTGCCGCCCGGCCCCGCTGAGGAAGGCCAAGCCGAGGACGAGCAGCACATTGCCGAGGACCGATCCGACCAACGCCGCCTGGACGACCGAATTAAGCCCCGCACGAAGGGCAAAAATCGACACAAGCAGTTCAGGGAGGTTACCGAGGCTTGACTGGAGCAGTCCCGTCGGGCCGGGGCCGAGCCTTTCTCCGATCTGCTCGATCGATTCGCCAACCAAAGCGGCGAGCGCCGCAAGTGCCCCCACGGCGACGATGAACACAGCTACGTGCGCCGCGCCGGCTGCCTCGAGCACCCCTGTCGCGGCCACGAGGCAGGTTGCCGTCGCGAGGATGACGCGCTGCGAGCGGCGAAAACGACTGGGGGCACTAGGCATGGCTCTGACCAGCGCAAACGTTAGCAAGCGGGCTGGTCGCGAGCGATGATTTGGCCGGGGGGCGCCTCAGCCGGTTCGCCTAGAGGTGCCCTGACCGCCTGCGCAGTACAGTGAGCTTCGGCAGCCCCAGGGCGGCGTGGCCGAGTGGTTCAGGCAAGGGCCTGCAAAGCCCTCTACAGCGGTTCGATCCCGCTCGCCGCCTCCAGTCTCTTCTCCCGCTAGACTGCAGGTCAGAGGCTATTTCCGGGGTGCCCCCGCTCAGGTAGCCGCGACCGTCTGCGCGTAAAAGAGCAAGTTGGCCAGGGCTGAAGCCGCCACGGATTGGGTCGTCGAAGTGATCCCGGGGACGCTAGCCCACGTCATTGTCGTCTCCCCGTTGGTCATTGCGATCCCGAACTTCATCGACGCGCCGGCGGTGCTCCTGGCCTGGACCATCACGCCCCACCAGCTTGTCAGGTGACCAGTCTTGGGGACCGGGGCCCGCTCCGCCTGGAGAGCAGCGACGTAAAGGTTCCTGCTCGTGGTCAGAAGTTGCCCCAGGTACTTCACGACAGCGGCCGCGGCCGTTTGTCGTGCGCGAGCGTCTTCGTGGACGTACTGGGTGGTGGGAGAGATGGCCCATGCCAGCTGCAAGCCGCTGCCGTTTTGCACCTGGTCGGCGCGAGCGGCCTGCAGCGCGCACACGGGGGTGCCTGAGACGTCTACCACGGCGTGGGATGGGAGCTTCAAGAGCACCCGCCTTTCTGCTGCCCCGTAAACGCCGCTAAGGCCCCAAGCAGCGAAGCCGTTCACTACCGGGGCCGCCGTGAGCGACACGGTCCCGAGGGCTGCACCCCCGTTCAAGTTCTGCACGTCGGCGAACTCGACGACCGAGCTGGTGGAGGTTGCGGTGACGTAGACCTGGTCGGGGGCCCAACAAGGCAAGGTGCCTGGGCACTGCACGGCCTGCTTGGCGGCCACCATCCCGTCCCAGACGACCTTCATCGCCTGAACCTTCTGGTTTGACGAGGCACCCATGTACCAGCGCAGTGAGTACGTGCTGCCAGGGGTGGTACTGACGGTCTGGGAGACTGTGCCGGCCATGTTGGTGGCGTTGCCCAAGAAGAGGGACCACGCGCAGCCGGGCGAGGGTGCCCAGTACGTGCCGATCACCTGGGCCCCACCCTGTCCGCCAACAGTCCAGTCAGAGATCGCCGTCGAGCCCGGTGGGACATTGGCATAACGACTTCCCTTCGCCACCGAAGGGTCGACGAAGCAACTGTTCCTGATGAGATTGGCCGGATCAGTAGCAGTCGTTTGAGCCAGGGCCGGGCCGGCCGCGGAAGCGGCGTTGGCGGTGCAAAGGGTGATCACGCCGCTAAGTAGTACGAGACATGGCCTAATGTTGTGCATCAGCTCAACCTCCGGTTGAAGCCCATGGGCCAAGGCCGAACCTTGGGCTTATTAGGGGAGAGTCACCACGTGGCGTCTCGTCCACCAGTGCCGTTGGCCTGGGAACGATAGGGCCGTTGGTCCCAAGCTGATCCCGATGGCGGGCATAGCCGAGCGGTGCGGTCGTACCCGTCAGTCGGTGTCGATGTTGGTGAACGGCCGGCGTGGCCCAGGCGGCTTCCCCCCGGCCCGTCGCTGGGGACGTCCGCAGCCCGCCGTGGCATTGGGCCAGTCTTTGGGTGTGGCGCTGACAGGCGCGCTAACCCGTTGGCTCAGAGCATGTCGATGCGAATTGCAGCCACCACTGCGGGGTCGTTGACGATCTCGATCTCGGCAATGGTGTCGCCGATGACGTGGAACGCAAACAGAGCCCAGGCTCGCCCGCCGGGGGCATAAACCGCTCCCGCCACGCCGTCGATGAGCGCCACCTTTGCGGCGTTGGCCTTGCCCACTAGGGCCGTCGCTACCGCAGCGGCACCCCGTAGCTCCGGTGCGAGGAGGGGAGCGCCTCGACCGCGGTTGGCGGCCGCCGCCTCCACAGCAGCGCGGTCGGCCCGCAGGACCGCGTCGGGGTCGAGCAGCTTGACCAGTGCATCGAAGTCCCCCCGGCGGGAGGCAGCGAGGAACGCCTCGACCACCTCCTGCTGACGATGGCGATCTCGAGAACGCACCTCGTCGAGCCCTTGTACACGTCGCCGGGCCCGGCTGGCGAGCTGGCGCGCGGCCCCAGGAGATCGTCCGACGATCGGCGCGATGTCCTCGAACGGCACCGCGAAGAGGTCGTGGAGAACGAAGGAGAGCCGCTCCGAGGGAGACAGTGAGTCGAGCACCACGAGCAGGGCCGGGCCGAGGGCGTCGCCGAGGACCGCTTCTTCCTCGGGGGTCCTTGTCCCGGGCTGCGCCTGCTCATGCTCGAGCGGCTCCTCTTGCTGGGCCCGACGGGAGCGGAGCATCCCGAGGCAGACCCGCGATAGGACTGCCGTGAGCCACGCGCCCAGGCTGTCGATGCTCTGAGCGTCCGAGCGGCTCAGGCGGATCCATGTCTCCTGCACCGCGTCTTCAGCCTGGGTGAGGGACCCGAGCATGCGGTAGGCCACCGACTGCAGCCTCGGCCTGTTGGCTTCGAACTGTGCTGCTAGGTCATCTCCCATGCCTCACATTGACGCGCTAAGCGGCCCGGGTGTGACAAAGCCGTAGCCGCAGGTTCCTGTCCGGCTGGCGTCACTGATCACCGGACCTGTCACACAACGCCGGCGCCGCGCGTCATTAGGGGATATGACAGCAAGAATGAACAACCCAGCGACCGTGATCCCCGGCTCCATGGAGGGTATCCAGTCCATTGTCAAAGCTGCCTACAGCGCGGGTGTGCCCGCTCCGACCATGGAACTGGCTCACCTGCGTGCCAGCCAGGTCAACGGTTGCAGCCCTTGTGTTTACAGCGGGGCCCTCAGTGCCAAGAAGGCGGGTGAGAGCGACGAACGGCTCTTTGCTGTGGCTGCCTGGCGTGAGACGGACCTTTTCACCGATGCGGAACGGGCGGCCTTGGCCCTCGCCGAATCGATGACCCGCCTCGCCGATCGCGCCGACCCTGTTCCCGACGACGTGTGGGACCAAGCGGCTAAGCATTTCGACGAGAAACAATTGGCCGGGCTTGTCATGTGGGTCGCCATCACCAACCTGTTCAACAGGCTCAACGCAACTACCAAGCAGCCCGCGGGCGCCGCTTGGTGACCGTCACGCCAAGGACGCGGGGCCAGGAGATGACCCCACGGGCTCACGGCCCGCGCTCGTGAAGTCCTAGCGTCGAGGGCGATGGCCTCGCCCGGCACGCGCAGTGGCTCGCCCGGCGGGGACGGCGTCCCGGGACCGGCGAGCGGCGTGCGGCTCCGCCTCGCCCGTCTCGCCGGGGCCCTCTCCCAAGAGCAGTTGGCGGCGCGGGCGGGCGTGAGCCGTCAGGCTGTCGCCGGGATCGAGGCGGGACGCTTCGACCCCTCGCTGCACGTCGCACTCGACCTGGCGCGGGCGCTCGGGCGCAGCGTTGAGGACCTCTTCGCCAACCCCTCCTTCCTATCCCCGACCCGTGCCCTGCTCGTTGGCCCGGCGGGGACAACAGGCCCCCTGGCGGGGGTGCGCGTCGAGCTCGCCGAGGTGGGCGAGCGCCCTGTCGCCTTCGCCCTTTCTGGCGACCAATCGCTGCGCCCTGGCTTCGTGCCCGCCTCTGGGCGGCTGACCAGCACGGCCGGTGCCGGCGAACCCGTCCTCGTAGAGGCGGGACCGCCTGGTCAGCCCGCCGTCGTCGTCGCCGGCTGCGATCCTGCCCTGGGCCTCCTTGCCGGCCCTCTTGCCGACCTCGCCCCGCCGCGGCGCCTCGCATGGTGGCCCTGCAACAGCGCCGCCGCCCTGGCACTTGCCGCTGCCGGCCTCGTGCACGCCGCGGGCGTCCACCTGCCCGAGGACGGTCCCGGGATCGGCGCCGTCGCCGGTGCCGAGCTGCGCCGCGCCGGTGCCGAGGTGATCGGCTTTGGTGCCTGGGAGGAGGGCCTCGCCCTCAGGCCGGAGGTCGCCGCCGTCGGCACCGATCTTGCCGGGCTCGCCCAACGGGGCCTGCGCGTCGTCAACCGGGAGGCCGGCTCCGAGGCCCGCCATCTCCTCGACGCCGAGATAGCCCGGGCCGGCCTCACCGGGGACGACCTTGCCGGCTACGAAAGCGAAGTCCGGGCGCACCTCCTGGTGGCCTCCGCAGTCGCAGCAGGCCTTGGCGAGGCCTGCGTGACGATGGAGCCGGCCGCACATGCCTACGGCCTTGCCTTCGTGCCCCTCGCGCGGGAGACCTTCCAGCTCGTCGTGCCGGCGGCAACCTTGCGCACCCCTCCGGTCCAGGCCCTGCTGCAGGTGCTCAGCGCACCGACGCTTCGCCTCGAGCTGTCCCGCCTTCCCGGTTACGACGCCACCAGCTGTGGCCAGGCCGTCTGCACGTTGTCGCTTGAGGCCCGTCTGGCGGGACGCCGCCAGCCTCTGGGCGGGCTTTGACCCGCCTGAATGCACGAGGCTCTCGTGCGGCTTGTAGATGAAGAGCGTGCGGGTGGCGAGCGACGACCATGCTCGCTACTATCACTTGCATGGCGCAACTCAGAGTTTCCTATTCTGGACGTCTCGCGTTTCACCGGAAGCTGACAGGGACGCTCGCCGGGCTCGCCGGCGTTGCCATGGTGGCGGCCTGGTCGGCCAGCTCCTCTGCGCAGACCTTCGTCCCCAGGACAGCAGCGGCGTCGGTGGCGACCAAGCACAGCGGCGACGTCGACGTGCTCTCTGCTGGGTCGCTCGACACCTTGATGACCAAGACAGTCGGGCCCGCGTTCCATGCCGCGACCGGCTACACGCTGGTCGACACCTCACATGGGTCGTCCACTCTCGCGGCCGATATCAAGGACAAGATCTACGTGGCTGACATCTTTGTGAGCGCCTCGCCGGCAGTGAACGCCACACTCGAGGGCGCCAAGAACGGTGACTGGGTGTCGTGGTACGCGGATTTTGCCGCGTCTCCGGAGGTGCTCGGCTACTACCCGAAGAGCAAGTTCGCCAAGGACCTCCGCACGATGCCGTGGTACAAGGTGATCACCATGCCCGGGTTCCTACTGGGTCGGACCAACCCGGCCGAGGACCCCGGCGGCGTGCTGGCCGTCAAAGCTCTCGAAGAGACAGCAGCGGCGCGGCACCTCCCGGCACTGAGGAAGCTCGCCACCGAGCCGTCGGATGTCTACGAGGAGGACACGGAGGAAGCCGATATCGAGACCGGACAGCTCGACGCTTCGTTTATGTACGAGGCCGACGCCATCTCCCAGGGCAGCCCCTTCGTGAGGCTCACCGGCGTCAACCTCGCCGGCGACTACACGATCACGATCGTCAAGGACGCGCCCCATCTGGCTGCGGCCGAGGCCTTCATCAAGTTCCTCCTCGGTCCCAGCGGGCAGGCCGAGATGAAGGCTGACCAATTCGAGGTTCTCTCGCCGCCGACGGTGCACGGGTCCGGCGTCCCGAGCGGTCTCGCGAGCCTTTTCAGGTCGTGAACCTCGGCAGGTCGCCGCGCCCGCTCCGTTGGCTCGGCGCCCTGCTCGTCCTTTATTTGGCGTACCCGGTGGGGGCGTTCGCCTACCGCGTCGTCACCGGGCATAACGAGGGTTGGGACGCCCCCGGGCTGTGGCCCGCCTTGTTCGTGTCGGTCGAGGGAGCGACCATCTCTCTGCTGATCGGCGTGGTGACTGGTATCCCGCTGGCCTACGTCCTGGCCCACCGGCGAGGGTGGCTGACCTCGGCGGTGGGCGTGGTCGTCCAGCTCCCATTGGCGGTGCCGCCTCTCATCTGTGGCATCCTGCTGATCTACATCGTCGGCCCCTACTCGTTCCTCGGCCAGCTCTCGGGGGAGCGCCTTACCGAGACGATCTACGGGCTCGTCATCGCACAGTCGTTCGTGTCCGCGCCCTTCCTCGTCGTTGTAGCCCGCAGCGCCTTCCGTGCCGTCGACCCGTCACTGGGCGATGTCGCCGCCACCCTTGGCCACGGCCCACTGGCCCGGTTCCTAAGGGTCGAGGTGCCGGCCGCGGCGGACGGCCTCCGCGCTGGGATGGTCCTCATGTGGCTGCGGGCCTTCGGGGAGTACGGCACGACCGTGGTCCTTGCCTACCACCCCTACAGCCTCCCGGTCTACGTCGACAACCTGTTCTCTTCCGTGCCACTTTCTCAAGCCGAGGCACCGACGGTCCTCGCCTTTGGCGTCGCCGTGCTGGCAATTGCCGCTAGCCGCCTCAGGCGCCCGGCGCGCCTGGTGCGCCGACCGGTCCCAGTGCCGGTCGCTCCAGTGCCAATGGCGCCCACCCCTGTGGGCTTCGACATCGCTGTCACGGTCGGGACCTTCCACCTGCGGGCGGCACACCCGGAGAGCGGGCACCGCCTGGCCGTCGTCGGGCCCTCAGGCTCGGGCAAAACGGTCACCCTGCGGGCCCTCGCCGGGCTGCTTGGTCCGGACGCCGGGACCGTGACCTACGGCGGTGTTGACGTGAGCCGCACCGCGCCCGAGCGTCGCCGGCTCGGCTATGTCCCCCAGGGTTACGGCCTGGTCCCGGGACGTACGGTCTGGCAACAGACGGTCTTCGGCGTCCACGCAGACCCCGCCCGCGCCGCTTGGTGGCTGGAAACGCTCCACCTCGGCGGCCTCCTCGACCGTCTGCCCGAGCAGCTCTCCGGTGGGCAGCGTCAACGGGTCAGCCTGGCCCGGGCCCTCGCCGCGGATCCCCGGGTGGTGCTGCTCGACGAACCCTTCTCCGCACTGGACGCCCCCGTGCGCGCCGAGCTACGGCGAGAGCTGCGTCGGCTCCAGCGCGACGCGAACCTCTCCACGGTCCTCGTCACCCACGACCCCGAGGAAGCGGCGATGCTGTCCGACGAGATCGTGGTCGTACGCGAGGGGCAGGTGCTCCAGTCGGGGACCTGCCGCGACGTGTACCAGCGGCCCGCTTCGGCCGAGATCGGTCGCCTGCTCGGCATCGACAACCTTTTCGAGGGCGTGGCCTTTCCCGCTGGAGTGTTGCTTGTCGGCGAGGACTGCCCCACGAGCTCCTCAGGCGGAGGCTTTTCGGTCGGGCTCGTTACCGGTTTTCCGGCCGGCGCTCGGCTGCTGTGGCAGGTCCCGCCCGAAGCACTCCGGGTCTGTCCGGTGCCGCCGCCGTCGCGCGCCAAGGGGTCGGTCGTCGACCTCGGTCAAGGTCGGGTAACCGACATCGTCGACCTGGGCCGCACCGTCGAGGTGGTGGTGGAACTTGCCCCCGGCGTTGAGCTCCGCGCGCGGGCCCTCGAGGTGCCGGACCTCTCCACGGGCGTCGCCTGCTGGGTAGAGACCGATGTGGAGGCCGTGTCGGTCTGGTTGGAGCCGCCGGGTACCGGCGCTCGAAGTTACGCGGCACTTCCGGTGTGAACCGATGGTGGTCTTGGGCGCCCAAGAGAGACTACGGGCGGCGCCGTCCTTGCTCGCCGGTCCCCGGCTACCCGCTCACAGCCCCGGCGCGAGGATGTCCGTGGTGACTAGCCAACTGCCGTCCACGCGGCAAGAAGCTGCCGAGCTAGACAGCGCGGACCCTTTGTCTCGCTACCGGGAGGAGTTCATTTCGGGTGCGGGAGGCCCAATTTACTTGGATGGTAACTCTCTCGGGCGCCAGCCTCGGGCCACCCGCCGTTCGCTCGGCCGCCTGCTGGACGAGTGGGCGAGCAACCTGGTGCGCGGGTGGGACAGTTGGGCGGATCTGCCAACAGACGTCGGTGACCAGGTCGGCGAGCTGGTGGGAGCCGCCCGCGGGGAAGTCGTCGCTTGCGACTCGACCACCCTCAACTTGTACAAGCTGGCTGCCGCCGCAGTTGGCGCCAAGTCAGGCCGTAACGAGGTGGTCGGGGACGTCAACGACTTCCCGACCGTTCGTTACGTCCTCCAAGCCGTGACGGCAGAGCACGGCCTCCACCTGGTACCGGTAGCGAGCGACCCGGTGGATGGTTTCGGAGCCGCCGATCTTGCCGGCGCGCTGACGGGCGCTACAGCGCTCGTTTGTCTATCGGGGGTCAATTACCGCTCCGGAGCGGTAGCGGACATGAAAATGATGACCCAACTTGCCCACCGGGCCGGCGCTCTTACCCTTTGGGACCTGAGCCATGCCGCCGGCGTGCTGCCTGTAGAGCTCGACGCAACCGGTGCCGACCTGGCTGTCGGCTGCGGTTACAAGTACCTCAACGGCGGCCCTGGGGCGCCAGCGTGGCTCTACGTGCGGGCTGATCTCCAACAGAGCCTCTGCCAGCCAGTCTGGGGCTGGTGGGGCCAACGAGACCAGTTCGAAATGGGCGCCGACTATGAACCCGCGCCAGGCGTGCGCCGCTTCCTCACGGGTACGCCAGACGTGCTCGGGTTGACGGCGCTCGCTGAGGGTATCGCGCCTCTGGTAGCGGCCGGCGTGCCCGCCTTGTGGGCCAAGACACAACGGCTCGTTGCCATCTTGGCCGCGCGGGCGCAAGAACTCCTCGCCCCGCTCGGCGTGCAGCTGGCGAGCCCGCGCCGGGCGGAGCAGCGAGGCGGGCACTTGGCTTTGTCCCACCGCGATGCCTGGACGGCTTCGCAGTTGCTAATTGACAGAGGTCTCGTTGTCGCCGATTTCCGAGAGCCAGACGTGATCCGGCTCGCGCCCGTAGCCATCTACACGAGCTACCTCGAGACGTGGGACGCGGTGGAGCGGATCGCGTCCGTTTTCGGTGACCGGGCCGTGCGCACGCCATGGCCCAAGAAGCGCGTCACCTGAGGCGCCGCTGCGGTGCTCGGGAAAGCGAAATGTCCAAGTCACAAGCCGCGATCGCCGACCTGAGCCGCATGGTCAGCAAGCTTCGAGCCTAGGTCGACAAGTTGGAGTTGTAAGGGCCTCCGGGTTGCGCTCTGGAAGCTGGTGGCGCACGGCTTCGCGCACGGAGGCCTTGTTATGGCGCGATGCTGGACCCGGTGTTCGAGCGCTTCAACGACGACGCCCGTCGCGTCCTGGTCCTAGCTCAGGAAGAGGCCCGTCTCCTCGACCACAATTTCATCGGTACGGAGCACATCTTGCTCGGGCTTGTCCACCAAGGACAGGGGGTTGCGGCGAGGGCGCTCGGGTCCCTCGGCATAACGCTCCAGGAGGTCCGGGAGAAGGTAGAGCAAACCGTCGGTCGAGGGCATGGCCGCAGCCCCGCCGAGGGGTCTCCGCCGTTCACGCCTCGAGCCAAGAGAGTTCTCGAATTGTCCCTGCGCGAGGCGCTTGCGCTCGGGCATAAGGGGATAGGGAGCGAGCACATCCTTCTCGGCCTCGTGCGCGAGGGCCAAGGGGTGGCGGCGCAAGTACTTGTGGGTTTGGGAGCCGACCTGTCGCGCGTCCGTCAACAAGTTGCCCAATTGGTACCTGAGGACCAACCGAAAGGGGGACCTGCCGGTGAGGCGACAGCCTCGTCGATGCCCAACGGGCCGCTTTGTAGCTGGTGCCGCTCTTCACTGGCGGAGTCTGCCCGTTACCAGGCCATCGACGTCCCCTCAGACGCAAAACCCGCGCTGCCAGTGCGGGTGGTGCTCGTTTATTGTTCGCGCTGTGGCACCGTGCTGTCCCGGGCGGGCGCCGGCCGCAGGGCTGGGGGCGACCTTTGAGTTGGATGGGAGCTTCCGCCACGTCCGGACGCCCTGCTCGACGGGCGCCGGCCCCCCTCGCCGTCCTGGGCCAGTGAGAAGAGCGCTTCACGAGATCCATGCTTTCCGGCTTTCCCGGGTCTTGAATATCTCTGAAGAGCCAACGGCAACACCTACCGGGCCTGGCCCGGCGCGCGCAAAGGAGATCAACAATGTCCGTTCTGGACCAGCAGGTACCCGGGCGGGAGACTAAAGCAAGGCTGACAAGACTTAGGCGTTCGAGGTGGCACCTTCACCCGGGTGTCAGGAGCGGTGACCAGCTCAGCACGGGCGAGCGTGCCGCCGACCACATGCGCAACGGCATGGGGTCGTGGACCTTCGTGTTCGCGTTCTTACTGGTTATGGCCCTTTGGATAGTTGTGAACAGTGTGTTCAAGGTCGGCCACCCCTTGTCCAGCGGGACGGCGGGCTTCGACCCCTACCCCTACATCCTCTTGAACCTCATCCTGTCGACCATGGCCGGGCTGCAGGCGGCGGCGCTGCTGATCGCCGCGAAAAGGTCCGACGCCATCGCTTCCGAGATTGCCGTGCACACGCTGCAAAACACCGAAGCCGACCGGCAACTACTGGTGGAGAACACCGACCTCACGCGAGCAGTGAAAACCCACACCGACTTGCTCGCAGAGCTGCACTCGCACGTCACTGCGATCAGCGAGCACCTCGGGCTGACCGCGGGGCACTACCCGCCAGCGCCACCCGCTGGCCCGAGCTCGCCGCACACGGTCCCTCCGCACACGGTCCCTCCGCATACGCTTTGAGGCGCCCGCCTCGGTCGGGTCGCCGCGCCTCAGCTCTCGATAACTTCAGCTTGTCGTTCGGCGGCGATACAAAGCTCGGCGGCGGTCAAAGCATGCCGCTGGCTCATGGCCACCTCGGTGCGGTTCAGGCAGTCAAGGACCAATTGGCCGAAATAGGGAAAGCCAACTTTGCCCTTGACTTCCAGATGGTGCTCTCCTCGCCCGTCAACCAAATAGACATGGTCGCCGCTCGTGTCCCGGGCGACGTCGACGTACTTGCGAAGCTCGATGTAGCCTTCAGTGCCGAGGAGCAAAGCTCGCCCGTCGCCCCAAATGCTCAGCCCATCAGGCGTAAACCAATCGACGCGGAAATAGCCAGCCGCCCCCGTGTCACCGACGAGGAGGCAGTCGCCGAAGTCCTCCAGGCCGGGGTGGTCTTTGTGGGCGTAGTTGGCCACGCGGCTGGCAACGACCCTGCCCGTGGTGGACCCGGTGAAGAAGAGGAACTGCTCTATCTGGTGGCTCCCGATATCGCAAAGGATGCCGCCGTACCGCTCCTTTTCAAAAAACCACGACGGCCGTGCTGGCGCGTTGAGACGGTGCGGCCCGGTACCCATGACCTGGACGACTCGCCCGATCGCCCCCCGCTCGATGAGCT
Organism: Acidimicrobiales bacterium; assembly: GCA_035503915.1. Classification (GTDB taxonomy): domain Bacteria; phylum Actinomycetota; class Acidimicrobiia; order Acidimicrobiales; family Palsa-688; genus DATJMJ01. The sequence goes on along the minus strand of DATJSU010000029.1, from coordinate 39,230 downwards.
GGCCGGCGAACACGGCGCTTTCAACATGAAGCCGCTCGCTGTAGTAGACGGCGTACTTCCGTCCCGTTTGCTCGACCTTGGCGCGTACGGCCGCCAACTGGTCCTCGCTTGTCAGCGGTGGCTTGTCCGTAAAATAGTCCTTGCCATGGTCCATGGCGCGCAAGCCGAGCGCCGCCCGCTCAGAGGGCACTTTCGCCCCGGCGACGAGCACGATGGCAGGGTCGTCCAAGACTTCTTCCTCGGAGCGCGCAGCCTCCGCCTGAGGGAAGGTTCGCCGAAAGCGCTCCAGCTTGGCTGGATCTGGGTCGTAGGCCCATCGCAGCTCGCCGCCGGCTTCGGTGAGGCCGTTGCACATGCCATAAATGTGGTCATGGTCCAGCCCCACAACCGCGAAGGGAAAATCCCCGGGCCCACAGACCGGCGAGGGCGGGCCAATTGGTGCGTAGTCCACGTTGCTTTTCTTATCGGCTCAGTGGGGAGGGCCGACCGGAGAACCGCTCCCGAGAGTGATTGTTTCGTCAGCAGCACGTTCTACGGAGCGAACCTTCTCATGAAATCTCGGCGCGCTCGCCATCAGCTCTCCCCGGTTGTAATACCGGTCGGAGGGGTCGAGGGGCAAGTCGACCACAGCCCCTGTGATCGCCGACTTGTAAATTGCGGTGATCAGTTCAAGGGCCCGGCGGCCGTCCACCCCGCTCACCGATGGGGGGCGGCCTTGCTCGAGCGCGGAGAGCATGTCATCTACCTGTCCCGCATGACCTTCGTGCTCGAGCGTCGCCAAGCTCTCGTAAAGGCCCTGGATCTCAGCCTCCGTCTGCTCGTCTCGTTCTGGGAAGCCGTTGGTCATCGAGCGCGAAGCGCGCACGTGCCACGGCATGGAGATCCGTGCGCGGCGGCATTGGAAGACGATTTGTTGCTCTTCCCCATGGTGCACGAGAGATGCCGTCAATTGGCCGGCTGCGCCGTTCGGGAAACGCATATGCACCATGCACAAGTCCTCCACCTCGGAATTGTCATGAGCGATGTTGGTCATCGTTGCCTGCAGCTGTCCGGGCATACCCATCATCCATACAAGGGCATCGATGTGGTGCACGGCATGGTTCAGCGTGCAACCGCCACCTTCTTGTTCCCACGTGCCTCGCCACCAAAGGTCGTAGTAGCTGGCCCCTCTCCACCAGTGGGAGTCGACCTGGACGTGCAGGATGTCGCCGGCCGCCTTGCTGGCCAATAGTCGCTTCAGTTTGGACATTGGGTTACTGAAGCGGTTTTGCGCGACGACCGAGAGCCGACCTCCTCCATGCTCGGCCGCGGCCAGTATCTCGTCACATTCGGAGAGCGACGCAGACATTGGCTTTTCGACCAGGGCGCTCGCCCCTGAGCGAAGTACATCGCACGCCACTTCGGCATGCTTGCTCGGGGGGGTGCAGACCGAGACGAGGTCTGGGTGCCGCGCCTGGAGAAGTGCCACGTGGCTGTCGAAAGCTTGCGCGTCGAGGCTGTAGCCGTTGATCTTTTCTGTTGCTTTGTCGGGGTAGATGTCCGAGATGGCGATAACCCGGCAGCGCTCTGGGAACTGTAGGTACGCCTCTATGTGGCTCCGCGATATTGCCCCAGCGCCGACGAGCCCAACAGTGATCATGTTCGCGGCCTTGCCGGTCGGGGCGTGTGGTGCAAGCGCAAGCATCGTCCAGGCTACATGAGCTCTCGCCGTAGACGACGAGTTGGCAATCCTGAAGCGGCAGGCCAGGTGACGAAGTGCCCGAGTGCCTGCCGATCACTTTCGCAGCCGCTCGAGGAGCCGGCTGGCTAAGGGCTGGTCCTGCGCAGCCGGTGCCGCTGGCGCCGCGGAAGAGCTCACGTCCCCTGAGCGTTGGGCGTCCTGGCTGGCGGGCTGCCGCGCCGAAGAGTGTGCGCCTGCGGGCACGGCGGCTGTGGACGATGTGGCCGCCCCTCGCCGCGCCGGGTGTGGTACATGGAGAGCCGCGGCCCACTTGCCTCGAACGGTGCTCAAGTCGAGGCGCCTGAGGGCGACATCCAAGGGGAGAAGCACGATTACGCCCACCAGCAACCACATCGCCAGCTCCTCCGAACCCTTCACGGGTGGGACGGGCTCAGAAATGGCTTCGCGAGGAGAAGACACGACGGCCCCGCCCCCGGCGCTCGCGACCTGACTGAGCGTTGCCATATCCGTGCCCGTGAAGCGCAGTTCGGGGGAGTAGGCAATCGCTGTACCTACTGTGCCCGCACGCAAGGCTTGGCCTTTGGCACTTACCGCAGCCCTGATCAGGTAATCCCCGATATCCGAAGTCGGGAAATCTCCTTCGAACCGGCCGGGGGCAGTCTCGCTCAGGGGTATCTCCGAAGCGCTGTCATCGGGCCCGACAACGTGGGCGATAGCTGTGGCGTCGGGCGGGATGCCGGAGGCCTGCGCAACGAGGTGCGCTTGGTCGCCTTCTACTTGCACCGAAAGTGAGAAGCCAGGCGATGCCTCAAGCGGGAGAGTCGCGCTCACAATGCCTGCGAGGAGCTTGCCGGCAATAGGGGAGCGCAGCAGCGCCGTGGTCCAGCGGCCCTCAGTGTCGCTCGTCCACGCGACAGCGGTCCCAAGGCCGTACTGCCACTGCGCAAGGAGCGGGTCGCCGTTGGGCCCTGAGAGCACAACTGACGAAGTTGGTTTCGCCGTTGCCGCGACATAGCCGTCCAGGGGCGGGATCTGGGACGGGTCTACGCCACCGAGGGCGGCAGTTGCGGCGCCGGCCACTGCGCGGAAGCGCTCTTGGACGACCCAAGGCTCGAGCTGGGTCTGCGTTTCGTCGAGGAAGATCGATGGGAGCTGGTACGCAGACTCGGAGTCGTAAAAGCGCCCGTTGCCCTCGGCGGCGATGGCGGCCATATAGGACATGTAGAGCGGCGAGCCGTGGACGTCGGTCCCGATCGTCGAGACTGTGATCCCCTCGTGTACGAGGTTGCTGATGAAAGAAGCTGAAGGGAGGGGGAAGAGGGCATCGCCGTCGCCTATGAGCAAGATGTACTTGGTGGCTTCGGGGTAATGGTCCAGTGCACTGGCGGCCTCTTGAAGGTATGGCACATAGCTCGGCGGGTCGCCGAGAGAAATGTTGGCGATCTCGTTTTCCACCCTTTTGCCATTGCCCACAGGCTGAAGTGGTACCGCGACCCCTGTCGAACCGTTGGTGGCCCCGACGAGATCCTGCGGCGAGAGGTTCGCAATCAGCTGGCTAACGGCGGAGCGGACAACGGCGTCACCGGCCGGGCTCTCCACTGTCTCCAAAACCAGCATCACGGCTACCGGCGGTTTTTCTTGCAGGTTGGGGATCTTCATCTCGATCGGCAGCGCCCTCTCGAGCGGGGTGCCCGCCCATCCGCCCGGGCCGAAGGTTGCTGCGCCACCGAAGGCCGCGAGCCCGGTGCCGAGGTCTCTGGTCGCATCGGCGATCGCTGTCATCCGCGGGGCACCGAGCTCTGCGGCGCTCACGTTCACGAGCGCGACCGCTTGCCAGCGTGCCACACCGGCCACTGTCAGCGGGACCTGGGAGGGCGCGACTACCTGTACTGAGGTCCCCGCCGAGCGCAGTGCGCCGGCGACATTTCGTCCCGCCCCCGGCTGGCCCTCAACCACGAGCACTTGCTGGCGGCCGAGGACCTGAAAGAGAGCTTCTCCAAGGTCGTTCCCGGGGACCGTGTCCACGGCCGGTGCAATTTGCACGGTCACTTCGTGGAAACCCGGGCCTGCAGGGGGCAGGAGGGCATGAAGTTGCGTGACCCCCGGCTTGACCTCGACGACGGTGTCCGAGACCACCTGGCTCTGGTCGAGCGCCCAGACAACGCGCGTCCGCGTAGTCTCGTTGCTCACGAGAATTGCCGTGGCGAGGGCCCTTGTGGAGGGCGGCACAGTGGCGGGCACGGAGACCGAGTCCACTCTCACGTCCGGTCCCTCTGCGATCTCGAGGGGGAGCACGTCGACCCGTACGCCATCTGCCCTGAGGGCGCGAGCCTCGCCGACAGCGTCGCCTACGTTTTGGCGGCCGTCGCTGATGAGCAGGACATGGCGACGCGTCCCGGGTAGCGTCATCGAACCTGCAAGGCGAAGAGCCGCCTCGATATTGGTGAAGTTTGCGCCGGGCGAGGTAGCAAAGCCCTGGAACGCCAGGTCGTGCTGGGGTGGCGCCTCGACTAAGGCGTTTTCGCCGAAGCTCACGACACCTAGCTCGTCCTTGGAAGGGAGCCCCGAACTGAGCTCTTCGACATCGGCAAGTTCTTGTTGCTGTGCACTTGCCGTGCTCGCGCTCAAGTCGGCGGCGACGACGAGGGTTTGGCTCGACGCCGTGTGCTCGAGCTTCGGCCCGGCTAGTGCGAGCACCAGCCCGGAGACCAGCACCATCCTTGTCCCGAGGCAAGCGCGGCGTTGTGCCGGGCCCCACAGCCCGGGGGCAGCGCGCCAAACCAGCGCGACCGGTACGAGCAGCACGAGCGCCCAAAGCCAGGTGGGGCTGGAGAATTCAATGGGCACGGAAGTAGACAGCCCATTCCACCATGAGCGCCAATAGCGCGGCGAGCGCAAGGGCGGGCCAAAGGTCATGGTACAGCGGCGCTTTTACGACAGAATGAGTGGGCGCTCCGGCTACATCAAGAGATTGCTGAGGTTGGATCGGCGTTCCTACTGGGTTGACTGCGAAGTAGCTGGTCCCTGTCGTCCCTCCGGCGCCGAGCACCGAGACCCGGTACAAGCCGGTTTCGGAGGTGTCGCTGAAGAGGGCCCCGGCTGCGCTCAAGGCCAAGCGGTCGACGTGACCGTCCGGGCGTGTTACGAGCACCGCTAGCGCCGATGGCCCGGGCTGCAGGTTCACCGTTGCCCCGGGGGGCTCGCTCGGCTGGAGGACGGTGCCTGGGGCGAGGAGCTCGGAGAGGTGCGCGAGCAGGACCGGCCAAGCGTCGCGGAGGACTAGGTCCGAGGAATGGGGGTAAACGCCGAGCACGGCGGCGGCTGGGGAGCTCGCGGTCGCTTCGCGCACCATGAGCACTGGGCCAAGAGCGCTTGTGATGACGACCTGCCCGAAGTTGGAGGTGCTCAGGTCTGCCGAAAGGGCAACGCTCACGTCGGCGAGGTCGACGTCGTAGAGGAGCGGGTCGTCCGCCTCGGCTGGCAGGAGCGGGCCGGGGGAGACGGGGGGGCCTGACCCGAGCGCTCGGTCCGGGGGAGGTCCAACTATCAAGTACGGGGCACTGGCAGGGAGCGGCGCGGGGACAAAACCATCGAAGACAAATAGGTCGATAGAAGGGCTGAGAGCCTGAGCCGGTCGCCAAGCAGAAGGCGCTTCCGTGACAACTTGCACGTCCGGGCGCAGGGAAAGGGCATCTTGGAGGAATACGTCCCCGGTAGTGACCAAAAGAACCTTGAGCTTGCTGGGAGCGCTCGCTACCGCGACTGCGGTCTGGTCGACCGCTAGGTCGTCGTGGGGGAGCAGCGTGACCTGCACGTAAAGTGTGCCTGGGGGAACGTCAAAAGTGACGTCTTGACCGCCTCCGCCAGGGAGCTCTAATGCCCTGGCACCCAACAGGCGGCCATTTGCAGCCATTTCGACTGTTACGTTGGCGGCGATTTGGCCGTAGTTCTGGAGGCGAGCGTCGGCACTGAGCCCATCGAGCCCGGGCAGCACGTTGAGAGCAGTGACGCCGACGTTTTCCCCACTTGCTCCTATCTCTTTGTACTGGACGGGGAACGGCAAGGTGACAGGTTCGGGGAGCGGCTCGGTAATGCCGTCGGAAAGCACAAAGAGTTCAGTGCCCGTAGTCTTAGGGCCCGCAGCCGCCACGGCCAGTTGCAGGGCGTCCTGGAGGTCGGCGGCGCCGGCGCTCGGCTCGAGGTGGTCCAGAGCGTCCAGCAGCGGCTGGCGCTGGCCATCGCTCGACGCAATGACGGCCGCTGTCGGGCCCATTGTGATAAGCGTCATGCGAGCGTGTTGCCCAAGTTCGGCCACGAGCGAGCGAGCTTCTGCTACCGCCTTGCCAAAACGGCTTGGGGCGACATCTGTCGCTTGCATCGTCTCGGAGGTGTCGATGATCACGATCGTCTGGCCGCTGAGAGCTTGCGCAGTCGCGAACGCCGGTTGAAGCAACGCTCCAACGACAAGGGCGGCGGCGAGCAATTGGAGAGCGAGCAACCAGGAGGGCCGTAGCTTTTGCCAAGGGACCGCTGCCTGGCGGTCGAGGTTGATCGGCCGCCACCACAGCGTGCTGCCAACCATGTGCGGCTTCCTGCGTGCTTTCAGGAAGTACAACGCCGCGATGGCCCCAAGCGCGACACCGGCAATCCCCGCCCAAGGTTGCAAGATCTGCACGCGAGCGCTTACCCGAGCACCCGAGCGCGGACCAGGTCGCCCAAAAGCAGCTGCCGGAGCGGGGCCCCGCCATCGAGGGTGACCAGCCGCGCGTCATGGGCCGTTGCAAGAGCGCGCAGGGCGACCTCGTGCTCCGCGCGCGCCTCGTGGTATGCGCGCATCGCCGCCTGGCTCATTGTGATTTCGACCCCACCTGCCGTCTCTGAGTCGACGAGGCGCAGTTCGCCTTGCAAAGAGGGGTGTATTTCCTCGGGCGAGAGCACTTGCAACATGAGCACCTCGCTGCCCGACATGCGTAGGGCGCTCAGCGCTGGCTTTATCCCGCCCGGGGCTGCCAGGAAGTCCGAGATCACGACCGCGAGGCCTCGGGGCACCGAGCGGGCCGCTCTTGCGATGCACGCCCACTCTGTGAGCACCCCGCCTGGCATCGATGCCAGCGTGGCCCAGAGCCTCGGGGCGGAGCGCTTTCCCCGGAACGGCCCTGCCCTTGCATGAACAGTTTCGGCGAAGCCGCAGCAGGCGACGCGGTCCTCGGCGATGAGCGACACAAAACCTAGGGCGCCGGCGACAGACAATGCCGGGCGCCGCTTGCGGTCGTGGTCCCAGCTCATGGAAGCGCTCGCATCGAGCCAGAAAGTTACGCAGGCGTCGTCCTCGCCGGCGTAGAGCCTCGTAAAGAGCTTGCCAAGGCGCGCATAGGCACCCCAGTCGAGCCGCCTTATGTCGTCACCGGGGACATAAGCGCGGTAGTCCGCAAGTTCGAGCGAGCTCCCGTAACGGCGAGATCTGCGCCGCCCCTCCGAGGCACCGGGAACAGTGCGGCGTGAGGGGATGCTCAGGCGCTCGAGAGAGCGGAGGATGTCAGCGGTGAGGCCGAGAGCCGCGCCGGCCGCGCCGGCCGCGCTTGCCGTTTCAGTGCTCATCGCCCTGGTTGCAGTCTGGCCCCCCAGCTGGGCGAGGTTCTCTTGCCGTCATCTGGTCGCTACGGGGTCGGCGACTATGGCATCGAGGAGACGGCGTACTAGTTCGTCGCTGCTCACACCGTCGGCCTCAGCCTCGAACCTGAGCAGGAGCCTGTGGCGCATCACCGGGAGAGCGCTTTGGCGTATGTCGGCGAACGCGACGTTGTAGCGGCCCTCCAGGAGGGCTCGCACTTTCGCTGTGAGCACGAGTGCCTGTACGGCCCGGGGGCTCGCGCCGTAGCGGACATAGCTCGCCATCTCTCGGAGCGCTGAACGCTCTGGGTGGGTAGCGCTCACCAGGCGGACGGCGTAGCCAAGGACGTGGTCTGCGATTGGCACCGCGCGGGCGAGCGCACCCATGGCGAGCACCTCGTGCGCTCCCGCCACGGGCGTAAGCACGGGCGTCGTTTCGCCGGTTGTGCGCCTGGCGATCTCGGCCAGTTCGTCTTCGGTCGGGTAGGGGACGGAGAGCTTGAAGAGGAAGCGGTCAAGCTGAGCCTCGGGGAGGGGGTAGGTGCCCTCGAGCTCGATCGGGTTTTGAGTGGCAAGCACGAAGAACGGTTCGGGAAGAGGTCGCGTAGCTCCGCTCACGGTCACGGTCTTTTCCTGCATGGCCTCGAGCAGCGCGCTTTGGACCTTCGGGGTCGCGCGGTTGACCTCGTCCGCGAGGACGAGGTTCGCGAAGATGGGGCCGGGCTGGAAGTCGAAGCGGCGCCCCTTCTCGTCTTCGTGGATAACGGTGGTCCCGGTGATGTCGGCGGGCATCAGGTCCGGCGTGAACTGTACGCGGCTGAAGCCGAGGTCGAGCACCTGCCCGAGCGCGCGCACGAGCGAGGTCTTGCCCAGGCCCGGGACCCCCTCGAGGAGGACGTTCCCGCCCGCCACAAGAGCGACCAGAGTGTCGCGCAGAAGCTCGTCCTGGCCGACTATGAGCTTGCGGAGCTCGGCCTCGATCTTGGCCGCGGCCTCGCCGAAAGCCTCGGGCGTCAATGCGCTTGCCCGAGGGAAATGAAGTAGGAGCGCACCAAGCTTTCGTCCGCCGCAGCGACCACCTCGGTACCGAGCCCTTCAAGGGCCGTCTTTTCGAAGGCAGGGAGCACAGCTCGGTAGTCCGTCGTGCGGCCGAGGAGCCCCGTGGCAAGCTTGCTCCCGGTCCCTTCTTCTCCCCGGCCCGGCTGGCCTCCTATGAACACTTGACCGGCCCCGCCTGTCCCGCCAGCGGGCTCACCCGCTCCGACCCTGCTGCCCGCACCGCTGCCTGCCCCGCCGTTCCCCCCGCTGCCGCCAGCGCCCCTAGCGGCATTGCCTTCACCACCATTTCCTCCCTTACCTGTCCCGCTGCGCCCGCCCTCACCACGCGCAGCGCCGGCGCCAGGTTGCACCCCTCCTCCCGCGCCAAGACCTCGGGCGCTCCCAGGGCCGCCAGCCCCCGCTGCGCTCCTTGAGCTGGTACCTTGCCCCGAGCCGGCCCCCGACGCGACCTGAGCCTGCGCTGCCAGCCGGTTTTCGGCGTTGCTGATGGCGGCCTGGACGGCAGCGAGTTCTTGGCTCGTAGAGGTGGCGCCGGCGACGGCATTTGCTCCCGCGGCTGCCGTTCCCAGGTACCGGGAAGCCGTTGCCGGCTGGCCCGCGGCCAAAGCCGCCCCAGCCTCACCCAAAGCCGCCCCCAGCTGGCCACTCCCCGGCCCTGCGGCCCCTCCTCCGGCGCTTGCTCCGTCGCCTGAGCTTGAAGAGGAGAGCCCTCCGGCCGCCGCCGCGCGCTGAAGCGCCGCCCCGAGGGCCTCCTCCTCGGCCGGCGACATTGCGCCGACCTTGCTGGCGAGAGCGCGCAGGTCTACGCCCGCCGCCTTCAGGTTGCTGGCCTGCAAGGCCGAGGCGAGCGGCGCCGCCCCCGGTGCGCCGGCAAGGGCCTGTCCTGCGGCCGCCGCGGCCGCATCTTGGTCTTGAGCCGCCTGGGTTGCCGAAGTGCTGAGAGCTTGGAGCTCGCTCGCCAACGGTGACAAGTCGACGAGCCCGGCGAGAGGCGCCCGCGCCCGCGCCAGGCGGGCGAGGGCCTGTTGGAGGGCCGCACGGGCGGCGACAGCTTCCGACGATCGGGCGCCGAGGGCGTGCTCGGCACCCCTGATAGCGCGCCGCGCGCTCGCCATGGCAGCTTGCTCCGCGCCCTGGCGTGCAAGGGCGCCCGCCTGAGGTGTCGGTGTGAACGCTAGGGCCGTCGCCATTGCTGTCGTGCCGACAGCAATGGCTCCCAGGGCACGGTGGCGCGCGAGCGGAAAAACGCGTGCGGGTACCAATGCTTCGGCCCGCGCAAGAGCGTCCGCATGCAGGCGGCCCAAGAGCGTCGTGGTGCTGCCGGAGCGTCGCACCGGCGCCACAGAGGCCCGTCCCTTGTTTGTACCGTCGTAGGCATGCGCAAGGCTGAGCGCACTGCCCAGCCGCTCGTCGAGCGCCATCCTCTGGTCGGCGACGCGGGCGACATTTGCCAGCGACGGCCGACGCCTGGCCCACACGCCGGCCGTCCCGAAGGCCGCGGCCGCGGCCATGACGCCAACAATTGCCCACGGGCCTGTTAGGGGCTCGGCCTTTGACCAGGCCATAACTAACGCGGTCCCTGATGCCCAAGCCGAAAGCCCCCAAAGCGCAGCACGAAGAGCCCAATCGCGCCGAGCTCGGTTACGTACGGGCGCGAGCGCCTTCTCCAGGTCGCAGTTCACGAAACTTCTCTCCGCCTGAGCACAGCGATGCTGCCGCCAAGCGCTGCGGCGGTGAGCAATACTTCCGCGACGACCGTTACCTGCCACGTTCGCCAAGTCCCGAAAGGCCCCATGTCTGTGGTGAAAAGTGAGGACGGGCCGCAGCTCACCGCCGCGTTCGAGAAGGTAATTGCCGAAAATAGCCCGGTCCCGCTGCAATTGCCGTTCTCGAGAATGCCGACGACCCCGACAACAGGGCTTAGGGAATAGATCACGCCAGGAGCGCCGGCGAGCGGCTGCAGCCCGAGCTGGACGGGGGGCCGTGTGGCGGAGCTGTTGTAGAAAGCTCGTTCAGTGCCGAACCCGAGGACCAGCGGGCCTGCTAGGAGCGCGAGCATTGCCAGGTAAGAGAGCACGCTGGAGGTCGAAATCCTTCGGAACGTGGTAGATGTGAACATCGCGAGCGCCCCGAGGCAGAAGACGCCCATGAGCGTGAAACCCAAGAGCCCGAGCACTTGGGAGGCCGCGACACCCCCGAGAAGGAACGCCACCGAGAACAGCGGGAGGCACGCGACGATCAAGAGGACCATGAAAGCCAGGGAAGCTACCAGTTTGCCGATCACGATCCGTGCCGGGCGGAGTGGTGTCACCAAAAGTAGTTCGAGGGTCTTGCGCTCCCGTTCGCCACTGATCGCCGGGCTGACGAGCCCGGGGACGACGAGGGCGACCGTCACCATCACTGCCGCTGAGAGCACTGTGAAGAGGTCGCTGCCGACGGCACCTACTTGGACGACGCTCACTGAGCCGCTCACGTCGGATTCGTAGGTGAGAAAGCCGAAACCTCCGATCACGCAGAGGTAGCCGGTGAGGACGGCCATGGCGTGCCAGCTCCTCATCCGGGAGCGAAGCTCCTTGGCGATGATCGGGTTCCAAAGCCACTTGCTCACGGCTGCGAGAGCGGTTGTCACCTCAAGGCCTCCGCCGCCGCGCCGGCAGGGACGGCTGGTTGCTCTTGTTGGTCTTCGCGCACGCTTAGTTGTGCGCTCGTGAGCTCGAGGAAAACCCGTTCAAGGTCATCCTCTTCCGGGCGGAAATCGGCTACCGGCACGCCGGCGAGCACGAGCGCCCGCAGCAGGCCGGCGGGCCCTTCTTCGTCGGGCCCAGGCGCAGCCGCCGAATAAACGAGCTCGAGCACCCCAGGCCCGACTACGTTGACGGCAGTGACCCCAGCCACAGCCCGCGCCCTTCCAGCAGCGCCCTCGAAATCTCCTTGTACGCGCGCCCTCGCGCGGCGTTCGCCGGCACTTGCGAAGAGCGATTGGGCAGGCCCGACCGTGACCATTTTGCCCTTGTGGATTATCCCGAAGCTGGTGCACATCTCAGCGAGCTCAGGCAGGATGTGGCTCGATAGCACAACAGTCTTGCCCATCTCTCCCAGCGCCCTTACGAGGTCGCGCATGTCTGCACGAGCCTTCGGGTCAAGGCCTGATGCAGGCTCGTCCAGGAGGAGCAGCTCAGGGTCGTGGACGAGGGCACGGGCCAAGCAGAGGCGCTGTTTCATGCCTCTTGAGAGGCTTTCGACCTGTGCTTCGCGCTTGGCGCCGAGCTCGACCAAAGCGAGCAAGTCGTCTACCACCCGGCCGGTCACCCTGCGCGGCACCTTGTAGCACGAGGCATAAAAAGTCAGGTACTCCTCGGCCGTCATCGACCCGTAAACCCCGAAGAAATCTGGCATGTAACCGGTGAGAGAACGCAGCAGCGCCGGCTGCTGGAGGACGTCGACCCCGTTCACTTCGACCAAACCGTCGGTCGGCCAGCAGAGCCCCGCAAGGACTCGCAGCGCCGTCGTCTTGCCCGCGCCGTTCGGGCCGATAAACCCAAAGATCTCACCCTTCTTTACCGCGAGGCTCAACCCCGAGAGGGCTTCCACCTCGCCATAACGCTTCGTGAGGCCCTCAACCCTCACCATGAGCTCGCTCATCGCGCTCTCGTCCCGCTGACTGGGGACCGGCCGGGCGCGGCCGAGAGCGCAGGGACCTGGCCTATGACCTCCAAGTTCGCGACCGCAGAGCGCAGCTGGACCTCAACGGCCCCCCCGGGGCCTACCAAACGCGCTGCATTGGCCAGGTTTGCGGTGATGTCGCCTCCGCCCAGGGAAACCGGGAGCCGCTCCCAGGCAGCGTTGGCGAAATTGAACGCGCTCACTGAAAAGTCGTCGGCGTCTACGCCCACGACTGCACCGTTCACCGAACCTAGTGCGCCGGTCGACACGCCAAGCCCGGGAGTCGATCCCGACCCCAGTGTCGTCGACCCGTCGGCAGAGCCGAAATTGAGGCGTAACCGGTGCCAATCAGCACCTGGCAGTATGAACTCGTAATCCAGGGAACCGCCCTTGCCAAGGACAAGGGAACCGTAGAGCGACCCCGCGCCGGCGGTGACACCCCGGGAGCCGACCAGTTCTGGCGCCATGTCAGAGATCTTCCACTGCGAGCGTTCCTCTGGTTGGAGGGGCAGGACTATTGCGTCGACGGCTGCAGAACGGGAGCCACTCCGTTCGCTCGCCACGAAGGGCTTCGCTGCCAAAGCGACCAGGACAGGGCCGTTGCTCGCTCCCGAGTACTCTGCTGCCAGCTCGCTGAGCCCTTGCAAAGCTGCTTGCTGGCGCGCGGCGGCAAAACCGTGAGTGCTGCTTGGGAGGAACGGGCTCCCGACAAATGGGACAACCCAACTTGCGCCCGGTTGGCGCGAAGGCACCGGCATCTTGAAGTTGGCCGAACCGCCGGCAGGTATTGTGCCGATGTTGCTCGACTCTACGTAAGCTTCCACGACAAAGGCGTCCTTTAGGGCGACTCCGAGGTGGTTTGTAACGGTTCCGACCACAGAGCCCCCGGAGTCCCAAACCGCGCCGCCCAGCGTGCCCCGGAGATCGACGTCGTCACTCGACGCCCAGCCGCCCAGCGAGTCGCCCGGGCCGGCGATGCTCAGCGCTGCGCCCGTCAATTGGCCGCCCGGCGCCACGGTCAAGTGGCCGCCTGCTGCTGCGCCAAGGTCAGTCACCGGGCCACTACCAGCCAACCAGACAGCGCTGGATCCTCCCTGGGGCAAATAAACGGCCCCTAGGGAGCTCACTTCCGCGAGGTGGCTCCCAGATGACATGACGGCGACCTGCAGCTGGTCCGACAGCGCTCCCCGGTCCATGCCCGCACCCGTCGCGTATGCAACGAGGCCCGCCACTATTGCGAAAACCGGCAGCACCGCCCAGGTGGCCTCGCGGCGCCTCCAGCGCCGGAGCGCTATGTAACAGCTCGGCCCGGCGATGAGCACATAGGCGAGCAACAACAGGCCGAGCAACCAAGACGGTGGCAGCGAAGCGCCCGGCATCTGCTCTAGGTAGGGCCCAAGGGCGCTCGCCGCCATGGCCGGGGTCATGAGCGACGAAAGCTCGGTGCGCTGGCCCACCAGCCCGGCCGTGACGGGGATCGTCGAAATGACCCTCCCGCCGGGTGCTATCGACGCGCCTTGGTTGTAGTACTCGTATTGGAAAGCGGGTGCGAGGAGCCGTCCGAGCAGAGCGCCCTGTCCTGGCCAGAGGGCGAGAGGCGCCCTCGCCGGGTCCACGGCCAAGAACTCCGCGCAGCCGTTGCCTACTGCGGCCTTGAAAGCCAGTGGTACGTGCCCTTCGGTCAATACTGCGGCTGCTCCTGCGCGCTGTGCGAGGTAGTCAACCGGGACCTGGCCAGAGGGTGGGGGGGATCCGAGGAGGTGAGCGAGGCCGCCAAGGGCCAAGGCGCCCGTGCCGACGACTGTGGCAGGCAATAGCGACCGGGGGAGCCCGGCGATCTCGGCGCTCCACCCGGCGCCCCCCGCGACGAGCAAGGTCCCACCGGCTTGGACATAGCCCCGGAGCGCTTGGCCCTGTTCCTGGCTCAAAGTGCTCGTGTCAGCGTCGTCGACCACCACAGCCGCAAAGGCGTCAAGCACCGACGAAGACGCTGGCAGGCCCGCCGGCGGCAGGAGCTGTACTTGAGGTTGCCCTCCGTCGGGCATCGGCAGTGAAAGGGCCGAGGCGGAGGTGGGGTCATCGGTGACGACGAGCAACGCTGGCGAGGCCGTGACGCTGGCAGCGGGGGCCCTCGTCCTCGCGACTGCGAGTTGCCTGCCACCGGTAGCGAGAACTTGGGCTTCGACAGTGCCAGCTGGCTGGGCCGCGAGGACGTCTATGACAAAGTCTTTGGTGACTCCCGGTGCGATCGCGAGCTGGGAGCGGTACGTGACCACCGAGGTCGACGGAGCGGCAGCATAACCCTCAGTCAGGGGCGCGTACGCGTACCAGGGCCCAGAACCGACCGCCACCGAGCACACCGTGGCGCCGTAGGTGCTCGAGTAGCAGACCTGGGTCCCTGGCTGCACCAATTGCGCCACGGGGGCTTTCAGAGCGAGCTCGCCGACGACGACCGACGCCGTGTTGTTCGTTACGCTGACATCGACGGGGGCCCAGCTGCCGGCGGGCACGCTTATGCCGTACGCGTCGGCGATGCTGAGCGAAATGCCCGAATGCGATAGCGCCTCTTGCCGAGCCTGAGGGACGCTGCTGTCGCGCGGCGAGGCGAGCGCTCGCACCGGGCCTACGCTCGTGGCCAGGGCAAGGACGCTCAACAAAGCTGCTGGGCGGCGCAAACCCCTTTTCATAGCGGGCACAGCCCGAGGGTACCCCCGCTGGTAGGCGCACCTTCGGTCAGGCTTAGAAGCTCGGTCGCATCGAGGCCCATTAGGACCAGTCACCGCGCGCCAATGTCAGGGCGAGCGTGAATTGGGGTATTAACGTCACCTGTATGCAAACACTCAGTCATCAGGCAGGCCAGCGCGGGCGGGGAGGCCGCCGGCCCAAATTGCTCGCCGGCGTTGCGGCGTTGACGGCGGGCGCCCTTGTCTCAGCCCTTACTCTCACCGCCGGCCCGGCCTACGCCGACGTCACGAGCAGCTATTACACGATCGGGACCCCCTCAGGTGCCGTGAGCGACCTGGTCGCGTCGCCGGGCAGCGTAACAAAGGGCCAGTCCACCAATTTCCAGGTCAGCTTCACTGTCGGCAACGCGCTGGCAGGTAGCTCGGACGACTGGGTAAGCCTGGCGGTCAACGGGTTGGCGCTTGGGTCGGTGCCGGCGAACGTCGACCTCGTCGGTAGCTCGTGCATCCAAAGCGGGACGAACGGGGGCAGCGACACCACGAGCCTGGTAACGGTCGAGCTGCAGAGCTCCTGCTCCATCGCCGCCGGCAGCAATGTCGACCTGGACTTCAGCGCGGCCGCACCGACCTCGGTCGGCTCGTTCACCTTCGGCCTCTCGACCTCGAGGAACACGACAGCCGCGACCTCCAACACCATCACGGTCAACAGTTCTGGGATCTCGTTGGCAGCGGGGACTTACGGCCTGGGCGCCAACACGACCTACACGATCGGCGGAGTAACGCTCGCGGGTTCTACCAGCTCGCTCGTCCTCGACGCTGTCGCCACGGCAGGGAGCGACACGATCACGTTCCTCAGTTCCCTCAATGGTTCTGGCTACAGCGTGAACTACACGCCGTCCGGCGGCTCAACGGCGTCCGATACGGTCACGAGCGCGTCGGCCTCAGGCGCAACTGTCACGCTCAATTTGGCGAGCAGCTTGGCGAGCGGCGACACCCTCACGATCACCGCGACAGGCACCAACCCGGCAGCCAGCGCCTCAAACGAGATAACCGTCACGCCGCCCGCCGAGGCCACCGAATCGGTTGCCTTCGGTGGCTCGGTAACCGGGCTGGCGGCATCGCCCTCGTCGTCCATTGCGGGTGCCTCGACGACCTACACGGTCAGCTTCGAGGCGAGCGATGGCGTGAGTGCGGGGGGCACGATATCGCTGACCGAGAGCTCCGGCCCGACGAACTTCACAACTGTGTCTGGGATCGAGGTGATCGACAACACGCAAAACTGGCATTTCGTGGCGAGTGGGCCGGTGTTGGCCAGTGGCTCTGCCACGATCACTCTCCTGGACACGATCAACGCTCACGATTCGATCACTGTCATCTTGGTTGGGGTCACCAATCCCCCAAACACCGGACCAGTAAGTGATTTCGCTGTTTCCACTTCGAGCGACCCCGTCCCTACCGACGCCGCGACGTACACGATCGGTGCCAACGCCAGCCCGGGGGTCATTGTTACCGTGAACCCGGCATCTACGGGCGCGATCGCCACGTACACGATCTCAAACGTGCATGCGACGGCTACGTTGGCAGGTGGCGCGGGTACCGTCGAGCTCGAGGGCCCAGATGGGACAGTTTTCCCAAACAGCCCGAGTTCTTACAGCATTGCTGACTCGACTACCTCGAGCGGGTCGGGCACCGTGACCACGGGGCTCACCGGGGGCGGGACCAGTACAGTCACCCTGACCGTACCCAATACGGTCAATTCTGGGGACGTCATCTCTTTGACGATCGCCAATGTCATCAACCCGCCGTCATCGAGCAGCACAGACACGATAACCCTCGTTGGCAACGTGACCGGCCCGACGCCCACGGCGCCGACGACCACCACGACCATCCCGACGACGACAACCACAAGGCCAAAGCCGAAGCCCAAGCCGGCCGTGACCGACCTCACGTCCTCGGCGAAGGTTACCAAGGGCGTCGTGTACCTGAAGTTCCGCTGCAGCACCCTCGCCTGTAAGGGCACGGTCACCCTCCTGGATGTCGTGACAAAGATCGCGGGCGCCGATTACCACGCCGATGCGGGGAAGACCTTCACGGTCCACCTCGGGGTCAACAAGACCGGCATGCGCTACTTGAAGGGCGCCAAGAAGCACACGATCAAGGGTTGGGCGGAGGTGACTGTGAAAGGTGGCACCTCCATCAAGGACAGGCTCGTCTTGACCCTCGGCTGAGCGACGCCCTCAAGGGCCGGGCACTTGGCAGGCACCACTCACAGGGCTTGCCAGTGCCCGTCCCCCTTTTGAGCGTGCTGTTTTGCGAGCGCGAGTAGCGTGGTCACCTCGCAGACGACGCCGGCCGCCCCGAGGACGTCCCCGGTGAAGCCGCCGATCCTACGCCGAGCGGTTCCCAGCACGCAGGCGCTCGCCGCCCAACCAACGGCGAGCGCGACGGCCCCTCGCCTTCGGGCGGAGAGGTAAGCAAAAGCGCAAGCCGCACCGAGCCCTCCTAGACAGGCTGCCAGCACCGGGTCGGTAAATGCGGGTGACCCTGGTTGGGGTGGCGGGGTGCCGAGCGCCGCTGCGGCTGCGGCCTGCTCGCCGTCAGGCAAAAAGGCCGTCGCCAAGCCCGTGCTCCGCGCGTAGGGGAGGGATCGCGCACCCAAACCCATCACTGACCGGGACGAACAGTAGACGGCTGCGAGGAGCAGCGCTGAGGGTTCGATCGCAGACATGGCGGCGGCGCGGCAAGTCACAGCGAGGGCGACGGCAGCTGCCGCGAAGGCCCCCGTGCCTGGCTCTGCCATTATCTCCAAGCGGTCTTTGGTGGGCGCGTGGGCGAGGAGGCCGTCAGCTGCATCCGCGAGCCCGTCCAAGTGAAGAGCTCCCGTAAGGGCGCAGTCGGCAGCGACCGCTAAAGCAGCCGCCGGCAGCGGCTTGTACCGGTGCCCTAAAGAACGCCACACGTTCCCCAGTGCGCACCCCATAACGGCGCCGACGACGGGAAAGTACGCCATGGTCTTCGGGGAAGGAGCGGGGGATGACCTCCCAAGAGGCGTGAGGAAGCCGATGGCTGCCCGCAGCTCGCTGACGGCGTTCCGTGTGTTACCCGTGCTCACCTCAGCAGTCTGCCCGATGCCAGGGCCGGGCGCTCCAGGCTCAACAACCGCCCGGCAACGACCAAGAAAGCCTCCTCCGCCGCTCCCGCGAACAGCACGTTGACCTCTCCCAAGAGGTCGCGGTAGCGGCGGGTGAGGGGATCTGCGGGGACGATGCCCGCGCCGACCTCGTTTGAGACCACGAGCACGAGCCCGTCGCCGTCTGCTGCCGAGGCGGCCAGGTCGCTCGCGCGGGAGAGCACGTCAGCATCGCTGGCACCGCTGCCGAGCAGGTTCGCGACCCAAAGCGTAAGGCAATCTAGGATCACCGTCCGAGCTCGCCCTCCACTCGATAGAGCCGCTTGCAATTGGAGGGGCTCTTCGACCGTGAGCCATTGGACCGGCCTGGCGGCTCGATGGGCGGCGATGCGGGCGGACATCTCCTCGTCCAAAG
The DNA here is from genome assembly GCA_035503915.1 of Acidimicrobiales bacterium. Classification (GTDB taxonomy): domain Bacteria; phylum Actinomycetota; class Acidimicrobiia; order Acidimicrobiales; family Palsa-688; genus DATJMJ01. Next base: position 20,988 of record DATJSU010000029.1, on the reverse strand, counting down.
CCTGGGCAGTGGCGATAAATGTGACGGGGCCGCCGCGCGCCATTGCCAAGCGCACCGCTAAATCGGACTTGCCGCTGCGAGCGCCTCCGACCAGGAGGGCAAGCATCAGAAGTCGATGCCTTTGGCGGCTGTTATGCCTGCGTCGTACGCGTGTTTTATGTTGCGCATCTCGGTAACTGTGTCGGCTATGGCGATGAGGGCTGGTGGGGCGTCCCGGCCCGTGAGGAAGATGTTGACATCCGGGGGGCGGGAGGTAATTGTCCCGACGACGTCGTCGCTTGGGACCCAGCCCCAGTTGACCGGGTAGGTGACCTCGTCGAGCAGCACGAAGCGGTAGTTGCCCGAACCGATGGCATCCTTGGCGAGCGCCCAAGCGCCTCGCGCTATCTCCGCCGAACGGCTCAGGTCTTCGGAGTCCCATGTGAAACCGTCGCCCATTGAGTGCCAGTCGGCACCGAGCTCGCTGAGCACCCGCGCCTCGCCGGATTTCCATTTGCCTGACTTCACGAACTGCACGACGCAGACCTTCCAGCCGCGCCCGAGCGCGCGTAACGCAGTGCCCATCGCGGCGGTTGTTTTCCCCTTCCCTGCGCCTGTGGCGACCAACACCAGCGAGCTCGCTCGCCGGCCACTAAGAGGCGGTGCAACCGTGGGTGGGGAAGTGGTCGGGGAACCAATTGGGGAACTAGTTGGGGAGGCCCCTGGGGAAGGGCGGGAGGGGCGGGAAGGGCCAGGACCAGTCATCAGGAAGCTCTCATTTCTTCGTCGGGATGTTCATTGGGAGCCGTCAACGCTGAGGGCTCTGCAGAGCGCGAAGGTGCTACGACCGGTCCCGAAGCACCCTCGAGCACCTGGACACTTGCGGCGAAATAGCGGCTGATGTTCTCCTCTGTCAGGACGTCGGCGGGTGCGCCATCGACGACGGCCCTGCCCTCGAAGAGGACGAGGACGGTCTCGGAGTACTGCGCAGCAAGGGTGAGGTCGTGGAGCGCGCAGAGCACACAGATGCCCCTCTCGCGTCGCAACTCGTCGGCGAGCTCGAGTACGAGCTGGCTGTGGCCGAGGTCTAGTGAAGTAGTGGGCTCGTCCATGACGAGGACCGGGGCTTCTTGGACGAGCGCTCTCGCCAGCACGGCCCTTTGCGACTCGCCGCCCGAGAGGGCGCCCAATGGGCGTGACGCAAAATGAGCCAGCTCCAACCTCTCAATGACGGCTGCGGCCGTGCGCCGGTCGCGGGCGGTCTCGGCGCCGAGGTAGCCGTGATGGGCGGACCGGCCCAGCAGGACGTAATCGGTGACGTTCATTTCTCGCGGCAGGACGGGCCGTTGGGGCACGTACGCCACCGCGCGGGCGCGCCGGCGGCGGTCTTTTGACCCGAGGTCGCGCCCGGCGATGCGCACGCAACCCCCGTATGGCACCAAACCGCAAATTGCCTTTATCAGCGTGGACTTACCGGCTCCGTTCGGCCCAACGACGCCAAGCCACCCGCCGGGGTTCACGGAGGTAGTCATGTCATGGAGGGCACGCGTCCCCCCGAGCGTCACGGAGAGGCGCTCGACTTGGAGCATTTCAGCCCATCCTCTTTGCTTGGCGGAGCACGACGAGGAAAAAAGGAGCGCCGAGAAAGGCGGTTATCACGCCGAGCGGGACCTCCTGGGGCGAGAGGACCGTGTTGGCCATGAGGTTGGCCAGGACAAGGAAGCCGCCCCCGAACATGAGCGAGAGAGGGATGATGCGGCGGTAGCTCGGCCCCGTCAGGAGCCTGATCGTGTGCGGCACGATGATCCCCACGAAGCCGATGAGGCCGCTAACTGAAACTGCAGCCGCCGTGCCGAGAGTTGCTGCCACGACGACGACAGCTCGCACCCGGGCAGCCCTTACGCCGAGGCTGGTCGCTTCTTCGTCACCGACGCTCAGCACGTCGAGCAGCCGGCGGCAAGCCACAAGGACGCCACCGGCGACGACAACGTAGGGCAGCAGGAGCTCGACTTGTCCCCAACCGGCAGTGGAAATTCCGCCAAGGATCCAACTGTAGACAACGGCCAGGCTAGAAGAGCCCTGTTCCTGCTGTATGAACGTCTGCACGGAGGTGAAAAAGGCGGCGACCGCCACACCTGCCAGTACGAGCGTGGCGGCCGAGCGCCCTCCGCTCGCTGGCCGAGCAAGGGCGAAGGTGGCGGCAACAGCGACGAGCGCTCCCGCAAAAGCAGCGATGGGCAGCGGGTTGAGCGCTCCCACGGCAAAGGTGGGGCCATAGACAATCGCCACGGTGGCGCCGAGGCCCGCTCCGGACGCGACCCCGAGCAGGTACGGATCGGCAAGAGGGTTCGAAAATACGCCTTGGTACGAGGCTCCTGCGACCGCGAGCATCGCGCCGACGAGGGCGCCCAGCACCATTTGAGGAGCTCGCAGCTGCCAGAGCACCTCGTAGCCGAGGTGGCTGAGGCCCGAGTGAAGGTGGACGAAAGGTAACTTGGCGACGACCGCCTCGAGTACTTGCAGCGGAGGCAGTTGGTAAGGCCCAACCATCAGGCTCGCTGCCGCAGCGCAAGCAAGAAAGGCGCTCCCGAGCGCCAAGTGGGAGGCCCGTAGGCGCGTCGGCTCCACGACGCCAGCTCGCTCGAGAGGGCGTTGCGGCGGCAGGCACACCGTTCTTGGCCGCGCCGGGAGCTCCTTGTCTACGAGAACGCTCACCGCAGGGTGCTCGCTATCTGCTTCACAAAGACCTCTATCGTGTGGGGCCCCCACTGTGATGCGACCGAGTCGTTGACGCCGATGACGTGGTGGAGCTTTACCGCCTTGAGGGAGCTGAAGCCTGGTCTCTTGGCAAAGGTGGCCGCGGTCTGGTGGCAACAGACGGTGTCGGCCAGGAAGACGTAGTCGGGGTTAGCCTTCAAGATGTACTCGGCAGATATGGCGGGGTAGCCAGAGCCGTGGCCGGCGGGGTCAGCGATGTCCTTCATGCCGAACAAGGAGAACTCGGCGCCGATGAAGGTCTTCGAGGTCGCTGTGTAGTAGTAGACCGGGTCTAGTTCTATGTAATAAGTGGCGCCGCGGCCCGCAGTTCCCGCTTCCCGCTCCGAGGCAGACAGGTAGGCGCGCAAAGAGGCGTTGAGCGCCCTCGCGCCGGCCTCGTGGCCGGTCACGGTGCCGAGCTGAGAAATTTGAGCGTAAGCACCGGCAAAATTGCTCGGAGGCGGGAGCACGAGCGACGGGATCCCGAGGTCGTCGAGTTGCTCGACCAGGTCGGTCTTGAAAGGGAAGATCACCAGGTCTGGCCTCAGGTAGAGGTAGTCCTCGGCATTTGTCTCGTAGCCGGTGAACTTTGTCAGGGGCGTCCCAGGTGGGTAAGTCGAGTACTTGTCGACCCCCACGACTTGGTGCCCGGCCCCGATCCCGTAAAGCATCTGCGTCGCGCTCGCCGAAAGCGAGAGGACCCGCGCTGGTAGGTGCGACCTGGCACTAGCAGCCATAGGCGTGGATGAGGCTGACGCTGGGGCCGTGCCCACCGCGACCAGCGCGGTGCACACGACCGCCGAGCACAGCGCCGGCCACAGAAAAAGGGCTCCCAAACGAAAAACCGTTTTGGTTCCTGGTCGTTTCACGGCACTGTCCTCTCTCGCGGCCGAGGGCTTATGCCGGGAACAGGGGTGAACCCCTGCGACCAGCTCGCTACCTCGACGTCCCTGGTCGCTCCCCACTGGCCAGGCGACCTGGCTTGCCACCCGGCCTTTTAGCGGGGAGGACGACAGTTGCGGGACAGCGCCGGGATCTCACCGGACTTCGCTGGTCCAGTAGGTTGCAGTGCGAACTCTAGGCCGCCCGTGCGCGTTTGGCAAGCACTGGTCACGCCGCTGGTGGCAGAGGGTGGCTGACCAGCAGGGTGTCAAGAGGCGGGGTGCCCTGGGGGCGTGCCGCCGCCTACATCGCGGCTGCGAGCTCGGCGGCGGCCTTGTCAGCTTCTGCGAGCATTTCGGCCGAAACGCCTCGGCGGGGGACGATGACCTCATCAATGAGGCCGTACTCTTTGGCTTCTTCGGCCGTCATGAAATAGTCTCTGTCGATGTCACGCTCAACTTGCTCGAGCGGGCGCGCTGAATGGTAGGAAATGATCTGAGCCATCCTCTTTGTGGTGGCCATCACTTCGCGCAGGTGGATCTCCATGTCCCGAGGGGCTCCTCGAGTGCCGGCAGTGCCTTGATGGATCATGATCTTCGAGTTGGGTGTCGCCATCCGCTTGCCCTTTGCGCCGCCGCAAAGGATCATCGCTGCCGCCGACATGCCCATGCCCACGCAGACGGTCGAGACCTCAGAGGTCACGTGCTGCATCACGTCATAGATCGCCATGCCCGCATAGGACAGGCCACCAGGGGAATTGATGTAGAGAGCGATGTCCTTGCCGGGCTCGACGCTGTCGAGGTAGAGGATCTCGGCGACGAGGAGGTTCGCGATCTGGTCGTCCACCTCCTGGCCGAGGAAAACGATCCGCTCTCGCAAGAGGAGCGAATAGATGTCGAACGCTCTCTCGCCTCTTGCCGATTGGTCAAGGACGGTGGGTATGACGGACATAGTCCCTCCTCCGGTAGTCGTATACCTGGCGTGATATCTCAAATATAAGATATCATCGTCCCAATAGTTAGCGGTCACAGGTAGGACCGACAGCGACCGAGCTGGGCCGGTAGGGCTCGGCAATACTGGGGCTTTGGTAAAACAGTTATGGCGATGCCACGATGAACGAACGCAGGCATGACCCGGTTTTCCCTGGCTTCAGGGAAATGGCGGGGCAACGACGCTCGTTGGCTGCCGCCCTTTGTGCCAAACGAGTCGAGCTCGGGTTGTCGCAAACCGAGGTCGCCGCCCGCATGGGCACCTCGCAGTCAGCGGTCGCACGCCTCGAGTCCGGTGGCTCTGACCTACGGCTATCGACTCTCGAGCGCTATGCCGCCGCGATCGGCCAGCGCCTGGACTGGAAGCTCTCGATCGTCGCCAAGGACGAGCGCCTGCTATGAGCCCCGGCTCCCCGTGGGAGGTGCCCGGTTTCCTCGAGGCCCAGCTCCTCGACCAGAGGGTCGTCAGGCTCTGGGGACAGCTCGACGACAACGCCGTGAACCGCGCGTGCGCCGAGCTTATGGCCCTCGACGCGACTGGCGACAGCGCAGTGCAGCTGTATGTCGGCTCGTGTGACGGGCCCTTGCACGCGGCGCTGTCTCTTATCGACACGATCGACTTGTTGGGGGTGCCGGTGAACGTCACATGCCTCGGGAGAGCCGAGGGGGCGGCCGTCGGCATAGTGGCCGCCGGCGCCAAGAGGTTGGCCGCTCCGCACTCGCAGTTCCATTTGAGCGAGCCGGACGTGGCTGTGAGCGGGAACGCCAGCCAGGTTGCCGTGTGGGCCGAGCACCACCGAAGCCAGCTCGAGCGGTACGTGAAGCGGCTGGCAGAAGCTACGGGCCGCGCGGGTGAGCATGTGGAAGCTGACCTTTCGGTCGGGCGCTGGCTCGGCCCGGAGGCGGCGGTGGCCTACGGCATCGTGGACGGCATCTGGTCGCCTTCCCAACGACCCGCACCCCGACGTCCTTGAGCGCCATGGGAAGGCGGCCGAGAATACTTGTTGGCCCGACGCCCGACGAGGTCCTCGCCGGTGCTGTGCGGGCCGGCGGGGGGGTAATCGTCGATGGCGGAGACGTGGACGCCCTCGTTTGGCATTCGTTCCACATGAAGGACGTGGCCGAGATGCTCGCCGCTCACCCCGGGGCGAAGTGGGTGCAGCTGCCCATGGCGGGCGTTGAGAGCGTCGTCGAAAGCGGTGTCATGGCGGACCCGCGCTGGGCCGGGGTCACCTGGACTTGTGCGAAGGGCAGCTATGCCAAACCGGTCGCCGAGCACGCTCTCGCGCTCGGCCTCGCCGGCCTGCGGAACTTCGTCGAACGCGCCCGGGCGAGCCACTGGGGGCCGCCGGCCGGGACTTCTCTTTACGGGGCAGACGTCGTTGTGCTCGGAGGCGGTGGGATTGCTCGCGAGCTGCTGTCGCTTCTTGCGCCTTTTCAGGTCCGTGCCACGGTCCTTCGACGCAACTCGATCCCTGTCATGGGCGCTGCCAGGACCGTTGGCATGGGGGAACTTCACTCGGCGCTCCCCGCCGCGCTCGTAGTTTTCGTGGCTTTGGCTCTCACTCCCGAGACAACCGGCATCATCGGCAAGACGGAGCTCGCGCTCATGGGCTCAGAGTCTTGGCTCGTCAATGTCGCGCGGGGCAGGCATGTCCGCACTGCCGACCTCGTCGAAGCTCTCAGTGCGAGGACGATCGGAGGCGCCGCCCTGGACGTCACCGACCCCGAGCCCCTGCCCTCAGGCCACCCGCTCTGGGCTTTCCCGAACTGCCTCATCACTCCTCATACCGCCGACACCGAGGAAATGACCCGGCCTCTCCTCGCCCTGCGTGTCCGGGAAAATGTCGAGCTCTTCGCAGCAGGTCTACCCCTAGTTGGGACCGTGGACCCAGTGGCAGGCTATTAAGCAGACGAAGGGCGTATGAGCCAGCATCCGGTGCGTCAGGACATGGTCGTCGACCAGGCTGCCCTCCGGCTCGGCCCGCTGCTTGCCGAGGGTGGGGAGGGCAAGGTGTACGAAGTCCTGGCCCCGCCCGCGGCGGCGGCCCAACCAGGGCGGGACTTGGTCTTCAAGCAGCTGCGCCAACCGGTCCCGCTCTCCGGCCTCGTTGGTCTCGCCCAATTCCCGCTGCTGCTCAACGAAAGCGACGCCGGGATGGGGGCTCGGACGGTCTCCTCGAGCGCCTGGCCCTCTGCGGCCGTGGCCGTGGCCCCCGCCAGCACCCAAATGGCCGCCGGCACGCTCATGCCCCGCGCTCCGGAGCCATTCTGGATCCGTCACAAAGACGGCAAAGCGAGGCTCGCTACCCTCAGTTACCTCGCCTGTGACCCGGACCGCATCGCCTTCGCTTACGGCGTCCAAGTACCTTCGGCCGGCGACCCTGGACGGGTCGCGCTCGTTTATGCGCTTTCCCGCTTACTGGAGAGCTGGGAAGCTGATGGCGCGCCGCTGCACGCTGTTCACGGGGACCTATCGGCGAAGAACGTCCTCTGGTCTCTCGAGCCCGCTCCCGCCGTCTACGTCCTCGACTGCGACGGCGCAGCCCTGACCCCAACGCCTCTTGCTCCTCCCGGTCCCCTGGACCAGGGCGTTGCCAAGCCCCGCGCGACGACGCCCAACTGGGACGACCCGGCCCTTTCGCCCGGCGCCGCACCGGAGGAGCCCACGGACCGCTACGCGCTCGGGCTTGCCTTCCTCCGGGTCGTCGGGGCGGCCAACTTCCCTCTTCAAAGCCGTCAGCGCTCGCTCGAAAAGGTGAACGTGGACCTCGAGCTCCCCCGCTCGTGGCGGCACATGCCTGACGCTCCCGAGCTCTGGCAGACCTGCGAGGCGGCGCTCAGTGTCCAGCGAGCCGCCGAGCGCCCGCCGCCGTCCCAATGGTGCGTCCACCTGGAAGCGCTCCTGGACGCGCTCGGAGCCTCCGACCTGGCGGCGAAGGTACGAGCGTCGCAGGGCGACCCGAGGGCTTCCCTGCCTGCTATTGGCGGGCTCGCTAGTGCCGTACGTCGGGCGCCTTCAGCCCCTGACGTCGCTGTGCGCCCTGTACTGCGCCGCCGCTCGGCACCCACCTGGCAAGTCGTCAAACCCCTCGTTGCCGGTGCCGTCGAAGCCGGGGCGCCTGGGGCTGCCTTTGCCGGCCCTGGCGTCGGGCCGCCTGGCGTCGGGCCGTCTGGCGTGAGGCCGCCGAGCCCAATGGAGCTGCTGCGCCGGGCCTCCGCAGCCTGGGGTGCGGCGCACCGCTTGGCTTGGCGGCTTGCCCGCTTACGGGGACGCCGGTGGAGCGGCCTGAGGCGCCTCAGCGGCGTCCTCGCCTTCGATCTCGCCGCCGCGTGCTTGGTCCTTTTCCTCGTCGGGATGATCGTCAGCCCCTGGATCGGGCTTTAGCGCCCGGGGACCTGGCGGCCCACCTGATGGGTAGGGAAATCTGGTAGGGCAGCACGCCATCGACGTCGGGCGTTCTTGGTGCGTTGCGCCCGTGCTTTAGCGTGACGTAGAGGTCCTGAGCACCGATGACTGCCGCTTTGAGCGCGTGCCTTAGGTTTCTGACCTTGGGCCTCCTGGCGTGGTGCACACCGGTAACCGCCTGAAGGAGGATGTCGTATGGAACTGGTCGTCGAGCGCGTGCCGGGCTGGATGTGCACAAGGACCTCGTGGTTGCTTGCGTCCGCTACCCCGGGACTGCTGGCGTGAGAAAGACCGAGATAGCGAGCTTTTCGGCCTTCCCAGCGGACCTGCTCGCCCTGCGGGACTGGCTCTTGGGCTACGGGGTGACCCGAGTGGCGATGGAGGCGACCGGCGTCTACTGGAAAGCAGTGGAGTGCTGGTTGTTGAACGCCCGCGACCTGCGCGAGTTCACCCGCTACCGGCGCACGCTTGCCGAGGAGCGCACGCGCGAGGCCCAGCGCCTCGACAAGGTCCTCCAAGACGCCGGGGTGAAGCTCTCCTCGGCCGCCTCCGACGTGCTCGGCGCCTCGAGCAGGGCGATGCTCGCCGCGCTGGTCCAAGGCGGCCGGGTCCCCGCCGCCCTGGCCGACCTCGCCAAGGGCAAGCTGCGGGCCAAGCTGCCGACGTTGCCGGCGGGAAAGCAAAAACACGGGACGGCCCGCCACGGTGACAGCTGGCTCCAGCGCCATCTCGCAGTGGCCGCGATGGCCGCGGTCAGCTCCAAGGACACCTACCTGCGGTCCCAGTACCGCCGGCTCAGCCCACGGCGCGGCAAACTGCGCGCCCGCAAAGCGGTCGGCCACTCCATCCTCGACGACGGGACGACCACAGTCGTCTTACCCGCCGCCTGACCATGAGATCGCTCACCCGTCGCTCCCCCGGCAGCTAGCGCCAATTATGGGTTGATTTCGCCTTAGATCGGGGCGGGGGCACGGTAGCGTCGTTGAGCCATGGACGGAGAGTACGTCGGGAGCGAAGAACGTTATGCGGTGTTCCCGTTCTACCTCTGCCTGGATGTCTCCCAATCGATGGCTGGAGCCCCGATAGCGGAGGTCAACGCCGAGCTGCCCCAGCTCCGGGTTGCGGTTGGACAGGACCCGACGGTGGCCGAGGTGGTGCGCTTCGGGATCATCACCTTCAGCGACACCGCACGCACAGTCCTGCCCCTGTCGGACCTCGCTCTCGTCGAGGCGATCCCGGTGGTCGACGTCGAAGGGCGGACGTCGTACGCGGCGGCCTTTGACCACTTGAGGCGCTCGATAGAGGGCGACTACCACTCTGGCCGCGCAGCGGGGGAGCGCTGGTACAGGCCCGCAGTGCTGTTCGTCTCCGATGGCCGGCCCACGGACCCCGAGGACCTCTGGCGGGGATCGCACCGCCGGCTCGTGGACCCGGCCTGGCGGCGCCGTCCAAACATCTTGGCATTTGGCTTCGGGGAAGCGGTGCCTGAGATACTGGCCTACGTCGCCGAGAACAAGCCCAACCGGGCATTTGTGGCCGCCGAAGGGGCCGCCCCCTCCGCGGTCGTGCCCGAACTGATGGCGGGCTTGGTCTCCTCGATCGTGAGCTCTTCGGCGAGCGCAGTTTCGGGCGCTCCGCAGCTTGTGCCGCCACAACTGCCCAACATGCAAGCGATCCCTGTTGACGAACTGGAATGAACCCGCACTGCGCGAGCCCGGCATGGGGCGAGGCTTCGAACGCCAGCCAAGCTGCAGTGCCCTTGCGGAGCCCCGTCCGCGCGAGCGACGCCGGTTACCGTGCCGAAGGCGCCGCCGGGGAGGACTTTGTCGTCCTTGGGGCGTCGGTGGCCGGGGTCGCGCACCGGCTCAACCGCAAGCGCTGTGAAGACGCCTTCGGCTGGGCACAACCTGCGCCCGGGAAACTGGGCTTGGTTGTCGCAGATGGCGTCAGCACAGCCGGCCGAGGCGGGGAAGGCGCAGAGATCGCCGTAGGAGCGGCCTGCGGTCACCTCCTGCGCCTCGGCAGCCGATGGGGACAGGTGGAGTGCTCGGGAGCTGTCGTGTCAGCCAGTGAGGAGATCACCGAAGCGGGTGGGGCCGCGGCGGGGCAACTTTCTACGACAATTGTGGTCGCGCTGGTCGCCTTGGACCTCGAGCGAGGCCAGGCGAACGCCGTGGTCGCTAGTGCCGGCGATAGCTCCGCCTTTACCCTCGACCAAGACGGAACGTGGTCAGAGCTCTTGGCGGGTTCGCCCTCCAACGATGCAGAGCTGGCCGCGCTCGAAGGGCTGAAGCCCGCGCTGCCGAGCGTGCTGCCTCTGCCTTCGACCTCGTTCAGCGACCGGGAGGGGGCCCTCCTAGGCGTACAAGTGGCGACGGTCGAGTTGCCGAGAGGTACCGGTCTCGTGCTCCTCACCGATGGTGTCGCCGACCCCTTGCGGGACGGCCCGAGCAGTGTTGCACCCCGTCTTGCGGAGGTGCTCCTCCGCGCCGCCGACGCGCAGCTGTCACCGCTCGCTCTCGCCGCGGCGGCCGACTTCAGCCGCCGCGGGGCGCACGACGACCGCACCATCTTGGTCGCCTGGCCCCGTTTTGACCGCCCCGGCACGGGGCGACCTCACCAAAGCTCATAAGAGCTGGTCTTCAGCGAGCCCAGCCCAAGGACCTTTCTCGGCCAAAATGGCTTGGTCTTGTTCGAGAGCCGGGTTCGCGCAAAAGCGGTCTTAGGGCCCGGGGCCCTCACCCGCCCGCCTTGGGCCCTCCACGGCGCCTGGCCCCAGCCCCGCTCCTCCTGCAGCCCTAACAGAAGCCGGCAGCGGGTCCCCTACCAGCTCCTGGGGCTCGGCACCGGCACCGGCACCGGCGTCGCCCCGAGGCCTTCCTCTCAAGAGCAGCACCGCGCTCGCGACAGCGAAGACCCCGATGCTCGTCCAGTCGTTCAGCCGCAGGCCGAGGTAGCGGTGTGCCGGGTCGATCCGCAAGTACTCCGTGAAAAAGCGGCCGAAAGTGTAAATCGAGGCGTACGCAGCGAAAAGGTACCCGCGACGCAGCTTGACCTTGCGCTCGATGAGGACCAGGAGGCCGAAGGTTGCCAAGTCCCAGACGCACTCGTAGAGGAACGTTGGCTGGAAGGTCCCCGGCATGTACGTCCCGGCCGCTGTCAAAGGAGGCCGGTACTTGGCTGGGAATATGTTCGCCAGCTGGGCCTGGTCAGTGATCCGCACGGCCCAGGGCAACTTCGACGGCAGCCCGAAAAGCTCCTGGTTGAAGTAGTTGCCCCAGCGCCCGATCGCTTGCGCCAAGGGCAACGCAGGTGCCACGACGTCGAGCAGGGGGGGCAAGGGGACCTTCATGAGGCGCGCCTTGAGCCAGCCGCTCAGGACCCCTCCGGCGACCCCCCCCCAGATCCCGAGGCCACCGTTCCAAACTTGAAAGATCTCCAGCCAGTTGCCCCCGGTGTCCTGCTGCCAGCTCGTCGCCACCGAATACAGGCGCGCCCCGATCAGGCCTCCCACTACCGCCCAGAAAGTGATCGGCACCATCGCTGCCGGCAGTCCTCCGAGGCGCGCCCAGCGGCGCTGAGCGAACCAGGCTGCCACCAATACCGCGATCGCTATCAGGAGCCCGTAGAAGTGCAGCTCAAAAGCCCCCAGATGGATGCCGTTAGCTGGAGGGCTTGGGATGTAGCCGATCACGTCTCGCGACAGGTTATGCCAGGGCGTCGGGTTTGGGTAGGTCAGGAGGAGGCACAAAGATAGGCCACAAATGACAGACCAAGAGCACCAAAGCGCCCGCCGGCCCAGGAGGGCGCAAAAGCGTGCTACCTACAGGCTCCAATTGCACGCGGGCTTCGGCTTCTCCGACGCTGCCGCGATTGCTGGGTACCTAGCGGAGCTGGGCGTGAGCCACGTGTACCTTTCGCCTGTGCTCCAAGCGGCCAAAGGCAGCACTCACGGCTACGACGTGGTCGACCCCTCGACGGTCAACGAGGAGCTCGGGGGCGAAGCGGGCCACCTCGAGCTTCAAAAGGCGCTTGGCGAAGCTCGGCTCGGCCAGATCCTCGACATCGTGCCTAACCATATGGCGGTGTCGACGCCAGACAACCGCTGGTGGTGGGACGTCTTGGAAAACGGCCCGTCGAGCGTCTACGCGGGCTATTTCGACGTTGACTGGGGCGACCCGGGCGAGCAGGACCCCGTCGTGCTCCTCCCCGTCCTCGGCGACCACTATGGGCGCGAGCTCGACGCCGGGAACTTCTCCCTCGAGCATTGCAGGGGCACCTTCACCCTTCGCTACTTCGACCACCGCGTGCCGGTAGCACCAAGAAGCCTCGACCAGCTCGTTTCGAAGGCTGCGAGACGGTTGTCACGCGGGTTTGACCCTGCGGTGCGCGCCGAGCTGGAAAGCATCGGGACCGCCCTCGGGCGCCTCCCGCCTTCGTGGGCGACAGACCGGGCGAGCGTCCGGGAACGCCACCGTGACAAAGAAGTCTTGCGTGCTCGGCTCGCCGCCCTCTGCTCGGAGCACCATGAAGTTGAGGCGGCACTCGACGCCGAGACGGCAGCAACGAGCGGCTCGGCGGACGCCCTCGACACCTTGCTGCAAAGACAGAGCTACCGTCTCGCTTTTTGGCGCACCGCCTCGGAAGAGGGCCAGTACAGGCGCTTTTTCGATATAAACGACCTCGTCGGGATAAGGGTTGAGGACCCGGCAGTTTTTGCCGACTCGCACCGGCTCGTCCTGCGGTGGCTGCGAGAGGGGGTGATCGACGGCTTGCGTGTCGACCACATCGACGGGTTGCTCGACCCGCTCGCCTACTTGCGGCGGCTGGAGGAAGCCGGCTCGGGCGTGTGGGCGCTCGTTGAGAAGGTTCTCGCCCCGGGTGAGGAGCTGCCGAAGGACTGGCCCGTAGCGGGCACGACCGGTTACGACTGGCTGAACCTCGCCGGCGGGTTGTTCGTGAAGAAAGAGGGGGCCCTTTCGCTCCAAGCTTCCTTCAGGTCGTTCACAGGTTTCGAGCAGTCCTGGGATGACCTCGTCCATGATTGCAAAATGCAGGTGCTCGACGGGCCGCTTGCGACGGACGTGACAAGGGTGGTTGAGCGCCTCGCTCGCGTCTGCGAGCTCCACCGGCGCCACTCCGACCACACGCGCCGCGAGCTGCGTGAGTGCCTTTCTGAGATCGTCGCTTCTTTCAGTGTTTACCGGACTTATGTCGTCCCTGGCGAGCCGGCATCTGAGGCAGATGTCGCTGTCGTTAGGCGAGCGGTCCTCGAGGCGGGGCTCCGCTGCCCTCAGCTCGATGGCGAGCTCCTCCAGTTCCTCCGTGAGCTCCTTGTCCTCCAGCTCCCCGGTGCTGGCCCTGTCGAGACGGAAATGGCGATGCGGTTCCAGCAATTGACTGGGCCCGTGATGGCGAAAGCAGTCGAGGACACGGCGTTTTACCGCTACTTGCCGCTGTTGTCGCTCAATGAGGTGGGCGGGGGCCCGAGCTCGACAGGCACAGAGGTGGGAGATTTCCACAACTGGTGCCACCTTGCCCAGGCTCGCCACCCCGACGCGCTCTTGGCAACTTCTACGCACGACACCAAGCGTTCCGAGGACGTCCGCGCCCGCATTGCCGTGCTGTCGGAGATGGCCGACGAGTGGGCTGAGACAGTTGCTCGGTGGCGTTCTATGAACCGCCGCCATCGCACCGCCGAGCTCCCCGACCCAGAGACGGAATGGATGTACTACCAGACGCTGGTCGGGACGTGGCCCATAAGCAACCGGAGGGTCTTAGCATTTTTGGAAAAGGCCACACGTGAAGCCAAGTTGTACACTAGCTGGGACGAACCAAACCCTATTTACGAAGGGGCAATTTCACATTTCGCCAGTGCTACCATGCATAGCCGGAGGTTTGTGGCCGAGGTCGAGGCGCTCGTGGACCAAGTGCGCCGCCCGGGGCGGTCCAATTCGCTGGCGCTAAAGCTCCTCACTCTAACGGCTCCGGGTGTCCCCGACCTTTACCAGGGGAGCGAGCTGTGGGATCTTTCCTTGGTGGACCCTGACAACCGCCGCCCCGTCGACTACGAGCGGCGCCGCAAGCTTCTTCAGGCGGCAGAGGTTGCCGACCTTGCCCAACATTGGTACGAGGGGGACCAAATCGGGCTCACCAAGCTCGCCGTTGTGCAGCGGGCGCTCTGGCTTCGCAGCCGCAGACGGGCCGCGTTCGGTGCTGGCAAGCGAGGAGCCTATGTGCCATTCGAGGTGAACGGCCCCGCAGCTGAGCACGCAGTCGTGTTCGGCCGGGGTGGTGAGGTCATGACGGTGGTTACGCGCTTACCTCTCGTGCTCGAGAAAGCCGGGGGCTGGAAGGAGACCGCGCTCGCGCTGCCGCCAGGGCGCTGGCAGGACGTACTTTGCGGGGGGGCCTTCGAAGGTGAGGTTGCCATGCGCGACCTCCTGGGCGCGCTCCCCGTGGCCCTGCTCGAAAAGGAGCGCCTCTAATATGGAGTTTTCTGTTTGGGCCCCCGGCCACCGGCTGGTCGAGCTCGTCCTCGAGGATGGCCGGCGGCTCCCGATGCGGCGGGCGGAGCGCGGATGGTGGCACCTCTCGGGCGCGGAGACCACCACTTACCGGTACGCGGTCGACGGTGGCGACCCGCACCCGGACCCGCGCTCAGCCTGGCAGCCCCAGGGGATAGAGGGGCCCTCTGGCGTCGTTGACCACAAGGGTTTTGCGTGGCAGAGCGTCGGTAGGCTGGGCGCGAAATGGCCGCCACACGCGATTTACGAGCTGCACATTGGGACTTTCAGCCCCGAAGGTACGTTTGAGGGAGCGGTAAAGCATTTGGACCACCTCGTGCACCTTGGGGTGGACGCCGTCGAGGTGATGCCCGTCGCTGAGGCGAGCGGCGAGCGCGGGTGGGGTTACGATGGCGTGGACCTCTGGGCGCCTCATCACGCCTACGGGGGCCCGGCCGGGCTTAAGTACTTCGTGGAGCAGTGCCACGTCCGTGGGCTCGCTGTCATTGTCGACGTCGTGTACAACCACCTGGGACCGGTGGGCAATTACCTCGGGCAATTTGGCCCTTATTTTACAGACGCGTACAAGACGCCCTGGGGCTCGGCCGTCAACATGGACGGCGCAGGGAGCTACGGCGTCCGGGAGTTCGTGATCGGGAACGCGCTGATGTGGTTGCGCGACTACCATATCGACGGCTTGCGCCTCGACGCGGTGCACGCGATCTATGACGAGAGCGCAGTGCACATCCTCGAACAGCTCGCAAGTGCTGTCGATCTCCTCTCTACCGACTTAGGCAGGCCGTTGTGGTTGATCGCTGAAAACGACCGCAACGACCCACGGGTCGCTCGGGCGCGAGGCGAGCACGGCTATGGTCTTTCTGCTTGTTGGGACGACGATTTTCACCACGCCCTCCACGCTCTCCTCACTGGGGAGAGCCACAGCTATTACGCTGATTTCGGCAGGGTCGCCCAACTAGCGAAGGCATTCACGGACGGCTTCGTGTACGACGGCAGCTTTTCGGAGTTCCGCCAGCGGGACCAGGGGCGCTCGGCGACAGGCTTGCCTGGGTCTGCCTTTGTCTGCTTCTTGCAAAACCACGACCAAGTCGGCAATCGAGCTCGAGGGGAGCGAATGTCGCAGTTGGTCGGCACAGACCTGCTCAAGGTGGGAGCGGCTCTCTTGTTGCTCTCTCCATTTGTCCCGATGGTCTTCCAGGGCGAAGAGTGGGGTGCCTCGACCCCGTTCCTGTACTTCACGGACCACAAGGCCCCCGAGTTGGCACGGGCCGTTAGCGACGGGCGCCGCCGCGAGCACCCGACCGAAGGGGGAGACGAGGTGCCCGACCCACAGGATCTTGAGACGTTCTTGCGCTCCAAGCTCGACTGGTCGGAGGCCGACCGCGAGCCTCACCGTTCCCTCCTCGAGTGGCACCGTCGCCTCATCGCCCTGCGCCGCCAGGAACCTGACCTGGCGGGCCACAACCACCGGCTCGTCGGGACCGCCTTCGATGAGGAACGGCGCTGGCTCGTTGTCCGACGCGGCCGTTGCTTCATCGCGGCCAACCTCGCGGACCAGGGCCAAGCGCTCCCCCTCGAGGGCGCTACGACCAAATCCGAGGTGCTCCTCAGTTCCGGCGAAGACGCCAGCTTCGAAGGCGGTCGGGTCAAGCTCGGCCCACGCGCGGTTGCGGTCGTCGCCGGCTGAACCGATTGCTCTCCTCGGAGCGGCCTTGTTCTTGGCCCGGCGGGCACGGTGAGGTCGGCGTTGGTAAGGTGGTGCGCTGCTCGGGCGTATAGCTCAGTTGGTTAGAGCGCATGCATGACGCGCATGAGGTCCGGTGTTCGACTCACCGTACGCCCACCCCTTGCGAGCTGCAAGTTTGTGGCGGAAGAGCGGTCTAGAGAAGCGCTCAGAAGGCTCCTGGTAGCCAAACTGGTAGCCTAAGCCGCAGCTGGCCGCGGTCGGCGGCCCAGTCAGGCGGCCGGGTCGTCAGAGGACTGTGCCTCCCGGCTTCGGCGTCCAGTTCCCGATCCCTGGGTACAGTCGAGTGTGATTGAAGAATGCCCAGCTATTGATGTAGGGGACGGCGGTGAACAGCGATACCGTAATCCCGGTGACCGCGAGCAACGCAAGGTTCCCCGGCTTCTTCTTCAGCAAAACCATGACGGGTAGGGTGAGGACGGTCCGCCAGAGCATGAATGCCTTGACCTGAAAGCTCTCAAAGTCGCCCGTGGCGCACCAGAGGGCGATTGACTCACAGTTTCTATAGCCGAGGCGATATGTGGGCGGCTGATTGTGCAGCAGCCACTCGGCGCGATCGACCACTTGCTCGGGCGGCAACAGGGGTGAGTAGGTGAGGCCGAACCACTTGATCGGGTGCCGTACGACTTCCACCGACCCTCCCTGAGCGAAGCGGCTAGGTGAAACCTCCCTGATCTGCGTTTGTGCCTTATTCCAGAGGTTTCCACCGCCGAACTCGATGATTCTTGAGTCGTCGAGACCAATGCCGTGGTGCCAATACGGCAGGCCGACCAACCGAAGCTGACGGCGGACCCGAATGTGCCTGCCCGGCGCCAGAGGCGTCAACTCCGAGACGTGACCTGAGCTCCAGCTCATTCGTCACCAGCAGCCTGGTTTCCAAGCACCCGCTCCATTCGCAAGCTGGCGTCGGCCACCGGCCGAACCTTGTGGCGGTAGTAGCGGTACAACGTGCGCGGGTCGTCGCCGAGCAGGTCGGCCACCTCCTCTATCGAGGCGCCGTCGTCGAGCAAGAGGCTGACGGCTGTGTGGCGGAGCAGGTACACAAAGGCGGGGCCCTCGAGCCCAGCCCGGCGGGCTATGCGGGCAAACACCCGGCGTAGGTGGCTCGGGTCGATAGGAGTGCCGACCTCGGACGAGAACACGAGGCCGTGGTCCTGCCACAGCGGGCCAGCGGCGAGTCTCTCGGCGGCCTGTTGGCGCTTGTGGACCCTCAGGGCGGCAATGGCGCGGGGAGGTAGCGCAACGGTCCTCAGGCCGTCTTTGGAACGCTTGACGGCCCCACGGGTGAGTGTGTAACCGCCTCCGCCCAGCTTCGCCGTCCGTTTCAACGACCCCGAAACCGTGAGTGTCGGGGGAGTGCCGTCGAGGTCGAGGTCCGCCCAGAGGAGCCCGGTCAGTTCGCCCGGGCGCAGCCCTACGCTCCCGCCCACTACCACGAGCGCTTCGAGGCGCTCACCTTGGGCGGCTGCCAGTAGGGCCCGGGCCTCGTCAGGAGTGAGCGACTGGCGCTCAACGGGTGCCTCGGTCCGGGGCATCATGGAAAGCGAGGCGGCGTTGTACCTGACGAGGTGACGCGCTTCGGCGAAGGACAGGGCGTTAGCGAGCAGACTTCGCATTCTTGCGATGTGGAGGCGCCCCTTACCTTCAGCTACCTTGGCCCGCAGGAAGTCATCGACCTGTTCAGCGC
This sequence comes from Acidimicrobiales bacterium, assembly GCA_035503915.1. Lineage (GTDB taxonomy): Bacteria > Actinomycetota > Acidimicrobiia > Acidimicrobiales > Palsa-688 > DATJMJ01. The sequence continues at coordinate 3,017 of DATJSU010000029.1, read as the reverse complement.
TGAGCTCGTCGAGCCGGACGTTCCCTAGCGCCGGCTTCAGGTGTACCCGGACGATCTGTTCGTAGTTCGCCCTGGTGTTGTCCGAGCCCACGCGGCCGTCAACGACCGTGCCGAGCCAGCGGTCGAGCAACTTACCCACGGTCATCTTGGCGTCGGCCTGTACGCCTTGGTCGAGTTCGCGCTGCTTGTCATGAAGCTTGCTCAGTGCCTTCGCCCTGGTCTCGGCAGTCACGACCTTGCGAACGCGCCGGCCGTTCTGCAAGCCGAGGTCGATAGCGCCTCGCCAGCGGCCGTCTTGCATCTGGTACACGGACCCTTCGCCAGCGCCCCTGCGTTTGTTCATGACTGCCCACTCCTTTGCGCTTTGATGGGGCTCCGCAAGTAACCGAGATCCCGGGCCCTGCGGACCCACTTTGATGCGGCTGGCCGACTGACGTGCCAGGTCTCCTGAATTGCCTTGAGAGGTGCATGGCCCGCGTTGCGGTACACCCGCGCGACTTCCTCGTAATGGTCCGCGGGCCACGACCGGCCCGCCTTCTCGATCTTGAACGGCTCGAGCCAGCCGCCGTCGTCGTTGAGCGCCCCAACTGCCGCGGCACGGAGCTGCCGGAGCGGTAGGCGTCGGAGCAGGTCGGCGGTGATCGTCGGGTCAATGTGCTTCGGGCCGGCCCACGCGAGGTGTTCTCCGTCTTGGGTCGGCCGGATCAGGGGCTCTGACATGACGGGGCTTCCGTCGGACCCCTTGCCCGCCCAGACGTACGTCGGGTCTATTCGCAGACCGACGATCTGTAAGACGCCGCCCACCTCAGCGATTAGAACATCGACCTGCTGAGGAATGCCGGGCAGGGGGACTCCGACCCAGCCGTCTTTGAACCTGACGCCGTACTGAGGGGAGCCGCTCGCACCTCGTTGGTTGGGAACCATTCCAAGCACCTCCGACCATTAGTGTATACGATCGCCGTAAGAAGTACAACGGTCTGTGACCTGCATATTTGAGTCAAGATACCCACAGATGTAACTAGTGGCGTATCCGGTTATGTCGGTGCTTTGTACTATCGTGCTGTGGCTCAGAGATTGCTCACACCGGAGGACGTCGGCTACCTGGAGGTGGCCCGGGCACTTGTCAGGAGCCGTGAGGCGCGTGGTGTCCGTGAGCGCTATGGCTTCAACCGGCCAGAGTTCGTCGCGTCCTGCGATCATCAGTTTTCGGTCTTCGCCCTGAAGTCCTGGGAAGAAGCCCGACGCTTCCCAAGGGCACCCCAAGGGGTCGCCTACGGCCGGGCACTGAGTGGGATGGTCAAGTTTCTCGCCGCTGTCGGGGGCGAGTCGTGAGCGCCAAAGCCGCTCCCATCGCAGCCACCGGCACAGACGATCCCGGCCCTGACGCGATCGCGTGCTCGGTTGCCCGAGCCGCGGGACTGCTTGAGGTTTCGCGGCCAACGATGTACCAGCTGTTGATGTCCGGCAAGGTCCACTCGGTCAAGGTCGGCGCCAGGAGATTGGTCTCCGTCGCCAGCCTCCGGGCCTTTGTCGATGGGGAGCCGGTGTCATGAGCAGGACCGTCACCATCGATCTCGACGACCCTGACGCCCAAATCCTCGAACGACTTTGGGCCGAGCTGGAAGCAAGGCACGCCTCCCGCAACTCCGATCCCGAGCTATACGACGGCGTGGCCCGATGCCTGGACGCAGCGGAGCACGCAGGTCGGCTGACGGCCGCTGGGGCGGAGGTCATCCGAGCAGAGATGGCCGGCGCCCATCCGGCCGCCGTCCTCGAGGCTCACTGGCGAGCGCTGGTCGCTGACAGACCGGCCGTTGGGGCGTTCCTCACAGCATGACCAGCCAGGGCGCCAAGCTCAGCGGCCCCCATGCGAGCCCGGGGAGTCGGGCGGCGTTCCCCCGCCGAGGGCGAGAAGACGCGCCGACGGCAGAGGAGCTCCTGCGCCAAGACCCTCGCCGATTGGCCTTCGTCATCTTCGAAGCGGCTCGCTTTGGCGGGGACCTGAAGGCCGTGGTAGAGGGAGTGCTCATTTTGGCCGACAGCCTCGGCATCGAGGAGGCCACGGCTGACGCCGTTGTCGCTGATGCCGTCAGGGAGATCCGGGCCCGAGGGAACCGTGCCGGTTAGCGAGCGCGCGGCGCGGGCCATCAAGCAGGGGGCTCCTTCTGCTGGGCGGGCCATGGTGGCGAGGCAGGCGAGCAACATCGCCCCCACGCGGGTTAGCTGGCTCTGGCCTGGTTGGCTGCCTGCTGGCCGTCTTGCCCTCTTTGGCGGGAGGCCCGGCGAAGGCAAGAGCGCCGTAATGATCGACCTCGCCGCCCGGCTGACCACCGCCTCGCCCCTGCCTGACGGCTGTCAGCCGCCGGCGCCAATCAGCGTGCTCTTGCTGTCGGGGGAAGACGACCCTAGCGACACGCTTGTGCCTCGGTTGCTAGCGGCCGGCGCCGACCTCGAAAGAGTCACCATCGCCAACGGGCTCGTGCGGGACAACGAGACGGGCCTTGACCGGTCGTGGACACTGCCGGGCGATGTGGACGTGCTCGGCCAGCTTGTGCGGGATAGCGGCGTCGATCTTGCCATTGTCGATCCTCTCAGCGCGTTCATCACAACGGCCGTGGATACCCACCGCGACGCCTCCGTTCGATCGATGCTCGTGCCGTTGGCGCAGATGGCTCGTCGCGAGCGCTGCGCCGTTCTCGCTAGTCGGCACCACCGTAAGGGCGGCGCCAGCGACGCGAGGGATGCCGGTACCGGTTCTATCGCCTTTACGGCGGCGGCCCGCATTGAGTGGGTAGTCGGCCGTGACCCTCAGGACCAGAGCCGGCGGGTGCTCGCCATTGCCAAGACGAACATCGGCCGAGAGCCACCGTCCCTCGCGTACCGGCTGGTGCAGGCTGACTGCGAATGGGACACGGTGGGCGTTGCCTGGCAGGGCCAGAGCGCAGTTACGGCTAACCAGCTGGTGGCCGAGCCGACCAGCGAAGAGGACCGCAGCGTGGTCGACGAGGCGCTTGAGT
>DATJSU010000028.1:0-25223 GCA_035503915.1 Acidimicrobiales bacterium | reverse complement strand
AAAGCGGACCGGCTTTGGGTTCCGCAACTTCGAGAACTACCGCATCCGGGCGCTGCTATATGCCGGCAGGCCGAACTGGCGGGTGCTCGGGTCGATCGTCGTCCGATGAGGGCTAGACCCCGTCAGAATCCGATGAGCCGCTATATGCCGGCAGGCCGAACTGGCGGGTGCTCGGGTCGATCGTCGTCCGATGAGGGCTAGACCCCGTCAGAATCCGATGAGCCCTCAATGGTGGTGGCGGGGGCTGGATTTGAACCAGCGACCTCTGGGTTATGAGCCCAACGAGCTACCTGACTGCTCCACCCCGCTGGCCGATAAGGATACCAGGTAGCTCGGGCTCGCCGGCAAGGCCCTTCGGCGGTAGCGCACCGTCGGGAGCCCTCTCGCGCAGCGGCGGGTCACGCTTGGGAGCCTGGCGCGGCCGAGGCCTCAAGCCCGAGCCGGAGCGAGAGCCGAGAAGCCAGCCCAAGAGATCTATTCGCCGGCAGGCGTCTGCTCAGCCACGCCTGCTGATAGTGGCATCCACGGTGCTTGCGCGGTGGCTGCGGCGTTGCGGGCGAGGCGAGCGCCAATGCCTTCGAGGAGAGAGGGTGCTGCGGTACCCGAGGAGAAGGCGTCGAGGAATTGTTCCCCGCCGATGCGCAAGGCCCTACAAGGCGAGGCCGCAGTCACGGTAGCGGTACGTGGCACCCGGCGAAGGAGGCCGATCTCGCCAAAGTAATCTCCCGCGTGGAGGACTGCGACCTCTCGTTCGCCTTCGGGCGCGTTGACATGCACGGACACGTCTCCTCGCTCGATCACATAGAGAGCATCAGCCTTTTCGCCTTCCACGACGACGTCGTCGCCGGGCCCGAAGTACATGAGGACCGACTGCCTGGCGAGTGATTCGAGAGTGGCGCGAGAAGACTCGAGGAATATGGATGCCTGCTGGAGCAGTTTGACTTGCGGCTGAATGCGGGCGAGCTGATCGGTATTGGCCGTGTCCATGCGGCGCAATGAAGGCGCTCCAGCTAAGCACAGCAAGGGCAGGAGCGCGCCTTGCACCAACAATGCCGTCGTGAGCCCACCGGCACTGAGCAGTGGCGGCGTAACCATCGCGCCTAGGAGGATGGCAAGAAGGGCGAAGGTGAGATAAGCGCCGAAAGCACGTGCGAGCTTGTCTTTGGGTAGCGACCGCTGGAGGGCAGTCATGGCCAAGACGTCGACAACTAGGGTCCCGGCCCCTCGCACCACTTCCACGAAGAAAGCGATCACCGGCTGGCGGACGACGAGCAGGGCCAGTGCCGGCAGGCAGTAGACGGCTATCCCGGTAATGATGGGCACGGTCAAGCGCGGGAGGGCCGCCACCCTCTTGACGATGAAGGCCGCCGCCAGCACACCGCCGACGCCGAGGCCCGCCAAGAGATAGCTATAACCATTGGCGCCCGTCCCCAAGCGTTTTTCGGAGACGATCACGAACAACACGGTGTCGATGCCGTACACGAAGCTCGCGACGACGCTGTAACTGACCAGTACCGTCGCCGCCTGGGAGGCAACGATCGTTCGCGCACCTACGAGCACCTGTCGCAATGGGCCGGCTCGCCCATCCTCCGTCACGTCGACCGGCGTGCTCCTGGTACGGATGAGGGACACGATGATTGCCGACCACAAGAACGTGGCCGAATTAACTGCGAAATTGAATGCCGGGTTGCCAATGAGAAAAAGCACGGCGCCGAGCGCGGGACCGGCGACGACTGCCATATTTGTGACAGTGCTGTAGAGCGTGTTTGCTGCCGCAAGGTCGTCTTCCCCGGCGAGCTGGGGTATGATCGCTGCGACGGCAGGCCCGTAGGCCATGATGAGGAGCGCGTTCAGGCCGCCGATGGCGATCGCCAACAGCGCCGCCCCGTGCATTGCGGACACTGTGGCGAGCGCCGCCATCAGCACCGTGCAGGTCAGGTCGAGGGTCACCATAAGTCGTGTGCGTTCGAAACGTTCAGCGAGGACGCCGCCGTAGGTGCCGAAAAGTACCGAGGGCAGGAAGCGCCCGACGGTCACCGCTCCCACCCACGCCGCGGAATGCGTGCGGTCGTAAACGTAAACGGCCAAGCCGACGTTGTAGGTCCACGAGCCGATCGCAGACACGGAATAAGCCTCCATCAGGAGGCGGAAATCGCGGTGCTTTAGGGGAGCGAGCAGCCCCCGTTTCGTCTTAGTGGCCAGGGAGGACCCCCAAGTAAAGGCTCAGGATGCCGTTACTTTAGACGAGCTGGGCGGGCCCGGGGAGGCCACAGGGACCGAGGGGAGCCAACCCCGCCTGCCCTGTTCGTAGGCATCGATGTCAAGGGAGTGGCGAAGCGTGAGCCCGATGTCGTCGAGGCCTTCCAGGAGCCGGTGTTGCGTGAAGGGGTCAAGGGGGAAGCTCGCTTCGATGCCGGCCGCAGGGGCCTCTATGCACAGCCTTTCGAGATCCACCGCCACTTCGGTGCTCGGGTCGCGGCCAACAGCCTCCATCAGCGCGCTGGCAACGGCGGGGTCGACCTGCACCGGCACGAGCCCCGCCTTGGTCGCATTGTTGCGGAAAATGTCACCGAAACGGGAGGACACGACGGCTTCGAAGCCATAGTCCATGAGGGCCCAGACCGCATGCTCGCGCGAGGAGCCGGTCCCAAAGTTCGGGCCCGCCACCAAAATGTTCGCGCCCGCGTACTCCGGGCGGTTGAGGACGAAATCCCGGTCGCCGTCGCGCCATGACGAGAAGAGCCCCTTGCCGAATCCTGTCCGCTCGACTCTTTTGAGCCACACTGCCGGGATAATCTGGTCTGTGTCGACATCGCTGCGTTCGAGGGGCACGGCGCGACCCGAGATCACCCGTATTGGTTTCATGGCAAGTCCTCCGGGGATGCGAAACGGCCCGCCACGGCGGTCGCTGCGGCGACCACCGGGGAGACGAGGTGCGTCCGTCCTCCTTGGCCTTGGCGCCCCTCAAAATTCCGGTTGGAGGTCGAGGCGCAGCGTTCCCCTGGAGAAAGCTTGTCTGGGTTCATCGCCAGGCACATGGAACAACCCGGGTTACGCCACTCGAAACCAGCGCTCGCGAACACCTTGTCCAAGCCCTCCTTCTCCGCCTGCAGCTTCACCTGCCCTGAGCCGGGCACCACCAACGCCCTCGTCCCAGGTGCCACCCTGCGCCCCTCGAGGACGGCTGCCGCCGCGCGGAGGTCTTCGATCCGGGCATTGGTGCATGAGCCGATAAAGACAGTACCGACCTTGATTTCTCGCATGGGCGTGCCCGCTTGGAGGCCCATGTACTTGAGAGCGCGAAGCCCCGCTTCCCGCGCGGGCGCCTCTGCGAAACTGTCGGGGTCGGGCACAGCGTCATCCAGCCTGACGACCTGGGAGGGGTTTGTGCCCCAGGTCACGTGAGGGGCGAGCGACTTGGCTTCGATTTGCGCGAACTTGTCGAATACCGCCCCATCGTCGGTCACGAGCGAGCGCCAATACTCCAGGGCCTCTTCCCATCGCTTGCCTTTGGGAGCAAATTGTCGCCCCTCGAGATAGGAAAAAGTCTTGTCGTCTGGTGCGACCATGCCCGCTCGGGCTCCTGCCTCGATCGACATGTTGCAGACCGTCATACGCCCTTCCATGGAGAGCGACCGCAGAGCACTGCCCCGGTACTCGATGACATGGCCGATGCCGCCGCCTGTCCCGGTCTGGCCGATTATCCCGAGCACCATGTCTTTTGCGGTCACGCCCGAGGGCAGCTCTCCGTCCACCTCGACCGCCATGGTCTTTGGGCGGGACTGGGGCAGGGTCTGGGTTGCGAGCACGTGCTCGACTTCGCTCGTGCCGATCCCGAAGGCGAGCGACCCAAAAGCGCCGTGGGTCGAGGTGTGGCTGTCCCCGCAAACCACCGTCATCCCGGGCTGAGTGAGCCCTAGCTCGGGCCCGATGATGTGCACGATGCCCTGCTGAGCGTCGCCCATCGGGAAAAGGCGGATCCCAAATTCCTTGCAGTTGGCCCGGAGCACCTCGATCTGACGCGCCGAGACCGGGTCTTCCAGAGGCTCTGTGAAAGATGTGGTGGGGACGTTGTGGTCCATTGTCGCGACGGTCAGTTCGGGGCGCCGTACTCGCCGCCCGGAGAGGCGGAGCCCGTCGAAAGCCTGGGGCGAGGTGACCTCATGGACCAAGTGGAGGTCGATGAAAAGGAGGTCCGGCTCGTTTTCCGCTGAACGGACTATGTGGTCGCGCCAAACTTTTTCGGCCAGGGTCAATGGTGCGCTCGCGGCCATCATCCTCCTCAAGTTCCCACAATGTGAGATATCATTCCGCTATGAGAGACAGCGTACCCGGTGCGGCGGCATTGGGCAAGGCAGTATCGGTGCTCGATCACCTGGCATCTTCAGGCCCGGCAAAGCTTGCGGATCTCGTTGCGGCCACCGGGATGCCAAGGGCTACGACACACCGCGTTGCGTGCGCGCTCGTGAGCTACGGGCTCCTCGACAAGGGCCAGGACGGCTCCTACCGCCTTGGGCCACATCTCGTCGAGCTCGGTCGTGCCGCTGTCCAGCAACGCCCGGGCCTTGCGCAAGCAGCCGCCCCCGTCCTGGCCCGTTTACGCGACCTCACGGGAGAAAGCGTCCAGTTGTTCGTGGCCGAAGGGGGCAAGCGCGTCTGTATCGTCTCGCTCCAGTCCCCCCACGGTCTGCGCACCATTGTCGAGTTGGGGGCGGTCCTGCCAATGGACAGAGGTTCGGCGGGGAGGGTCCTGTCTCGCGGGTCGCACCTGCCCGGCGAGGCCACTTGGGCCGAGAGCGTGGAAGAGCGGGAGCTCGGCGTTGCCTCGGTGAGCGCGGGGGTCTACTTGGACGGCGCAGTCATCGCCGCGGTATCAGTTTCCGGGCCGGTCGAGAGGACGAGCCGCTCGCCAGGCAAGCGATATGGCGAGCTCGTGGCAGGGGCTGCTCGTGAGGTCTCGGCGGCGCTCATGTGACCTAAAGGTGCCCTCCGGTGCGTGCCAGCTCCAAACAGGCGCGTGTCAACGTTGGCAAAAACCGGCCAGGCGCTGCGAAGACTGCGTCGTGGCCAGCGTCAACTTGATAGCTGGTGCAATTTGGCAGGAGCGCGGCCATTGCCTCCTGGCGCCACCGGGCGACCACCCGGTCTCGCAGGGTGACCACCGCGGCGGCCGGGACTTGCAGCTCCGCAAGCCATGGGCTGCTGTCGTAGGCGTTCAGCTCCGCGCCGGATTCGATAAATGCGGCGATATGAGAGAGTTCCCGTTCTTCCAATGCCCAGTTGTCTTCAGGTGGCACAGGGGCTCGGCCTTTGCGCATGCGCCGCGCGGCCACAGCACGGTCGTGGCGCTCGATCCTCCAACGAAGGAAACCTGCTGCACCAGCGGGCCATGCCCGCGCCGCTCCCGAAGTCAGCTGCCCGCAAGCTCTCACGAGGGGGCGCAGCTTCAGGCGTTGGGCGAAAGAGGCAGCGGTGGCGCAAAGGACGATGCCCCCGAGGAGCTCGCCGTGGCGCCGTGCCAGCACCTGCGCAACCGCCCCACCCATCGAGTAGCCAACGACGATCACGCCTCTTAGGCCAAGCGCCTCGACGAGCGCAGCCAGGTCCTCGCTGCACCCATCGAGTGAAAATGGCGGTGCGATGCCACCCTGGCGCCCATGCCCTCTCAAGTTGGGCGCAATTACACGGAAATCGTTGGCCAGGTGGGGGAGCGACGGGTACCAGTTGAGAGCGGCCGTCGCCATCCAGCCGTGTACAAGCATGAGAGCGGGCGCCCCGGGAGGGCCTTCCATTTCCCAAACCCATTGGTCGCAAGGCGCCGCCGAAGCGACAAGGCGGCCTATCGGTTTCCGAGGAAAATTGGCGGCGGCCCCGAGCGACATCAGGCTCAGCATGCCACCCATGGTGCTCGGCCATTAGGTCACGAGCGGTTCGCGCTCCAGGTCGAGGCGGCGGTCGTTGGCGTGGAGCCGGAGGCGCTCTTCCTGCCAAGCAGCGTGCCTGGCCTGCAAGGCAGGAGAAAGGCGTCGGAGCTGGCCTCCGTTGAGAGGAGGCAGGCGTCGGCGCACCGACAGCTGGTCCGGGCCCGAAAGGTGGGAGAGGCCGAACTGGACCGTGCGGTTGACCGCGCGCAGGAAGGGGGAGTGCCGGCCACTGCGGTCGCCAAGGCCGAGGGAGCGGGCCGTTTCGCCGAGGTCGAGCTCGAAGCCGTCCGGGCAGTAGTCAAACCCGGCCGCCAGCCGCCGGAGGAGCAGGACTGTGCTTGGGCCGAGGATGCCCAACCAGTACTCCTCTACGTAAGCCGACCGGGGGTCGAAGCCGAGGTGGTCCAGGACCTCGTCGGGCCAAGGGCGGACATGGAGCACTTCGGGCGCGAAGCAAATCTCAGAGTGCACGGTGCCTCCTCGGGGGGGATGGCTGGGCGAGCGAGCTACGGAGGGGGAAGTGCCACCTTTGAGTATATTTCATGTTGTTTAGATGTACAAGTGCTCGCTACAGTCCCGAAACCTGCTCCTCCGCGCTCACAGTCACGTGGATGGCTGGGCCGCTCGCACGAGCCCCGTTGCCGCTCGCCCCGTTGCCGCTCGCCCCGTTGCCCGGTTGGCTTGCCACCTCCACCGCAGGAGAATGCTCCAAGTGCTCGACGGCCTTGAAGATGGACGCGGCGATACCAGGGCCGTCCAGGCCGAGTTGGCCCAGTATGCGGTCGGGCTTGCCATGAGGGATAAAAGCCGTCGGCACGCCGAGGTTGAGCACCGGCGGGCTTTGCCTGCTCGGCTGGAGGTCAGCGATCGCGTCCGTGATGAAATTGCCTGCGCCGCCGTTGCGGATCCCATCTTCAACGGTCACGACAAACCCGTGGCTGCCGGCGTCTGCCACCATCACGGGGTCAAGCGGGCGCACCACTCGCACGTCCCACAAAGTGGCGTCGACTCCTTCGCCCGCGAGCAATGAAGCGGCTTCTTCCGCTGCCTCGAGCAATTTACCGACGGCGAGGATGCACACCGCCCCGTCCCCGCGACCCACGAGCCGCGCCGAAAGCCCAGCGCCCACTTGGTCGGCTGCTACGTGGCGGGCAGCGGTCTTGGGGTAGCGCACGACGGAAGGGCCGGAAAGCTCCAACGCCGTCGCCAACATAGCTTTCAGCTCTTCTGCAGACGACGGCGCAAAGATAGTCATCCCCGGGATCTTGAGGGAGAGCGCCATGTCCAGGATCCCGTGGTGGCTCGGGCCGTCGTCGCCCGTGATCCCGGCTCGGTCGAGGGCAAAAACCACTGGCAGGCCATGAAGCCCGACGTCGAGGTTGGCCTGGTCAAAAGCACGGCTGAAGAAGGTGGAATAAACGGCCACGACCGGGCGCAGCCCGCCCATCGCCATGCCCGCTGCGGTTGTCACAGCCGCTTGTTCTGCGATCCCGACGTCAAAAAACCTCTCTGGCCAGCGCTGCTGGAACGGGAGGAGCCCCGTTGGCCCGGGCATAGCGGCGGTGATGGCTACCAGATCCTCGCGGGCCTCGCCAAGTTGGAGCATGGTATCGCTAAAGGCGAGCGTATAGCCCTTGAGCGCACGGGATGACTCCGTAGGGCCCACCGCCGGGTCAAAGTTGCCGGTGTCGTGTAGGCATTTTTCTTCGTCGTCTTCAGCAGGTTTGTACCCCCGGCCTTTTTGGGTGATCACGTGGACGACTATCGGGCCGTCAAAAGCGGCCGCTTGACGGAAGGCTTGCTCCATCCCTGCGATGTCATGGCCGTCGAGCGGGCCGACGTAGCGGACCCCCAAGGTCTCGAAAAAGACCGGGGGCTCGATGATTTCTCGGATGGCGGAGTACACGCCCTGAAGGCTCGAGTACGCGAGGCTCCCGACCTTCGGCAAGTCTCGAAGCGCCGACTCCATCCGCCGGCGAGCAGACATGACGCCCGGGTGCAAGCGGATGCGGCTCAAGCTTTCGGACAGGCGGGAAACCGTGGGCGCATAGCTGCGCCCGTTGTCATTGAGGATCACTATGACGCGCGAGCCGCTATGTCCCAAATTGTTGAGCCCTTCGTAGGCCATGCCGCCGGTGAGCGCGCCGTCTCCGACAATTGCTACGACGTGGCGGTTGGGGTGGGCGCTCGCCTTTACCGCGGCCGCAATCCCGTGGGCGTAACAAAGGGCCGTGGAAGCGTGGCTGTTCTCGACCCAGTCGTGCACCGACTCGGCACGCGAGGGGTACCCGGAAAGACCCTCAGGCTGGCGAAGGGTCGAGAACATCTCCCTCCTGCCCGTAACGAGCTTGTGGACGTATGCCTGGTGGCCCGTGTCCCAGATGAGGTAGTCCCTGGGGGAACTGAACACCCTGTGCAGAGCTATCGTCAGCTCGACGACGCCCAGGTTGCTGCCCAGGTGGCCCGTATTGGCAGAAGACACCGCCTGGACGATGAACTCCCGCATCTCTGCTGCCAGCGTCGCCAACTGCTCGTTGTCGAGCCGGCGCAGGTCGCTCGGGCCGTTGATCGTCTCGAGGATCATCCCTCAAAACTACCTCTCGCGCCGGCCCTTGGGTTTGTGCTGAGTAAGCAGGTCACGGTACTAGCCTGTCCCCACCATGACCCTGACGCTAAACGAGAGCCTCCTCAACCAGCTCGACGAGGCTCTCGTCACCAGGGCCCTCCGCCGGGCGCTCGCGACGGGCGGCGAATTTGCCGAGATCTTCGCCGAGGACAAGCGCGGGACCTTCATTGGCCTCGACGACGGCCGTATCGAAGACCTGAGCTCGGGCCGAGAAGTTGGGGCAGGCGTCCGCGTAGTCGTCGGCAACACGACGGGTTTCGCACATACCGCGGATTTGTCCGAAAAAGGGCTCTTTGCCGCCGCCGAAGCCGCGTCCGGTGCCGCCCGTAGTGGCGGAGGCTGCGCTCGCGAGGTAGCCCTCCAAGAGCGGAGAGACGTGCCGAGCCCCTCGCCGGCCGAAGTTCTCCCGACCAGCGTGGCAAGGGCCGACAAGGTCGAAATGCTCCGTAAAGCCGATGCCGTCGCCCGCCAGGCAGGGCAAGCGGTCCGCCAGGTCAGCGCCAGCTATGGCGAGGGTCGCCGCCAGGTGCTCGTAGCCAATTCCGAGGGGCTTTTTGCCGGCGACGACCAGGTCAGGGTGCGCTTTCGGGTGCACGTCGTGGCGAGCGGGGACACCGGCATGCAAACAGGGACCGAGTCGAGGGGCGCCACTATGGGCTTCGAGGCCTTCGAGCGCTTCGACATCGAGGACATGGGCCGGAGAGCGGCTGAACGGGCGCTCAGGAAGCTTTCCGCCAAGCCGGCGCCCTCAGGGACGATGCCGGTCGTGATCAAGTCGGGCAGTGGTGGCGTTCTCTTCCACGAGGCCTGTGGGCACGGCCTCGAGGCGGACCATATCGCCAAGGCCGTATCGGTCTTCGCTGGCAAGGTCGGAGAGCAGGTCGCGAGCCACCTCGTGACGCTCGTCGACGACGGGACGATGAGCCACGAGTGGGGGGCTCTCGCCATCGACGACGAGGGTCACCCGACCTCGCGGAACGTCCTCATAGACAACGGCGTCCTCACTGACTACATGTGGGACTGGCTGCGGGCACGCAAGGAAGGCCGCCCAACGCCGTCAAACGGGCGCCGTGAGAGCTACCAGCACCTCCCCATGGTGAGGATGACAAACACGTTCCTTGCTAATGGCGCCGAGGACCCCGAAGAGATCATCCGCCAGACGCCTCGTGGCATCTACATAGCCCAATTTGGGGGAGGACAGGTGGACACGACGACGGGGGACTTTGTTTTCGGGATGACCGAGGCCTACCTGATCGAGCAAGGCCAGCTCACCCACCCCTTACGGGACGCGAACCTGATAGGCAACGGCCCACAGGTGCTCCGTGATATAGACGCCGTCGGCAACGACTTCGCGATGGGTTGGCCGGGGACCTGCGGCAAGCAAGGCCAGGGCGTCCCCGTGGGCATGGGCCAACCCACGCTGCGCGTGGCCGCTCTTACGGTCGGGGGGACCGCTCGTTGAGCGACCTCCTCGAGCTCGCCGAAAGGGTGCTGGGATGGTCGAGGGAGAGCGAGGGCGCAGAGGTCTACGTCTCGCGGGGCACCGACACCCAAGTCCAGGTTTACCAGGCAGAGGTGGAGTCGCTCTCCTCGGCGACATCCGAAGGCGTCGGCATCCGCGTGGTCGTCGAGGGCCGGCAGGGATTTGCCTTCGTCGGGTCCCTCGAGGAGGCCGCGATCGGGGAAGCTTTCCAAGAAGCAAGGGACAACGCGGCTTTCGCGACGCCCGAGGAGTGGGTCGGCCTGCCGGCACCTGACGGCGCGAGCCCGACGCTGCACGACTTGTGGCGCGACGAGCTTGGTGCGTACTCGGTGCAGCTCAAGGTTGCTCAAGCACTCGACCTGGAGCGCCACGCCCTAGCGTCGGGCCCACGCATCACGAGCGTCGAGTCGGCGCGCTGGGCTGACGTCGCAAGCGAGATGGCTCTTGCCAGCACTCTCGGCGTCCGAGCGACCGACCGCTCGACGGCTTGCTACATCTCCGTCTCGGCGGTCGCCGCGGACGGGGCGGGTTCCAAGCGCGGCTATGGCTATTCGATCGGGCGAGGCCCCTCGGAGCTCGACCCCGAGAAAGCTTGCAACGACGCGGTCACTCGCGCCGTGAGGCTCCTAGGCGCGAAGCAACCTCCTTCTGCCCATCTCCCAGTCGTTTTTGAGCCCCGGGTAGCGGCGCACCTTTTAGGGTTCCTGAGCTCTCTCCTGAGCGGCGAGCGGGTCTTGAAGGGCACTTCGCTTTTCGCGGACCGCCTCGGTGAGGCCGTGGCCGCACCTGGCGTTACGCTCGTTGACGACCCCACCAATGAGGCCGCCTGGGGTGCCTCGTCCTTCGACGACGAGGGCTTGGCGTGCCGCCCCAACACGATGATCGACAATGGGGCGCTGTCCTGCTTCCTCTACGACTCCACCTCCGCTCGCCGAGCTGGCACGTCCTCTACGGCGAGCGCGGTCCGCGCAGGCTTCAAATCCGCGCCGGGAGTTGGTGCTCGCGCGGTCTACCTGAAGCCGGGGGAGCTTGCCCCCGAGGAGGTCCTTTCCCACCTTGGGCACGGGCTCCTCGTCCAGTCCGCGAGCGGGTTCCACTCAGGCGTGAACCCGATCAGCGGCGATTTCTCGGTAGGGGTCGAGGGCCTCCTCTTCGACGGCGGCGCGCTCGCAGCGCCTGTGCGGGAGGTCACGATTGCGTCGAGCATCCAGCGGATGCTCTTAGGAGTCGCGGCGATTGGCGCAGATCTCCAGTGGCTTCCATCGGCGGCCGCTGGGATGACGCTGGCGATTTCCGAAATGTCAATGAGCGGGGCCTAGTGCCCACCACAGGTGCCTGGAGGCAGTACTAATGAGCAGCACCAACGTGAGCTCCTTGCACCATTACGTCAACGGCAACCCGCTCCAGGGGCCCTTTCCCGAGGGCAGCGAGCGGGCCATGTTCGCCATGGGGTGCTTCTGGGGGGGCGAGCGGGTCTTTTGGACGACCCCGGGCGTTTGGGTAACGGCAGTTGGCTATTCGGGCGGCCGGGTGCCGGGCCCGACCTACGAACGGGTCTGCTCAGGCCTTACAGGCCACGCCGAGACCGTCCTTGTCGTCTTCCAGCCCAGTGGAGCCTCGTACCAGGAGCTTCTCAAGCTGTTTTGGGAAAATCACGACCCGACCCAAGGGATGCGCCAGGGTAACGACGTTGGCACCCAGTACCGCTCCGCCGTCTTCACATCATCAGACGAGCAGCAGGAGGCGGCCGAGCAGTCCAAAACGGCCTATGACCTCGTGCTACGCAAGGCCGGCTACCCACACATCACGACCGAGATAAGCCCAGCGGGGCCCTTCTACTACGCAGAGGAGTACCACCAGCAATATCTCGCGAAAAACCCACGCGGTTACTGCGGCCTTGGGAGGACGGGGGTGAGCTGCCCCGTCGGGCTCGTGAAGGGTTGAGAGCGCCCTTCCTCTGGCGGCTGCTCTAGGAAGCCGCTCTAGGAGGCGGCCGTGGCCTTTGAGCTGCTGGGCGTCACGCTCGAGGTGCTCGGGGTGCTCGAGGTGGGACTGCTCGTCGAGGAGCCGCTGTCGCTTGACTTCGCCGAGCCGGCCGTCCCTGGGGCCTTGGCCTCCGCGGCCTTGCTCGCGGTCTTGGCGCCAGAGGCCCTGCTGTCGGTCCTGTAGAAGCCGCTGCCTTTGAACGCAATGCCTATGTTGCCGAAGACCTTGCGGAGTGGCCCGCCACAAGCCGGGCACCCCGTGAGCGCACTATCCTTGAACGACTGGACAACTTCGAGGTGCTGGCCACAGGCCTTGCATGCGTACTCGTAGGTTGGCATTTCGGGAAGCAAGCCCTTTCATGAGCGCTTTGGTTAGCAGTCGAGGATGTCTATTGCCAAGTGTAACGCACCTCGCTTGCTCAGTTGTTCCCGACCGGCTCGATATAGGCCCGCCCGAGACCGGGTAAAAGCCGAGCAATGGTAAAACAGGAAAGTGCAACGCGCGTTCCCTGAAGGCACTGCACACTTTGGGGACCACGGCCTAGCGCGGTTGGACGAGGACAAGGAGACAGTGCATGGCGCAACAGGTTCGTAAGGCGGTGATCCCGGCGGCAGGGCTCGGGACTCGGTTCTTGCCGGCCACCAAGGCGCAGCCCAAGGAAATGCTGCCTCTCGTCGACAAGCCCGCCATCCAGTACGTCGTGGAGGAAGCTGTCTCCGTCGGCATCACCGACATCCTGGTCATCACCGGCCGTGGCAAGCGCACCCTCGAGGACCACTTCGACCGCTCCTTCGAGCTCGAGTACTACCTCGAGCAGGGAGGGAAGCTGGCCGAGCTCGACGAGATGCGCCGCATCGCAGAGATGGCCGAAATCCACTACGTGCGCCAAGGCGAGCCGCGCGGTCTCGGCCACGCGGTGCTGGTCGCCGCCGAGCATGTAGGCGACGCGCCCTTTGCTGTGCTCCTCGGCGACGACATCATGCACCCCGAAGCAGGGATCCTCTCCAGCATGCTGAAGTCGTTCGAGCACTATGGCCACTCTGTCATCGCCCTCAAGGAAGTCCCGCAAAAGGACATTTCCTCTTATGGTTGCGCGAGGGTCGAGCCTTTGGAAGACAACATCGTGCGAATCGAGGACCTGGTCGAAAAGCCGTCTCCCGAGGAAACCCCCTCGAACCTGGCGGTCATGGGCAGGTACGTGTTCGGCCCTTCGATATTCGACGTCCTGGCAGATACCAAGCCCGGGAGAGGCGGAGAAATCCAGCTAACGGACGCGATCAAAAACCTTGCCGAGCGCGAGCCCGTCTACGGCTGGACCTTCCGCGACGGCCGTTTCGACGTCGGGAACAAGGTCGACTACCTGATCGCGACCGTTGAGTTCGCGCTCGAGCGGGAGGACGTAGGCCCCCCCTTCCGCAAGTTCTTGCTCGAGCGCTTGGCAATGGGACAAGACCGTTAACTCCCTCCCCGACCAGCCCAGCCACCCCGTGGGGGCTCGGCCTCTGGTCGACCGCTTTGGCCGCCGCGTGGTGGACCTGCGCATCTCGGTCACCGACCGCTGTAACTTCCGCTGCCAGTACTGCATGCCCCATGAGGGCATGCGCTGGTTGCCGCGCGAGGAAATCCTCACCTTTGAGGAGATCGAGCGCGTCGCGAGGGTCTTCGTCGAGTACTTCGGGATCGAGTCGGTGCGTGTCACCGGCGGCGAGCCGACGCTAAGGGCCGAGCTCCCGGGGCTCATGGCGCGCCTGGCTCGGCTTGCCGTCGAGCTCTCCATGACCACAAATGGGGCGTCACTGGAGCGTCTCGCGGCGCCGCTGAAGGATGCGGGCCTCCACCGGGTGACGATTAGCTGCGACTCCCTGCGCCCGGAAAGGTTTGCAGAGATCACCGGGCGCGACGCGCTTACCCACGTCCTGAGAGGCTTGGACGCAGCCTGCAAAGCCGGCCTGCAGCCGGTGAAGCTGAACGCCGTCGTGGTGCGGGACGTGAACGACGACGAAGTCGTCGACCTGGCTCGTTTTGGCCGCGAACGCGGGGTCGAGGTTCGTTTCATCGAGTTCATGCCCTTGGACGGCTCTGGCGAGTGGAGAGCTGACAGGGTGGTGCCAGCGGGCGAAATCCTCGCCCGCATCGGCGAAGTTTTCCCGCTCGAGCCGGACGGGGCGCGGGGTGCCCAACCAGCTGAGCGGTACCGGTACCTCGACGGTGCGGGTTACGTGGGTGCCATCGCAAGCGTCACGCGGCCGTTTTGTGAGAGCTGCGACAGGGTGCGCCTTACGGCCGAGGGAGCGCTCAGGAGCTGCCTGTTCGCCGTCCGGGAACGCGACTTGCGGGCAGTGCTGCGAAGCGGGGGCAGCGACGAAGACCTCGCCACGGCGATCGAGGACGAGGTGGACAAGAAGTGGGCCGGCCACCAGATTGGCAAAGTCACCTTCGTCCGACCTACCCGGAGCATGAGCCAGATCGGCGGTTGAGCTCGCGCCCGGCCTCCCGTGCTGCGCTCTCGCTCTGCTCTAGAGCAGTTCGCGTAGACTTGAGCTGTGCCTGAGCGCGGCCTAACTCACATCGACCCGCTGGGCAGGGCGCGCATGGTCGATGTGACGCCCAAGGAGGCAACTCACCGGCGGGCGGTGGCTCGCTGCAAAGTCAACATGCAGCCCGAGACCACGGCGAAGGTCGCCAGCAATGCCATCACCAAGGGCGACGTACTGGCGGTGTCCCGAGTGGCGGGCATACAAGCCGCCAAGCAAGCGGCCGCGTTGATCCCGCTCTGCCACCCCTTGCTCGTGGGTGCCGTGACGATCAACTTCACAATTGGCGACGACTTCGTTGAGGTCGAGACCCAGGTCGAGACCGTCGACCGCACAGGGGTAGAGATGGAAGCGCTCACCGCCTGTGCGGTCGCTGCGCTGACGGTCTACGACATGTGCAAATCATTTGACAGGGCGATGGTTATTGGCGACCTTGCGCTTTGGGAGAAAACCGGCGGGCGGAGCGGCCATTGGCGGCGGGGGGCCGGGGGGCTGGCGGGCGCGACGGGCAACGGCCCGGGCAGCGAGACGGCTCGTGCGCTCCCGATAGAAGAGGAAATAGACGGCTTAATCGGCGGATCAAGCGACCTCGAGAGCTAAAAAATGGGCCCCGTACGTGGGGCTCCAGCTGGCCTAGTGACGCTGCGCGCGGGAGGATCCACCATCTCGCCGCGGCGACCGGCTATTTTTCGGGTAACGGAACAGCGGGTATCCGAGGAGTTGCGATATGGGTACTGAGTTTTTGGTCGCGAGCCTCTGGGTGGCGGTCCTGGTGTACTGGCTGTGGACGCGCAGGCCAACAACTACCGACACGGTAGGGCTTTTCAGGCAGGAGCTGAGGGTGCTGGAGTTTGCCAGCCCCAACAAAGTGACGCCTGCGAACCGGCTTTGTGCCGAGCAGTCCCTGCCGGCGCCATCGCCTGCGCTCGTGGCGGCCGCCTCCTGGCACAAGCGTCTGGAGGTCCGCCGGCGCCGTCGGGACGTGCTCCTGATGCTCTTTGCAGCCGTCGTAGTCACGATAGTGGCCGCTGTGCTCAGCCACTCCGTCGTCGCACTTGGTGTTCAGGCTCTTTGCGATGTCGCGTTGGCTTGCTACCTCTGCCTGCTGTTTAGGGCGACCAGGGCGCGGCGCCCTCTTATCGAAGCCAAGCGCTCGCGTGAGCCCCGTCTGTACGTCGAAGATCTCCTCCTTGCACCTCCGCCGGGCCCAAGAGCGTCTGTCCTCGAGAGCCCGTCGCTCCTGATCGGCGCCCAGTTCGAACAAGAGTACGTGCCTGCTCATGCGACGCATCGGCAGGCGCCTCGACGGCGTGCTGTTCAGGAGGCAGAGGAAAGTTATGGCGACTTTGACAGCTACGCGAGCTTGGCGCTCGTGCGGTAGCTGTTGGGTGTGCCACGGGCTTTTCGCAGCGCGCGCCGGTCACCTTTCTCACCTTCCACCCCACCCGCGTGCCCGAGCTCAGCGTGGAAACCGTGCCCGAGTGGTCGTCACGGCCGGGCGGCGCCTGGAGCGTCGGAAAACCATCGCCTGGTAGGCTTGCTGCCCACGGGGGTGTAGCTCAGCCCGGAAGAGCGCTACGTTCGCATCGTAGAAGTCGCCGGTTCAAGTCCGGTCACCTCCACTCGTAAGATCCCTGATCAAGCGGGATAAAGCGTTAGGAAGCCTCCTCCCCGTCTGAGTCTCGCACCACATCTGCACCACCGGAGCTGAGACCTGCACCACGGGACTGCGCCTCTTGGGCGTAGCGGAACATCTCGTCGAGCTTCTCAGCCACCGGGCGGTCCACCCTCTCGGGGAGCGAGCCGTAGATGTCCGCCGTGGTACGGATGGAGGAGTGGCCGAGCCGCTTCTGGATGACCTCCAGGGGCACCCCGAGCTCGCGGAGCATGTGACCTGCCGAGTGGCGGAGGCGGTGGAAGCTGAGGCCCTCGAGCCCGGCCCGGCGCAGCGCTGGGTCGTAGACTCGGCCGCGAAAGTTGGTCGCCCTTACTGGGCCGCCGCCGGAAGCTTGGAACACAAGGTCCTCCGGGTCGGTCTTGGCGGTCCTGTCGAGGTGGGCCGACAGCTCGTCGAGGACTCTTTCGGGCACAGAGATCGTCCGCCGGGACGCTTGGGTTTTGCCGGCCCCCTCAACGAAACTGCCCTCGACTTCGTTGAGCGTCGCACGCACGCTGAGCGTACGGCGCAGGAAGTCGACCGCCCCGACGCGTAGCCCGAATACCTCGCCTTGGCGCAGCCCGATTGCGCCAAGGAGCACGGCTGCCCGGTACTCCTCCGGCATAGTGGCGACGAGGTGCTCGATGTCGTCGGCGGACACGACGGGGCGGGCCTGGCGCACCATCTCGGGCAGGCGGATTCCCCGGCATGGGCTCCGATCGATGATGTCGGTTTGGACTGCCCAGCTGAAGATAGCCCGCAGGACGCCATAGTCGGTCCGGATAGTCTTCGGGCTGAGGGCTCGGCCGGCCATCCTGTCGATGACCTCTTGGACCTGTACGGGCTGTACGTGGTTGACAGGCAGATCGCCGAGCACCGGGTCGAGGTGCGTCCGGATCACTGTGGCGTCGCGGGCGTAGGTGGTTGCCCGCTTGGTCGGGTTGCTAGCCAACCACTCGGCCGCCACTCGCGAGAACTTGGCACGGGAGCGCCCGGGCTCCCGCCAAGTGCCCCGGGCGATGCTCGTCTCGACGTTTGCTAGGAAGGCCTTGGCGTCTGCTTTGGCGTCGAACGTTTTGGTCCGCTGCCCGCCGAGCGGGTCGCGATAACGCGCCTCCCAGCGGTTCGTCTTGGGTGCGCGCCGGATGGAGCCCATGCGGCCTCCTTCTTCGTCAGCCCGCGTGCGGGGCGGGCAAATTGAAAACAAGGGGCCAGCCCGAAATCGGCGGGGCCGGCGAACGCCTGTCGCGAGAGTAGCGCCGAGCTGTGATGGCGTGTGTTACTCGAACCGCGAACCAGGGACGCGGCGCGAGTCGAGCCACAGGCCTACCGCGGCGGGGTCGAAGCGGATGAACCTCCCGACCCTCAGGAACGGCACACGTCGCTCGGCTACCAAGCGGCGCACATGACGGCGCGTCACGCCCAGCCGCTCGGCAAGCTCGTCCATTGTCAACAACTTGGGTAGTACTGCAGAACCGGGCATTGGTCTCCTCCTAGGTAGTGGCTCCTACCTGTAAGGGCCGAGATGGCGATTTTTCTTCCGGCCCATGCTTCGCCCCTCTCCCGTCCGGGCAATTGACCCCCCGGGCCGCTCACCACGAACGGTGCCTCTGTCACAAGCCGCGCCAAGCACCCGAACGGCGTCCACGGCGCCCGCCAGCCTCGGCGTTAACTCAGTTCTCCTAAAATCGTCCATGCCCGTTCGTGACCGTAATTGCCCGTTACTGCCCGGACCAAAAACTGCCCCTGTACAAGGCTTTCTTGGTCTGATAAGAGGCTAAGGAAACGAACACGATTGCAAGCCTCCGGCTTGCCTCAAAATAGCGGCGGCGCTTTTGTCGAACGGGGTGAGCTTTGGGCTGGATGCGCATGATGGGGGCAGAGTCGGTCGAGTACCACCGAGCCACGGTGCTCGGTCGGGCCGACGACCACCCCGGCATGGCGCTGGAGTACTACGCGTCGCGGGGCGAGACACCGCTTGTCTGGGGCGGCTCGGGCAGGGCGGCGCTGGGCTTGGACGGGCGTGTAACGGCGGAAAGCTACGAGGCGGTCTTCGGGCCTGGCGGTGCCAAGGACCCTCGCACTGGGGAACAGTTAGTGCGGACGCGCCGGCCAGGCATGGAGGTCGTCATCTCCGCTCACAAGAGCGTGGCGGAGCTTGGAGTGATCGGCCGCGCAGAGGACATGCACCAGATCATGGACTCGGAACGAGACGCGACGCTGGCCTACCTCCACAGGGTGACCCGGGAAATGGGCGGCCGGCGCGGCGAAGCGAGCCAGGCCACACCGACCGGCGGTCTCATCTACGCCCACACCCGCCACGCCACATCGAGGGCAGGTGACCCGTGCCCACACGACCATATTTTGCTTGCAAATCTGTTGGAAATGAAAGACGAGCAGGGCGGCTGCAAGGCAGCGGATACCGCACTGTGGAGGGAGCACCTGCATGCCGCCACGATGGCCGGCCGCCTGGCAGCGGCCCGCGTCGCGATGGAACTCGGCTACAAGATCGAGCCCGACCAAGGACCTTCGGGGCGACTCGGGCACTGGAAGATCGCCGGGGTCCCAGACGAAGCAATGGCGGTCCATTCAAAGCGCGCGGCCGAGATAGAGGCCGAGTGCCGACGGCGTGGGGACACCTCTCACCAGGCCCGAGGAGTCGCCGCCCGCTCGACGCGGAACGCCAAGCGCCACGAGCCAGAAGGCCAGCTCCTCGAGCGCTGGAGGTCGGAACTGGCAGAGGCTGGCTGGCCCCTCGAGCGCATCGAAGCCTCCGTCGAGGCCGCACGCCACAATACGGAGCTACCGGCTCGACTGACTATCGCCGACGCCAGGAGACTAGTTGCAGAAGTGCTCGCGCCCGACGGCGACCTCGCCCGGCGAAAGGTCTTCTCCCGCCGGCACCTGGTCGTGGCCCTTGCGCCGCACCTCTACGGCCAGGCCCCAGGAGTGCTCGACGGAGTACTCGAAAGAGCCCTTGCCGACCCCGAGGTAGTGCCCCTCGTCGCGGTCGCCGGTGCACGCGAAACCGTTCATTCTCTCGCCTCTGTACTCGCCCGGGAGGAGGCGATCGCCGAGTCGTTCGGGCGCCAACTGGCCCGTGACGACGGCCCTACTGTGCCCAAAGAAATCGTCGAGACAACGATTTCAGGCGTCGAGCGAGAACTTGGCATGGCCCTCTCGGGCGAGCAGCGGGAAGCTGCGATCGGCATTTGCACATCGGGCCGCGGGGCCGAGATCGTGGTCGGCGTCGCGGGAGCTGGCAAGACGACGATGCTGCGGGTTGTTGCGGAAGCGTTCGAGCGTTGCGGCCACCAAGTCCTCGGCACCGCCACTTCGGGGCAGGCCGCTCGCAACCTTGCCGTCGAGGCCGACATTGACGATTCACGCACCCTCGCGAGCTTGCTCTGGCGCCTCGACCATGGACAGCTCTGCCTCAGCGAAATGACGGCCATCGTGCTCGACGAAGTTGGCATGACCGACGACATCGACCTCGCCCGGCTCGACGCTTACGTAGAGCTGGCGGGGGCCAAGTTGGTCCTGACAGGGGACCACCGTCAGCTCGGCGCAGTAGGCCCGGGAGGCGCCCTTGGAGCCTTGGTCGCGCGGCACCCCGAGGCCGTCCACCACCTCTCCGGGAACCGCCGCCAGCACGACCCAGCCGAGCGAAAAGCGCTCGAAGGGCTCCGCGCCGGCGACGTCGTTGAGGCCATCGAGTGGTACGTAGGCCGGGGCCGGGTGCACGCGATCGCGGTCCGGGAAGAGGCTTTACAAGCAGCTGTCGACGCTTGGGCCACCGACGTGGCGGCCGGCCACGAGACTGGTCTCTACGCGTGGCGGAGGGCGAACGTGGCCCAGCTCAACCGCCGCGCGAGGGAGTGGATGGAAGAGACCGGGCGGCTTTCCGGCCCTGAACTTGCCTGTGCCGGCGGGGCAGGTCTCCGCGCCGGCGACCGCGTCGTCGCCCTCGCCGCCAACGCCTCTGCAGGCCTCGTCACCTCCGAGCGGGCGACCGTGCGTTCCGTCGACCTAACGACGAGCTCCATAGTTCTGCGCACCGATGATGGGCGCGAGGTGCGGCTCTCGGGTGAGGAAACCTCTCCCGAGCGCTTGGGTTACGGGTACGCGACAACCGTTCATCGCGCGCAAGGTTCAACGACCGCCATGGCTCACCTGTTCGCCGACGGCGGAGGACGGGAGCTCGCCTACGTGGCCATGAGCAGAGCGCGACAGGGCACGCACGCCTGGGCCGTGGCAGACGACATCGGCCAGGCGGCAGACGACCTGCGCCGCGACTGGTCGGCGCGGCGTACCCCCACCTGGGCAATCGACACCGGGCTGCCAGGTTCGAGGCCAGGGGCCGTGGCTGCTCTCCCCATTGCCGACAAAGCCCGCGTAGTCGCGATCGCGCTGGCCAAGGCACGAGAGGCCGCCGACGCACTCGATCGGCTCCAACCCCAGCACCGGGGCGAAGAACCCGCCGAGGCTCGCGCCGCCCTCCTCCGTGCCGAGCAACAGCTGTCGGACCTTCGGGCAGGGACCGGTGCCTACCGTGGGACCGAAGCCGGCCGTGCTGCCTCTGACCTCGCGGGCGCACGGGAGGCTCTGGCCGGCGCCAGGTGGGCGGCCGAGCACAGTCCTCGCTGGCGCGAGCGGCGCGTGGCTGCCAGGGAGTCGGCGGTAGCGGCTGGCGAGCTGGCCGATGCCGAGCAACGCTGGCAGGCCTACGTCGCCCCGGAGGCATCGCGCCTACAAGCCGTCCTCCACGAGAGAACGCGAACGGTCGAGGCTCTCATCGCCGAGAACGAAAGGCACACGGACCGCTTGAGGGGGCTGGCCGAATTAAGTGCTGCCCTCGGGAGTGACGCCCGCCAGTTTGCCGCTGGGCTGGGCAGCTACAGGGACCACCTCGACGTCACTGGGCGCCAGGCGCCCAAGCACGTTCGCGGATCCATTTACGGCGTGCGGCACGCGCCTCTGGGCCACGGTCAGCCGGACGTCGGAAATGACCTTGGCCCCGACCTTTGACCCCTTGCGAGCACCCGTCGACGGCGCAATTATGTACGCCCTAAGCCAGTTTTCACAAATTTGCTAGAACGCTCCGAACGCCGAGTATGCATTCGTCAAGAAGATTGGTCCCAGGTGAGAACAAATGCGCATAATAGCCAACTCTGTCTCTCATGCGCGCTGGGCAACAGGTCTCGTCACCACTGACGAACAGCCCGGTTCATCACGCGAAAGGGGTTAGGTGTCCAGGGCCAGCATCATTTGGGGTCGTGCCATGTCATGGTCGGGGCGGGAAGGCCTGACGGCTGTGCCGACCGCAAAGAACTCGATCACGCGGCTGCGCCAAAAATGCGACTTCTCGACCAGCTACACGCCCACTTTCCGTCACCCGGCCGACACTGGTATCTCCAGGGCTGAGCGGCTTGTCCCCCGTTACCCAACCTAAACCGGGGCGCACAGACCTCCGAAGCCATTGGCCCGACCCCTACAGTCGGGGTATGAGATGGTTGGCGCTGGCCGCGGGTCTAGTTCTGGCAGCGGCCGGCATGAGCGGGGTCGCGGTCGGGCGCAATGACGACGCCTTCGCAGGTCAGCGCACACCCGCGACTAGCTCCTCCCCCGCTTCGTGCAAGTACCTTTACGGGGGCCCACTAAGCGCGTACCACATCGCCTTCGGCAACTCGATGGACATCAAGGCCCTGCTTCCTCACCACCCCACGGTCACGGTGCGGGCATACTGCCTCGCTGGCCGCAACGGCGGTTGGTACTTGACGGCGCTGGCAAGCGGAGGGACCTCGTACCGCTCCTCTAAGTACAGCTACGACTTCCCGATCGCCGTCCTCGGTATTCACGATTACTCGCCCCGGTACATGCCGGCCGTGCTAGCCCAAGTCGGCCTGGGGATGACGGGCCAGCCCTACGAGCTGTTCACGTTCGAGGGCAGCGCCATCGTGCCGGCGCGCATGACTTTCCCATCGCCCGGGCTTGGAGAACTCGCCGGGGGCGGTGCGGCCGAACATGGCCAAGGAGTGTTCTGCGCCAGCCGGGGAGGCGACCTCCTCGTCACCCAGGTGCACTGGTCCGGCCCTGTGTTCCCGGCTCCCACAGTCACCTACCCAAAGGGCGGCGAGTCGCCTGCGCCGGGGGACAGCGTGACGGTCCAGTACGAGCGCTGGGCCCTGACCGGCCAACCCCTCCATCAGGTAAGTGTGAGCCCGTTGCTGTCGAGGACCATGTCCTACAAGGCCGCTACATCGTTGGAAAACGCCCACTGCCAGCAGTAGCACCGTACCCGGGAGTTGCCTTCCTCGATTCGCCCAGCTAAGT
This sequence comes from Acidimicrobiales bacterium, assembly GCA_035503915.1. Taxonomy (GTDB): domain Bacteria; phylum Actinomycetota; class Acidimicrobiia; order Acidimicrobiales; family Palsa-688; genus DATJMJ01. The sequence goes on along the minus strand of DATJSU010000028.1, from coordinate 2,680 downwards.
CCAGCTACGGTCCGATCGGTGGGCCTGCCTTACCCACCAACTGGTTATACGGGGCCTCGATAACCGGCTCCTCTGACAACCAGAGCTACCGTTATGCGTGGCCGAGAAAGCCTGAAGTTTCAAGAGGAACCGGCCCGTGACGACCGGGTATTCCTTCGATGACACCCGTGGGGAGCCGCGCCAGAACGCGCAGGCGGTCGGCACGGGTTGCACTCAGCCCCGCTGAGGTGTTGGCGGCCTGTCTCAAGGGTCCCGGGCCCCATAGCTGGCGCTCCAGGGCCGCAGGGTGCACGATGAGGTCGCCTAGCGAGAGGTTGTCCCCGAGGTCCCATGACAAGCACCGACGCCGTCTATGAATGGAGCCCCGGCCCGGTCTCGGACGACGGCTTCGTGGATGCGAACCTGGCTCACCTGGTAGCAGGGAACCGAGGGCGGATGCGGGACCCGAGGCGGACGCCGGTGGAGGTGACCGAGGTCAAGCCCAAGACCGGCTCGTTCGTCGTCCGGGTCTGTGCCTTCGAGGACGCTGGTGCCGAATGGGAGCTGCCCCTTTATGGCATCAGCGCGTTCCAGTTCCCGGTCGGTGCCCCCCGCGCAGGCGAGCACGACCTGGCGACGCTCCGCCGCGGCCGGGAGCGCTTTGACCGCGACCTGACGGTCGACGCCGAGCCCGGGACCCGCCAGGCCACCCTGGCGAGCATCGCCCACCGCCGTGAGGACGTCGCCAGTTGGCTGGCGGCGCGAGGCCCACAAGCGGACATTGCCGCCCGCATCGAGAGCCGCGAGGGCGACCCCAGCCTCTACGAGCTGGCGGAGGAGTTCTTCGCCGAGCGTGGCCTGGGCGAGCTGGAGTCCTGTTTCAGCGCCACCTTCGTGAGCAACCCGGCTTCGGGCGAGGTCGTGAAGGGCCACGCCATAGTGGCCGCCGAACTGGGGCTCTGCCCTTTCCGGGGCAAGGTCGCCAGAGACCCCGCGCTGTTCTCCGGCTCGTGGTCACGCGGCCGGCGTGGCGAGCACCTGACGTGGCGCCTCGCGCTGGTACAAGAGCTCTGGCGGTCGTTTGGCGGGGAGGGCTTGGCCTGCTACCGGGGGACGGCGAGCGAGACGCCCATAGAGGGTGGGACGAAAGGCTCGTTCGTCTCGGCCACCATGTCCAGGGCCGTCGCCCAAGCGCACTTCGACGGCGGGCCGACCACCGGCTTCGGTGCGATGTGGCGGCAGACGCTGCCGCTCGAGCGGCTCTTCATGAGCTTCTTGGAGACCCGGGCCATGAACACCAAGTTCCGCGAAGCCGAAGTGGTCCTGATCGGTGACCCTGCCAACACCGTGTTCTAGGTAAGCCGAGCAGGGAACGTACGGCCGTCGCCACCCTCAGAAGAACCGTTACCGGGCGGCCTGCTTCCCGCGGGCGTGGCGCACCGAGCCGACCCGAGCGACGGCTCCGGGCGCCAGTCCGCCGGAGCCAGGGCGCTACAGAACGTGCATCCCCCCGCTCCAGGAGGACAACCGGACTGCTGGCTGCGGGTCCCCGGCCAGGAGATGTCGGGAGCCGTGGGGCTCCCGCGGGTACTCGAGTGACCTGTAGGATAAGCTTAAGGCTGACCAGGGAGGTTCTGATGGAGCGGTTTGTGGGGGTCGAGGATGCCCGCGGCTCTCTCGGCCAGCTCGTTGACGACGTGGCGGCGGGCGGCGACGTGGTCGCGCTCACGAAACGCGGGAGACCGTTGGTTGTCCTGGTGAGCCGCGAGGAGTACATGCGGCTAAAGCTTGCCGAGACCGACCGCGCACGTAGCGAGCTGCGCGAGGTCCTGGGCGCCGCGCGCCGGAAGGTGGCGGCCGCGGGGCTGGACCCGGGCGTGGTCGACGAGGCGATCGCTGCGGCTCGTCGGCTGTGATCGCCATCGTGGTCGACACGAACACCTTGGTCTCGGGCCTGGGCTGGTCAGGCCCGCCCTCGGTGATCGTCGACGCTTTGCTGGCGGGCGAGCTGGTGCTGGTGTCGAGCCCGCCCTTGCTGGACGAGCTGGAGCGGGTCCTCGCTTACCCAAAACTTGCCCACGTCTTCGACGACCCTGCAGGCATCACCGCGCTTGTGCGGTCCGTCGCCGACTTGGTCGAGCCGACGTCCACCCTGGCAGCGGTGGCCGACGAGCCCGACAACCGGGTGCTCGAAGCGGCGGTAGAGGCCGGGGTTGATGCCGTAGTCACGGGTGACGCCGGGCTCTTGGCTCTCGTCGAGTTCCAGGGCATCCCAGTCATGTCGGCCGCCAAGTTCTTAGAGTGGTGGGCCGAGAAGGAGCCGCCCGCACCTGAGTGAGCTGGCAGGTCCTCTTGTCAGTTCGCCTAGCGACTGACGGCTGGCTCTAATGCCCAACCGGACAGATCAGCCGGTTATGCGTGCCAACTCCATGCCCTTCTCCTGCAAGAGAAAACGACCGATCGACGGGAGTGCGTTCGATGATTGCGCCCAAGTCGGGCGCCATAATGCACGGCCTTAGAGCAAGCAGGCCGTGCGTGATGGGAAGGTGCTGATTTCCTCGTCAGCTGGCAAGCAACTGTTGAACGCGCTGGTGCGAGAGACCGAGGACTTCTGCCGCGTCGCGCATAGACAAGTGAGCGTCGCGGACCAGTGCTCGGGCGGCCGCTGATTTGGCTTCGGCTGCCTTTGCCGCGGCGCCGT
>DATJSU010000027.1:0-9826 GCA_035503915.1 Acidimicrobiales bacterium | reverse complement strand
TGAGCGCCCGGGCAGCCCGGGCGCGGGCCGGCGAACTGCTGGAGCGGTTCGACCTCGGCGACGCGGCCGACCGACGCGTGGGGACCTACTCGGGGGGCATGCGGCGAAAGCTCGACCTCGCCGCTGGGCTTCTGAGCCAGCCGGAGGTGATCTTCCTCGACGAGCCCACCACGGGCCTCGACCCGCGGGCTAGGGCCGCCATGTGGGACGTCATCTTGGCGCAGGCAGCAGCTGGGGCAACGGTGCTGCTCACCACCCAGTACCTCGACGAAGCCGACCAGCTTGCTGGCTGCGTCGCCGTGATGGAGGGCGGCCGGGTGGTCGCCCAAGGCAGCCCTGACGAGCTCAAGGCCAGAGTGGGCGGCCAGCAGCTCGACCTGTGGGCGGCCGACGGTGCCGGCTACGAGGAACTGTCCAGGAGGATCGGTGCGGCGGCCTTGCGCACCGATCCGGAAGAGCTGCACCTGGTCCTCACCACCCCCGGCGAGGCAACAAAGGCTCGTTGGTTGCTCGACGAGCTCGACCCGGACGGTCACCTCGTCAAGCGGTTCACGCTCAGCGCTGCCACCCTGGACGACGTCTTCATGGCGCTTACAGCCACGGGCGCAACAGAAAGGAGCTCGGCCAATGACTGACAGCATCGCCCTGGAGGGAGCCCTGGTCGAGGGCCAGGTGGCACCAGCGGGCGCCACCTTTGCGAACACCGGGTCCGATGCCTTGCTGATGGCGATCAGGTCGCTCCGGCTGTCACTGCGCGCCATCGACGGGCTCGTCGTCGCCTTGGCGCTGCCCGTGATCCTCATGGGCCTGTTCGTCTACCTCTTCGGGGGCGCGATCCGCACCGGCGCGAGGTATATCGACTTCGTCGTGCCAGGTGTCCTGGTCGTTTGCATCGGCTACAGCGCCGTCACGACATCTATCAGCGTGGCGCACGACCTCAACGAGGGCATTGTGGACAGGCTGCGGTCGATGGACGTGGGTGGTGTCTCGTTCATGTCCGGGCACGTCCTAGCCGGTACTGTCCGCAACCTCATCTCGACCGTGATCGTCCTCGGGGTCGCCTTCGCCATGGGCTTCCGTCCCCATGCGGGCGCACTCGACTGGCTGGAAGCTTTGGGCCTGCTCACCCTCTGCGTGCTGGCTTACACATGGCTCACGGCAACACTCGGGACCCTGGCCAGGTCAGCAGAAGCGGCCAACGGCATGGGGTTCCTGGTCGGCTTCGTCGCCTACCCCAGCAGCGCCTTCGTTCCCGTGAAGGATATGGCCCCCTGGGTACGTGGCTTTGCCGACCACCAGCCCGTCACCCCCATCGTGGACACCCTCCGGGGGTTACTGGATGGGGCTGGAGGTACCGATACCTGGGTCGCCGTTGCCTGGTGCCTCGGCATCATCGCCTTGTCGGTAGCGCTGGCCGGGTGGCTGTTCCGCCTCAGGACAGAAAGATGACGCCTTGGGCCTGAGTACCGCGGCCGCCGCTTGCCGGGAAACTGACGTCTGGGTGCGCCACGGCACTTGGAAAGGTAATTATGCACCGCATTAGGCCGGGGATTCCTCTCGCTGAGCACACGCCGGCCCGTCGTTCTGGCTCAATTGCCCTGATATTTCAACGGTTTTTTAGCCTCCCATATCGGTGTGATCTGTAGCAAGCGCCCCAAAGCATGGCCTAACGGGCGCAGCGCTAACCGACCGATGAGGCTCTTGCGAAGCGAGGAAGACCCCGGTCAGGACGGTTGTGGTTGATGAGGCACTCGCCGTAGCAATGGCGACACATTTGCGGGTAGTTCTCTGTCTTCAGGGGCAAGACCGGCGGTGCTCACGCTCGCCGGAAGCCGAGGCCAGCCGGTCAAGCTGGGGATCGGCGGCCTGAGGAAGTTGTCTCTGACCGAGCGACCTCGCTGGACCGTGGACCTTCATCTTTGTCTAGGCCAGATCCCGGCCCCATCCGAGGGGCGTATAGACGTGGAGCATGGTGCCGGACGAAAAGGTCTTGGCCTCGACCACATTCAGGTGAAGCGCATCAGGAAGGTCCCGGAACAGCGGCAGGCCGCCGCCATATGCAACAGGCTGGGTCACGATGGCGTACTCGTTGACAAGTCGCGCCCTGGACAATGCCTGAGCGAACCCGGCCCCGCCCCAGGCAATGATTTCTCCACCGGGCTGGCGGCGCAGCCTGCCAATCTCGTCTGCGAGGTCTCCGCTCGCCACCGAGGACACAGGCCAAGTCGCATCTTGAAGCGTCTTGGAGAAGACGACTTTGGGGATGGAGTTCATCGGTGCCGCGTAGTCGTCGGTAGAGGTGGGCCAGAATCCCGCCATCTCCTCGTAGGTAACGCGTCCCATGATGTGCGTTCCGGCGCGACGTATACGGTCGAGCTTCCACTGCTTTAGCTCGTCCGGCTCAGGCATCGCACCAGCGTGCCCATGCGGAGCGGCCACGTAGCCGTCGATTGAGGCAGTCATAATCAGAACCACGTCGCGCATCTCAGATCTCCTTTGGTCGCTAGTTGGGGTGCAGAGTCCTCGCCGGCCGGGGCACGGCCGAAGGTGGTATTGCCGGGCGGCGTCATATGGCTTGTGGGAAATGAAAGAAGCGGTCGGGGTCGTAGCTCTGTTTGATTGCCAAAAGACGGGCCCAGTTGTCGCCGTGGTACGCGGCCTCCGGGTGCTCCAGCTTCGGGTCGGGGAAGTTCGGGTACACCCGTCCAGAGCCGTGCCGGTGAGCGATAGCCCACGACCGGTCCGCCCACTCTGAGCCGTCGTAGGCGACATGCTCGAGCAGGAAGCTCTCGCCACGGTGGGCGAAGGCCGTCTCGCTAGGAGCGACCCGGTTGTAGGCGCCGCCCATAGCGGTAAAGTTCAGCGCACGCCGTCCGCTCGGGCCGACGGTAAGCTCGTCGAGGAGTGCCGCGATCGCGACGATAGGGAGCGGGTGGGCGAAGAACTCCGAGCGGCTGGTCATCAGGTACGCGTCAGGACCGGGCGCGTCGGCTACGAACGTCCGCTTTAGGTCGCGAACCGATAGGCCGCCGCTGATGCGGGCCCGCGGCTGAGCACTGGAGGCTGCCGCCAGTCCGTCGAGCAAGCTTGCTGTCGCCTCGGCGTCGCGGAGACACGCGCCGAAGACGGCGCAGCGGAGGGGTTGACCGCGCTCAGCCGCAACTGTCAAGTTCGCGGTGACCTCATCGGGGACGTGGGGCGCCCACTCCTGCCAAGCGGCGATCACCTCGGCAGCCGTGGCCTCTGGCCAGCTGAGCTCGAAGCGGGTGACCTGCGGCTCAGGGACCGTGGTGAAAATCAGAGACGTGACCACACCGAACTGCCCGCCGCCTGCGCCGCGCAACCCCCAGAACAGTTCGGGTTCATGGTCAATGTCGGACGCCACGACCCGCCCGTCGGCGAGCACCACCTGCGCGCCGGCTAGTTCATCACAGGTCAGCCCATGCACCCGGCCCAGCAAGCCGATCCCGCCGCCGAGCGTGAGCCCCGCGATGCCAACGGTTGGGCCGCAGCCCGCCGGGATGGCCCGTCCATGTTCGTGTAGTACGTCGTAGACCCGAGCCAGGCGCGCTCCGGCTCCGATGGTTGCTCGCCCGTCCGCGCCGACCCTAACCGTGTCCAAGCGGCTCAAGTCGAGCACGAGCCCGTCGGTCGAGGAGCGCCCGGCGAAACAGTGCCCACCACCCCGGGGGACCAGGTGGGTACCCGTACCCGCTGCGTAGTTGATCGCGCGGGCGACGTCTCGGACTGATGCGCACCGGACGACCGCGGCTGGGCGGACTTCCAGATAGCGAGCCAGTGCCGGGCGGCGGGCAGAGTCGTAACCAGGCGAGATCGGTGTAAGGAGATCACCCTCCAGCGTCGTACGGAGCGCGTCCAGGTCGTGCACGCCCTGAGGCTAGGACGAAGCCCTCACCAACCGCTTGAACGAAACGTGCATCATTAGCCGGGCCGCACCTCCCGCCCTCGGCCGGCCAGGAACGGCTGGTACGAGGCTCTGTGGTCGTGCCCGCACCCGCAACGGTCCGTCGTGCCACCGAGCAGCTCGCTGGGCGCGACCCCGCCCAGCCGTGTGCATTCTCTGCTCATATGGGCCTGATCGGCGTAGCCCGCCTGGGCGGCAAGGTCGACCAGCCGACCACGGCTCAGCCCGCCCGGAGTGCCGGCGGCCTGAGCGAGCGCGAGGTAGCCCTGAAAACGCAACGTTCGCTGCAAGACCTTTGGCCCAACGCCCACCGTGTCCAAGAAGCGCCGCCGAAGCTGGCTAGTCGAAACGGACAAGTGCGAGCACAGCCCCGCCACCGCCACGGGCCGCCACGGCATCAGCTGGTGGACGGCCTCCGTCACGAGGGGATCCGGAGGATCGGTGCTGGCCAGCAGCGTGACGAGAAAGCGCTGCAGCAGCCCGAGCGCGGCGCTGGGCCCTCGGGCGTTGGCAAGGAGCTCGCTCAGCCGCACGGCGGCGCTGCCCCAAAGCTCGTCCAATGGGACAACCGCGTCGACAAGCTCACGTGCCGGCAAGCCGAGCAGCGGCGACGCCCCGCCCGGCCAGAACCGTGCACCCACGACTTCCGAGTGCGCCGATAGCAGCTCAACGCAGCCCCTTGTCAGCGGCCCTATCAGACGGGGCATCGTACCGAGGAGGCACTGCAGCTCCATTCCGCCCGTGGGCAGATTGCGCTGTACGTACGGCTCAGGGCCGGTGCGCTGAACCCAGACCGTACGCACCCGGTGGGCTAGGTCCGGGAGCGGCGGCAACTCGACATATGTCTCTTCAGGATCCACCTAGCCACTGTAGGGAGCCACACGCCTGCTCGCGCCCCGAGCCGGCGGCCCGTCGCAACAAAGGCGGTGGACAGTCCCTGGGGGGTTGACGGGCAGCCTTCGGGAGCACCACTCAACCAAATCCCGAGTGGCTATCAGGAACCTGATTAGCGTTTCCCATAAGACAGGTCTCTCAGTATCGTTCCTGTGGAGCTACATGAAGAGCCGGGTCAATCACCCGGCTATGTGGAGCCTCTGGCTCTCGTCAGGCACAGAACGACAAATCTCTCGATAACAGAGGTCGTGGCTCCCTTCGGCGATGTCGCACTAAATCGGCGATCGCGGAGACCAAGTCGGCAACGCCGCTTTTGCTCGACGCGGGGACAGAACGTTGGCCTCTCTCCGAATAATATGTATGTTGGATCTGCATTATGGAGCAGGCGATATTGGGTTCAGTCGAAGCGCCCGTAGCCGTCGTTATGGGTGGATGTCCCTTGTAACTTCAAGGTTCTTAGACAACGCATAACGGGTGGATCTGGAACCGGTCGACCACGACGCTGAACACAGCCGTCATTGCCCGAACAGTCACGGGCACCCCAACTTGCGGCGGAGGGCGGCCGCCACCCCGGTCGCACCTGCCCTGGCGAGGCCGTCGGCAATATCGCAAGGCGACATTGGTGGGCGTCGCTTCTCGGCCGCGATGCGCTCCACAGTCTCGACGAAAGCGGCCGGCCGCCTGCGCAGCAGGCCGGCCAGGTAGATGTCCGCAGAGCAAACAACTACACCGTGGCCAGCAAGGAAATCGATGGGGAAGTCACGGACGTTGCGCGTGAGCAGGACCGTTGCGCCCCCGAAAGCGCAGGCGGCGGTGTGGGCCCTGTCGTCGGGGTCGGGGCCAGGGACGCTGCTGACCAGGCTCCTGTAAGTCTCGGGCGCGATCCGAGTGCTCCAAAAGAACCTTCGGACCGCCTCGGTCACTGACCGGGCGGTCTCAGGAGACCTCCTACCTTCTCGCACGATCACCCGTTCCCACTCGTCCAGCAGTTCGTCCGTCCACACGAAGTCGACCAACAGGTCCTCGGCCAGCGAGAGGACCAGGTCCATGACGCTGAAGGGGAACAGCTCGTTCGCGTCGACGAAGACCCGGTCCGGCCGTGCCACCTGAGGATAGGTGCTAGCCGAGAGCGGCTCGCAGGACTTCCGAGCCCTGCTGGCGGCGCTGGCGCTCCTCTGCGAGGGCGAGCACGTCGCCGACCCTGATGCGGCGGTGCTTGCTACCCGGTAGACGGCGGAAGGCGAGCACACCGTCAGCAAGGAGGCGGTCCACGAACTGGCGCGTCACTCCTAGGAGGTCGGCCGCCCCTGCCGGCGTGACCTCCTGGTCGGGCCGCAGGACGATCAGGTGGTCCCCGCGGGCGACCCCCTCGAACAGCTCCCGCACGGCCGCCCCGAACTCACTGCCCGGGTCGGCAGCAGCCGCAAGGCGGGCCGCAGCGGCGCGCGTGCCCTCATCGGGAGCGGCCAGGACGCTGAGCGAGCTTCTAGCCAGGACCATGTCAGTACTCTACACCATCAGCAATAACTGCAACCGGCAAGCATGCCAAGCGGGCCCCCGGGGTGCTGACCTGAAGCTGAGAGACAAGGAGGGCGAACTTCGCGAGCATCCGTCAGCCGCCAAGCTCGGCCACGGCCCGAACGAGGGCGTCCTCGATCGCCAGCCGTGACTTGGAGGGCTCCTTTGGCGTGCGCAGGTGGTCGAGGGCCCCGATGATGCTCATGACGTCGGCCCATGGGTCAAAGGCCCGGCCCGAGCGCTGCTCCCACGCCTGGCGCAGCTCGTCAGCGAGGGCGGCGTCGTAGTACAGCATGTTCAGTCGGCAGTGGCCGGGGTGAACCCGTCGCGAAGGGCTGAATAGTTACGGCGTCGAGCGCTGCATGGCGCAGGTGGAACCGCCGGGCATCGGCTTGATGTCGACCACTTTCGTAGCGCCCAGGGCGGCCACGAGCCAACGCAGTGCCTGGTCGGGCGGTCGGGCGCGTACCGCCAAGCGCCCCTCGTCGCTCATCGGCGGCGTCGGTCCTTGCCCCATCCGCACCATTCTCGCCGCCAGGGGTGCAGCACGTGCTCGGCTGCCCGGGCTTCCGGGACGAACATTCTGCCGCGCAGCCTGGCCTGGGCCGTTGCGCCCGTAGCCGTCGTTATGGCGGAATTCCCTTACGGATCAAGGAGAATCTAAGTCACACCGATCAGGGTGATCTGTCGCGACGAGGCGTGCCCGCCTGCCACCAGTCCGGCTCGTCGTCCTGGTCACGGAAGTAGCTGAGCGACCGGGCCGCCTGGAGCCACTGGCCACCAGTTGAACCGCAGAACTTCCACAGCGCCGTAGCCGAGCGCTGGTAGTGGTGGATCAGGCTGTCGAGCTCGAACACATCGATGTCGCCCTTGTCGAGCTGCGCGAAGCCAGCCCGTACGCGCTCGAGGAGAGCCCGCAGCTGGGCCTGGTGGTACGCGGCGACCAGTTCCCGGGCGGCACGGCGTTCCGCCTTGTCGTCCTCGTCATGTCGCTGGTCCGGCACACCGGCCATGTCGCCGACGATAACGCTGCTGGGCGACCCCCGTGCCTGGGGGCGCCGGCCCTCCAGCACCCCGCATGGCACGGGAGGTGTTGTCGCAGCTCAGGCGGGGCGCACCCTTTCCCGCAACCACGCCGCGAACCAGTCTTCGTCCACCTCGTGCGCTGCCACCTTTAGCATGGCTGCCTCCGCCTGGCCCACGTCGGGCTGGCCGGGGGCCCAACCAAGGCCGTTGAGGTCCAAGAACATCACGAGGCAGGCCCACGCCGCCCGCTTGTTGCCGTCCGGCAAGGGGTGGTTCCATGCCAGGCGGCAGGTGAGCACAGCCGCCTTGTCAACCAGGTCCGGGTAGAAGTCGTCCTTGCCGAAACCTGCGGCCGGGGCGTGCAGAGCCGAGTCCGCGAGCTCTGGGCGGCCGGCCTTGGCCAATGTGGCTGCGTCAATGCCTGTGACCTGCTCGGCCAGCCACAAGTACTCGGCGAGGCTCAGGTACCTGGTCACCTGGCAAGTCGCTCGATGAGCTCCTTGTCCCTTTCCAAGAGCCTCCTCGCCCGCTCAGTGAAGTCAGCGTCCGACCGGACGCGCTCGATCTCGCTGGCTAGGGACTCCAAGATCAGCGCGTTCACGCTGACGCCACGGACCCGGGCCACGGCCTCGGCCTGGTCCGCGAGCTCGTCTGGGATCCTAACCGTCGTCTGTCGGGTCATGAGATCATGATACCGCGACCGCGTGAGCCCCTGACGGTGTTCAGAGTGGTCTGGGCGCCCGGCGAGCATAGTCGGTCTGCGCGTGTGATCTGGGCCAGCCCGAGGCCGTTCGATGGACTTGCTGGCCAGCGCGAGAGCCGTCGATCTGCCCCCTGAGCAGGTACTTCGTCGAGCGTGAGGCCGCGCTTCGTAATGGTGGATCTGGCGCGCTGCGCTCCGTTCTTGGAGCGGGAGCGACGACGGGGCAAATGCTGCCCGTGCTGTCGCCTATCAGCGCAAGCCCAGCACGGCGAGGAGTGCTTCGTCGACTCCCCACATCTCTTCGTGAGTCAGGTGTCCGGCCAGCTCTCCGAGGCGTCGGGCGTCCACGGCCCCGACTTGCTCCACAAGTACCCGGGTGGTCTCTCCAGCGATCTCGGCTTCAGGGCGGAACGACGCTGCTCGGGCGCTTGTCGACGTGGGAGCCACGAGGATGACTGACCTCGGGAGGAACTCGTCGGCTTGGACTACTACGCCGTAGCGGTCACCGTGCTGCTCATGTCCGACGCCGCGGGGTAGCCGGAACCGGTAGACATCACCTCGGAGCACGAAGGGCTTCCATCAGTTCGGCGACAGCCAGCATCTCGTCGTGGTCTTGTCCGTCGGCTTCCAGGGCGGCGACTTCCGCTGCCAGTTCCTTGCTCTGGCGCCGATGACGGAGCTCTCCGAGCAGGGAGACGCGGATGGCCTCGGACTGGGTGAGCCCGGTCGATTCGAGGACCCGGAGCGCTCTGTCTGCCTCATCGTCGAGCCGGACCGAGATCGCTCTAGCCATGTCCCCACTGTAACACGTTCTGTCGTACAGGTAGCACCACCGGGGGACGGCGTAAAGCACCAGCCGGCCCTTAAGGCCGCAGTCGCGTCGCGGGGCCGGGTCGCCCACGCGCTGACCGCCTGTGCGACAGCTCGGTGACGCGGGCGCGTGTTATGGCTTCGCCAGGTCTGATCTACACCGCCTTGAACAGCAAAAAGATCCGTCGATATGGACCGATTTAGCTTGTAATTGCTAGGTTTTTGCGGCCGGTCAGTCAGGGGTCATTATGCGTTCGTGCCGGCCGGTTGCCTCGAGAGCTCTCGACCCTCGCAGCGACCCCGTCGAGCACGCACGTGAGACCGAACTCGAAGCGCTCGTCCCTCGTCTCGGCCGCGTCGGGGTCGATGCCTTGCCCGAGGAGGCCAACCAATCTCGGGAACAGCCCTGAGCCCTCTAGGCGCGAGCGCCACTCCGCCACCTGGGCCTCCACTTGTTCGGGCGAGAGGCCGGAGCTTTGTTCTTCTCGTTCTCCTCGCAGCTCCTGCATCTCCCGCAGGACGGCCCCGAGCACGTAGGTGTTGACCGAGGTCAAGATGTACAGCGCTTCGAGCGCGTCGACCTGAGCAGCGTCCAGGGTTGCGAGGCTCTGCTCCACTAGGAGCAGGGTGTTGGGGCCGTGCGGTGGCCTGCCGCCTATGAAGTCGATAGCCCACCGGTGGCGCCAGAGGTTCTCCCTCACCCGATGGGCCACTCGGCCGAGGTCGGCGCGCCAGTCGCCTGTCACCTCGACGGGCAGGTCTTCGCAGTAGATGGTGTCGAGCATGAGGTCCAAGAGCTGGTCCTTGTCTGCCACGTGCCAGTAGAGCGACATGGTCCCTGCGCCGAGCTCCTGGGCGATGCGGCGCATGTTGAGCGCCTCCGCTCCCTCGGCGTCGGCCACGCCGATAGCTGCACGGACGATCTCGTCCACCGACAAGGGGGACTCCCG
>DATJSU010000026.1:0-4876 GCA_035503915.1 Acidimicrobiales bacterium | reverse complement strand
GGGCCCTGCCCCGACGGTCTGGGTCGGCAGCGACGGTGAGGCGGCGTGCTTCGGCGCTCGTTCCGCAAAATTGGGTTCGATCGGCATCCCGGAGCCGGACCTTGTCACCGGCGACGTCGTTGTTACCAGTCAGGGCACATTTGGAGTCGATAATTGGGCCGGAGGTGGCATCGTCAAGATCCAAGCCCCGCCGGGTTGTGGAGCGAGCCGCTAGTCGAGCCGCTTGGACAAGTAGCCACCACCAGGCTCACCACGCTTTCCTGGTGGGGCTGAGTTAGCGCTTCGTGATGGTCCGGGCTGGTCGGGCCGAGGGACCACTCGAGGACGTTGCGTTCAATGACAATGGCCCCGGGGATCTCGCCACACTTGGCTCGCTGTGCCTCCGGCCGGGTATAGACGAGCAGGCCGCCGGACGCCCCGAGTTGGGCCGTTTCGTGAGGGCCGGCACGGCGGTAATTCTCCCGCGCCGCCTCGAGCATTTCGTCCACTCGGCTCCGCCCAACGAGCAGGCCCGAAAACCGGGACGGGGAGGGGCCATGCCGGGCCGCGGCCGGGCCCAAACGCCGGGCCCAAACGCCGGGGCCGGGGCCGGTCGCGGGTTACCACTGTTCGTAGTCCTGAGCTCGCTCGAGGAGGGCATACGATCGGCGAGCGACGACCGGCTCAGGAAGCTCTGCGAGCGGCCCAAGTTGGCTGGCCGGCCTTTGACCAAGGCAAGAAGTCCCTCGGGCGACAACCGCCCGCCGCCGATAGGCCTTCGTGAAAATGGGGACCGAGCAACTGCGCCATAGCTTTCTGGAACAAGCTGCTGGAAGCACCGAGTCAAGTATTCCCATCATTGTGACCGCAACAATAGAAGTAAGCAACTTTCGCTTCCTGAGTAAAACCATGCGAGAGCCCGCCAACACGTGACACCCCCCGGCTCGCGAGCGGCAGCGAGGAGGACGGGGCTCCGCCTTCGGTTCACAGGCTCTCACCTGGCTCAAAGAGCCCGTTGCCACCCCGGCCTAGCAGCGGTTAAATGAGGCCATCGCCAGGGAGCCCAGAGCCGAGCCGAGCCAAGCCGCCGCACCCGCGCCCGCGCCCGCGCCCGAAAAGGCCTGCGCGCGCGCTGACCCCGGCAACCCTGTCTAGGAAGGATGGCGATGGTCGTTCACCTGAGCATTGACTTCCACCGGCAGAAGTTCGTCGCGACCTATGTCGTGCCGGCACGGCTCGGGCGCGACTTGCGCCGGCGTTGCCCGGCCGGCACCTCACTCGTGCCAGCGAAGAAGGCGCTGCGCCAGTGGTTGCGCCTCCACGTGCTCGCTCCCGAAGATCTCGAGGTACCGTCCCTGGGGGTCTCGCTTCTCTGGCGTGAGTTCACTTCGGCTCCCGAGTTCGAACACTTCAGCGCGCACGCCTACGGGCATTTGGCCAACCGCAAACCCAGCAGCCAAGTGCTCGCGCGGCGACCCGACTTCAAGAACGTCAACGGTCTGGCCCTGACATTCGCTATGGCGTGCGTGGACCAAGGTCTCGACACGCCCCACCCCGCGGAGCTGCCGGCGCTGTTCGTGGTCGACGGCGCCCTCAACATCGACCAGGTTGACGGCGGCCAGCACTGGATCCTGAACTGCGGGAGATCCGATTGCCGGGTCGAGAAAGGCAGCCGTTGCGCCTACCACGAGCTCGGGCCGCTCGTGCCAACAAGCCTCCCCAAGGAGATCCGCTTCGACGTCCCCGACCCGTTCCCCCTCGACGGCTCCTCCCACCGGCTGATGGGGCCGCTTTATTAAGGTCGTGCCTGCGAAGTGATGCTGGGTGCCCTTCAGGTCAAGACGACATGGAAGGTTTGGACGCGCGGCCTGTTCGGGCGAGCGAGGACCGCAACAAGACCGAGCTAACCTTCCTTCGGTTCCCGGACCGGATGAAGAGGGCCGATGAAGAGGGCCGGATGCAAGCTCAGCCGCCGTCTTCCTTTTTGTGAAGCGTACGGCTGCGGCAAGCTCGGCCTCCAGCAGCAACTTGAGCATGGTCGCCAATAAACTCCGATGCTGCCAGTGGGCCTCGGCCAAAACGAAGGAGCTCTGCCGCTTTTTGAAGTGGGCTCTTGCCCGTCCAGCGTCAATTGCGCAAGTCACTACGACGCGCTAGTCAGGACAATTGGCCCGCCAATTGCCCAAGTAAAACCCAGTCCTTTGCAAGATAATAGCCTTGGTGCAAATCGCTCGAACCCAAGTACCCCATGCCGCAAACTTTAGACTTGGCCGTGATCACCCGCCTGTAAAAGTCCGAGCCAAGAACGCCCGCGACAAGCGCCCCGCGAAAGCCGCTGACACAGGCCAGCCGCGCCGGCCGCCCGCGACAAGCCGGCTGCCACAAGCCGGCTGCCACAAGCCAGCCGTACGAGCCGGCTGGCACCAGGCCCGCCGACACCAGGCCGGCTGGCACCAGGCCGGCTGGCACAGGCCAGCCGGGCCCCCTGGTAACTTGGCTCGGGTACCCTCCAACTCTCGAGGTCCGCCAATGCACCCCGCTCATCTGATCCCCCTTGGTCGCCTTCGCCAAAGCCACGTGACCGGCGCGGGGCGGAAAGCCTTGGTCGCCCGCAGCGAGCGCAGCGCCCAAAGCGCTCGCAGCCCCCTGGGGACCGCCAGCGCCGTTGCCCTTGCGGCCTTATCCGTGCTGTTTATTCCGGGTCAGACCGCCCTCGCCGCGGAC
Organism: Acidimicrobiales bacterium; assembly: GCA_035503915.1. GTDB lineage: Bacteria > Actinomycetota > Acidimicrobiia > Acidimicrobiales > Palsa-688 > DATJMJ01. Next base: position 2,173 of record DATJSU010000026.1, on the reverse strand, counting down.
GCGCCAGCGGCGGCGACTGCCGGGGGCGCCGAGATTAGCTGCAGCAATACCGACTCCATCCTGGGGCCGCTCCATTCGGCCGTGACCCTCGCCGCCGGGACGACTGGGTCTGTCTTGCTAGGCGGTCTCAACGGCGGAAAGGGCAGCTATATCGGTAATTGCACGCTCAATGGCACTATCCCTGCCGGTTGGACAGTAACCGAGGCCTCGTGGATCTCCATGAGCGCCACTACCGGTTCGGGCAATGCGGGCCGATTTGTCCTTGAGACGCCCAATAGCACCTTCACCGACAGCGGGACGTTCATCAATTCAGGGACCTTCGAAGACAGCTCCCAGGGCCTCCTGCAAATGATCGACGTGACAGAGTTTATTAACACCGGGACGGTGCTCGCTGCGGGCGGCGGCTTCGGCACGGCGGGCCAAGCTTTCAACCCGCCTTGCCCGAAATGCACTTTTGTCGACAAGGGCACCCTCGTTGTAAACCCCAAACAAGGCTTTTCCTCGGGCAGCACCTTTGTGCTCGCTCTTGGGGGCACCATCGTCAACCACGGCACCTTCGGCCTGGCCAACGAGTCAGCCTTCGATGTTGAGGGCGGGTCGGTAACTAAAGGGGAGCTTGTCTCTACCCAGTACCTGGGCCTCAGCCCCCCCACAGTCGAGTTCGCCCCCAACCTACCGCCGGCTTCTCACGGCACGATCGAAATCACCAACTCTGCTTTCCTTGACGGCGTCATCGCCAAGCACTGGGAGCTCGACGTGACCGGCGGGTCGATCGCGGCCGCAAACCAGGCCGGCAACGCCGGGACTTTCTTCTGGGACCACGACAATAACGCCACGTTCACCGATGCGACCACCTTTACCAACTCCGGCACCTTCACCGATACGACCACCGGTTGGCTGCAGCAAATCGAGGTATCCCGTTTTGTCAACACCGGGACTGTTACCTCGGACGCCCCCGGTTTTGGGATGAGCACTGCAAGCGGGATAAGTGGCCCGGTTTTCGTCAACGAGGGGGACCTCCTGATCGAGCCAAAAGCCTCGTTCGGGGTCGCCGGCACCTTCGAGCTGGCGGGAGGCACCGTCATCAACCATGGCGGTTTCGGCATAGACAAGAGCATCCTGGAGGTCACGGCGGGTTCGCTCCGGGGCAACCCGGCGAGCGTCAACTACTACCTGGGAGCAGGCCCGGCGACGGTGACTTTTGGGCCGTCCGTACAGGCAAGTTCGACGGGGACTGTCGATTTTGGCATCGGGTTGACGATCAACGGCGTCATCCCCAAGGGCTGGGTGATCGACAATATCGGCGGCATCGGGCCGGCGTTGACTGTGAGCCACTCGGGCAACGACGGCACCATCATCTGGGGCGCGAGGGCTCAGGTAACGGCCACGGGCACATTCACCAATGCCGGCACCATCGATGCGACAGGCGGCCCGGTTGACCTTGCCGGCGCCAATTTCGTCAATGCCGCCTCGGGCAAGGTCGCCCTCACCGACGACGGGGCGTTCTCGAGCTCGGGGAGCTTCCGAAATGAAGGGTCATTGACCCTCGGCCCTGGCAATGGGATATCCGTTGGCGGCAACTTTTCGCAAGTAGTCGGGGCGAGCCTGGTCGTCGGGGCCGGTGGCAATTTCAGCCTCGGCGGCATTTCCGTTACTGGCACGGCTTACCTCGGGGGCGCGCTCACGATTGCCAAGATGGCCGGGCTCAAGGTGGCGAGCGGCGATACAGCCAACATCGTGTCCGCTCATACCATTTCCGGCCGGTTCCGCCCTGTCGTCGGGTTGGGCCGGCCTGGCCCCGCCCTGGTGCTCACCTACAACCCGACCGCCGCTACGGTAGCCCCGCCGGCAGCTCATTGAACTAGGGACCGCCGTCCGGGACCATTTACGACCGTCCACGCCGCGCGACTGGGCCGCCCACGCCCGCCTGACGGGGCCGTCCACGACCGACGGGGCGAACTATCCGCTGGCGCCAAGCCTTCTTGGCATTGGCAGCGTCTTCTTTTAGCTGGGCGAGGTCCTAGCGGCTGAGCAACGCTGTGTTAAACGAGGAACCCGTGCAAGACGAGGTCTGCCACGTCCCGGGCAAAAGCCTCTGCCTGGTCCTCGTCGTCGAGGTCTATCCCGAACAGGCGCTTCAGCCCTTCTCCCGAACTGGCCACCGAGCTCAGCC
>DATJSU010000025.1:0-49559 GCA_035503915.1 Acidimicrobiales bacterium | reverse complement strand
CAACCCAGGCGCCGGGCAAGCCCAAGCCGTGCCGGGTTGCCCTCGCCGGTTTCGGCGAGGGAGGGTTGAAACTTCATCACCTAGGGTGGCATCGAGGGCGTGGCCGACAGTTGCCCTCGCCGGTTTCGGCGAGGGAGGGTTGAAACGGTTTGCCGGGCTCAGCCGGGGGTTACGGCGTGGTGGTTGCCCTCGCCGGTTTCGGCGAGGGAGGGTTGAAACTATTACCACTCGGGCGTTCTGACGGGCCTGCCCATCGTTGCCCTCGCCGGTTTCGGCGAGGGAGGGTTGAAACATTTACATCGACAAAAGCAAATCCCGCATCGCTCTGGTTGCCCTCGCCGGTTTCGGCGAGGGAGGGTTGAAACAACGGCCAGTTCGCCCTCTACGGGGACGGCGGAGGTGGCGTTGCCCTCGCCGGTTTCGGCGAGGGAGGGTTGAAACGACGGCACCAGCGGCGTCAAGGACCTGCCCGCGGTCCAGAGCCGGGAGAAGAAAACTCTCCTGGCAACCATGGCACCAGCGACGCGAGCTTGGCGTCGGGCCACGTCGACGAGCCCGTCCGGGGACGCGCTTGAAGCTCGCGCGAGCGCGCTTGCTGGCACCGATCAGTGCACTCATGGTCGTTGTTGTCTTGGCGTACCCGGCGACGGCATCGGCGAGCCCGTCGTTCGTCGAGAAGGGCACAGTCGCCACGGGGTCAGGGACGGCGGTCACCGCCACCCTCCCTTCGGGCACCACGAGCACGGACCTGCTCGTGGCCGTCGTGGAGGACGAGAACTCCAATTGCACGACTGACGACATCACTGCCCCGTCCGCCTATTGGGTGAAAGCTGTCAGTTCTTGCCAGGGTTCGGTGGGGCCGCTCCAGCTGTGGTACTACCCGGACGTGTCTTCAGGGCTGACTTCTTTTACTTTCACCAATCCTCCCAACGGAGGGAACTTTCTCGCTCAGGTGAGCGAGTGGAGCGGTGTCGCTCCGAACAGCCCGCTCGACAAGACCGGGGCGAACAGCAATTCCAACAGCAGCACCACTTTTTCGGTGAGCACGTCCGGTGACCTTGCCGCAGCAAGCGAGCTCGCGGTTACCGCGTTCGGAACTACAACGGGAGTGTCGAGCTTCACGCCGGGGAGCGGCTGGGCAAACCTTGGGAGCGGTGGCGGGTTTGACTCGGACTACCGGCTGAGCCCCCCGAGCGGCTCGGCACTTTCCGAGCCGGTGACGGCCGGGGCGTCGACCTGGTGGGACGGGGCCATCGCCACTTTCCTCCCAGCCTGCACAGGGGGGTCGCTGACGCTCGAGACCTCGCCCACGGTTGCTTTCCCGTCCGTCACGCTCAATGGTTACAACACTTCCTCGACGACGACCATCAACCTGGCTCTCAACGACGAAACCGGCAGCGGGGCCGGCTGGAACTTAAACGCCACTTCCACAACCTTCAGTAACGGAGCCAGTTTTCAACTGCCGCCGACGGCGACCATGATCACCGGCGCCATTGCCTCGGCCGCGTCCGGCAACTGCAGCCTTCCCAGCAACTCGGTTAGCTACCCGGTAACGCTCCCAGCCGGCGCCACGCCCCCGACAGCTGCTCAGCTCTTTAATGCCGCCACCAATTCCGGGGAGGGCCCAACCGATCTGGCACTGACGGCCAGGGTCGCGGTCCCGGCGAACGCCCGAGCCACGTCGGGGGGAACGGTTTACTCTTCAACCTGGACGCTTTCGCTCTCGAGCGGGCCGTAGCCGGTTCGGGAGCAGGTGCAGGCCGAGCCAAGCCCCTAGTGGGAAGATGCGAGGTCATGGCCCGTCTCGGCCAAAGACCTTGTCGTGGTGGTCCCGTCGGGTTCGGGGGCGGCGCCCGTGCAAGACTGATGGCGGTCGTTTGGCCCGCCGGGCTCAGCTTTCGGCGGGCGGTCCCCGGCCCCGTAGGAAAAGAGGCCCTATGAACTTGCAAGCGCCCAACAGGGCACGCCGGGTGACAATTCTCCGGCGGCGAAAGGTCAGCGAGGCAATAGCGGTGGTGGCCGTGGTCGGTGCCAGCGGTGCCATGGCGCTGGCAGCGGCCCCGGTTATGGCCGCCCCCACATCAGCTTTGTCACGCGTCGCCTCAGCGAAGATCCCAGCCGGCTTCCCCAAGGCTGTGCCCCTCCCGAAGCACTACAAGGTCCTCGTGGGCACCATCAACCCGTACTCCCACGAGTACGAAGTGGTGCTTTCGGTGCCTGGGACGGTCAAGGGTGTGGTCAGCCAGTACAAAGCCGAATTGAAAGCGGCGGGCTTCAGTGAGGTCAGCGGCTCTGCCGCAGGGTCATCGGGGGACGTGAGCGGCACGGGGAAGGGCTGGTTGGTCTCGTCGGAGATGCAGTCTGGGCCGAGCAGCGTCTACAAGCTCCCCTCGGGCGATGTCGACATGTCGATCATCGTCACCAAGGCTTAGCGCGAGCCCTCAGCCCCGAGGGCGTTGAGGTAGGCGACTTCGGCCCGGCCCGAGGTCCGCACCGAGACCCTGACCGCAGTAGCACGGGTCGGCTGCGGCATAACCGCCAGGAGGAACGGGCATCTGCCGCCGTCGCCCACCGAGCCGTCGCAACTAGCCACCAGCCGCCATCTGCCATCAGGGAGCTGGGCTGCCACTGTGGTGCCTTCGACAAGGGCCGAACTGGTCACCGAGCCCACGCTCACCTGCATGAGCTTTGCGCCCGCCGGCCAGGCCCACTCGAAGTTGGCCTCCCCCCCGACCGATCGGGCCTCGTAGCCCGTGCCGCCGGCGTCGCCGTGGCCATTACGGGCGAGCCTGGCGACACCAGCAGGAGAGCTCGGCCCTGAGCTTGCCGTGGGGTCAACGAGGCCTGGCTGTGAGCTCCCCGGGCCGAGCAGCTCGAAGAGCGAAGTCTGGTCATGGTCTGTGGAAAGCAGCCGCACCGCTCCGATGGCCCCAGCCGTCGCGGGCGAAGAGGCCATTTTCAGCAGGCAGGGGCTGTCCATCAGCCCAGGTACGTTGAAGTCCCCGACGACGAGGAACCTCGCCTCGTCGACCCGCAGGTCGGAGCGGACCTTGCTCGCTGTACAGGCCCCCCCGTTGGCGCCTGCGAAGGGCCCGTAAGGCGTGGTGCGGACAAAGGCCGTCCAGGCCGTGCGGTGCCCGCTGAAAAATGCCACCGCCCCTCGGTAATCGGTCTCGACCACGGCGTCGGGCGGGCCGAGGGCCTTGAGGAGCGACATCGCCGGGGAGCGGGCGAACTCGGAGCTCTGCTGGCCGGCGCGGTAGAGGTAGTTCTTGGTAAAGGCGTACGACGCCGGCACGGTCGTCGCCAGTACGGCCGCCACGACCGCTACGGGCACCACCACCCGGCTGACGACGGGACGTGATAGTGCCAGCACGAACCGGCCTACCGCAACTGCCCCCGTCACGTACCAGGTCGTCAATACGGGCAGGACGAGGATGACCCGCCGCTGGTTGGTGTAGGGGTACCCAAGCGTCTCGGCCAGGTAGGCCCAGACCATCCAGGGCCCGGGCCCCGGGTGGCGCCGGTACCAGGTGACGGCACCGACGACGCTGAAGGCCGGCACTGTCGCCCCGATCACCACCAAGAGCAGGTGAACAGAGCCGTGGGAGGGCAAAGGGCTCCCTGAGGGGAGCACCGATTGCGCCAGGACGCTGTGCAGGTAGGCCCAGGTGTCGTGGCGCACCTCACCGAGCAGCTGGTGCGCGAGCCCTCCCTCGGTCGGGTTGTTGATCTCACCGGCATAGCGGTCGCCCACGATGTTGGCAGCGGTCAACCACCTGGCAACCAGGCCCGGCAGCAACAGGAGGCCTGCTCCGGCGCTAACCCCAACCGCCCGCCTCCACCTCCTACGCCAGAGCTGGTAGAGGACCAGGCCCACCACCAAGCCGATCCCTGCCTCCTTCAGCCACACCAAGTAAGCAACGAGCACGACCGCAGCGCTCGCCCAAAGCCAACCCGGCTTGCGTTCCCAGCGGTCGAGGGCGAAGAGGGCGAGCACAAGGACGACCAAGAAGGGAGCTTCTGCCATCACCATGGTCGAGTAGGTCGCCAAGACGGGGTTCAATGCCAGCAGCGCGAGCACGGCTACCCGGTACTGGGGCTTCACGGCTCCTCTTCGCATCCAGGCCCAAAGGAGGGGGTAGAGGGCGGCGACGCATAAGGTCGACAGAGCGCGCGGCAGCCAGAGGGCCCCTCCCAGCCAAATGAGGGGCACGAGCAGCAAGGGGTAGCCGGGTAGGTAGTTCGCCACTACCGTCGCCCCGCTCGGCATCGTCGTGGTGAGCCAGCCTCCCCCGGCGAGGACATGGGCTGCCATCAAGTAGTTGGCGTCGTCGTCGAAGGAGCCGACATGGTAGGTCGGTGCCACCACCGCCGTGTGGGCCAGCTGGACGACGAGAGGCAGTACCCAACCGAGCGCCCACCCGCGCGAGCTGGGCTCCAGTGCCCTGCTCAGCCTGCCCCGCGCTCGGCCGAACGGGCCCGGAGGGGCCAGTGGCTGAGGGTCGGCTGGGCTGGCGTCGCGGCCGGCGCCGGCAGCTACCAGCTCTGGGGATAGCTCTGGGGATGAGCCAGGCCCGCCGCCCGGCCGCTGACGCTGGCGACTTCCCGGCACCCGGCACACTTTAACCAGGGACGGGCGATTGGGCTATCGTTCCAGCTGAGATGCGGCCGACCGACGCTCCGGGGGCGCCCACTTGAGGCAACCCTCAGAGGCTTCCATCCGCTAAATGCGCCTCGGGCGGACCGTTCCCGCTCACTCGCGCCGAAGAGGCGGCACCGTTGGAGCGCGTCTCGCCTTAGCCGGGGTCACGGCGGGCGCTGAGACGGCCGGGCGGCAAGGGGAAGGTGGCGAGGCTTTCCTCGTGCCGGCGAGGGGGGCACCCGAGCGTGGCACAGCCCGGTCGTGGGAGCTGGCTGCCGTCGCTGTCTTATCGCTCGGCATTGCCCTCGCCCTGTTCCATCGCGACCTCTCGAACTTGTTCAATTCGCAGATCGGGGGAGCGGGCGACGCGGACGAGTACTCCTGGTTCTTGTCCTGGCTGCCCTACGCGCTCGGTCACGGGCTGAACCCTCTCGTCAGCACTTATGTGAACTACCCGGGGGGCGTGAACCTGATGTGGAACACGTCGGTGCTCCTGCCAAGCCTGCTGATGTCACCGCTCACGCTCATCTTCGGGGCTGCTTTTTCCTACAACGTCTTGGCAACCCTGGCACCCGTGCTCAGCTCGACCTTTGCCCACCTCGCTTTCCGGCGCTGGACAGGCCGGCTCCCCGCCCTCGTGGGTGCCCTCATCTTTGGGTTTTCTCCCTACGTGGTCGCCCAATCGGTCGGCCATCTGGCGCAAACGCTTGTGATGAGCGCGCCGCTCTTGCTCATCCTCCTCGACCGCGTCCTGGTAGTGCAGCCCGGGGCCCCGCTGCGAGACGGCCTCCTCCTCGGCGTCCTGGCCTGGGCACAGCTCCTCACCGGTGAGGAGGTGCTCGCCATGGAGGCCACCTGCGCGGTCGTCGCCATTGCCGTGCTCTGCGTCCTCAAGCGCAACGAGCTCGCTGCCCATTTCCCATACGCGCGCAAGGCTTTGTTGGCTGCAGGTGGTGCCTTCGCCCTCCTCTCCGCCCCCTTTTTGGCCTTCCAGTACCTGGGGCCGTACCGGGTCGAAGACGTCCACCCCGCGAACGCGTACGTCACTGACCTTTTGAACTTCGTTGTCCCGACCAACCTCACCCAGCTCGCCCCTGCCGCCGCTCTCCGCCTGAGCGCCCACTTCACGGGCAACGGCGCCGAAGAGGACGCTTATATAGGCATCCCGCTTGTCATCTTCGTCGTGCTCGCCTTGGTGCTCGCCCGGCGCAGGACCGTGACGTGGGCTGCCCTGGCCCTCGGGCTGTGTGCCGCCGTGCTTTCGATGGGCCCCACCTTGCACGTGGCCGGCCATGTCACCCACCTCGAGCTGCCTGACAATTTCCTCGCAAAACTTCCCATCGTGCACAACCTCCTCCCGAGCCGCTTCGCCTCGATGACGGCCTTGGGGGAAGGGCTCCTGGTCGCTTTGGGCCTGAACGAGCTGAAGCGCCTGAGGCCAGGCTGGAACGCGAGCGCGCTCGCACTGGTGGGCGCCGGCTTGGCGGCGGTCTTGCCGACGGTGCATTTCCCTGCTAGCGCGAGCCCGGTCTTCAGCGAGCTCACCTCTGGCCTTTCCTGCCCCAAATCGAGCTCCCAGCACCCTCGGGGCCTCCCACCCGTGGCACTTGTCGTACCGGCTGCGAACGAGCTCGACCTGCGCTGGCAGGCAGAGTCGAGGTTCTGTTTCGTGATGCCGAGCGCCACAGGCCTGGCGGGCACCAATTCCGGCGATGTCACCCCTTTGGGCGTCCTCCGCACGCTCGCGAACCGCTCGCTGGCGACGCCGCTCGAGACCGGGCCGGCACGAGCAGAGGCCGCACAGGAGATCGCGGCACTCGACGTTCAAGAGGTGGTCGTCGCCCCCCAGTCGCCGGCAGTCCCATTTTGGAGCCACCCCCAGGTGGCTCAAGCCGTCGCTTGGCTCGAATGGTTGCTCGGCCAGCCCCCCGTGCGAGGACCAGGCCCGTACCCGGACTTTATTTGGAAGGACTTGCCGCCTGTCGGCGACATTGCTTCGGGAAGAGTTGGCACGGTGCCCAATGCGTGAACGGGACAAGGTCCTCGCGGTTGCGGCGCTAGTAGTCGTGCTCGGCGCCGGAGCGGCCCTCGACGTCACCCGCAAGCCGCCTCCCATCGCCGCCCTTGCCCTCTCGACAGCGTCTGGCCCTCCCGGGACATTGGTGACAGTGAGCGGCGATGCCGGTGCCGGTTGCTCCCGGGCCAAGGACTTGACGGCTCTCGATTTCGAGCCCTCCGGGAAGGCAGGGCGCACGAGCGGGATGACCGTGCCCACAGGCGCCAACGGGCTCTGGTCGGCCACCTTCGCAGTACCCAGCTACTTGGGCGGTGCACCAACTGTCCAGCACGGTGGGGTAGTCGTACCCGGCCGCTACCAGTTCGTGGCCGAGCTTTGCAATGGGACAGGTCGGCAAATAGCTGCGTTCCGGGTGAGCGCAGCCCCCCCTGAAGCGGCACCGAAGAGCTACGTGGGGATCGCCACCACCCCGGACGGCCGGGGTTACTGGCTGGTCGCCAACACGGGCGAAGTGGACGCCTTTGGGGACGCACGTCAGCTCGGCTCGCTCACTGCGATGCACATAACGCCGACGGCCCCGATCGTCGGCGTGGCGAGGACAGCTGATGGCGGGGGCTACTGGCTGGCCGGTGCCGACGGGCACCTCTACAGCTTCGGGGACGCAGCTTCGTTCGGGCCACTGCCGGGCAACGGCTCAGGACGCGGCCCCATCACGGGGGTGGCGGCGACGCCCGATGGCCACGGCGTCTGGCTGGTCGGCGCCGACGGGCAGATCTACGGTTTCGGCGACGCTCGCGGCGCCGGTACCCCGCCCGAGACGTCCTCCCCCTACGATGCCATCGCTGCCCGGCCGGCTGGCGGCTATCTCGTGAGCACTGCGACGGGCGCAGGCGTCTATGCCTTCTCGGGCGGTTGGTTGCTTGGGGGGAGCTCGGACCTGGCCCTCAGGTCCTCGCTCGTCGGGGCCGCCGTGACGCCGTCGGGCAACGGTGCCTGGCAGGCAGGGGCAGACGGCGGTGTCTTCACTTCCGGCGACGCGACGTTTTACGGTTCCTTGCCGGGTGACAACATAACTCCCGACACGCCGGTGACGGGGATCGCCGCGACCCCCGACGGGCGGGGGTACTGGTTGGTCGGTGCGGACGGGACGGTGTTCAGTTTCGGCGACGCTGGTTTCTTTGGGATGGCCTACGACGGGCGCGCATGAGGCGCCCCGGCGGCCCGAGGCCTGACACTGGTGCTGTGGTGGCCGCGACCAACATGAGCACCGCCGCGACTGAGGCCCCCCGAACCGAGCCCTCCGCGCACGACCCGGCTGGGCCGACCTTGTACGACCCGGGCAGCGAAGCCTTGCTGCACCTGTCGGGCGCTACGTCTGGCGGGCGTCCTCGTCCGGCCGGGCAATGGCGCATATGGGCGGTCTCGTTTGTCGTCATCTGGCTCGCAGCGGCGGCATGGAGCGTCGCGAGCCCCGTCGGCTCTGGCCCCGACGAGCCCGCACACCTCATCCGGGCCGCATCGCTGGTGCGGGGCGAGCTCCTCGGTAAACCGCTGCGGCACGTGACAAGTTCGAACAAGGCCTACCTGGCGGTCAAAGTGCCCCAGGTCTTCGCCCGTCTTGCCAACGACGTCCAGTGTTTCCAGTCCGACCCCTCGCAGCCGGCGAGCTGCCAGGGCTCCCTGGCCGGTTCGCCGGCCGATGTCAGGGTTTACACCTATGTCGGGCGGTACCCGCCGCTGTACTACGCGCTCGTGGGACTGCCAACCCTGGCGATGGTCTCACCAGGGGGGATTTACCTCGCCCGGTTCCTCAGCGCCGCCCTGTCGGCGGCGATGCTCGCGCTCGGGGCCGTCTGCCTCCGCCGCTGCCGGGGCACCCCGCTCCTAGGCGCCGGGTTGGCACTTGCGGTGACCCCGATGACGCTTTACCTCGCGGGGGTGATCAACCCAAGCGGCCTCGAGATCTCGAGCGCCATCAGCGCTTGGGTGGCGGTTATGGCCCTCGCCTCAGGCGCGGACGAGGCTGCGCCCGATCCCGTTGTCGTCGGGACGCTCGGCATTTCTCTCATAGTGCTGTTGCTCGTCCGTGGGATCTCCCCCATCTGGGCCGGCTGCATCGCGCTCGCCCTCCTTGCCCTTTTGGGGAGGCGGGTGCGAGCTCTTGGCCACGTGCGTGCGGTGCAGCGCTGGCTCCTGGGCCTCGCCGCAGCAAGCCTCGTCGCCTTGGCGTGGGACCTTTACGCGGACCCCTTCCTCACCGAACCTGGCTCTCCGCTTCCCCATGGCGCGAGCACTTCGCAGGTCTTCATGCTCGCCCTCGAGCGCCTGGACTTGCTCATGACGTCGTCGATCGGCCAGTTTGGCTGGCTGGACACGCCTTCTCCTCTTGGGGTCATCGTGACGTGGCTCGGCGCTCTGGGCGCTGTGGTGCTCATCGGGACCTGCGTCGCGCGCCGACGAGAGGCACTGGTAGCCGCCGGGACGCTCGCGGCCTGGGTGGTCGTGCCCTTGACGATGATCCTCGTCGAAGCCCGCTCCGAGGGGATCATGGGCCAAGGGCGCGATTTCATGGCCCTCGCCGTCGGCATCCCGCTCGTAGCGGCGGCGGCGGCGGGCGAGCGCTTTGCCGGCCACCGGGCATCTCTCCGCCTTGTCACGGTGGTCCTCGTGGCGCTCGTCTTGTGCCAAATATCGGACTTTTACGGCGCCCTTCGGCGCAACACGGTCGGCATCACCGGTCCTGTCAACGCCTTTGCTGCGACCTCTGACGCGTGGCACCCGCCGGTACCGGCTCTGGTCGCGTTCATCGCGTTCATCATCGCAACCGCCACATTCGCTCTTTACTTGCGGGTAGCAGCCTCCTCGACGACGTCGGGGCGAGGGGTGCGGGAGCCTCCCGGCGAACTGAACTGCGCTCGCAGCGAGGGTCCCTACTGAGGGCTCGAAAGGCAGAGAACCGGGCCGCGAGAGCGAGCCCGGTGGCGCTCAGACGACGGCGGACAGGTGCCCGAGAGCGTCTGGAACGCTGCTAGCTACAGCAACTATGCGGGGCAGCCCCACCATCTCCAACACTCGGTTCACCGAACGTCGTGGTGCGCAGATCACTGCCTCACCGCCCTCCTCACGGACCCGCCGGACGGCGCCGATAAGCGCGCCCAACCCCGCCGAGTCCAAAAAGGGCACGCCCGAAAGGTCAAAAATTACGCTCTCGTTGGGCCGGATCTGACTGGCAGCGTCCCGGAACGCTCCCACCGTGAGGTGCTCGAGGTTGCCGTCCAGGTGGCAGATCATGCTGGCCCCGATCTGTTCCCATGTCACGTTCACGGCGCCCCCCTCTCTCCCGGCGGGGTGCACGGGTGCCTTGATATTGCCCTGCCGAAGCTGACATCGACCGCGACGGCACGTAATACCTTGGTAAAAAGTGGCAAGGGGCGGCGGCTCGTCCACCCCTATGGGCTCGCACCGAGCGAGGTTGGCTCTCGCCAGCCGGCTGGCTTGGGCACTTGACCGGCTAGGTCCCCAAGCCCGAGCTGCTCCCCGAGCAAGACCCAATTAGTGGCGATGTCAACTTGCGCGGCGGCGAGGCTAAGCCTGTGGTCGCAGACCGCTTCGTGGGCGGCGTCCTCGACACGGTCCTTGGGGTTGGGAGAGGCGCCGAACTCGGGCCAGAGGTTGCGCGGGTCGCTCGGGGCACCGCCCAGCTCCAAGCTCACCAAGTGGTCGAGCTCGTAATCACCGATCGGGTAAGTGTCGTCATAGCTCACCATCAGCCGCCGCTTGAGCGGTTCTGTGTAGGCCTCGGGCGGGCGGACAGAACTGGACCATCCCGACCTGCAGATCGTCGAGGCGATGTCTGACTGCCTGACGGCAGGGTTGATGGCACCGGGCGTGCACCTCGGGTCCGGGAAGACCCCGCGAGCGTGGCAGGTGCCGGGGGCAGGGACAGGCGGTGAGCGCGTATAGGACTTACCGATGGGGAGCCTCGTTGACCCGAGCGCGTTCAAGGGCGCCGCCAGCGCGCTGAACGCTGACGCCACGGCGACAGCAGCGCTGAGCTTGCCTGCAAACCTGCGACGGCGTTCGTAGTTGTGCCGAGCTCGTCGGTCATCCGTTCCAGGTGAGCGGGGCCTTGGCGGACGGAGCGCACGAGGCGCACGAGAAGCACTGGCAGAGATCAGGGGACCACCAGGGTAACCCCTAATGACCGAGATCCTGCCGGGGTACTACCGTGGCGGCGCAGCGGGCTACCCCGAGGAGGCTGCACAATGGAAGCGAACTTTGACCAGCGAGTCGAAAAGACTACGAAAACTGCTGGGGCGGTAGCGGGCGGCATTACAGGCGCAATACTCATTAGGTCGCTTGTCCCGGTCCCCTTCGTCGGTCCGGTCCTAGGCGCCGTCCTGGGATCTGCTGTAGGGAACGAGCTCGGCGGACGTCTCGGCAAGGCTGCCGTCAATGGCGCGACCGCTTTCCTCAAGACGTTTGCGTCGTAAACTATTGCTTTACCGGCCCCCGTTGTGTGCTTTTAGCTAGGGCCGGGGCCTCCACGGGTTGCCCGGCTGGCGCGGGCACAAGTCTTCACCTACCCAGCTGCGAGGCTGCGTTTCCGCCTCCCGAGCCTGTACGGTTCCTTTTCGTGACCGACGCTCACCTCAGCCCCAGCCGTCCACAGCAGGCCTGCACCGTCGGCCTCTCGCACCACCGCCGTCAAGGCGGCAGCTAACAGGTCGTGGCTCTTAGTGGCCTCAGGTCGGTTCCCGGGCGCTGGCCCGTTCGTCTCCTCGCAGCGAGCGCAGTGGGCCTCACCCTTGCCGGTTGCGGTCAGCCGGCCCCGCCAAGGTCTGCCCCGCCAAGGTCGGCCCTGCCACGGTCTGCCCCGCCCGCCTCAGCGAATGCTCACCGCGGCTCAACCGCCGGCCGAGCTGGCCTCCAGGTGACCTACGTGGCGCAGTTCGGGGCCAAGGTCCTCGCCGATGCCGCCGGTTACTCTCTTTACGTCTTCGCGCCTGACCGCCGCCGCGCTGTCACCTGTACCGCCACTTGTGCCCTGTCCTGGCCACCGTTCAGCGTCCCTGCTGGCACCAGGCCGAGGACGGGCCCCGGTGTTGAGGCCCGGCTCGTGGGCCTCATGCCGGGCCCAGGCGGCGCTCAGGTCATCACCTACGACGGCTGGCCTCTTTACACCTACGTGGCCGACGTAAGCCCGGGAATGGCGTCCGGCGAGGGCATAGACCTAAACGGAGGGCCCTGGTACCTGATGGAGCCGGACGGGGCCCCGCTTGTGCTGGCAGACCAGCCCCAAGCCCTTGGCGCGCTCACGGGGTGGCGCAGTTGAGCGACGAGCACGAGGCGCCCAGTGCCGCGCCGGGGCGCCCGGTAACGCGAAGGAGGTTGTTCCTGAGCGGCGTGGCGGCCCTCGTTGCCGGTGCGGCCGGGACGGAGGCAGGCAACCTCGCGACGAGCGGCTCCTCGGCTGCACCGCCCGACGCACCGCCCGACGTCGACCTAATGGCGGAGCACGGCGTCCTCAAGCGTGTCCTTCTCATCTACCAAGAAGCCCTTCGCCGGCTTGGCGACGGCCAGGCTCTGGCCATTTCGGCCATCCATGACGGCGCCGAGGTCATCCATGAGTTCATAGAGAGCTTCCACGAGCCACTCGAGGAGGGCTACGTGTTCCCTCGTTTGCGCACTGCGGGGCTACTGGTGAGCACCGTTGACACCTTGCTCGTCCAGCACGGGCGAGGGCGCCAGCTCACCCAGTTGATCATCGAGAGCTCCACCCCCACCGCCATGCGCTCGCGCGCAGCTCGCAGCGCAGTGACGGGCGCCATGTCCGCCTTCGTGCGCATGTACGAACCCCACGAAGCCCGAGAAGACACTGTCGTCTTCCCCGCCTTCCGTGCGTTGCTCAGCGCGAGCGAGCTAAACGAGCTCGCGGCGACCTTCGCGGACCTCCAGGTGCGCCAGTTCGGGAAGGGAGCTTTCGGCGCCGTCGTTGAGCGCGTCGCCGTCATCGAGCGCAGCCTCGGCATTTACGACCTCAACGAGTTCACCCCGCCCCCCGAGGCACCATGACAAGTGCCGGGCCCGGGCCAGCCGCAGGTCGACCAGGTAGCCGTCTCTCTCAGCAGGCAGGGAGCTGCCGGGAGGGTGCTCGACGGCGTAGGGCCCACTTAGACGGCAGGTTGGCCCTTTTCGGGTACGCCCGCGCCACTCGGGAACTCTACCGGTCGAGGGACGACTGAGCTCGAGAAAGTACCGTTGCCAAGCTGCCCGTAAGCCCCGTAGCCCCACGCCCAGACGCTCCCGTCGCTCTCGAGCGCGTAGGCGGCATTGCCACCTCCGGCTATGGCTACAACGTGGCGGAGCCCGACCACGCGCACCGGTACATCTGAGCTGGAGGTAGAGCCGTTGCCGAGCTGCCCGTAGGCTCCGTAGCCCCACGCCCAGACGCTCCCGTCGCTCTCGAGCGCGTAGGCGGCGTACCCTCCCGCTGAAATAGCGGTGACGTGGTTGAGCATGCTTACCCGCGTCGGCTCAGACGACAGGGGACAGGCAGCGCTCGCTGGCTTGCAGTTCCCGTTGCCCAGCTGGCCGAAAGAACCGTCCCCCCAGGACGCCACTGTCCCGTCAGCGTTGAGCGCGAAAGCTGTGTAGGTGCTTGCCGCGATCGCCGACACTTGAGTGAGCTGGGGGACCTCCAAGGGGGCGCTGTCCGCGCCGGGGCCACCAGGACGTGCGAGCTCCCCGAAAGTACCGTCCCCCCACGCCCACACCGTCCCGTCTCGACGCAAGGCAAAGGCGGTGTTCTCCCCCGCGGCGAGCCCCTCGACGTCGGACAGCCCGCTTACCTCTATTGGGACGTCGGACTCCAAGGTGCCAGTTCCTCTCCCCAGTTGCCCAAAAGCGTTGTTCCCCCAAGCCCACACCGTGCCGTCTTGTCGCAAGGCATAAACGGACAAGTCCCCGGCTGCCAGGAGAGCGATGTGGTCCAGGTCCCGCACCCGAACGGGGATCCCGCTCGTAAAAGGCTCCTTACCGGTACCGAGCTCTCCTATCGCGTCGTCACCCCAGGCCCACACGCTGCCATTGTCTTGGAGGGCGAAGGCGCTGTTCGCCGAGGCGACCACCGCCACGGCACCGGGGAGGCGCAGGACTCGCACGGGCACGAGTGAAATACCGAAATCAGTGCCGTCGCCGAGCTGGCCCTCGATATCGTCACCCCACGCCCAGACGGAGCCATCTTTGGCGACAGCGTAAGCGGAATAACCCCCGCCAGCGAGCTGGAGCACCTCAGGTCGGGCAGCATTGACCACAGTTGTGCTCGGCCAGAGAAAACCGACGGTGCCGCAACAACTAACTGCCAGCCACCGCCGCCGCCTGCTGCGTTCGTGCCCCATGGTGGACCGGCCTTTGCTTGCCTGGACGGCCGGCTGCTCCGCCAATGAGCTTAGCTCCCGAGTGGTTACCACACTGCCCAACCGGGAGCGAGACCTCGGGGTGAAAGCGAACGACCTTCATGGGCGCCTCTGGCCGACCAGCTCGAAGGCCTCCCACATGGACGCGTACTTACCGCCTCTTGCCAGGAGCTCCGCATGGGTGCCAACTTCGACAACCCTTCCTCCCTCGAGCACGACGATACGGTCGGCGGACTGCGCCGTTTGCAGCCGGTGGGCGATGAGGACAGTCGTGCGGCCGAGCGCGACTTGGCGCATCGCCGCGTTGACATGGGCCTCGGTGGCGAGGTCGAGGTTGGACGTTGCCTCGTCGAGGAGCAGCACAACGGGGTCGACCAGCTCGGCGCGCGCGAGCGCGATCAGCTGGCGCTGGCCGGCTGAGAGCGAACGGCCCCGCTCGGTGAGCTCGTGACGGTACCCGCCCGGGAGGGAGGCGATGAAATCATGCGCGCCGACGGCCCGTGCCGCTCTTTCCACCTCGGGATCTGGCGCCTGGGGGCGGCCGTAGGCGATGTTGTCGCGCACCGACCCGGAGAAAAGGAAGCCTTCTTGCGGCACGTACCCTAACTGGCGCCGGTACGACAGCAAGTTGGCACCGCGCAAGTCCAGCCCGTCCACGGCCACGCGGCCAGAGCCGGGGTCGTAAAAGCGCGCCAGCAATTTCATTACCGTGGACTTCCCAGCACCTGTTTCGCCCACAAGAGCTACAGTTTCGCCTGGCTCGACCGAGATCGTCACGCCGCGCAACGCTTCAGGAGGCTCGGCGAACCCGTTGGGGCGCACTGCGGCGGGAACGGGCCCGGCTTCCCGTTTTGGCCTGGCCGGGTATGCGAACCGGACGTCCTCCACCGTCAAACGGCCGTCCAAGCGCCCGAGCTCAACTGCGCCCGGGGCTTCGGGGGTGCTCGTGCCGAGCTGCATCAGCTCACCGACGCGGCGCATGGAGACCCGCGTCTGCTGCCAGGAGTCGAAGACCTGGGACAACTGTTGGATGGGCGAGAAGAAAAGGTCGATGTACAAGATAAAGGCGATCAGCGCCCCGGCCGCCATCTCGCCGCGGGCGATCAGCCCGGCCCCGACACCAAGCACGATCGCGTCTGCCACCGAAGAAAGGAACTGGACGAAGGGGAAATAAGTTGCAACCAAGCGTTGCGCGGCGACACGCGTCTCCAGGTAATCGTGGCCCAGTTTGTGAAAATGCGCTTCGGTGAGCTCCTCGTGGGTGAAGGCCTGAGATTCACGTGCTCCAGAGAGGCTTTCTTGGAAGTCGGCGTTGACGATGCCGATCCGTTCCCGGGCAAGGTCGTAAAGACGGGCAGACTTGCGCCGGAAAATAACGGTCGCGAACGACAGAGGTACGACGACCGAAAGCGTGCAGAGGCCAAGCTCGGGGTTTATCACGACAAGTGCAACACCTACGCCGGCAAAAGTGACAAAGGAAACAAGCGCAGACAGCAAGCCGTTTTCGATGAGGGACTCGAACTGGTCTACGTCGGTGGTCATGCGGGTCATGATCCGGCCGGCCATTTCCTGCTCGTAGTAGTCGAGGGAAAGGCGCTGTAGTTGTGCCCAGATGCGTACCCGGAGGGAAAGCATGACGCGCTGGGCAGCCCGTCCGGTGACGAAGGTCTCACCGATCTGGTCCACGAGGTCAGCCAAGGTCACGGCGAGGTAGATGGCCGAGGCCGCCAAGACCACTGCCAACGAGCCCTTGGCGACGCCGTCGTCCAGGCCCTCTTTGACGAGGACGGGTCCGGCGAGCGATGCCACTGCATCGAGGACGACGAGGACCAAGCCGGTCAGCAACGGCCGGCGGAACTCCTTCAACAAGCGCCGCAGGTGAAAGTCGCGGTCCTGACGGGACTCGCTTGCCAGGTCGACCGTCGGGAAGTCCTTGACCGCCGGCAGGGCCTCGACGCGGGCCAACAACTCGGGCGTGGGGGCCAGGTTGAGACGCCACCCACCTCCACCGCCACCCAAGCCGGGCCCCAGGCTCGGCGGCCCTATGCTCGGCCTCGGCCCGCCAGGTGAGCGCCGGCCATTGCTGGACGGCGCCCGCGCCCACGCCGCGGCTGTTACACCGCCGGCCCGGGGGAGGCCCATCGCAGCTTCGTCTTCCCCTCCCGCCCCCGCACCGTTGCCCGACAATGTGGCGAGAGCCTCGATCCGGTCTCCTATCGCTGCCGCCGCCGCCCGGTCAAGGCCCGCCAAGAGCGCTCGGTAACCGGCATTTCGCGCCATGAGCTCTTCATGTGTGCCTTGGTCGTCCACACGGCCATGGTCGACCAGGACGACCCGGTCCGCCAGGTGCAGGGTCGAACGGCGGTGTGCGACCAGGAGCACCGTCCTCCCTGCCATTTGCTGGCGAAGGGCGTCATGAACAGAGGCTTCGACCTTGGCGTCCACGGCGCTGGTGGCATCGTCCAGCACGAAAATGCTCGGCCGGTAAAGCAACGCACGGGCCAAGGCCACCCGTTGGCGTTGCCCACCCGAGAGGGTCAACCCACGCTCGCCGACAACCGTTTCGTAGCCCGCAGGCAACTTCTCGATAAACTCATGTGCCTGCGCCGCTTTTGCTGCCGCGACGATTTCCTCCATGCTCGCACCGGTACGGCCGTAGGAGATATTGGCGCGGATGGTGTCGGAAAATAGGAAGCTTTCTTCGAACACGACACCGATCTGGCGCCGCAAGGACGCCAATTTCACCGTCGTCAAGTCGTAGCCGTCGACACGCACGTGGCCGGTGGACGGGTCGTAAAAACGCGAGACCAGCAGCGCCACTGTGGACTTGCCGCTGCCGCTCGGCCCCACGAGGGCAACCCTTTCCCCCGGAGAAATGTGAAGGTCGAAGCCTTGCAGGACTGGTTGGCTTTCGGTATAAGAGAAATGGACGTCTTCGAAGTCCAGCCGGCCTTCCAGCGCTGGTAGGTCGACGGCACCGGGCGGGTCGGCGATCGCCGGTTCCATGTCGAGCAGCTGGAAAATGCGTTCGACACCGGCCCGGGCCTGCTGACCGACCGTGAGGACATTGGCGAGTTGCCTGGCGGGCGCGAGCATCTGGGCGATGTAGGTTGAGAACGCAAGGAAAGTCCCCAGAGTTATCTCGTGGCGGAGCGCGAGCCAGCCACCGAGGGCTAATATTGCCACCTGGCCGATCGCCGGGACAGCTTCCAGGAGCGGTTGGTAGCGTGACTGGAGCCGCACCGCCCGCATCTGGGAACCGTAAAGGACCTTGGCGGCATCGGTGACCCTTTCCAGCTCCGCTTGCTCCTGCCCAAAGGCCTTCACCACGCGGACACCGTTTATGTCCTCGTCGACGATCTGGGCGACGTCTCCCTCCCGCTGTTGGCCGTCCCAGGTCGCTGGGAAAATCCGCCAGCGCATCCGGTAAGAAATGAAGAGCAGGGCTGGGGCGACGACCAGGCTGACGATCGCCAGCAAGGGTGAAAGGTAGACCATCATCGCCAGCGAGACGACCATCAGCAAAATGTTCCCGCTCATTATCGGGAAAAAGCTGAGCAACCCCTGCACGAGGGTCGAGTCGCTATTTGCCCGCGCGACGAGCTGGCCGGTCGGCATCCGGTCGAGGTTGTCGAAATCGAGCTCTTGTAAGTGGTCGTGCATCGCGTTGCGGAGGTCGTACTGGACCTCGAGCGCCACCCGGCCGCCGCGGTAACGGCGCGTGCGGGCGAAGACGAAGGCGAACACCGACAAGGTGACGAGGAGCGTGAGCCACGGCCACAATGCCGAGTGGTGGCGCACAATGACGCCGTCGACGATCTGGCGCTCGACAAGGGGCACAACGGTCTGGCAGAGGCTCCCGAGCAAGGCCGCGCCGAGGGAAATGTAGACGTCCCGGCGATGGCGGTACATGTAGGACCACAGGCGCCGTACCCAACCCTGGCTCGGCCCTGAGCCTTGCCGGCGGGGCGCGGCGGCCGTCAAGCTACCGTCCCGGGTGGGAGCTGTGGCCCGAGCGCGTGGGCGTGGCGCTCCGCCGCCATCTCCTCGATCGCCCTGCCCATCGAGCCAAGCGCCCGCAGGACACCGTCCCCCTCGGGCGTGCGCTCGCAAACCCGCTCGAGCCAGGCAGTCATCGCCGACTCCACCCTTTCCAAGAGCCGCCACCCCTCTTCGCTCAGGCTAAGGGCCGCAGCCCGCTGGTCGCCGGTAACAGCGGACCTCACCAGGAGGCCGCGTTGGCAAAGGGACTCGACGCTGGCACTCACTGTTGGTTTGCCGAGGGCGAGCTTGGTGGCGATGCGCGATGCCCTCTGGTCGCCCGAAGCGATCGCGGCGAGCACCCGGTAGTGGGCGAGGTTGAGCTCGCCCGAGGCTTGCTCGAGCAGCCGGGAGGCCCGGGCGAGAGAGCGTACTGCCTCGACGGCGGTTAGTTGACAGGCAGGAGGTTGGCGGGCAGGCGGTCCTTGGTCGGCCATCCCTTTTCAGGGTAGACCAGATAGTTCGTCTATCGAACTATTTTCTCAGGCCAGCTGGCGAGCCACTTCGAGGAACGACTTGGTTGCGTCAAAGTCACGGGACACGCGGCCGATGAGCCATGCCGGCAAGTACTGCGGGCCACCCGGCCAACCATGGCCCCCGCCTTCGAGCATGTAGAGCACCACGGGAGGCTGGCCCGGTGCCGACCAGGTGCGCCTGGCCACGTGCACCCCGCGCTCGCTGGAAGGGAAAGGCTCGAAGCGGGGCTCTGGCGGGAGCTCGTTCGCGCGCGCCCAGTCCCTGGCAACCTCTTCTGCACTTACCACGCTGCGGTCCTCACCGCCGCCTCCAGCGACCTGCAAGCGACGCTTTACCAGCCAGCCGATGATGCCCTTACCACCGGGCCGGCCACCCTCGAAGGGCATCACGGGGTCAGCGGTACCCTGGACAGACAGGACGGCGCACTTCACGCGAGGTTGCGGGACCTCCCTCCGGCTCTTGAGGCGTGCCGTCCCAGCCACGAGCATTATGCCTGTCGGCGCGACGAGGCCATGGCGGGCCAGGTGCTCGACGAACAAAGCGCCGTTGGACAGGCCTACGAGGAAAAGGGCCCCCCGGCGAGCGGTGCGGTCATCGACCAGTTTGTCGAGGAGCGCATTGATGAACCCGGCGTCGTCGACGCCCTCGCGCCCGGGCAGCCCTCGCTCTCCGTCCCAGATTTCACCTATGGCGTCGGGGAACACGACCGCGAAGCCGGCCGCAGGCCCGCGTTGTGCCAGCCCGGTGAACGAAGCCATGTCCTTGCCGCTGGTGCCCAAGCCGTGGACGGCGACCACGAGTGGGGCCTCCTGCTCGGGGGCAGCCGCTAGCCAGTAGGACCGGGTGAGGCCCGAGACGTCCAGCTCGGCGCGCACGAGCCCCTCGGCGGGATGCCAGCGGCTTGCGCTCCGGCCGCGGTGGCCTTGGTCGGCATGTCCCATTTCTCGATCTCCACGCACATGCTCAAAGGCACCCGGGCGACGCTCTGTGCAGGGCCTTGTTCATTTGCAGTTCAAGAACGCTAGCAGGGTGGCGACTGGCCGAGGTGGGACTACCCGAGCCGCCGCGCAGGTTGAACTAGGTATGACCCAACTCAACGAAGCGCAGACCAAGTACCTGGCTTCCCAGCTCCTCGGGCGGATCGCCACGGCGGGGCCGGACGGCAAGGCGCACGTCGTCCCTGTCGGGTTCCGCTACAACCCCGAACTGGGCACCATAGACGCGGGTGGCCGGCGGGTTGCCAGCACCAAACGCTGGAAGGACGTAAAGGCCAACCCGTGGGCTGCGATCGTCATCGACGACCTCGTCTCGATGAACCCATGGGTTCCACGGATGCTCGAGATCCGTGGGCACGCCGAGGCAATCGATAATGGAGGCGAGGCGTTTGGCCCCGGTTTCGGGGGAGCTTTCATTCGCATCTACCCCGAGATAGTCAAGAGCATCGGGATCTAGTTGCCTCGGCTGGCATGACGGTGTCCTCGGCGATTTTCGATGAGGTTATCGCGCGACGAGCACGAAAATGTACCCCTCGCGCCGAAAGGTACCCGCAGATCGCCCAGTTCCCCGCTCACCGTTTTACCAGCCGAGGGGCTAAGCTCAAAGCGGGCTGCTCTTGGGAGCGCTTAGATGGCGCGTGCCCGTACCGCCGCGTTAGGTACTTTTGGCGCTTTCGTAATCTCCCCGTCACCAATTCCCCACACGATCTTCATAGGTTTCCTACGGGAATCTCACATGAGGGCGCTTTGATCTAGGTGTACCCCGCAAAGGAGGACCGAGATGGCAACCCAGCACCCCAGGTACGAGGTCCCGTGGCAAGTCTCATCCCTCTTGGGCTATGACTACGGAGCGCACGGAGCACGCATGGCGAAACGCCGGGTCGACGCGGCGAGCAAAGCGAGAGCCGAGAGGTGCGAAGCGCTCGCCCGTTTTGCGGGGCTCCTCGCTGGCTCGGATATCACGGCTATCGTGAGCTGCCAAAACGATCACATGACGGTCGAGGTGGTTGACCCCTTGACGCCTTGGTTGGTCCCCGGGACGGTCCTGGAGGCGGACGAACCCCCGGCACCCGCCGGCCGGGGCGTGCTGGCCTCCCTGCTGGGCGGCCGGCAAGCATGGGTCGAATGCGCCCCACCATTGGGTTTCCGGAGCGCAGCACTGTTGTCGGTCCCCTACATGGCTGCATCGAAAAGCTTGGTGCTCGTGACGTCGTTTTGCGAGGACTTCGACAAGCGCAGCCTGGGGCTGGCCGCTCTCTATCTGGCACACGCACCCCACAGCTCCCGCTTGAGCGAGGATGCGCACCTGCGCCGGGGTGCCGCTTAGCGCTTAGCGCTCGGCGCTAAGCGCGGCCGCCCGGGCCGACATGTCCCCCAGGAGGCCCCGCCTCCTCGATCACGCCATGAGGGAAATAGCGTGCCGATCGGGGAGAGAGGGGGCGGCGGGCGCGACATGAGGGGGGTTTCATCGCAGCTCTGGGACCAGGGCTTTCCAGAGCCACTGTGGCGCACCTGCCGCACCCCTCTGAAGAGTGCTACGGGAGGATGAGCTTCAGCTTGGCAAAACTTCGTTGCATCCTTGTTACGGCGGCGTTAGGGCAGAGTTATCTCGTTGCCCGTCTCGGCGCCGCCCGCCAGCCCGCATGGTTGGGCCACCGGGGATTGGGCTACCCTCCCCGGCAGCAACCGGAACCGGCTAGTGAACGGGCAGAGTTACCCTCGCATGAAACACACGGAGATACCTAGGTCGGGGGCAGCGCTCGTGCTGGCAGGCCTGGTTCCCCTCGCCATGGCCCTGGCTGGCGAGGTCGCTTTCGCACCTGCGACTGAGGCGGTTGCGGCGGCCCAGGCGGCCCAGGCAGCCCAGGTGGCCCAGGCAGCCCAGGCGGCCCAGGCGGCCCAGTTCGACCCACTCTCGGTCACCTTCGTCTCGCTCGAGACGGGCTGGGCGCTTGGGACGGTCCCATGCAAGGCTTCAGTGGCTTGCCTTGCCCTCGAGAAGACGACCAACGCTGGCGCGTCCTGGGCCGCCGCAGCGCTCCCGAGCGGCCTTTTGGCGCAGGTGGACCGCAAGGTGAACGGCAGGTCCGCATTGCTCCCGCTCGGTGAAGCCTCGCTTGTCAATATCCGCTTCGCCGACACCCTCGACGGCTGGGTTTACGCCGACCTGCCGGCTGCCAACGCGAGCCAAGCGGTCCTTTGGTCCACCCACGACGGCGGCAGGACTTGGCACCAGCTGCACCCGTTCGCGACCGCCGACGCGTTGTTCCCTTACTTCGACCTCGAGGCGATGGCGGGGAACGTGTACCTAATGGGCGTCAACACCAATTTCGGCGTGACGGTAGAAAGCTCTCCGGTCTCCAGGGACGCCTGGCACGCCGACAAGACGCCGAAGTTGTCCCTGCCCGCCGGTGGCGCGGAGCCCTCTGGCAGTTTCATCTTCCAGGACGGTAGAGGCTGGCTGGTCGAGGGCAACGACCGCGGCATTTCAGGCAGCGCCCAATTGGTCGGGCCCGGGGAGTGGGAGGCCTGGGAACCTCCCTGTGGGGACGTCGGCAACAGCTACACGGTCCCGGCGGCGTCCAACGCTTCGGACCTCGTCGCGATCTGCACGATGGGAGGTTTCGCTTCCCCCCTCTCCAAGAGCGCTCCTCCTGGCGCAAAGATCGGGTCGACTTGGCTTTACGTGTCGGTCAACGGCGGGGCGAGCTTCCAAGCTGTGGCCCAGCTTTCCAGCCATTTTGGCCAGCCCTTCTTCGACGGGGCCCTCGCTTCCCCTTCTCCGGGCGTCATATTGGCCGAACGTTCCTCCAGCATTGAGCAACTGGTGGCCAGTTTCGACGGGGCCCGCCACTGGAGCGTGGTCTACAACGGCTCGCTCTTCTACCTGGGTTTTACGAGCCCGGCCCAGGGAGTGGGCCTGGTGACGACTTCCACGACCGAAACCTCGATAAAAACCGCAATGATCATGAGCTTCGACGGAGGGCACAGCTGGTCACGGGTCAATTTCTGAGGTGGTGCTGCGCTAGGCTCCTCGCCGGCGCGAACGTGCCCGACGACGAGGCCGAGGAGGCCCAGCACCTGTGGAGCCTTTGGGACCGCCCGTCCCGCTCACGACCATCGCACGCGAATGGGGCCGGATCGGCTGCATAGGCTTTGGAGGCCCGCCGGCGCACATTTCTCTTCTCCGCAAGTTGTGCGTGCAAGAAAAGGGCTGGCTCACTGCGGACGAGTTCGAGGACGCCATCGCCGCGACCAACCTGCTGCCTGGCCCGGCTTCCACTCAGCTCGCTATCTATTGCGCCTGGCGGCTGAGAGGCCGGGCCGGGGCGCTCCTTGGGGGGCTGTGCTTCATCGTCCCCGGGCTGGCGCTCATCCTCGCCCTCGCGGCGCTCTTTCTTGCTCGCCACCGGCCCTTGTGGGTGAGCGGGGCAGCGGCAGGGGCGGGCTCTGCGGTGGCGGCGGTGGCGGTGAACGCCGCTTTCAGCCTCGTCCCCTCGAGCTGGCGACGCGCCGGCTCTTCGTCCTCCAACCGTGCTCGCTGGGCCGTCTACGCGCTCGCCGGTGCCGCCTCGGCGGTCCTTATCGGGCCCTACCTGGTCCTCGTACTGCTCTCAGCTGGCTTGGCGGAAGTCGCGTTGCGCTCCCGCGACATTCGCGCCAGCAACGGCGAAGGCCCGTCGGCCCATGCGGGCGGCCTTGCCTCCCTGATTGCTGCCGTTGCACCGGTTGGCGGCCTGGCGGCCTTGGCGTGGGAGTCCTTCAAGGTGGGCGCCCTGTCGTACGGCGGCGGCTTCGTGATCGTGCCGTTGATGCAGCACGACGTCGTGCACCGCTACCACTGGATGTCGGCGGGGGAGTTCCTCAATGCAGTGGCGCTCGGCCAGGTAACCCCCGGCCCAGTTGTCCAGACGGTGGCGGTGGTGGGCTATGCCGTGCACCGCCTTGGCGGTGGCCTGCTGGCGGCGTTGATCGCGTTCGCACCATCGTTTTGCTTCGTGCTCTTGGGGGGGTCGCAGTTCGGCAAGCTCCGCGCCAACCCCTGGGCCCAGGCTTTCCTCACCGGTGCCGGGCCTGCGGCGATAGGGGCGATCGCCGGCTCAGCGCTCCCCCTCGCCTCGGCGCTCACGCACGCCTGGCAGTTCGGCCTCCTCGGGGCGGTAGCGGTATGGGCCCTCCTGCTCAGGCGCAACGTCGTGATCGGGCTCCTGGGCGCAGGGGCGGTAGGTGTCGTGGCTGCGTTTGCGGGCCTCCCGGTCACCTAGGCGCCTGGGGAGGTCACCCGGGCGTCTGGGGAGGTCACCTGGGCGTCTGGGGAGGGGCCCCCAACGCCCCCGCCTGGGATTTCATGGTGCGGTCAGGCAAGTTCGCAATACTTGAGCAGTGCGGGAGCAAGTTCTCGAGGCCGAGACGGGCGGCGGGCCGCAACAGTACCGCTTTAGCCCGAGGAGGGACCTCGCCCGCGTGCGCGGGCGGCACAGACGGAAGAGGAACCGCCGGCGCGCGGGCCTCGTCGGCCTCATGGTACTGGGAGGCGTGGCGGCGCTCTGGGTTTCCATCGCAGCACACGGGCGCGGTTACGTCACCCTGAAATCGGGGAAAAGCACGGTCAAGGTCCCGAACACGCCTCACCTGTCGCCGACCCGGGCGAGGATCGTGGCGATAGCCGAAAGCCAGGTCGGCTATACGACTAACCCGCCTACGACCTATTGCAACAAGTTCAGCGCCTATTGGGACTCCGGCTCGGGCGCCTGCGGGAGCGGCGAGCTCGCCGAGGAATGGTGCGCCGACTTTGCCGCATGGGTATGGCAGAAGGCAGGCGTCCCCCTCGTGTACCAGTACGTGAACGGGGACTTGAACTCCTCGGCGGCAAGCTTTTACGAATGGGGCCGTGCAGAAGGCACTTGGCACCCCTTGGGGTCTGGCTACGTGCCCCAACCGGGCGACGTCGCCGTTTATGGCTTGGACCCCTCGAGCCTCGTGGCGTCGCACGTGGCGATAGTCATTGCCTACAAGCCCGGCGAGAAAGGGCCGACGGCGGTGAACGGCGATGGCGATTTCACAGCATTTAGCGCTGTGGAAGTGCGCACTGATGAGTACTACGCCGATGTCCACCCCGATACTGCGCCTCTTTCGGGCTACGTGTCACCCAACTGAGCACCGGGCCCGCCAGCAATGCCGCTAGGTCGGCGCCAACCATGCTGGTAGGTAAATGCCGGGTGGGTAAAGGGGTACTTCGGCAAGACAGGGCCGCGTTAGGGTGGCGACAATGAACGCCCCACGAACTCGCCCCTTCATGCAGGTAGACGTTTTTACAGAGGAGGGCTATTTCGGCAACCCGGTCGGGGTCGTGCTTGATGCCGAGGGCCTGAGCGAGGCCGAGATGCAGCGAATAACGAGCTGGGCCAACTTGTCGGAGACTACTTTTGTCCTGCCCCCGACGGTGGACCAAGCGGATTACCGGGTGCGGATATTCAGCCCCATGGGCGAGCTGCCCTTTGCCGGTCACCCGACACTCGGGACAGCACATGCCTGGCTTGCAAGCTCACGCGCAGGCCGTGGTGACGGGAGGACGTCGCTGATCCAAGAGTGCTCTGCTGGCCTTGTCGAGCTTCGCCGCAGTGACGGCCGCCTGGCGTTTGCGGCCCCTGCGCTGGTGCGCTCCGGAGCAGTCGACGAGGCCACCGTCGGGGAACTGCGCTCGATGCTCAACGTCGAGCGTGCTGTGGTAATGGCCGCGGAGTGGGTGGACAACGGCCCGGGCTGGGCGGCGTTGCTCCTCCCGGACGCGGGAGCGGTGCTCGCGGTCAAGCCAGGCCGAGTGGACCGCTGCGTGGGTGTGGTGGGCCTGTACCCTGCCGGCTCCGAGGTGGCCTGCGAAGTGCGAGCTTTTTTCCCAAAGGACGGCACCACGGTCGAGGACCCGGTCACGGGCAGCCTGAACGCTTCCCTTGGCCAGTGGCTGATCGGCAGTGGCCGCCTCGGCGAAAGCTATGTGGCCGCGCAGGGGACAGCGCTCGGCCGGCGAGGCCGCGTCTACGTCGAGCGCGCCGCAGACGGGAGGCTCTGGGTCGGCGGGGGGACAGTGACCTGCATCGCCGGTGAGATCCGGGCGTGACGCACTGCCGGGAGCCAACGCACTGCAGCGCACTGCCGGGGGCTAACGCACTGCCGGGGGCCAACTTGGCGCGTTTGGGGTAACCGGGTTACCGTATGCGCGCTCAACGACAGTTGGGTAACTGGGAACAGGCCAACTGTGAGGCCAACCCGACCGCCGCTGTAGCGCAGGCCAACCGCCGGGCCACGCCGGGCCACACCGGGCCACGCCGGGCCACACCGGGCCATGCCGGGCCACACCGGGCCAGGCGCTCGCCCCCCGGTGCCAACCGCTTGCGCGCGCGGCCCGCAGGAATTGCGAAACTTGGGTGATGGATGCCTTCCACGTGCTAAAGGTCTTCGCGGGGGCCGTCATAGCGGTCTCGGTCTCGGCTCATATCGTGCGGTCCCTCGTGATCCCGCGGGCGCGCCGGACGCTGCTCACCCGCCTCATGGACGCCGCTGTCGACGCGCTCTTCAGGGTATTGGTCCGGCCGTTTGCGGACTACTACCGCAAGGACCAGATCCTCGCCGTGCAGGGGAGCGTGCTGCTGCTAGTCCAGTTAGCCACCTGGTTGTTCGGGTACCTGATCGCTTTTTCTCTCATGCTCTGGTCGGGCCCGAGGAGCTTCCCGGCTGCGATGAAGGAGATCGGCAGCTCGATGTTCACCCTGGGCTTCATTTACAACGGCGGTGGTACTGAAGCGGCGCTGGACATCTTGGCCGCCTGCTTCGGCCTCGTCGTCGTCGCTCTCCAGATCGCGTACCTGCCGACGCTCTACGCGGCCTTCAGCCGGCGCGAGACCGAGGTCACGCTCCTTGCCGCGCGGGCTGGGATGCCCCAGTGGGGGCCAGAACTGCTGGTGCGCACGCGCTATGGCGTAGCGACGAAAACTGACGACTTGCCAGCACTTTATGACCGTTGGGAGCGATGGGCCGCAGATGTCGCCGAAAGCCACTCCAATTACCCGGTGCTGGTGCGGTTCCGCTCGCCCCAGCCCCTCATGTCGTGGCTCGTAGCGCTCCTGGCGGTGATGGACTCGGCGGCGATGTTGCTTTCGCTCTGCCCGAGCAGGGAGCGGATGGAGCCCCGGCGAGCCTTGCGCATGGGTTTCACGGCGCTCCGTCAGATCGGAGGTGCCATGGGCCTGCCGGTCGACCTTGACCCCGACCCCGACGCCGAGATAGATCTCACCTTTGCTCAATTTTCCGAAGCTGTGGACACCTTGAAGTCTGTCGGCTTCCCGGTAGAGCGAGAGGCAGCAGAAGCTTGGCCACATTTTCGTGGGTGGCGAGTCAATTACGAAGCCCTTGCTTACGGTTTGGCCGAACGGACAGACGCTGTCCCCGCCCCCTGGTCAGGTCCCCGGCGCTGGCGTGCGGGAACCATCCCGGTGCAGCGGCCGGCCAACCGCAGGCCAAGCGACGCACCTGGCAGCGTGATGCCGAGCGAGGAGCAAGCCGACCGGGGAGAGGGCGACCCCGACGGTGCTACTGCAGGTGCACGTTGAGGAACACCTGCTCGGCCCCCCCATTGAAGGCGTCCGGCGGCTCTCCCGAGTTGTAGGGGTCTTGCGCGTCGGGCCACCCGGTAAAAGTCTTCGTCGAGTAGTCAAAAAAGCTCGGCCGGCCGGTTAGTGCCACGACGGGGACATTGGTGAGGATGTCCCTCTCGATCGAGGCGATGTCGGACTTCAGGATGGCCGAGCTGTTGTGGCTCGCGAAAGACGCCAGGGCAAGAGTGTCGGCGGTGCTCGTGTAGCGCTCCCAGTCGGTGGTGTTGTTGCCGTCGAGGAGGAAAAGGTACTCGAAGAACGGGTTGACGCTGTTCGCAACGCTCCAAGAGACAGCCATGTCGTACTTGGCCGAGGTTACGAGCGAGGTGTAGGTGGGGTACGGCTCCTCGTCGATGACCACGTGGATGCCGAGGGGAGCCAGCTCATCGGCGATCGTCTCGGCGATCGAGATGTAGTCGGCCCAACCGAAACCGATGAGGATCTTGAGCGGGCGGAGCGCGCTCCCCGACGGGCTCACCAATGACCCATTGACGTCCCGGTACCCGGCCACGCTCAAGGTGGCAGCGGCGAGGCTTGGGTCATATGTCCATTCGAGTGACTTCATCGAAGCGGGGACCCATTTGGCTTGCTGGCCGGGTATCACGCCCGTCTCGCCCGCGCCCGTCGTCGCCGGGATCGCCCCGTAATAGGCCCGTGCCGCAATGGCGTTGTCGTCGAGGGCCTCGGCGACGGCTTTCCGGAAAGCGACGTTGTTGAAGGGCGCTTCGCTCGTGTTGAAGTACAAGAAATTGACGTTGGTCACCGGCCACCAATAATGGTTGTCAAGAGGGTTTGACGCTATGTAAGAGGTGGCCGGGTCCGCGATCGGGTCGTAAATGTAGTCAAAACCGGCGTTGAGCAAGGCTGCAGCCGTGCCCGCCTTCACTGTGGTCATCGTCACGCCGCTCACGTAAGGTCGCCCCGGCATCCAGTAGTCGGGGTTGCGTGTGTACTCGATCTCGGTGGGGTGGAAGCTCTTCAGCAGAAAAGGCCCAGTCCCAACAGGGTGAGTATTGGCAAAAGTGATCGCGGTGGTGACATTTGACCAGATATGGCTAGGGATGATCAGCTGGTCAAGGACAAACGGCAAAAAAACGGGCATGGGCTGGCTGAACTTGAAGACGACAGTGTTTGGGCCAGTTGCTGTCACGGACTTGAGGCCGAGTTGCCAGAGCCCGCTTGTGTCGACCGCTGAGTGTGCCTTTAGGTAGTTGAACGTGAAGGCGACGTCGGCGGCAGAAAAGCTCGTCCCGTCGCTCCACTTGACACCCGAGCGGGTGGTCACGTTGAGGGTTTCGTTGCCTCGGGACCAGGCGTAAGAAGTGGCCAACATTGGCGTATAGGTGCCCCGAGAGACGTTGGCGTACATCAAGGGCTCGTAAATGAGGCTGCCCGTCCCCGCCGCCGTCGAGTTGGGGCCACCGGGGACGAGGGGGTTGAAGTTGTCCGGGAAGGTCCCCCCGCCGAGGGCGACGTGCACGACGCCGCCATGGGGGACCGGCCCGCCCGCGCTGCCAACTTGGCCGCTGCGACCTTGGGCGCTCGCGCTTGGCGCAGGGAGCGCCGAGAGCCCGCTCATCGAAATTGCGGCGCCGCTGACGATGGCGGCCACTCGGCCGAACTTCATGGTTTGGGGTACCTCCTCAAGGCCGGTGGCGCTCGTGCGCCCGCGCCGCAGCCACCCTACCGCGCCGCCTTCAGGGCGTGAGCATCTTCGTGACCCGCCGCTTCCCAACAATGATGCCGGCGGCAGCGAGGGCGGCCAGGTAGAGGGCGTAACCGATCGCGTCCGGGGAGGGGTGCCCGAGGGAAAGCTGGCGGCACACGGCGACGCCTGCGTACAAGGGCAGGGCCTCGACGACTAGTTGCAGCCAACGAGGAAGTTCGGAGAGGGGGTAAAAGGTGGCCGAAAAAAGGAACATCGGCATCACCACGAGCTGGACCTTGTCGAAATCCGTCCAGGAGCGCATGTAACAGGTGGAAGCAAACCCAAGCGCGGCAAAAGCCGCGCCGACCAAGGTCGCGCACGGCACGGTGAGCAGCACCCACCAGCTATGGGTGTCGCCGAGCGCCACCATCACTGCCAGGAAGGCCCCCGCATAGAGCAAGCAGCGGGCGACCGCGAAGCCGATCTCCGCCCCGGCAATGTCAGCCGGCGAGAGCGGCGTCGCGATCACCGCTTGGTAAAGCTTGGTCCAGTGAAGCTTGGCAAAGATCCAGGTAGTGCACTCGTAGACGGCGCCGTTCATCGCCGCGGTAGCGAGCAGGCCGGGGGCGACAAAGTTCGCGTAGGGGACGGGCGTCCCACCCGGCCCGGGGATCTTGCCGACCAGGTGGCCGATGCCGACACCGACCGAAAGCAGGTAGAGGAACGGTTCCACGATGCCCGTCGCCCACACGTAGGGCACGGCGCGCACTTGGACCGAGATGTTCCTCTCCACGAGCGCCATCGCGCGTGCCATCAGCGTGCGAGCCTTCGGCGGAAAGTCGCGCGGGCCGCGATCGCGCCCATGAGGGCGACGCCGATGAGGTAGCACAAGTGGCCGATGTCGGCGCCCACATGGAAATGCCCGTAATAGCAGTCGCGGGAGAGCTCGGTCCCGTGCCATAGGGGCATGGCATATGCCAGGTAGCGCAGGCCCACAGGCAGCTGCGTGATGGGGAAAAACGTCCCAGAAAAAAGAAAAAGTGGTGCCATCAGCAGCCGGAAGATGATCGTGAACGGCTGGTCGTGCCGCACGAGCACGGCGTAGGCGGCTATCGGAGTGGCAAATGCGAGCCCTACCAAAGGCCCCACGACAAGGTCGAGCGCGGCGGCGGGGGAGCGCACCGCTCCAAAGGCAGCGCTCACGGGGAGGAAGAGCGCGCTCGCGAGCAGTGCCCTGACGCCGATCCAAGCGAGCTGGCCGGTAACTATCTGGCTAATACCGATCGGCGAGGCCTGCATCGAGCGGTAGGCGCCGGTCCAGTAATTGCAGTAGCCGAACACGTCATATGTGGCACGCGCGATGGCAACTTGCATCGCTGTTGCCGCCAGGAGCGCTGGGGCTACGAAGGACAAGTAGTTTTCCCCCCCAAGGCTCGGGAGGGCCTCCCCGTGCCCGATCAGCGAGCCGAGCCCCGCCCCGATCGAGGCAAGGAAGAGCAGGGGCGTAAAAAACGTCGTGCTTATGTCGCCGATCCATGTCTTCACGAACTGGGCCCAGAAATAACTGAATGGCCGCAAGGCCATCGGGGCCCGCATATTGAGCGCTCGGCTAGTCGTTGAGCTGGCGGCCCGTCAGGGTCAAGAACACGTCCTCGAGGCCAGCGCGCCGCACCAGGGTGCTGACCGGGGACGGCCCCGACGAACTGAAGTGCTCTGCTGTCACATCGCCCTGGTCGGTGTAGAGGAGCACCCGGTCCGCCACCGTCTCCACTCTCTTTACGAGGCCGTTGGCGCGACCCCGCAGGGCTCCCTCCGCCGGCGCGCCGCCGGCGCCGAAGCGCAGTTCGACGACCTCCCGGGTCACGTAGCGCTCGACGAGCTCACGGGGAGAGCCCTCGGCGATGATGTGTGCTTTGTCCATTACCACCAGGCGGTCACAAAGCTGCTCAGCTTCCTCCATGTAGTGGGTCGTGAGCACGAGCGTGACGCCTTGTTGCTTGAGCGAGTAAAGCCGGTCCCAGAGCAAGTGGCGCGCTTGGGGGTCGAGGCCTGTCGTCGGTTCGTCGAGGAGGAGGAGGGCAGGGTCGTTGACGAGCGCCCGAGCGATCGTGAGGCGGCGCTTGAGCCCCCCTGAGAGGTTGTCGACGCGGTCGCGGGAACGTTCTGCCAGCTGAGCGAAGTCGAGCAGCTCGACGATCCGTTTGTGGAGCTGCTTGCGAGGGAGTCCGAAGTAGCGACCGTAGACAAACAGGTTGTCCGAGACGGACAGCTCGAGGTCGAGGTTGTCCTCTTGGGGTACGACCCCGAGGCGGGCGCGGATCTCCGGGCCGTGCTTGTCCGGGTCGAGCCCGAGCACCTCCAGCTCGCCCGCTGTCCTCGTAGAGGTCGCCCCCACCAAGCGCATCGTCGAGCTCTTGCCGGCGCCGTTCGGGCCGAGGAACCCGAAAGCCTCGCCCTTGCGGACCTCGAAGTCGATGCCGGCCACAGCAGCAAAGTCGCCAAAGTGCTTTTCGAGGCCGCGCGCCAAGACCAGTGCTTCTCCCAAGGTTTGTGATCCTACGGGAGAGCTGTCCGGGGCTGGCTGCCTATAAGAGGCAGGGGCAGGGAGCCTGCTCAGGCCCTAGCCGACTCGGGTGGCGAGCACGAAGAAAGAAGTGAGCGGCACAATCTGCACGTCCGCGCCGGTGTAGGGGGCCTGGACGATGTCCCCGTTGCCGACGTACATGGCTACGTGCTGGCCCGGGTCCGCTGGGAAGACGAGGTCCCCAGGCTCGAGGTCCGACATGGGGATCTGAGTGGTGTCAGCGAACTGCGCCCCGCTGTAGTGGGGCAGGTAAACCCCCGCTTGATCGTAAGCCCACATGACCAGGCCCGAGCAGTCGAAGGCATCGGGACCGGCGGCGCCCCACACGTAGGGGTCCCCAACGCGGCTCTCAGCTGCGGCGACAGCGGTCGCAGCTGCCGAGGAGGCTCCGGGGACGCTTGGAGGGACGTACTCGGCGCTCTGCGACGACGGCGGCGAAGTCGTCGTGGTCGTCGCCGCAGCCGCCTCGCGAGCGGCGGCAGCTTGTTGTGCCGCCTCCTCCTCTGCTTGCGCCCGTTGAGCCTGCGCCTGCTCTTCGGCTTGCTTGGCCGCCGCCGCAGCCTGAGCCTCTTGCTCGGCTATGAGCGCTTGCTGCTCGGCCGCCTGTTCCTCGGCCAACTTCTGCTGCTCTATTTGCTCGACGAGGACCGCGATCCTGCCCTTGACCTGCTGCTCAGTGGCGACAAGTTGGTCCTGCGCGTCCTGGACGGCCTGGCGGTCCTTCTCGAGGCTCGCAAGCTGGCGGGCGTCCACGTTGCGGGCCGCCACCAACTGCTGGCGGGCGACCGTCGCATTGTCGGCCGCGAGACGGTAGTTGTCGAGGGCATCAGACTGTTCTGAGGCGAAGGTCTCGGCAAGCTCTTGGCGCAGCAGGGAGCCACTCGGGCTGGTTGCGGGCACGTTGCCGCTGAGAGCCATCTGAGGTCCCCCGCCCACGTAGGCCTCGACCGCGTCCTGCTGCAGCAGGCCAATGGTGTTCCTTTGTGCCGCCTCCGCCGCCGCAAGGTTGGCAGAAGCGCTGGCAACGCGACCGTTGGCAGCCGTGAGAGCTGCCATACCGGCGTCGTACTGCTCGCCGAGAGCAGATTCGCGCTGGCCCAGGGTGGCGATCCTTCCCGCGAGGTACGAGGCGTACTGCTGGTCGGTGCTGAGCTGGTCGGCGCGGGCGGCAAGCGCCCCGGTCGCGCTGGCCACGGTGACAGCGGCCGTTAAGGCCGCAGCAATTTTGAGCCCATGGCGACGGTAGATCAATGTGATCAACGTCACAATGCAGTGAGACACTATTTGAGTAATGCGATCGCGGTCAAGAACTGAGGCCGGTAAAACTGCTGACCACAGGCAGATTTAGAAAAACTTCGCCAATTTCCTCTCTCAGAAAGGCCGTCGGGCGGCTCTGAAGAGCCTGAGAACTGGCGGCCCGGCAATTAGGAACGCCTTTATGTGCTTGTCCTTACGGCACTTGGAGAGTCAAATCGGCGGCGATCGTTTGGCCCGCGTCGATGTCGACAACGGAGATGACAGCCTCGTCCTCGCCCGGCGCGGATGCCACAATTACGGAATAACGCCCTTCGGGGACGCCTGAGAAGTGGTAGCTCCCCGCGCTGTCAGTGCTCGTGGCAGCGACGACCGCACCCGGGCCGTCAGTCAGCTTCAGCTTTACGGGCATGTCCGGCACCCAGGCGCCGCCCGACACGACCGCTCCGTACAGGTAGCCGACCCCCGTCATGGGCACGTCGACCACGAGGGCCTGGCCCCTCCTCACGCTCACCGAGAGCCTTTGCGCCCCGAAGCCCGCCGCGGTCGCTACGAGCTCGTAATCGCCTTCGACCACGTCGCTCAGCTCGAACTGCCCGTCTGCGCCCGCCTCGGCGACGAGCACCGGGGTGCCCTGGCCGTTGACGAGCTCGACCTCGGCGCCAAGAGGAGCGCCGCCCCGCGCTCGGGTCACCTTCCCCGCCACCGAGCCGACCCCGAGCAGGCTGAGAGTCGCGCGCACTTCGGCTCCCGAACGCAAGGGGACGACTATTGCCGAGGCCCTGAAGCTGGGTGCGGTGGCAACCAGCGTGTAGGTGTGCCCGGCGAGGCCGCTCCAGCTGAAGGAGCCGTCCTCTCCAGATACGGCGTGGGCGGCTTCGTGGCCCTCGGGGCTGACAAGGGTCACGGTTGCCCCGGGGAGCGTGTTGCCGGCGTTGTCGGTGACTTTGCCTCGCAGGCTCCGGCCGCCCGTCAG
This sequence comes from Acidimicrobiales bacterium, assembly GCA_035503915.1. Lineage (GTDB taxonomy): Bacteria > Actinomycetota > Acidimicrobiia > Acidimicrobiales > Palsa-688 > DATJMJ01. Next base: position 15,852 of record DATJSU010000025.1, on the reverse strand, counting down.
GTCAATGAACTCCTCTTTGACCTCGACCTCCTCGGCTTTGACCGCGAGCGCTTCGGCTTTGACCTCGAGAGCTTCGGCTTTGACCTCGACCTGCCCGGAGGTGGCCTGTCCTCGGGTGCCGGCTGGCGCCGACTGCTCTCCGCCAGGGCGACTGGGAGCTTCGGGGGCGGTGCCCTGGGTGGTCTCTGGCATGCGAGGCCGGAAAGATGCCCGGAAATCCAGGAGCCGTCGTAGCGACAGCCCCGTCCTGGGCGCTACCGCTGCCGGGTGTGGGCGCTCGGGCCGAACGTCTTCCTCGGGCGCCGCCGACGCCCCGGCTGGCTGCTCGGCCGTTGCAATAGGGGTCACCGGCTCGAGCGGGGGTACGACGGGGGGGGACACGGCCCCGGGTAACACGATGGCGGGGGCCCCTCTCGGTGGCGTGTCGACCAAGGGGTCAAAGGCTCGCTCCTCGCTTGCCCGGACGCCGGCGTCGGGCGCCTCGGTCGGCACCTCCTGTTCCCCGGCTCCCTCGGCTGCTCCCTCGTCGGTCATCTCCGCTCCCTCATCGTGCACCTCTGCTCCCTTGCTGCTCGTCTCCCATCCCTCACCTGACGCCTCACCTGACCCCTTGCCGGTCGTCCCCGCTCCCTTGCTCAGCTTGCTCAGCAGTACCGGCTCCAAGGTCGCCTGCCGTGGCACTGGCTGAGGCTTGCTCACCGGCTCTGCGGGGAGGCTCTGCCGGCCCCGGCGGGGTATGTCGCGGGAACGCACCACGAGGGCCACGACGGCCGAAGCAGCCGCCACGACGGCAGCCACCAACAAGACCTCGTGGAGCGCGTCCCTGAAGTTCGCCTGCACCGCTCCTGCCAGGTGCCCTGCGGCCCCGGCCGCAGTCACGTGGCCCTGGAGGGCGAGGTTGGCGACAGCGTCCGCGTCCAGGGTGGTCTTTCCGGGAGTTGACAAAAGGGCGCGAGCGGTGTCGTCTGCGAGCCTCGTCGCCAGTACGACGCCGAAGGTGGCGACCCCGACCGATGTGCCGAGCTGGCGGAACATCGTGACCGTCCTCGACGCCAGCGCGGCGGAGCGAGGCTTCACCGCAGCTGCGGCCGCCAAAGCGAGCCGCGGGCTGACTAGTTCCAGGCCGGCACCGGCGACGAGCAACCCAGGCGCGAGTTGCTGCCAAGGGTGCGCCGCCTCGAGGCGGCTCATCAGCCAAAGCCCTAAGGCGACGAGGACGAGCCCGCCGCTGATGAGGAGCTTCGCAGGCAGGAAGCGGTCAAGCAGCGCCGACAGAGGGATGACTGGGAGCGTGATGGCGGTGAGGAGCAGGAGCCTTTCGCCGACGATGAGCGAGGAGTAACCGAGGTCGTAAGAAAGGTAGAGCACCAGGAAGAAGAACGGGCCGAGGACAGCCATCGCGAGCCCGAAGGCGGCAATGGAGCTGCCTGCAAAAGTGCGCCTGCGGAACAGGGACATCTCCAGGAGCGGTGTGGGAGCCGTCATTTCCACTATCACGAACGCGCCCAGCAGCAAGAAGGTACAAACGAAGCAGGCGATCACCCCGTTCTGGGTGAAGTTGCCGAGGTTTGCGGGCGTAGTGGTGCGCACGAGCCCGAGGACGAGGATGGTAAGAGCAGCGGACAAAAGGGCGAGGCCTACCCAGTCCGCCCTCGGCCTCCTGGCGCCGCGGTCGCCTCGGGCGGGCTGGGCCACCCGGGCTTTGTGCTCCGGCTCGCGCACGAAAGCGAGCCCGCCCAGGGTTGCCAGCGCGGCCACCGGGACTTCCAGCAGGTACAACCACCGCCAACCGAGGTTGGCTGTGACTACGCCCCCGATGTAGGGGGAAGCGGCAAGTGCCGCGCCCGTCACCGCAGCCCAGGTCGCAAGCGCAAGGCGGGAGGCGGCGCCGGCAAAGGCCTCTGCCAAAAGGAGGCTCCCCGTAGAAAACAGCGCTGCCGCGCCGACCCCCTCGACGACTCTGCCGCCTATGAGCACGTACGGGGAGCGCGCGAGGCCCGCCACGAGAGCGCCGAGGCCAAAAACTGCAATGCCTACGAGGAAAACTGGGCGCCGGCCCACGGCGTCAGCGATGCGCCCGGCCATGAGCACCAACGCCGCAACGGCAATTAGCGGGCCCTCGAGCGCCCACTGCAATTGGTCAAAGGAAGCACCCGTGCCGTGGCCGGTCGCCGGCAAGGTGACGCTCACGGCCATGAAGTCGATGGCAAGCATCGCCGTTGCCAGGCAGACAACCCCGAGCGCCCCCCAGCGTCCCCGCGCCGGCGCGCGCGCAACGCCTGCCGCGCCCGCCTCTCGGGCGCCCACGCCTAGTTGAGTAGTCGCTGACATCGCTCTCTTCTGTTCGCGGCTGAAGGGCCGTCACCTAAAGGCTGCGTCATCGCGGCCGTCAGTTCATGCTGGTGCGCGGTCATGGCGAGAACGCGTCACCGTTCGATCTCCGCACGTGCCCGAGCGACCCCGCTTGGTGGTGTGGCTTTCTCTGACTGCGTCTTGGCCCGAACCCCGCCGTGGCAGAGCGCTTGCGCTCAGGTCGGTCTTGCGGCACTAGCCTGGGCCGCCATGAGCGTGATGCCTGAGGTAGGGGTAGCGCCTGACATAGCGCTAGCGCCTCCCAAGCCTGCCCTGGACGGCGACCACGAGCGCATGGCGCACATCGTCTTAGAGGGCGTAGACCAAGAAGACGGCGAGTTCGTGGCGGCGGGGCCAACGGTGGTCGAGGGCGTCGTTATGGGGACGCCTGTGAGGGCGCTGTGCGGCAAGGTGTGGGTACCGAGCAGGGACCCAAAGAGGTACCCGCTTTGCCCGACTTGCAAGGAGATCGCCCTGAGCATGGGCTGGCAGGTCCCGGCCACATAGAGCTCTGCTGCCTCCAGGGTGGCCGTAGCCGCACTAAGACAAGGCTCTTTCGGCCTCGTCCAAGGCTTGCGCAAGCGTGTGCCAGGAAAGCGTGGCGCACTTGATCCGCACAGGGAACTTGACGACACCTTGGAGAGCCTCGAGGTCGCCAAGGGCGATGCCCTCCTCTGCGGCAAGTTCTGAAGCGCTGCGGGCGTCCTCGTCCGGCTCGCCGGTGGCCGCCGCCCCGTCCCCAGCGCCGTCCAACTGCTGGCCATGGAGGGACATCATGGCCCGAAAAGCTCTTATCGTCGCCCGAGCCTGCGCGAGCGTCTTGCCCTTGACGGCTGCGGACATCATCGACGCGGACGACTGGGATATCGAGCAACCTTGGCCCGACACCTTGAGGTCTTTGATCACCCCGTCAGGGCCGATAGCGAGGTAGACGACAACTTCGTCGCCGCACAGAGGGTTGAAGCCTTCTGCCCGCAGCGCCGGGGGCGATTCGAGCTCTCCCCGGTTGCGCGGGTTGCGGTAATGGTCAAGGATGATTTCTCGGTAGAGGTCTTCTAGGCCTGGCATATGTTGCTCCGGTTTCAACCAAACAGTTTGTCGGCTTGGCCAATCGCGTCGACGAGCGCGTCGACGTCGGCCTCGTCGTTATAAACGGAGAAAGAGGCACGCGCTGTGGAGCTCACGCCCAAGCAGCGCATGAGAGGTTTCGCGCAGTGGTGGCCGGCGCGGACGCAGACCCCGGCCTCGTCGAGGACCTGTGACATGTCATGGGCATGGACGTCCTTGTAGCTGAAGCTGACAATTCCGGCGCGCTCGTCATCGGGGCGCGGGCCGTAGAGTGTTATCGAGGCGCCATAACGTTCTTTGAGCGCTTCCATTGCATAGCGGGTGAGGGCTCGCGAGTGGGCGCGGACAGAGGCCATTCCCAATGCCTCCAGGTAGTCGACTGCGGCGGCGAGGCCGACAGCTTCGGCGATCGGGGGCGTCCCAGCTTCAAATTTCCAAGGGACGTCGTTGGTCGTGAAGCCGTCGAGGCGGACATCGCGGATCATCTCGCCACCTGTCAGGAACGCGGGCATCTCCTCCAACAGCTCCCGCCGTGCCCAAAGGACGCCGACCCCAGTCGGGCCGAGCATCTTGTGGCCCGTAAAGCTGACGAAATCCGCCCCGATCTCGCGCAAGTCGGTCGGTATATGGGGCACGTACTGGGCAGCGTCGAGCAGTACCAATGCTCCCGCTTCGTGCGCGGAGTCGACCAACTGCCGCAGCGGCGGGAGGGTGCCGAGGACATTGGAAGCTGCCGTGACAGCAAGTAATTTGGCACCGCTCACGACTTGGGCGAGGTCGTCGAGGTCAAGGCGGCCGTCCGGGGCGAGGCGCAAGAACCGCAGAGCGTTACCCCTTTGTTCCCTCAGCTGCAACCATGGCACGAAGTTGGCGTGGTGCTCGATCTCAGTTGTCACAACGACATCTTGCGGCGCGAGCTTTTGCCGGCCCCAGGAATAAGCGACGAGGTTTATGCCTTCGGTAGCGTTCTTGGTAAAGACGATCTCTTCTGGTGCCGCTGCACCGACGAAGTGGGCTAGCTTGGCCCTTGCCGCCTCGTAGAGCTCCGTCGCCTCCTGGGCAATTTGGTAGACGCCCCGGTGCACATTTGCATGCGTCGTCGTGTAGTAATGGCTCATCGCCTCGATCACAGGTAGCGGTTTCTGCGACGAGGCGGCCGAGTCGAGGTAGACCAGGCGCTTGCCGTTGACAAGCCGCTCGAGGATCGGGAAGTCCTTTTTTATCGCTGCGACATTGAGCGCTTGGGGGGCCGCTGTCGTTGTCATCTCCACGCTTCGTAGCCCTCGCTTTCGAGGCGCAGGGCAAGCTCCGGGCCGCCGCTGTCGACGATACGCCCGTGGACGAGCAGGTGGACGGCATCGGGTGCGAGGTAGTCCAAGATGCGCTGGTAGTGCGTGATGAGGAGCACACCGAGATGAGGGCGGGCAGCTCTTACTTCACGAACACCGTCTGCCACGACCCGCAAAGCGTCGATGTCGAGGCCGGAGTCGGTCTCGTCGAGGACTGCCATGTCAGGCTCGAGCACCGCCATCTGGAGGACTTCGTTGCGCTTCTTTTCCCCGCCGGAAAGGCCGTCGTTGAGGTAGCGGTCCCCGAAGGAGGGGTCCATGTCGAGCTTGCGCATCCACTCCATGACTGCGAGGCGCAGCTCGAGCACCGACAGGTCGGTGCCCCTCCGGGCCGAGAGAGCCTGGCGGAGGAACTGCACGAGCGGGACCCCGGGGATCTCCTCTGGGTACTGGAAGGCGAGGAACATGCCCGCCTTGCCCCGCGTCTCTGCCGGCCAGGTGGTGATGTCCTCGCCCTTGTAGAGGACCTGCCCTTGGGTGACCTCGTAACCGGGGGAGCCGAGGAGCGACTTGGCCAGCGTCGACTTTCCGCCCCCGTTGGGCCCCATCAGGGCGTGCAGCTCGCCCGCCGGCAAGACCAGGTCCACCCCCCGCAGGATGGGTGCTCCTTGAACCGATACGTGCAGGTTGCGCACCTCGAACAAGGGTGGCTCCACCTCCGGGCGCGCTTGCGAAGGGGCGCCTTCGGGCGCTGTGAGCAGGGGGTCGACCATTGGGGCAATGATAACCGACCAAGGGATTAACCCTACCGGCGTAGTGTAAATGCCGCCGGGCGGCGGGGCCGGCAGACGGGCGCCCTGCTCCGCCCCAAGCCCCAGAACGCCCCGATCTCCCGCCCGCCGCCCGGCCAGGCCGGCGGGCCTCCACCTCACTGGTCCTCCCACCACTGGGCCTCCCACCAGGCCCGCACCGGTGCAAACTCGGTGCAACTGAACGACTTTGGCCGCGTTCGTCGGCAAATCGGCTGCAACTGAGGGACTTTTAGCCCCATTTGTCGGCGATCTCGGTGTAATTGAAGGACGTTGGCAGCGCCCCGGTGCGTTCTCGTGCTCGTGGCGCGACAACGTCATCGAGATGCGCCCAGCTCGCTGTCCCACAGGGGGCTGCCGGGCCCGCGGTTTTCGACAAACCAGAGCAAAGGTGGCCCTAAGAATCCACCTTGCAGCCTGGAGCGCAGGGTAGAATCAAAGCACCGAAGAAAGGAGGTGGTCCAGCTGATTGGTTGTCAAACTGGGACTTCGGAGGTGGCTGGCCACTAAGTCGGCCTGCTGGACCGCCTGGTAATCCAAGCCAGACACCCGGGTGTTCCCGGCCGGGAGCTGGTCCCGCCCGGCAAACCAAACGGGTTGCCCGCCTTTTCAGCTATTTGGAAGTAATGACTATGGGGCGTGTTAGTGCGCGCCCCATAGTCGCGTCTTTCGGCCGTACAGGCCGCCCGCGCTCAGGCTCACGGCCTCGTCCGTCTCAGGCCTTGGCTGTCTCCCTATAACCTGGCCCGAAGATGCAGACGACGACCAAGCCGACGGGATGGGAAAACGGTCGTGCCGCGGGTGAAAGCCTCAGCTTGGGCGCTCCCGGCGGCCCCGTCCTGAGCGGGTACTTGGTCAGGGCCAACTTCTCGGCGGCCTCTGGCTCGGGGCGCCACGGCATCGTGCTCGCCCACGGCTTGCCCGAGCCGGGGCAAAAAGCGGGCACTCCGAGCTACGGCTACCCGCAGCTCGCGACTCGCCTGGCAGCAGAAACGGGCGCCTCGGTGCTCACGTTCGATTTCAGGGGTACGGGCGAATCCGAAGGGGACTTCTCCATCGGCGGGTGGCGCGCCGACCTGGCGAGCGCCATCGGCGCTCTCTGCACCGTGCCCGGCATCGAAAAGATATGGCTGGTGGGCTTCGCTGCCGGCGGCAGCCTCTCGGTCTGTGCTGCGGGGGAGGACTCGACGATCGCGGGCGTGGCAGCTTTCGCTCCCCAGGCTGAGTTTTTCGAGCGCGGCACCGAGCCCCGCCGTTACATCGGCCATGCGCGGGCTCTGGGTGTCATCCACAGCCCCGGGTTCCCACCTGACCCAGCAGCCTGGGCACGAGAGTTCAAGGAGCTCGAGCCGACGCAGGTAGCCACCAAGATCCCGCCCCGGCCGTTGCTCCTTGTTCATGGGGCGAACGACGACGTAGTACCCATGACCGACTCGCGGGAATTCGCTGAGGCAGCGAGCGCCTCGGCTGAGCTGCGGATCCTCGCCGGCGCCGGGCACATGCTGCTGCATGACCCGCGCGCGATCGCCCTCCTGCTCGGCTGGTTCGACCGCCACCTGGGTGCTGCCGCCTGACCGCTCCGCCCCGGGCCCTCCGCGCGGGCCCCAGCGAGGCCCGCTGGCCCTAGTCCGCGAGAGCTTTGGCCTTGGCCGCCGCCTTCATCTGCGCCTTGTGCGCGCGCACGCGAGCGAGGGTCTCCGCACTGGTGATGTCGGCGACTGAGTAGGCCGTCCCCGGGTCCCCGAACGGGCGTGAAGCGTCTTGCCACCCCCGAGGCTTGGTGCCCAGTTGCTTGCCCAGGAGCGCGACAAAGATCTTGGCTTTTTGGTCCCCGAAGCCCGGCAGAGCGCGTACCCGTTGGAACAAGTCCTGCCCGCTACGAGCTTCCTTCCATATCCGGGCAGCGTCGCCCCCGTACTCGTCGACAATGACCTGGGAGAGCTGCTGGACCCGGCCGGCGTTCGAGCTCGGGAAGCGGTGGAGGGCGGGGCGCTGAGCGAACAGCGCAGCCAACTTGTCAGGGCTCATCGCCGCGATCGTCGCGGCGTCGAGCTGGCCCCCGAGGCGGTCCCGGAGATCTCGGGGCGACGTGAAGGCCCGTTCGAGCGGGATCTGTTGGTCGAGCACCATGCCTATGAGGAGCGCAAACGGGTCTTCGGAGAGGAGCCGGTCAGCCTCTGGATCTCCCGAGAGGTGGAGCACGGGACAAGCCTACTGGGGGAGCGCCGTCCGGCACCCGGGCGAGCATGACGACCACGTCGGCGTTGTCGGCGACCCCACGCGCCCCAGGCGAAGTTCACCCGCTTCAGCCACCCGAGGGCCAATGGTCGACAAGCACCTCAGGCATGGGGAAATCTTGCACGTTCGCCGTCGCGAGGGCGGCGCCGATACCGAAAGCAGCTGCCGCTATCAGGCAGTCGGCCTGGTGCAAGGTCACCCCTCGTCCTGCGAAATCACGCCGCCAGGTGCCGGCGCGGACGCCCTCGGCCGCACCGAGGGGGGCAACGCGCAGGCCACTGACGAGACGGCTGGCAACTGCACGTTCGCCAGGGCGCAACCCGCGCCATATTTCCTCGACTGAAATGGCGCAGGCCCACGGCTCTGTCCCTGTGCGCCGGAGCGCGGCTACCCGGGCCGCCGCCGGCCGGCCCCGCAGGGCATCGATGAGGACGGTCGAGTCGAGCAGGAGGCGAGCCAACTAGCCGTCCCGCCGGGAGCCGCCCCTGCGCTGCGCCCTCACCCAGGTGGCGGGATCCTCGTCCCACTCGTGGCCAGTGCCCGGGATGCCACCGAGAGCCGACTCGATGTCGTCCCACCTGCGTTCGTCTTCGAGGCCGCGACGGATGAGCTCGGAGATGTAAGCACTTCGCCGGCGCGGCCCCACCCTGGTGTCCAGGTCAGCTACCAGGTCGTCGTCGAGAGCTATGTGCAATCTCATGGGCTCAACTTAACCCCACTGAAGCAAGGGCCGGCCTTGTCGACTTCTAGGTCCCGGGGGTGACGTTGTACGCCTTGTCGGCGTGCGCGCTGTACGCGAGCGGCGTGCTGGTCGTGCACCCACCCCCGCTCACCGCGAGCGTGCCATCGATCCTCGTGGAGCTGGTGACCGTGCCGGAAAGCGTCACGTGAAGGGTCGGAGCCGCGGCGGTAGACGACCATCGGTCCTTTTGCACTTTCGTCGTCCAGCTCGCGGAGAAGCCGTACTTCCCGTGAGAGAGCGTCAGCTGCGCTCCCGGGAAGGGCAGGGCGGCGGTCGCGTTCGGGAAACCCTTCAACGGCGGCGCACCAGGGCATGCCAGCTCTACGTAGCTCCCTGCGTCCAGGGCCTGGTCGTTTTGCGGGCCAGGTGCCCACCTGTGGATCGCCTTCCCGCTCGTGCTTGTCACGAGCAGGACATCGGGGTTGACTTTGACGAAGCCTTGCGAAGTATGGAAGTTGTCGTAGCCGGTGGCCTTTTCGGGCAGTGCAGCCCCAGCAACGACGCCCGCGCCGGCCGCCGCGAGCGCGATCACAGCGCCCGCAGCGGTGAAGAAGTTACGCAAGACCATGATGGCTCCTCAAGGAAAAGGTGTAGTCGGGCCTGGAGAAGTGTACTGCGCGGCCCGCCAGCCTGCGGCGCACGGGGCGCCGCAGGCTGGCGGGCTCGGCCCCAACCCCTTTATGGCGGAGCAGGCAAGCCCGGGGCGGGCGCCGAGCAAACGCCCATAGTTGACGGCAGGGGTCAAGCCGGGACGAGGTCATGTGCGCGGTTGAGGTAAAAGTGCACCCCCGCCAACGACTTCACCTTCCCGCTCCCCAAACCCGCCCGGTCCGGCGCGATGGCCTTGTCTGCTAAGCCCGTGCCCGGCGAGGCCGCGCCCGGGACCTGGCTCCACCACGCGGGCGGCGGCCCTGGGGAGGGGTCCATCGAACCCCCAATGATGTTTAGGTAAAAGTCGTTCTTGTTCACGAACCGGCTTCCCTGAAGGTCGATCTGGACCCATCGCATCTGGCCGTCGGGCCCGAACTCGAGCAAGCAGCACTTGTCGGCCATCATGTACCGGGACTTCTGGGGGAAGTTCGTGAGGTCTTTGGCGTCGAAGACCCAAGTCTCGTCGTCTAGCTGCTTGTACCAGGTGATAGTGCTCGGGTGCTGTGTCTTGGCGGCGCCCTGGCTGAGGCGCGTTATCACGCCGGCCATTTCCTCGTCGGACATGCCGGTGTTGTCGGCCCGGACGATGGCTGCGAGGTCGAGGTCGCCCGTGATGGCCTTCCACTGCCCGGTGCATACCTTGGTAGCCACGACCCATGGTTGGCACATTTCCGGGATCCTCGTGCCACCGCCCAAGTCCCGTAGCCGGAACCCTACGGTCTGTGGCTCGGGGAACAAGGCCGGGTCAAGCTGGTTCTCGCCTAAGTGCATTTTGAGCGTGATCTGTCCCTCCTGGGCCGCCTTTTCGAGCTCAGGTACGAACCCTTCAGCATGGCTTGTCCAGCCTGTATAGGTGTCGTTCCAGCTTTGGAGGATAGTGGCCCATTCCGAGCTGCCCTCCTCGACGCTCTTGGAGAGCATGAACTGCTTCAGCTGGGCGATGGCGCATGCCTGGTCGCACGTGGCTGAGAGGTACATAGGCTCCCTTATGAGCACTATCCCGTTCGAAGGCACCGTTTTGCCGTACGCCGTTTCTATTTCGGTGGGATAGTCGAAGAAGTTTTGGTAGACCGGGTTGGTGGTCTTCAATTGCACGACTGCGGGCTTCACGTCCGCGACCCCCTCTTGCACCAGCTTGATCGCCTCCACGGCACGTGAGCGCACCAGTACCTTGATCTTGTTCGCGTAGGTTTCTTTCGATATCGCTAAGGCTTCGTTCCCGGACATACCCATGATGTTCTCTGCCTGCCAGAGGTTCCCGGGCATCCCTGGCTTGATCTCGGCCATGGTCCGGGGGAAGTTCTCGACCGCACTTTCGTCTTGCCCTGTGCCGATGGCTTCGTCGGCCTTTTCAGAAGCTGTCTGGAACTCGGCGGTTTCTGTGCCCTCCAGGTCACCGAGGAGCTGTGGGGCCCGGCCGATGTCGGCGTCGGCGATGGCGGGCGCCATCACCTTGGGCGTGTACAACGTCAGCGCCGCGTTCGCGATGAACTCGCCAGCGTCCTGGGACCATTCGGTGACCGCCTTGTCCCAGTTACCCGTGACCGAGTCCTCTTCGATGGCGTTGAAGTGGTTGTAGACGGCTTGGTTGACTTGCGCCCGAAGGTCGCTGATCTTGGCGAGGAGGAAGGGCGCCTGTTTGTAGATGATCTGGATCGCGTTGTAAGTGACGTTGGTGAGGGCGAGCATCTCGGCGGGGTCGTGCTTAGCTTCTTGCCACAGCTGGGACTCCAACTGGACGAAATGGATGGCGGCAGATGCCACCTCTTGCCTCTGCGCATCAGTGGGGGTCCAGATGAGAGCGGAGTAGATCTGGTTGTAAACGCCCGCCGTTACGTGGAGGAACGCCTGCCAGAGCCCTGCTGAAATGTCCGCGGTCGTGCGGAAGCCGTTCGTGGAGGTCTGGTCTGGGGCACTGTCGTCGATGCTCACCGTCAGCTTGTCCGTCGACCCCTGGGCGACAACGACCTGGCGGGGGTCGAGGGGGGTGATCGAGTCGTCGTCGTGGAGGACAAAGGCATTGGGGACGGCGAACTGCACGTAGGCTCTCGTCCCACCCGTCGCGTCGGTGAGAGCGTTGAAGGTCCCCAACTGGCGGCTGGCGACGGTGGTGATGACCGAATCGAAGTCCTGCTCCTGGCCGGGGTGGAGGACGACTATGGGCGACACCGGCACGGGCGAGCTGCTCGAAAGCTGACGTTGGACAGTCCCGCCGGGTGCTTGAAGTGCACCACCTTCGGCGTTGCCCGAGATGGTGGGGTAGATGGGGGCGACAAGTACCGACTTGGTCTTCGAAATGTCCTTCAGTTCCACCCGCTCGGTGAATGACGTGCCCGCTTTGATGAGCCCAGCGCCGGTGCTCGAGTTGGACTTGACCGACAGGCCGGTCGTGACCGCGAAGTACAGCGTCGCCTCAATTTGGAAATCGACGTTGTCGATGTTGCCCTCGACGTCGAGGGCCTGTTTTTCGGGGTCGACGCTGAGCCCGTCGGGCGGCGTGGGCACGATCGTGCACGGCCCCCGCTGCAACAAGAACTCGTAGAAGCCGTTGTCGTTGGTCGAGGTGGTGTAACCGCTAGGGCAGTTGGCGGTGACGCTGACACCCACAGCGGGCTTGTTGGTGTTGGAGTAGGTGATCTGGCCGCTCACCTCCCAACGGTCCGTGACCCCCCATGCCGAGACGCCAAAGGTCCCCGGGGTCCCGCCGCAGTCGCCGTAGGCGGCGCTCCAGGCCGCGTAGCCTTCCGGGACGCTGTAGCGGTAGCCGATGCCGAGCACCGTGCCCGGCGAGGTTGTGCCGGGCGCGGACCACCATCGCGTCCCCAGGCCGATGTCAGACCACCAGACGGCCTCGTAGTCAGACAGGGTTGGTAGCAATTGGACCTGTACGTAGTAGTTCCCTGCGCACACCGTGTGCCCCACGGGCCCCACCGTCATCGGCTCGATGACAAGCTGCACTGGGATGGGCACGCAGTGCTGGTCCGATGGCGCTGTGACCGGCCCCGCGGTCGGGCAGCCGTTGTCAGGGTTCACGTTGCAAGACCCCGGCGGGTCGTCGCAACCTGGGTTCGCAACGACCGCTCCGTCTGCCACGTGCAGCTGCGCGCCGGCCGAGGTGACGTTGCCGATCGGTTGGGCGACCACGCTGAACAAGGTCGCCAAGCAGGCCACGAGCGAGATGCTCAGCCTCTTGTGCCACCTTTTGAGCAACCTCTGGTGCCAAGGCGTGGAGCGTCGTTCCTGAACGCCGGAGGTGGTGCTGGTCATCTCTGGGCCCTCCTGTCTATGGGTGCGGCACTCGCCCCGGAAAGCGTCGCGTAGGGCCCGTTACACGAGCGTGACACGGCGACTTGGGCCCCCCTGAGACCACGGAGGTCACGCCGGCCTGCTCGCAGGCAGTTCCCGAACGGCCGCCGGAGCTTTATCGTGCGAGGCGCACGAGGCTGGGCCAAAGTTCGGCCATCGCGTCCTCGGCGCCTGCACCTTCTTCGGCGAGGTCCCTCAGCCGGTGCTCGTCAACGACATCGGCCGCGCAAGCGAGGTGCCCCGGCGCGAGGCGACGGTGCGGTGAGATGACCCGGTCGGGGACCGGGTACGTGAGCAGCCACGAAAGGTGCAAGACATGGCAAAAAGCGCCGACCGGGCCACCCAGGCAGGAGCGCTTCGGGGCTCGCTCTGCCGTGAACGGGTATGTGGCGAACCAGTCGTGGAGCCCGTCGAAGACCGGGTCGGCGGCCGCGTAACGCATTTCCTTCACGTTGTAGACCAGCATCGTCGAGGCGCACATCAAACAGGGCTCGAACGTGGTGTACAAGATCCCCGAGGGACGTGTGCCGAGCGGGACTTGGGAAAGGAGGTCCATCTCGGCGTGCGCCATGATCGTCCCCGAGGCCCTGCCCAGAAGTTGCGCCGGCTCTCCCATGCGGTTGCGGCCTCGGGCGACGATCACCCCGCTGGCATCGGTCAAACAAGCCCCGACGCCGGCCGAGCCGCAGCACCACGACTCCCAAGCCTGGCTGATGGCGGCCTGCCAGGGTTCTTCGAGCGTCGACCACGCCGAACCTGCCGGGCCCCCGGTTGCCGCCGTCATCGAACGAGCCCGGGGACCAGTGCTGCCTCGAGAGACTTCTGCTTGCAGCTAGAGATTCGCCGCTCCCGAGTCGCCCGGGTCGATGCCGTAGTGGCGGATGGCGTCCGCCACCTCTTCTGACTTCCCTTCCCCAGCCTGGCGAAGCCCGTCCAGCACGGCGACAACGATGTGGGCTGCGTCGGTCTCGAAATAACGGCGGAGCGCTTGGCGCGTGTCGCTCCGGCCGAAACCGTCGGTCCCGAGGGTTATGTAAGGCTCTGGCGCCCAACGGGCGATCTGGTCTGGGACAGCTTTCATATAGTCCGTGACCGCCACGATCGGGCCTTCGGCGACCGAGAGCGCCTCGGCGACAAACGCCACCCGCGCTGGCTCGGAAGGATGGAGGCGGTTGAAACGGTCGACTTCGAGGGCTTCCTCACGGAGCGCCTTGTAGCTCGTGGCGCTCCAAAGTTCCGCCCCGACGTCGTGGTGCTCGGCGAGGAGCTGTTGGGCCTCGAGGGCAGCTTGGCTCGCTGAACCGGAGAAAAGGATGCTCGCTCGCCGCCTCGGGCCTTCGGGCGCTGGGGCGTAGCGGTACAGCCCCCGCAGGATGCCCTCCTCCACTCCCTCGGGCTTGGGCGGCTGGAGGTAGTTCTCGTTGTAAAGAGTTATGTAATAGAAGATGTCCTCGCCGCCCTCTTCCCCGTACATCCGCCTGATGCCGTCGCTCACGATGGCCGCTGTCTCATAGGCAAAGGCGGGGTCGTAAGCCTGCACGTTTGGGACGGCGGAGAAGAGCAAGTGCGACTGGCCGTCGTCGTGCTGGAGGCCCTCGCCGAGGAGCGTGGTCCGGCCTGCGGTGGCGCCCATCAAAAAGCCGCGGGCACGCATGTCAGCGGCGGCCCAGACCAAGTCGCCCACGCGCTGGAAGCCGAACATCGAATAGAAGATGAAGATCGGCACCATCGCTTGCCCAAACGAGGCATAGGCGGTACCGGCCGCGCTCCAGTCCGCCATCCCGCCCGCTTCGGTAATCCCTTCTTCGAGGATCTGGCCGTCCTTCGCCTCCGAATAGCTGAGCATCAGCTTGGAGTCAACAGGCTCGTAGAGCTGGCCAAATGGGGCGTAGATCTTGAAGTCCTTGAAGAGCGCGTCCATGCCAAATGTGCGCGCTTCATCGGGGATGATCGGGACGATGCGCTTGCCGATCGCCTTGTCCCGCAAGAGCCCGCGGACCATGACGGCAAATGCCATGGTGGTAGAAACCTCGCGCGTGCCTGAGCCCTTGTCGAACTCTGCGAAGGGTGCGTTGTCCGCCAGGACGAGCGGCGCGTAGTCGACCCTGCGTTCGGGGAGCGAGCCGTGCAGTTGCCGGCGCCTTTCGGCCATGTACTTGTACTCGGAGCTGTCCTGGGACGGGCGGTAAAAAGGCGGCTCGCCTGCCTCCAGCACCTCGTCTGGGATCTCGGCTTGCAGCTTGAGGCGGTCGCGGAGGACCTTTAGCTCGTTGACGTTCATTTTCTTTATCTGGTGGGTGGAATTGCGGGCCTCGATCGTCGGCCCGAGCGCCCAGCCCTTGATCGTCTTGGCGAGGATCGCCGTCGGCTGGCCGGTCGTCTCGGTGGCCGCCTTGTAAGCGGCGTAAAGCTTGTGGTAGTCGTGGCCGCCGCGTGGCAAGGCGCGCAGCTCGTCGTCGCTCAAGTGCTCGACGAGCTTGCCGAGGCGAGGGTCCGGCCCGAAGAAGTGCTCCCGTATGTAGGCCCCGCCTTCGGTCGCGAACTTCTGGAACTCGCCGTCCACCGTGGTGTTCATCTTGTTGAGGAGGACGCCATCGACGTCGCGGGCGAGGAGCTCGTCCCAGCGGCTGCCCCAAATTACCTTGATCACGTTCCAACCGGCGCCGCGAAAAACAGCTTCCAGCTCTTGGATAATTTTCCCGTTGCCCCGTACCGGGCCGTCGAGGCGCTGGAGGTTGGCATTTACTACAAAGACGAGGTTGTCCAGTTGCTCGCGCCCCGCAAGGGAAAGTGCGCCAAGGGTCTCGGGTTCGTCGCACTCGCCGTCGCCTATGAAGCACCACACCCGCGAGCGAGATGTGTCCACGATGCCCCGGTTGTGCAAGTACCGGTTGAAATGAGCCTGGTAGACAGCCATAAGGGGGCCGAGGCCCATCGACACGGTGGGGAACTCCCAGAACTTCGGCATGAGCCTGGGGTGCGGGTAGGAAGACAGCCCACCCGGCCCGGCAGCCTGGCCCGCGAGCTCGCGGCGGAAGTACTCGAGCTGGCCCTCGCTGAGGCGGCCTTCCAAGAAGGCGCGCGAGTAGATGCCGGGAGCAGCGTGGCCCTGGAAAAAGACTTGGTCGCCGGGCTGGCCGCCCGCCTTGCCCCTAAAGAAATGGTTGAAGCCCACCTCGTAAAGAGCCGCCGAGGAGGCGAAAGTCGCCAGGTGGCCACCGATCCCATCTGCGGCGTGGTTGGCCCGGACGACCATGGCTGCCGCGTTCCAACGGATGAACCGGCGGATGCGCCGCTCCATCTCCTCGTCGCCCGGGAAAATGGGCTCGAGGCTCGCCGGGATCGTGTTCACGTAGGGGGTAGAGACGGTGGCCGGGAAGCCGACCTGGCTTTCCTT
>DATJSU010000024.1:0-1424 GCA_035503915.1 Acidimicrobiales bacterium | reverse complement strand
GGCTCTTCGGACTTGAGCGGGGAGCCGTCGGGTGGAGGGTCACCCAAATATGGACAAAGGTGCCTCAGGCTTGAGGTGTGACCCAAAAAGCAAGAAGCACCTTCGTCCTCGTCCACGCTAGTGAGATCCTCCAGGCTCTTGTCGGCCTAAAAGACGTGCGCGTGCTGCGTTACGAGCGCCGTGGGCCCGACGTCGAGCTGATGGTCGAGCAGGTCGTGGGTGACGTCCGCTGCCCGGCCTGCGCCGGGCCGGCGCAGGTCCACGAACGTCCCGTGGTGCGCTATGTCGACCTTCCCGTCTACGGCAACCCGATGGCGCTGGCCTGGAAGAAGCACCGCATGGCCTGCCCCGCGCCAGGGTGCCCGAAAAGGACCTGGGTGCTCGAGGACCACCGCATCGCGGCCAAGAACTGCCTGCTCACGACCCGAGCGGCCAAGTGGGCGACTGTACAAGTGGGCGGGGGCAGGACAGTCAAGGAGGTGGCCAGTGAGCTCGCCTGTGACTGGCATACGGTCAACGACGCCGTGACCACCTACGGCAAGGCCCTGCTCGAGGCCGACCGCAAGCGCCTCAACCACACCAGCGCCATCGGCCTAGACGAGACCGCTTTTGTCCGCCTGGGCAAGTACCGGCGCACCAGCTATGCGACCACGGTCGCCGATGTAGAGAACCACCAGGTCATCGACATCCTCCCGAGCCGCAATTACATAGACGTGGCCGCCTTTATTGACAAGCAGCCAAGAGCTTGGAAGGAGCGTGTGGTCTTCGGTGCCCTGGACATGTCGGCCACCTACGCCGCCGTCTACTCGGTCATCTTGCCCAAGGCCGCCCAGGTGGTCGACCCCTTCCATGTCATCTCGGCCGCCAACCGCTGCCTCGACGAGGTCCGCCGGCGCGTCCAGGCCGAACAGACCGGGCACCGGGGAAGGCGCGACGACCCGCTATACCGGGCCCGGCGGGCCCTGCTCATGGCCGAAGAGCGCCTCGACGACAAGGCCGCCCAGCGCCTGGCATCACTGCTCGAGCTCGGCGACCCGGGTGCCGAAGTGGCCGTCGCTTACCGCATAAAAGAGCGGCTGAGGGAGTTCTACCGATGTCGCGGCCCTGAGCAAGCCCGGGCCATGCTGGCCGAGCTGAAGGACCATTGCCTAAGGCCGGCCATGCCCGCTGAGGTGCAAAAGCTGGGCCGTACGCTCCACCATTGGTTCGACAAGGTCGTCAACTTCCACCTGGCCCGGTTGAGCAACGGGCCTACCGAAGCCCTCAACAACCTCATAAAGCGCGTCAAACGGGTTGGCTTCGGGTTCCGCAACTTCGACAACTACCGGGTACGAGCGCTGCTGTATGCCGGAAAGCCGAACTGGCGAGTGCTCGGCTCGATCGTCGTCCGATGAGCCCGGGCCCCCGTCAGAATCCGAAGACCC
>DATJSU010000023.1:0-13008 GCA_035503915.1 Acidimicrobiales bacterium | reverse complement strand
ATGGGTAAAACCATTGTCAGAAGGCCTAGGCAGACAAGTATGACGGGCGGTGCCATTAGGTGCCATCCGTCCTGCTATAGCCAATTGCCGATGTCACCGAATACATCGTAAGCACGATTGCCAATCCAACCACCAACTATAATCAACAAGACGATCGAGCTCGTCCGGGTTACGAAAAAACCGCCCAGTCGCTCTCGCAACTGGGCGGCAAAACGGGTTTCTTATGGACGGTAAGTTTCAGCCCTTGAAGGCGTCCTTCACCTTCTCGCCTGCCTGCTTCAGGTTGCCGGCAGTCTTATCCCATTCACCTTCAGCCTCCATGTCGCGGTCGCCCGTCGCCCGACCGACGTTCGACTTGACCTTGCCCTTCGTCTCCTGGGCCTTGTCTTTGGCTTTGTCCATGGCGCTCATCGAACACGCTCCTTTCAACTGCTCTGCCTGACCGCCCTGCGGTCGGGCTAGCGGCATACATACCCAAACAACCGTTAAGCGATCACTCGGGGCACGCCGGTTATGTTTGGGGTGGAGATGCCTAGCCCAAGTCAAAGGGAGGCGGGACAGTTGCTGACGGTAGTAGCGCGCTACAAAGCAAAGCCTGGCCGAGGAGGAGAGGTGGCAGCCACGCTCGCCAAACATGTCCTGGCGACACGCAAAGAACCCGGGTGCGTCCAATTCGTTGCATACCGGAGCAAGTCTGACGCGGACAGGTTCCTTCTCTACGAGCAGTACCTGGACGACGCTGCCTTCGAGGCGCACCGTGCGAGCGAGCACTTCCAGCACTACGTGGAGGGCATCATTGCCCCCCTGCTCGACGATCGGGACCGGGACACCTACGACGAGGTACTGCCGTAGAGGACGGCCTATTCACTGCCACAGGAAGGACGTTCTTTTCGTGCAGAGCTGTCCTGTTCGATTGCGACGGCGTGCTCGTCGACTCCGAGGAGAGCGTGATGTCGGCTTGGGCCAGGTGGGCGCGCGACCTCGGGCTCGATGCAGGGAAGGTCTGCGAGCTGGTGCATGGCCGGCGCTCGGCTGACACCGTCGCGCTGCTGCTGGAGGAGGAAAGCCGTCCGGAGGCCTTGGCGCGGATCGACCGTTACGAGATGGAGGACGCAGGGACCATAAAGGCGATAAAAGGTGCTTCCCGTCTCCTCGCAAAGATGCCGCGTGGACAATGGGCGGTCGTGACCTCGGGCCGCGCCGAGCTCGCCAGCGCGCGGCTCGCGGCGGCTCGGCTGCCCGCCGCCGCTGTCCTCGTGAGTGCCGATGACGTGACCGCCGGAAAGCCTGACCCGGAGGGCTACCTGATGGCGGCGGAGCGCCTAGGCGTCCCAGTGGTCGAGACGGTGGTGCTCGAGGACGCCCCCGCAGGCATAGACGCAGCGCGCGCTGCCGGCGTTGCAGCCGTGATCGGGGTTGGTGACCGTGCCGGTGCCCGGGCCGACCTCGTCATTGCCGACCTATCGTGCTTGCGCTGGGCGAACAAAGGGCTCGAGGTGCTGTCACCGCAAATCCTTTGAACGGGGCCGGCTGGACAATGGACGATGCCGCCCCGTGTTCCTGGGCGTCGGTCCTGCGTGCCTACTCGGCGTCGAGTGGGCGACCGTCTCGTCTTTGGCCACCGGTGCCAGCACGCTTGACTGGCTGTCGCCACATTTGCCGCGGGGGTTGACCCATGACATCCCAACCCCCGCTCCTCTCGAAGATTTCCGGGCCCAGTCCCGCGACCTGTACGTCCCTGCTCTACACGGACCACATAGGTCGCCAGCGGACGATCCCTCGTTTCCGCCTGCTCCCGGCCAACTGGACCTGGATAGCGTCGTTGACCCGTCACTGGTACCTCGATTGGGAAGGGCCTCGGCCCGAGAACCTCGTCCGGGCAGCCAACGACGCCGTCATGCGCGACCACGAAGCCGCTCAGAGACGTGAGGGCGAGCGCCGAGGGCCAAGCGGAGACCCGCACGCAAGCGCCGGTTGCCCGTAGCGTGAGCCCGAGTGACTACCGACTTGGGCCAAGCCACCCGCCGCGTCGGCCCTCCAGCCGAGCTGGAGCTGATGGACTGGCGGCACCGGGTTAGCGACCTTTACTCGCTTGTGCGGGCCGAGCCCGACGCCGAGCTGGCTCATGCGCTCTGGCGCCGAGGCCGCGGCGAGCTGTTCACTTCTCACCCGCAAAGCCCTCTCGAGCCCGAGGACCCGTTGCGCCGGACTGGTGTCCCGTATTGGCCTTACGTCCCGGGCTTGCGCTTCGAGCTGGAGCTTCTGCCCTTCGGCGCACCTGTGCGGTCTGTCGGGACGGGAGGCGAAGAGGTGACAACGATGCGTGCCATTGGCAAAGTGGAGATCCCATCGCCCGTTGGCGCCTCTGTAGCGGTCTGGTGGCTAGCTCAGTACGGAGGGGGCCTCTTTCTGCCCATCAGAGACGGCACCTCTGGTAAGAGCTCCTACGGCGGGGGGCGCTACCTTTTCGACACTGCGAAGGGTGCCGGCCTCGGGGGCACGTACGAAAAGCTGGTCGTCGACCTCAATTTCCTATACCACCCCTCGTGCCGTTACAGCCCTCAATACACGTGCCCGCTGGCGCCGCCGGAGAACACCATCGCGTGGCCAATCGAAGCGGGCGAGCGGCTCACCTAACCCGTCCTGCGGACACTGCGCCCTATTGAGCTGGCTGCGGCGGTCGGGAAGGCTTGGAGAGGTGAGGCACGCCACCGACGACGACCTCCAACGAGTAGCCGCTTTCCTTGCGCGCCTGCGGGCCGAGCCCGAGCTGCGTGAGCGGACGCCCGGTAGCTTTTCGCGCGGCTCGCGGGCCTTCCTTCACTTCCACGCAGACCGGGAGGACATATACGTCGACGTGAGGCTAGGCGGCGTTTTCGAAAGGGTAAAAGTCACCACGGTCGAGGAGCAAGAAGAACTTTTGGCCCGAGCTCGGAGGAGCTTGGAGAGCCAGGACTGATGTCTAGCGCCTAACTTGGCACGGGTACGGTTCACCCGCGCTGGACCTCCGCCGCGATCCTCCACCACTCTGACCAGCCACTCCTCGAGTCGGGAAGGGGGGATTTGAACCCCCGGCCTCAGCGTCCCGAACGCTGCGCGCTAACCAAGCTGCGCTACTTCCCGTTGCCGATGCCCAGGGCATTCGGCAACCCATATCGTACCCAAGCGACCCCGCTGCCCGCCTCCGGGTCGCAGCCCGCCGTCAGTACGGGAGCACATCCGCCGGGGATGGCTCGTAGCTCGGGTCGGGGTACGTCTCGCCTGCGAGCACCGCACCCACGGCTTCGCTTACCCTCATCGGGTCGAGGGGTTTGAGGAGCCACCCGGGGACCCCTGTGCGCTTGGCAAGGAACACGTCCGAACGCCGGTCGAGGAGAAGCAGCACCGGTGTGGGGTCGAGCCTGCCGGCACCGGCTTCAAGGGCGATGTCCATCGCGACGGCGTAGCCGCCCATCGACCCGACCTGGAGGTCCGCCACAACGAGGTCTGCTCGCCTCTCCTGGAGCGCCGCCACGACACCCCGGCCCGAACGAACCCACCGAAGGTCAGTCCCCGGTCCCTCGACCGCCGAGCGGACCTCGTCGTAGACCTGGGCCGAGTCGGTGACTACTAACAGGTCTGGCACCTCCCGAGGCTACCTCGCCACCAAAGCGGGTAGCATCTCGACATCCAGCCCGCAACGGGCAGCGCGCGCCGCGGTGGGCGCGGAGGTCCCTGGGAGGTGGCGTGCTCAAGATCGAGCAAGAACAAACAGAGGACGGCTACACCATTTGCCGCCCGATAGGCGAGCTCGACGCCTTCACGGTGAGCCAGTTCCGGCAGGCCCTGGCTGAGATCGCATCGCAACCCCGGCTCATCATCGACATGAGCGGCGTCCCGTTCGTGGATTCGGCCGGCCTCGGGGCTCTCATCGGTGGGATCCGCCGGGCCCGCGAGCTGGGCGGCGACGTAGCCGTCGTGTGCAACCGCCCGAGCTTGGTGAGGACCCTGCGGACGACCGGGTTCGACCGCATAGTCACATTGACGGACAACGTGGACGACGCCAAGGCGGCCTTCGAGAAACAGCCAGGCACCGGCACCCCGGCTGAACGCTGAACGCTGAACGCTCATATCGGGTGAGTAGGACCGGCGGCCGGCCCCCGGTCAAGCTCGGGGCCCAGTACCTCGTCGAGGAAAATGGAGACCTCTTCGAGGGCATCCAGATCCGCCACTTCCCGGGCCAGGAACGGGACCCGGGCCAACGTCGCCTCAGGCAGTGCGGCGCCAAGCCGCCCAAGCTGCTCCTCTTCCTTCAGCCAGACCATCCGCAATTGCTCCAGGTTGGACACGAGCGGCGCAAGGGGTGTGGTGGAAAGCATCTCGGCAGTGCGTTGGTCAATCTCGGCATAACTGGGGTGGCAGCGGTTGGCGACGACGGTTTTTGCAGTCACCCCGGCCAAGGAAAGTTGCGAGGCGAGGTAGAGCGCCTCGTCCACCGTGTCGCGGCGGGGGGCGCAGACCAAAAGGAACGACGTCCGCGGAGAATGCAGGAGCTCGTCGGCTCGCAGTGCGCGGGCGCGGAACCCTTCTTCCATGCCTTCAAATTGCGTGAAAAACTGCACGGTGTCGCTGACAACCTGACCGCCTGCCACCTTGGCGATGGTCCGCAACATAAGTTGCGCGCCGATCTCGAGCGCCCTCAAACCGGCCCGCGTAGGCGTCATCAAGAGGCGGAAAACCCGGTTGTCGAGCAACCTCGCGAGGTGCTTCGGGGCCTCCATGAAATCGAGGGCGTGCTGCGCCGGAGGCGTGTCGACGACGATCAGGTCGAACAAGCCGCTTTCGCGGAGCTCGTAGAGTTTTTCGACCGCCATGTACTCCTGGGTCCCGGAAAGAGCACCGGCGATATTGCGGTAAAGGGGGTTGGAAAGTATGGCCGCCGCCTGCCCCGAGCTCGTGGCGTAGCGGCTGACGAGGTCGTCGAAAGTGCTCTGGGCATCGAGCATGACGGCCCACAGCTGCCCCGGCCAGCGTTCGCCGGCTAACCCAGGCCCGGCCCCCTCCGCTGTACCGCGCACGGTATGAGGTTCATTGCCCACGTCGCTCACCCCGAGAGCGTCTGCGAGCCGCCGTGCAGGGTCGATCGTAACGACGCAAGCGCTCCGGCCCGCGCGAGCCGCACTGAGCGCAATGGCGGCCGCGGTGGTCGTCTTGCCGACCCCGCCCGGGCCAATGCACACGACGACCTCCCCGCGCGGGGCGCCTCCCCCCGCCACCTCGCCAAGCGGCGCGTCGTCAGGCCCTGCCTCGCCCGGCGGCACCTCGTCAGGCCCGGCATCGTCCGGCTCCACGTCGTACGGTTGCGCCGGCGCCTCCCCTCCTGAGCTCACGAGCTGACGGGGACCCATTTTTGGACCGACGTTGCCAGCGCGTCGGTCAGCGCCTCGAGCTGGTCGAGCCCGAGCTCGGCGCTGAAGCAGAACGGGAGCTCCAGCTGAGGCAACGGCAACTCCTCCTTGAGGCGTGCGACCTGGGCGGCCTGCGAGGCCTGCCTCTGCAGCCGGAGGCTCGCAGCGGCGGCGAGGCTCTCGCTCTCCGGACGGCTCAGTCGGGCGCCGGCACCCTCGGCGAGGAGGGCGAGGTCTTCTGGAGCCGTCCCCGCCGGGAGGTCGAGCACAGGGAACCGTGCGTTCACCACCACGCCGCACAGTTTCACCCCGATCCGGTCCTCGAGGAGCGCAGCGGTTTCGACCGTCTCCCCCACAGGAGTCTCCTCAGGGGTCGTCACGAGGAGTACCTGGCAGCGCCTTGGGTCCGAGAGCATCTCCACGACCTCCTCGGCCTGCGCCCGCACGGGCCCCCCACCGGCAGCCTCCAGCAGGCCAAGAGGGCTCTGGAGAAAACGGACGGCGTGGCCGGCTGCAGGCGCGTCCAGCACGATGACATCAGCTGCTCCGGCCGAACCCGCGGCGGCTGCCCTTTCCATCTGCTTGATCTTTCCGAGAACGAGGATGTCGGGCATGCCCGGCACTGCCGTAGCCACAACGTCAAGGGCGCCCGTGCTGACCAGGCGCCGCGAGAGCCGGCGCATCCCGTGCAAGTGGAGGTACTCCACGAGCGCCGTGTCGGGCCTCAATGCCCTTGCCTGGACCTCCCCGCCGTCATCGCCGCGCGACCGCAGGACTACCTGCTCGTACTGGAGCCCGTGCTCGCGCCCGAAAAGGCGGGCGAGGTGGGCGACCTCGGGCTGGCGGCGCGCCCCCGGCACACCAAGTTCGACGACCAGCGCCCGTAATCCCTCTCGCGAGGCAAGGTTCGCCATCACACCACTCACCGTGGTCTTGCCTACCCCTCCTTTCCCGGTCACGACGAACACCCGCACTTGGGAAAAAAAGCTCAACGGATCCAAGCCGGCTCCCTACCGAATGCCTGCCATGCGACAGCCGCAGGCTAGCCGGGGGCGGCGCCCGAACGCACCAGCGCCGGCGGACGGCCCGGGCCACGGCTCACATTGCCTATTGTCACGGTGCCTAGCCGGGAGTACCTTCGGGAAGAGAGGCAACCCAGGTGACAGCGCTCCAGGCATCGGAAGATTGGCAGGCCAGAGCAGCCTGCCGAGGGCAGTCGGCAGCGATTTTTTTCGCCCCGGCTCACTTCGAACGCAAAGAGGCGCGCGCCTCCAGGGAGCGCCAAGCCAAGGCCGTTTGCGCCAGCTGCCCCGTCCGCAAGGAGTGCCTCGGCTACGCACTGAGGATCCATGAACCACACGGGATCTGGGGTGGCTTGAGCGAAGTCGAGCGCCGGGCGATCGCCGGCTAACGCTTCCCAACCCGCTTTTTTGTTATCTGCTTAGTCGCGCTGCGTGGTCAGCGCGTGCGCCCGTTTCACGAAGCCTCACCGGTGACGGGCGGGTCGCCACCCGGGAGCTTCGTCGTCCTGACGGCAGTCGTGCGGACCGACGTGGTTTGGACCGCCGGCGGCATGTTCGGGACGTTGCGCGCTGCCTCCGACGCGTGGCGCAGAGCGTCCATGGCCTTGGCAGTGGGCAGCCTGGTGGTCGGCCCTTGCAGCACCAGCTGGCGGCCCGTCCTGCGAGCGGCCGCCCGCGATGCGACCAGCCACCCGAACGGGCCGGCGGCGAGCCCTTCCATCGCAGGTGTGAGGAGCCAGTTCCCGAGCGGCCAGAGCACCACCACGAAGAGGGCGCCCAGCCCGGCCCCGGCCGCCACATCGGAGGGATAGTTGGTCCCGACATATACCCCGCTGAACAGCAACAACAACGTCGCCAACAACGCCAGGGCCCCCAAGCGCCAGCGTCGCGCGAGCGCGAAGCCGAATAGGACCGCACCGGCGATGGCCGCATGGCTGTTCGGCAAGGCATACGAGCCCGCTGCCGCCTTCGGCACGAGGAGCGTGACGTGGTGGAGCACGGTGTAGGGCCTTGGCCTTTTGAAGACCTGGACGAGCACCTGGGCAATGCCGAAGGACACGACGGCGCCGACCGCCGACCAAACGAGGGCGGCGACGTTGCCGGGGCTACGGCGCGCGCTCAGCCAGCCAGCGAGAAGGAGGCCCGCTAGTACGAGCAACCCAGCCCCAACCGGAGACAGCACGCGCTCGTAATAGGCGGTCATGAAGCTATGCGCCCAAGGCGTGCTGCGGGCCAGCCGGTTGACGTCCAGGTACAAGCGATTGTCCGTGGCGGCCACCTCCCCGACGCCAAAAAATGCTAACGGCCGCAGGGCCCTCCTGCCCACACTTTGGCGAACCGTCCGGGCGCCCGGCCCTTGTCAGTGCGCTCCCTCGCCGGCCTTTTGCTGCATCAGGTCCCAGAGCGCCTCGACATGGGACCATTCCGTCGGCTCGGCGCCGATCGACACCCGTACGACCCAATGGCCGTCGAGCTGGGCGGGCGTCACGTGGGCCGCGCCCGAGGCATTGACCGCCTCGCACCAGGCAAGCGTGTGCCGGTCGAGGTCCTCTTCGGATGACAAGCCCACCGGCCTATGGCGGACGCAGAGCGTCTGCAGCTTGACCGGGGCGACAAGCTCCCACCCCTGGGCCTCGGGGATGAGCGACGCCAGGCGCTGCGCGTTCTCGAGATCACGCCGCAGACGGGCCCGGATGGCTGCCGCGCCTTCCAGCCTGAGCAGCGACCACAGGCGCAGCGCACGGAACCTGCGGCCCAAAGGCAAGCCCCAGTCGCGGTACTGCACGACCGAGCCATCCTGGGCCGAGCGCAGGTAACTCGGGTCGGTGGCCATGACCGAAACCAGTTCACCGGGCTCTTTGACGTACAGGAGCGATGTCTCGAGGACCGAGCCGAGCCACTTGTGCGGGTTCCAACAGAGCGAGCCCGCGCCCTCGATACCGTCGAAAAGGTGACGGCATTCGGGCAGCAGCATCGCCGAGCCGGCCATGGCGGCGTCCACGTGGACGTAGGCGCCGTGCTCGCCCGCCACGTCGCAGACCTCCGTGAGCGGGTCGAACGCCGTTGCCGAGGTCGTGCCCGACGTCGCCACCACGGCAGCAGGCCGGTAACCTCCGGCGACGTCGTCCTTCATGAGCTCGGCGAGGACGCCGGTGTCCATTTCCCGGCCGGGATGGCGGACCGGGACCATCCGCAGGTTGGCTGCCCCGTAACCGGCGAGCAGCGCCGCCTTCGCCACAGACGAATGGGCCTCCGCCGAGCAGTAGACGGTGAGCGGCGCCCCTTCGGCCTGCAGGCCGCCCCGTCTCTGCGAGCCGGCTGACGCCCTTTCACGCGCCACCAGCAATGCGACGAGGGTGGCCGTCGAGGCGCCGTCGCCAATCGTGCCGTGCCAGCCGGCAGACAGACCGCAGAGCTGGCGCGCCCAGTCGCAAACGACCTGTTCGACCTCGGTCAGCGCCGGGGCGGACTGCCACGTTATGCCGAGCGCGCCGATGCCGCTGGCGGCGATATCTCCCAGGACCGAACTGAGCGAAGCGTTGGACGGGAACCAGGCGAAATTGGAGGGGTGTTGCATGTGGGTCACGCCGGGGAGCACGACCCTGTCGAGGTCTGCGATCAGGTCCTCCACCGTCTCGGGCTCTTCGGGGGCGCTTGCGGGTAGCGCCCGGGCGACGGCCCCCGGCGGGACCGTTGACCGGACGGGGAGGCCGGCCGCCCGGAGGCGGTAATCCGCTACCCAATCGACCAGTTCGTGAGCGGCACGGCGGAACTCTTCAGGGCCCATGCCCAAGTGTCCCGAGGCCCCACTGCCCGCCACAAGTCGGGCCGCCCACCACTCGCCGGCGGCTTGGCGCGATTTGCCCGAGCTCGCTCGAACACTCCCGGGGGCGAGCCCCCTGGAGGTCGGCTCCGCCAACGGCTAGAAATAGCAGGTGCGCATTGCGCGGGGTGAGCGTGCCTGATTACGACTTGCTCGTGATCGGGTGCGGGCCCGGAGGCCAACGTGCCGCGATCGCGGCTGCCAAGCTCGGCCGTAGCGCAGCGGTGATCGAGAGACGCGACGTGGTGGGGGGGGTTTGCGTCAATACCGGGACCATCCCTTCCAAATCGCTCCGGGAAGCCGTCCTCTACCTGACCGGCCTGTCGCAGCGCGACCTCTACGGCCAGAGCTACAGGGTCAAGCAGGACATCACGATGGAAGACCTTTCGCGCCGGAGCCACCATGTCGTAGCACGCGAAATAGAAGTAGTCCGCGACCAGCTTGCGCGAAACCGCGTTGCTCTCGTGCAGGGGAGCGCCCAGTTCGTGGACGCCAATACCGTCGCCGTCCATTCGGCGCGTGGCGAACAGAGGTTGTCAGCTCAAAAGGTGATCGTCGCATCGGGGACCCACCCGGCAAGACCGGCGAGCGTCGCTTTTGACGACCAGCACATTTTTGACTCGGACGGGATCCTCGGCCTCCACGAGATCCCTCGCAGCATGGTCATCGTCGGCGCAGGGGTGATCGGTATCGAGTACGCGTCGATATTCGCCGCTCTCGGGACGAAGGTGACCGTCATCGAGCAGCGCGACCGGATGCTCGACTTCTGCGACGAGGAAATTGTCGAAGCGCTCCAGTTCCATCTCCGCGGCCTCGCCGTGACCTTCCGCTTCCGCGAGGTCGTGGAGGCGGTGGAACCCCACGAGGGCGGGACGATCTCATTGCTTGCGAGCGGCAAGGTCGTCGCCGCCGACGTGGTCATGTACTCTGCCGGCAGGCAAGGGGCCACGGAAGGCCTCGGGCTGGAAACCGTCGGGATAACACCGGACAAACGCGGCCGGGTGACAGTGGACGAGTTTTTCCGCACGTCTGCTGGGCACATTTATGCAGTGGGCGACGTGATAGGTTTCCCGGCACTCGCTTCGACATCGATGGAGCAAGGGCGGCTCGCTGCTCTGCACGCGCTCGGCGAACCAACGGGCGCGATCGACAAGACGATGCCTATCGGCATATACACGATCCCCGAAATCAGCTACGTGGGCCGCACCGAAGCTCAACTGACCGAAGCGTCAGTGCCGTACGAGGTCGGCATTTCGCGCTACCGGGAGCTCGCACGGGGCCAGATCTGCGGTGATTCGTACGGGATGTTGAAGCTCCTGGTTTCGCCCGTCGACCGCAAGCTGCTCGGGGCCCACCTCTTCGGCACGGGGGCAACCGAGATCGTCCACATCGGGCAAGCCGTAATGGGCTGCGGAGGCACGGTCGACTACCTCCTGGAGGCCGTTTTCAATTACCCGACCCTTGCGGAGGCTTACAAGGTCGCCGCCCTCGACGTCAACAACAAGCTGCGGACCGTGGAGCGCCTGCGGGGCTGACCGGCTCGAGGCCTGGTCGCCCCTGGGAGACCAGCTCGGCGATCATCTCCGGGCGTGCCGGGCGTGCGAAATAGAAGCCCTGGGCGAAATCGCAACCCATAGCGACCACCTTGCCCAACTGCGTCGCCGTCTCAACGCCCTCGGCGACGACTTCCAGCCCTAAGGCATGGGCCATGGCGACCACTCCCGCCACGATGGCGTTTTCCTTCCCGGCCCCGTCCAGTTGGAACACGAAGCTGCGGTCGATCTTGAGGGTGTTCATCCGGAAACTGTGGAGGTGCGCGAGCGACGAATAGCCCGTGCCAAAGTCGTCGAGCGCGACGCGGATCCCCATCTCGACCAGAGCCTCGAGAGCTTCGCCTGTGCGGTCGAACTCAGTGATCATCCCTGTTTCGGTGATCTCCAGGCTCAAGCGGGCAGGCTCTAGGTTGTGGTCGGCCAGAGTGGCCCTGACGAGGTCGACGAAGCCAGAGGCGGCAACCTGCCTGGCCGACACGTTCACGGCCATTGTAAACCTTTCCCGGGGCGGCAAATTGACGTCCCAGTCCGAGAGCTGGCGGCACGCTTCGCCTAGCGCCCATCCGTCCAGTGCATTGATCAGCCCAAGTTTTTCGGCAAGGGGGATGAACTTTGCCGGTGGGACAACCCCCTTTTTGGGGTGCTGCCAACGGACAAGCGCTTCTACACCTGCGAGAGCGTTGCTCGGCAGTGCAAAAATCGGCTGATATACCAGGAAGAACTCGTTGTTTTCGACCGCCAGCCGCAAGTCGCGGCCGAGGCGGTGGCGCTCGGTAGCGCTCTCGCGCAGCACCGGGTGAAACAAGGCAAAACGGTCGCGCCCCTGCTCTTTCGCCCTGTACATCGCGATGTCGGCGTCACGCAGGAGGTCGCCCGCCTTGGCTTGCGGGTCGGACGTCGTGACGACCCCGATGCTCGCACTTACCCCCAACCTCTCGCCGCCGACGACAAAGGGCTTGCGCAGGCTGCGCAGCACCCGCATAGCGAGCACGTCAACATCGTCGTCCTCCGACAGACCGCCGGCGAGCATGACGAACTCGTCACCACCGAGCCGTGCCACCGTGTCGGCCCGCCGGGAAACCCGGGTGAGGCGGTCTGCGACTTCTACGAGCAACTTGTCGCCGATATCGTGCCCACGAGCGTCATTGATCACTTTGAAATTGTCGACATCGATGAATAGCAGCGCGATACGGCCTGGCTTTTGCTGAAGACCGGAAAGCACGTGCCTCAGTTTGTCGGTGAGGGCGAGACGGTTGGCGAGGCCCGTCAAGGGGTCATGGTTGGCCTGGTGGGCCAGCACGCTTTGCGCCACCTTCAGCTCGGTCAGGTCGCGCGCGGCGGCTATGACCCCGGTCACCTCGCCGCCCTCGGACAACTGCGGCACCATCCGGACGTGCCACCAGCTGGTCGCGCCCCCGGCCTCGGTCGAGTACTCAACCTCGCACATCCGCTTGGTAGCGAGCACACGCTCCAAGCCGTCACTGAGCAGTGTGACGACTTTGTCGGGCCGCCCGAGGTCGGCATCGGTCCTGCCGACAACGTCTTCCACCGGTCTACCGAGGAGCGCCAGCGCCTTCGCGTTGACCAGCTCGTAGCGGAACTCCGGGCTGTAGCAGGTAATGGCGTCAGGTGAACTGTCGAGTACTGCGCGCAGCTGCGCCTCTCTCAGGATCACGGCCTGTTCTGCCTTGACCCTGGCGGTGACGTCGCGGCTGACCCCGAAGGTGCCGATGATGGTGCCTTCGTCGTCGACCAGGGGAGACTTGCTCGTCTCGAACCAAGCATCAGGGTGGAAGTAGGTATCCCGCTCCAGGACGTTGACCATCGGCTCGCCGGTATCGATGATGTGTTGCTCCTCGGCAACCCACTCCAGGGCGAGCGGCAGGTCGAACAGGTCAAGGTCGCTCTTGCCGATGAAGTCTTCGGGAGAGGGTTCGGGCCCGTCGGCCAAGCCCAGCCTGAGCTGGCGCTCCACGTGGTGCAGCGCGACGCCCCGGCTCACGAGTATGAAGCGGTTTTCCAGGTCCTTGAAGTAAATCGCCTCGTTGGCGCTGGCGAGGAGGTTATGGAGGCAGATCCGTTCCAGACGTTCGTCCGGCGGCCCTCCAGCCACCGCCTGTAGCGCGACCCCTCGGCCTTTTGCTGCCACGCCAATTTCCTGTCCAACCGGCGCGCGCCGGTTTCCTAATCCATCGGTCAGCGCTAGGCGCTCTTTAGGGCCT